>JBGSRK010000009.1:0-120359 GCA_041737595.1 Patescibacteria group bacterium
TTCAACTTTAGTACTAGAAGGTTTATCAGTGCTCCAAGAGATGATAGCTTGAGCATATTCATCACTCTCACCAAGTGGGAGGATATCTATCTTTACTTGTTCTATAACAGGACCTGTCTTATCCATTGGAGTAGTAAATGATTTTGTTTCAGATCTGGCAGTATTACCAACAGAATCTTTTACATCAACATAGTAAGTATAGGTTGAGGCATCTTCAAGATTTTCAAGTTTAATTTCATGTGTTTTAGAGATTGAAGCAGATCCAGCTTTATTACCAAACTTACCTTGGTTACCAAATGTGACAGATGCTTCAACATCTTTAGTGACAGTGACTCTTACTTTAGCAGTGTAAGAAGTAACATCAGAGACAGTAACTGAATTTTTGCTATATTTTTCCACAAAATCCTTATAAGAACTAATTTTATCCCCATATGTACCAACTCCTTGATTTAAAAGATCTAAAATAAAATCCGGCTTCACCCATTTTATCTTCCTTAACCCTAAATACTCCCCATAACTCGACCACCCTTCTCTCAGTTCTCTTCTAAGGGTCCGTCCCTCGAAAGGGGCGGACCCTTTTGAGACAGGGTTAAGATGTATATAACGAGTTAAGTGCAATAAATAATTATTATCATTTATAAGTATTGCTTTATATCTCCCCTGGAATAGAGTGCCTACCCTGTCATATTTCTTATTGAAGTACATTGAATAATTCGTCATCACACATTTCATAAATAGAGGCATAGAATCCTTATTCTTTTGTCTGATCAATAAATGAAAATGGTTTGGCATAAGACAATACGCCATTAATTCAATCTCATCTGTGAATGCCCCTGCCTTGAGGGTGGCACCCTCGAAAGGGTGCCACCCTTTTTGGTGACTAAGTGGCGTAAGATATGTTTTTAGGAGCCAGAGGAAATATTTATAATCTGAATCATCAATAAAGATATCACGCTTTTCTACGCCGCGATTATATATGTGGTAAATGCCACCCTCAACATAAATTTTTAATATATTTCTTGCTGGCATAAAATTATACTAACATAAGTTTTTTAGTTATGATATATTAACTTAAGTATTATGAGTATTGCAAAAGTAAAAACCGCTACAACCTTTGGGCTTGATGCTCTGCCAGTCGAAATCGAGGCTGATCTTTCTAATGGTCTTCCTGGTTTTACTATTGTTGGCCTCCCTGATAAAGCGGTTGAAGAATCACGCGAAAGAGTCCGATCTGCAGTTAAAAATTCTGGGTTCAAATTCCCAGATCGAAAAATAACAGTAAATCTAGCCCCTGCCGATATTAAAAAAGAAGGCCCTTCTTTTGACCTCCCAATAGCTGTCGCGTTAATGGCTGTTTCTGAACAAATAAATGCGGATATTTCTGATTCATTATTTGTAGGTGAACTCGCGCTTGATGGAAGGCTTAGACACACGAATGGCATTTTGCCTGTAGTCCATTTCGCAAAAAGAGTAGGTATCAAAAAAGTTTTTATTCCAAAATTCAACTTAGATGAGGCAAGTATTATTGCGGGTATTGAAATATATCCGATAGAAAATCTTTCAGAACTATTATTTTTCCTAAAAGGCGAAACACAAATTGAACCTATAGTAAGTAGCGGTCCAAAAGTAGATGAAATAAAGATTTTAATAGAAAATGATATCGCGCAAATTAAAGGTCAAGAACATGCAAAAAGAGCGCTCCTTATCGCTGCTTCTGGTTCACATAATATATTATTTTCAGGGCCTCCAGGAAGTGGCAAAACGATGCTTGCAAAAACGCTTTCTGGAATTTTACCTAAAATGGATTTTGAAGAAATTATTGAAGTAACTAAAATATATTCAGTTTCTGGTCTTTTAGATGAAACAAATCAGCTTGTGAGCACCCGACCATTCCGTAGCCCACATCATACATCATCAGATATCTCATTAGTGGGTGGTGGGAGAATGCCAAAACCCGGAGAAATAACCCTGTCACATCGGGGTGTATTATTTTTAGATGAACTGCCAGAATTTTCACGTTCTGTTCTTGAGGTTTTAAGACAACCACTCGAAGATGGGGTTGTAAATGTCGCAAGAGCGGCAGGGTCTGTATCTTTTCCGGCTCAGTTTCTTTTAATCGCATCTCAAAATCCGTGCCCATGTGGATTTTTGGGTGACGATCGAAAAAATTGCATTTGTACTCCAAGCCAAATTTCTAAATATCAAAAAAAGATTTCGGGGCCACTATTAGACAGAATTGATATTCACATTACTGTTCCTAGAGTTGAAATAGAAAAACTTACCACAAAAACCAAAGGGGATGATTCAAATAATATAAGAGAGCAGGTTCAAAAAGCACGGATAATACAAAATAATAGGTATAAAAACACTAAAACTAAAACAAATTCTGAAATGACACAAAAACAGATTGAAGAACTTGCAAATATCAACTCTGAGGCAATTTTACTTCTTAAATCGGCTGCAGAAAAATTATCCCTTTCGGCACGCTCATATTTCCGGATGATAAAACTCGCAAGGACCATTGCAGATCTCGAGGAATCAACTGAAATAAAAGAGAGCCACATTGCTGAAGCTCTCCAATATCGTCCAAGAGAATAAAAATATTATTTGATTATTATAACTTCAAGCTCTTCGGGTAAGTCTTTCTTTTGAATCTTAAATTTATCAACTATCTTTGGTTCTTTACCTATCTCTTTTATAAAGTTTTCAACCGGCTCCAATTCTTTTTTACCGTCTTGATAATGCATAGGTATTACTATTTTGGGGCCTATTTCTGAGATAACTTTTGAGGCTCCTTTTGGGTCCAGCGTATAGCCAGCACCCCCAACCGGGACCATTAAAATATCAACCCCATTAATCTTTTCTAATTGGTCAGAACTAAGCTCTGCCCCCAAATCGCCTAAATGACAAAAATTAATCCCATCAATTTTGTATACAAAAATTGTATTGATTCCATATTTTTCACCATGAGAACTGTTAATGCCTATTATCTCAGTATTTTTAATTTCGTATTCCCCTGGTGAATCAAAACAAATAAAATCTCCCTTAATGCCATTTTTATAGTTATGATCATCGTGATCGTGTGAAATTGTAACAACATCCGCCTCAACTTTTGGGAAAGGCTTCCCAACTGATGATTTCTCAGAATTAAATGGGTCTGTAATAATAGTGATCTCTTTACCCTGAATTTTAAATGATGAACGACCGAAATAAGTGATTTCCAAACTAAGCCTCCTTTTTCTTTGTTGATTTTATCAGAACCCCTACAGCTGACGCAACCGGAACCGCAATAATAATACCAATAATGCCAAGTAACTTTGCCCCAACTAAAATTGAAAAAATAATTATTACAGGTGAAAGTCCAACTGCTCTTTTCATTACTTGTGGAACAAGAACGTGATTTTCAAACTGTTGAATACCAAGGTATAAAAGTGCAACCCATAAGGCCAAAACTGGGTTAATAGTAAATGCAATAAAAATTGCTGGGGCTGCCCCAATAAATGGCCCAATAACTGGTAAAAGTTCTGTTATTGCTGCAAATAATGCCAGGGTAAGAGCATAATCAACATTAAGAACAGTAAGCCCAAAAAAGGTCAAAACGCCAATAGAACCAGAAAGAATTAATTGACCTCTAGCCCAAAGACTAATCTTTTCAACAATTTGACTAAATATTCTTACTGCTTTTTCTTTACTGTTGGTTGGCCAATAATCCTTTATAAAATTTTCCATCGAGTTGTTATCAATTAAAAGGTAGAAGGAAATTACTATAACAGTAACAAAACCCAAAAACCCGGAAAATATACCAAGAGCGTTATCAACAACATTTATTGATGATGAATACTTGGTTATTTTTTCCGGAAAGCTATTTGAAAAATTATAAACTGCATTTCTAACTGCTTCTGGAGCACTATCTAAATAATTTACGGCTCTCTCCGTTATAATGTGCCGGTTATCAATTAAATGGTTAACCTGAATTGTCATTGGGGGAACTATTAAACGGAATAAACCATAAAGGCCAAAAACAATAATGAAAATTATCCCAATAATTGTTGCCCATCGTGGAACGCCCTTTTTGCCTAACATATTTACAATAGGTTCAAGTGCGGTTGCTAAAATAAATGAAAGAAAAAATAAAACAATAATTTCTCTTAAATAAAACATCAACCATAAAAGTATTAAACCAAAAACAACAGTAAATACAGATTTTACAGAAAAATCAAAAATTATTTTTCTTTCCATTGTTGCCTCTTTTTGGTTTATTTAATTAAAAGGATATTTTTTAGAATTAAATTTTATTATTCTTCTTTTGATATCCCTAAATAGTCTACCACAACAATCTTAGGAGCAGAAAGTATTTCAGTTAAGAAACGATCAAAAACAACTCTTCGCTCTTGATATTCTTCAGGTGTCATAATAGTAAAGTTAACTTCATGCCCAACTTCTTCTGAAAGATCTTTTATAAGTGGTTTTAATTTTGTTTTGTCTACATCCCCAACTATAAATAAATCAACGGCGGAACCTGCATCTTGAACAAAATATCCAAGCAAAGATGCGTAAGAAATAGAACCAATTAATTTTAATTTATCTGCAAGTTGACTTTCTACTGCTGATTCTCTTGAAATTTTGCTAAAGATTTTCTTTAAATCAGGAAAAATATCAGATTTAGTATTTGCCTGAAAATATACTTTTCCATTTTTTGCGTTTGATCTGACTAAACCAACTGCTTTTAAGTTTGCAAGTTCACGACGAACTGAATTTATTTGCTCACCAACTTTTCTAGTTATTTCTCTAACATAATATGAGCGCGTTGAATTATTTAAAAGAAGTGCCAACACCTTTACTCTTGTTCTTGACCCAAAAAGTTTTTCTAACATATTTATCTCCCCCGACGCTTCATTTAATATAATTAGGAGGGTCGGGGCTACCTAATTATTGCTCACTTATCCTCACGGTGCCAAGGGTAGTTAACTGAGCTCCCCCTTTAGCTATTATGCCGTTATTATAGCGCAAAAAATATATCTTGTCTACATATTTTGTACAAGATGAGTATAAATTATTTACCCAAGAAATATAGAATGAACATAAGAATAGCAGAAAAGCCCATTAGATATGTAGAGATTGTCCCCCAAATATTAACCCATGTTGGATTAACGAATTTCCCCATAATATTTTTATCACGGCCAATCTTAAAAATAAAATACATTAAAATAGGTGCAATTATACCATTAACAATAGCTGCAAAATACAATGCTTTAATTGGATTTATACCAAAAAAATTCATTAAAAGACCTACTAACATAGATGCAATTATTACTCCATAAAATCCGCGCGCTTTACTAAATTTTTTTGAAAGTCCCTCATTCCAACTAAAAAGTTCAGAAATACCATATGCCGAAGAACCAGCAAGCACGGGGACTGCAAGAAGTCCAACCCCAAATATACCAACAGCAAAAAGTATAGTTGCAAAATTACCCGCGAAAGGCCTTAAAGCTTCTGCTGCTTGGGCAGCTGATTCAATGTTTGTTATGCCATTACGATTTAAGACATATGCCGTAGTAATAATAATGAATAAAAATACAATATTAGCATAAGACATTCCCGCGAAAGTGTCTTTTCTCATTTCTTTTATTTCTCTATTTAGAACAATTGTTCGATTATCAGAAAGTATTTTTTTATCTCTTTCTTCTTCTATTTCTTCTGATGCTTGCCAAAAAAATAAATAAGGAGTAATAGTTGTCCCCATTACAGCAACCATTGCGGCAATGAATGCTAAATTAAATTCAATTTTTGGTATAACCATACTTTTTGCTACTGCTATCCAATCTGGGCTAATAATAAAGCCTGTAATTATATATCCTAAAACAGATAAGGTAAGCCATTTTAATATTTTTGAATAATTATGATATCTGAATGCGACTTCAAGGATTATCATAAATGCAGTTAGCAATATTGCGCCTATATAAAATTTTATTGGAAAAATTAATTGAAAAGCTGCAACCATAGCACCTATATCAGCGCCAATGTTTATAGTATTTGCAATAACCAATAAAAAAACTAATGGATATAATATCTTCTTGCCATAATATTTTCCAAGTGTACCAGAAAGACCTTTCCCTGTTATGATTCCAATTCTTGCAACAGTTTCTTGTATTGCAGTCATCATTGGAAGTAAATATATAGCTAACCAAGCAAGACCAAGTCCATAACGCGCACCAACCATAGAATACGTTCCTATCCCCGAAGGATCATCGTCCGATGCCCCAGTGATTAAACCTGGCCCCAGTGTTTTAAGATATGAAACATGATGTTTTTTACGTACCTTTTCTGAAAGTCCTAAATATTTATTAACTTCTAGTTCAGAAATAAGAATTTTTTCTTCTTTAATAATTGGGTCAATAAAACCATTTCTAATTAAAAAAGTTATTTTTCTTACTGGTATATTAAAGTTTTTTTGGATTTCTTTTAATGAATAGCTTTGCATATTAGTATACCTGAGTTCCCTGTGGGACAAACTCAACCCATGTAGTTCCTGGGTTTAATTTTAATTCAGTGCCATCAGTATTATAAAACCTGGTAATACTTGAAGAATTTATACGGCTCCATTTCCCCTCTGTCTTAACCCCATCAATAAAAAAATTTGCGGTACCAGAACCTGTTGTTCTAATTATAGTCTTTTGTTCCCCAATTTTTGTTTTCCCATAACTAAAATCTGAATAACAAACTATCACATTTTTTGCTTTTATTTGTTCTCCGCTTGTCTTATCTTTTTGCGCGGATTTAAGCATATTTCTATAATAATAATTATCTTCAGGTAAATAATTATATGTTACGGCGTAACTTTGGTTAAAAAATACTGTAAAACTATTCGCAATTGGTCTTTTTTCTTTTTCTATATCTTTTTTAAATACAAATGAAGAAATATTCTTATCTGTCGTTTCTTTATTTTTTGATTTTACAGCGTCATATAGTTTTTGTATTGTTGTATATACATTATGTGGTGCATATCTAGTGTTGTCGCGCCAAAAATACTTACTAAAATAAAATTGATTAACATCTTCTATATTCAATTTTGGTATCATCTCAAGTGCTTCAATGTTTCCACCAACGTGTGCAAAAATTGCTCTATATGATGTTGCCCATTCTACAAAATATACTCTTGCAGAACGCACTGGCCCAATTTCTTTAGGTTCATTTTCTTGGAAAAATGCTAAAAATCTTGTTATCCCGCCTTCTGCGAAAGTTTCATAAACTAAAGAAGCAGAATTTAAGCCAGATTGAGGTCTTGCATCTGGGTGATTTTCTACAACAACGGCAATCGGCCTTCTTTCGGCTAATTCTTCTGTTACTAAATTACCAGAAAGTGGTGCGTGAACACGTGTGTCTTTAGGTTTCTGTTTTAAAATTATATCTGAAGGCGTAAAACCGGAAGCAGAAAAACTGTCCCAAATAAAAAATCCCCCAATAATTAATGCTGTTAGAACAAGACCTACTGACCATTTATGTTTTTTTAGAAAAGACCAGAAATTTGTTAAACACATTTTTATTTTATTCATAGATTTATTATACAAAAGACCTACACTTTTTACTACGTGTAGGTCTTTATTATTATTCTTTTTCTTCTTTTTTGTTTTCCTCTTCGGTCGCTTCTTCATTAGATTCAGTTGATTCTTCACTGCCTTGTTCAGATTCAGGCATCTCTGGTGTTTCTACTGGTTCTTCTAGTTCAGCCATTTCTTCTTCACTTCTTGGAGCTTCAACAAAAACAACTGTTTCTTCTGGATCATCTAATATTTCTACTCCTTCAGGAGATTTAATATCAGAGATATGGATTACAGTATCAAAATCGGAAAGGACAGAAATATCAACCTCAATACTGTGAGGCAAATTTCCTGGTAGACATTCAACCTGAACTTCATCTTTACTAGTTAAAAGACTACCTTGTAAATCAATTACGGCTGAACTATCGCCAGTAAAAGAAAGGGGGACATTTGTTGTAATTTTTTCTGTCATAGAAACTTCATAAAAATCAACATGTTCAATTTTTGAAGTAACTGGGTTAAAAGATAAATCATGTATTAATACATTTTTTATACCTTCATTTTCAATATCTAATAATAATATTGATGTAGTACCTGTCTCACGGAAAATTTTTTCAATATCATGTAAAGAAACTGAAAGATTTAGATTTTTTTTGCCCTTACCATAAACGTTACATGGTACCATACCTGAAGCACGCAAGGTTTGAATCGCCTTGCCAACATTTGCTCGTATATTTGCTTTTAGTGTTACTTTTTCCATAATTAATTACGATCCATAGTATATCAAAATATCCTCTAAAGGTAAAGGATTTTATCCGTTTTACTATTTTAAAACAGCTTTAAAGTCACCATTAAAATTTTTAATAAATTTATGAAATTCTATTACCTGATTTTTTGTAATGGGTTCTTTTGAAGAAAGTTCAAAATCATTAATAGTTAAATCAGTCATTGGCATTTGCCCAGTATTATTCCCGGCATAAAAATTAACCCAAACAGGAAGAGAACATTTGTTACAAGTCATTGAAAGTAAAAAATGGCCATCATGGTTCCCAACATATTTCATTTCAGAAACATCATAAATTGCAGAACATGAAGGACATCTCATAATATTTTGAAGATTTTTTAAAAGATCAAAAAACTTTTTTTTATCCATAATTGTAACCCTTCTAACCTAAGTATATTCTCAAAATAAATTAACGTCAATAAACGTTATTTGCTTTCTTTTCTATATTTAGGTTGGTTTGATCTAAATTTAGGGGTGATCCAAAATACATCGAGTTTTTTTCCAAGCATCAATCTTGTTTGAGATTCAAGTGCTGGGAGTGAATTAAGAAATATTGCAGTAATGGGAGCAAAAAACCATTGTGTAACCATTAAAATATTTCTCCATGCCCCATAATTTTTTGGCCTTTCTGGCAAAAGGATAAATGATATCCAAACATTGGCAAAAAGTCCAACCCAGGCGAATCTAAGCATTTGAGAGATATATATCATAATATTTTGAGCAAGAATGGTATCTTGAAACGCTGTATTTAGTTGTAATGGAATCCAACCTAAAGCCAAAACAAATGAACTAGTTGACCAAGAGAAAGTACCAGAAAAATGTCTCCATATTTGTAATAATCTTTCGTGAAGTGGAATTTCCTTATGCTCAATCGATTTTGTTACGACATATGGAAAATCTGAAACACCCCATGCCCACCTTCTTTTCTGCATATATTGATTTTTGAATGAAAGCCACTGACTTTCACCAATAACTGCATCCTGATACACAGGAAGAAGTAACGGGACCATATAATGGTCACCATTAAGTGCAAAATATGTTCTCCAATATTGATGACCGTCCTCAACAATGGTTTTAACTGACCAAAAATCTGTCAAAAGCAACATTTTAAGTGTTTGTGAATGTGCCGCAAAAGTCCTAAGTCTATATGCGCGCATTGCTTCGGTCATAAGCCAAAAAGAAGAACCAGCGGCGGTTACTCTATTCATTGCTGGCGCATCCCAAATATTATTAAAAAGAAGAGCCACTGGCTGATAAGTTTTTTTATCTCGATTTGGGTCTATTACATAAGAATATGTCAGTTTTGCAAAAAATTCTTTATGTACAATATGATCTGCATCTAAATTTGTAACAATTGTTTTTTCTGTATTTATTTTCCCCTTAAATTCTTTCCAAAAAAGTCTCATGGCACTAGTCATGTTTGGCCCCTTACCAACAACTTCACCTTCCTTAACGTGATGTAAATACCATCTAAATTCTAAAAATTTATTAGCGTATTTTTTCTCGATAATTTTAATATCTTTTTTAAATGTTTTTTCATATGCAGCCTCTGCAGCAATAACAACAATTAACTTCTTTTGTGGGTAATTAGCATCAAGCAAAGATTTTACAGTGGGTTCTAATATATCTAACCTTTCTTTTGATACTGCAACCAGTGCAAGATGATTTATGTCTTTCCAATTTAAGATCTTTTTTTGCTTACCAGATAAATTTTGGATATCGAGCATTTCACGATAATTTTGGCTTTTTTTATTTTTTTGGTATCTACTTTCTAAATATTTTTGCAACTCTTTAATATTTTCAGTTCTTTCACACATCTTAAGCCAATTCAATTTCATATTTCTTCTTAAATGGATAAAGCCAGTAATTAAATGTCTAGAAATATTTAAACTTTTTATTAACCAATAGAATGCATAACTTAAAAGAAAAAATGCTAATATGCTTGGAGCAAATATCCCAAGAATAATTGGAGAAAAAATAAATGACCAAGCTAAAAATCCTGGTATTATTTCTAAAAGTCTTTGGAAAAATTTACTTTCTACCCAAGTTTTCATAATTAGTTACCTAGTAACTTCCCAAAATTAACTATAAGTACAACTACAATCAAACCTAAAAAAATATTTGTTGATGTTAATATATAGCTGATAATTTTCTCTTTTTTATAAATAGATTTTGAAAGAAATATATTTAAAAAAGTGATTAGGGTTAAAAAAACAGGTAATCTGTATAAATCATACCAAGAACCAAGACTAGTAACTCCAAAAAAAGAATTATATTTTATTGGAACCATATAATTACTAATTTTAAAATAAAAAATTGATAAGCCCCAAACAACAGTAATAACAATACCCGAAAAAAATAAAACATATCGAATAATATTATCCTTAAAATAAGTATCTGAAAAACCTTTTAATATAGTTTCTTTAAATTTTGTTATTTGGCTCTTAAAATATATATCGATTCTATTCATTTTGCCTAGGTATTCTACTATAAAATGTTCATTTTTAAAAGATAAATACGATTAAAACATCTGTAATATTATTAAAATGGTGACCCCGGGAGGATTCGAACCTCCGACCTAGACGTTAGGAGTGTCTCGCTCTATCCAACTGAGCTACGGGGCCAAAAAACAAATTTAATACATTACTTTATGATCAGCTCTATCCCATTCATATATTTCTTCTTCAGAAAACCAATGACCAATTTCATGTGTAGCTTCTTCTTTTGTTTCAGAAGCATGAATAAGATTCTTTATCGCTCTCTTTTCAACGTTTGCGGCACCAGAAGAATCTGTAGAATAATCTCCTCTTATGGTACCAATTTCTGCTTTACTAGGTAAAGTCGAGCCAACGATTTTTCTTACCATATCAACCGCATAAACACCTTCTATAACCATTGGGACAACAGGAGCTTCTGTCATATAATCCATTAACCATTTTCTTACTTCTTTCCCTGCCTCTAAATTATCATTTGTCCCCATCACTTCCATAGCATCCATCCCAAGCTCTTTAAATGTGTTAAATCCCTTATCCCCAAGTCTCCTTACCCATGCTTCATCTGATGGATAATGTGCGTTAACATGATCAATTGATGGTTTAACCATTTTAAGTGCAATAATTTTAAAACCTCTTTGTTCAATACGTTTAATAATTTCACCAGTTAACCCTCGTTGAACTGCATCAGGTTTTAACATTACAAACGTTCTTTCTATATGTTTTGGCATTTTTTCTCCTTTTAAGCCAGTATTTTAACAAATTTCTTCTTATCTGAAAAGGGTCCAATTACTGTAATTCTCAATTTATCTAAGGTAAACAACTCTTCTGCAACTTGAACAATATCACTTTTTTTGATTTTTGAGACTTTTTTAACCATTTCTTGTGGAGTTTCTATTATATCTTTTAATAAAGAATGCATCATAATATAATTACCAACCTCCTCAGGATTATCATATTTGAGAATAGAAGAACCCTTTATATTTTCGATCGCACGATGTATCTCTTCGTCAGTAACTGTTTTTGAAAAATTTAAAATCTCTTTTTTAATAATCTCAAGAGATGCAATAGCTTTATCTTTTTTAACACCACCAAAAACTCCTAAATAACCACAATCTGAAGCTTCTTCAGTATAAGCCCATACTCTATAAGCCCAGCCTCTTTTTTCTCTAATTTCTGTAAATAATCGCGCACTCATATAGCCACCAAGAATACTCGCAATAACTACTAAAACATGACGATTTTCATCTGTAACACTATAACCGGGTATAGAAATACCAATATGGGCTTGTTCTGTTTTTTTAGTGTGAAGTTCTGTTTTACTTTTATTGAAATTTACCTTTTTCCAATTATTATTTTTCCCTGATGGTAATATTTTTGCATATGTATCAACCCTCTTAATATAATTTTTAGGTAAATCACCTGCTATAACAATTCTACAGTTGGAACCGTTATAATATTTTCGATAATAAGCTTTCATTTTCTTTTCATTTGTTGCTTTTATAGATTTTATAAACCCAACAATTTCACGACCCATCTCATTTTTCCCAAAAAGTACTTGTTCTATTTTCCCAAAAATATTTATATTTGGGTTATCCTCATACATTTTAGCTTCTTGGATAATTGTCCCTTTTTCTTTTTTTATTTCTATTTCAGAAAGAATTGGTTGAGTGACCATATCTCCTACAATATCTAGGGCTAAATCAAAATTATTTACAGATGTTTTTATCCAATAAACAGTATATTCTTTACCGGTAAAAGCATTATACTGCGCCCCTATACTATCTGCTGCTTTAGAAATTAGTTCAGTGGATGGTCGTTTTTTTGAACCCTTAAAAACCATATGTTCCAAAAAATGTGAAATGCCTGCTATTTCATCACTCTCGGTGCGTGAACCTGTTTTAAAACCAAAAGCAATCATAACAGATTTCGTACCTGGCATTTTCACGCCAATAATTTTAGATCCGTTTGTTAGTTTTTTTTCTTCAATTTTCATACATTCCTCCTAAAAAAGTGCTTTTAAACCTAAAGTTAATATTGATACTATGACGCCTGCAATTAAAACACCAAGAAAAATTAATGGTAATGATTTTTTTGGTGGTATACCAAAAACAAAAGCTGCAAGTGCGCCACTCCAAGCACCTGTCATTGGAAGTGGAATTGCAACAAAAGTTACAAGTGCAACCTCTTCTAACGTTTCAAACTTTTTTGAATGTTTTTTTCTTGTATGTTCAAATAACCACTCAAAAAACCATTTGAAAAATTTAGAATGTTTAGATAAGAAAATTGATACTGGGTCTAAAAGAAAAACAATCACAACAACTGGTAACATATTCCCAATTACACTAATTAAAAAAGCTAATATTAAATTCAGATTAAAAGTAGTTAGAGCGAGCGGGAGTGCTACTCTAAGTTCTCCGATTGGAACCATTGCTATAAGTAATGTTTTAATAATATCGTTCATATTACCTCATAAAATATAAAATAATAATTAATAATGAAAGTGCAACTCGCCACCATAAAAATATGTTTAAATTATGATTTTTTACATATTTAGTTAGAAATTTGATTGCAAAAAATGATGAAATAAAAGCTGCAGAAAATCCCAATATCCACGTTGATGAAAATATTTCAACAGTAGAAACATCCCTGAGCCCAAAAATAGTAGCTCCAAAAATTATTGGGGCAGCAGCGAGAAATGAATACTTTACTGACGCTTCGCGTGAAAAACCAAGAGCCCGACCAGCTGTAATTGTCGCCCCACTTCTAGAAACACCTGGAATTATTGCAACTGCTTGAGATAATCCAACTAAAAATGATTTTAGAATTGTCATATTTTCTATTTTATTAATATTTTTAATACATATATCAACTCCCCAAAGGAGTAAACCAAAAAATAGAAGGGTTGAAGCAACAATTAATGGATTTCTAAAAAGTGTATTGGCCTTATCTTCTAAAAAATATCCAACAAGTGCCCCCGGAATTGATGTTATTACTAAAAATAATATTAATTTATGCTCAAATTTTTTTGTTTTATCAAAAATAGAAAGTATTAAACCTTTCCAATCCGCGAAAAGTGCAACAAAAATTGCGATCAAGCTTCCAGCATGTAGAGCAATATCAAAAGTAAGACCAGGATCCTGGAATTTAAATATATAAGGTAAAACAACAAGATGCCCAGAAGAAGAAACCGGGAAAAACTCTGTGAGTCCCTGAATTATGCCTAAAATTAATGCCCAAAAAATATTCATATCTTAACTATTCTATCACTTAATTTGAACGCAAAAAACCCCATACATTTTTATAGATTTATGACTAATACTTTACTAATGTACATTAATAAAGTATTACAAAATTAGACTTTAGAATAATATTTTTGTGTCGTACAATATTTATATGAGTATAAATGAACTAATTCAGGATTTTTTAGAATATTGTGAGATTGAAAAGGGTCATTCTGAACTCACAATCAGAAATTATGAACATTATCTTGAGAGATTTTCTAATTTTATGCAGGAAGGGAAATCGCGTGAGGTTTCTCCAAAACAAATTACTCTCGATAAAATTCGTTCTTACAGACTTTATCTTAATCGCCTTCCTGGCCTAGCTGATGATCAGATGAAGAAGATAACTCAAAATTATCATTTAATTGCAGTAAGAGCTTTCTTGAAATATTTAAGTAAAAGAGATATTGAATCTTTGGCACCAGAAAAAATTGAACTTTCAGATGCCAAAAGAAAGCAGATTGGATTTTTAGAACCAAAAGAAGTTGAAGCACTTTTTGCTGCGCCTCAAAAGTTCGAAAAAAAAGAAAATATTGCTGCACGCGATACGGCAATATTTGAGACTTTATATTCAACCGGACTACGAGTGAGTGAACTTGTAAATTTAGATCGAGATAAAATCAACCTAGAAAGACGTGAATTTTCTATTCGTGGGAAGGGGGGTAAGGACAGAGTTGTTTTTATATCTTCGTCTGCAGCAAGTGCCCTTTCTTTATACTTGAAATTCAGAAAAGACCAAATGAAACCACTTTTTATTCATTATGGAGGTGTAAAAGAAGATGATGGAGATTATATGAGAATAACTCAAAGAAGTATTCAAAGAATGATAAAAAAATATGCAAAATATGCTGGTATTACAAAAAATGTCACCCCACATGTGCTTCGTCATTCTTTTGCAACAGATCTTCTTATCAATGGGGCTGATATTCGTTCTGTACAAGCTCTTCTGGGCCACTCATCAATCACAACCACCCAAATGTATACCCATGTAACCGATCAACAGTTACAAGAGGTCCACAAGGCTTTCCATGGGAAAAGGAATAAATAAACAACAATTAATTTTTAAATTCAGCTTTCATATATAAACCATAATTCATTATACCAAGATAACAAGTTGATTCACTAAGACCATCACAAGGGCCCATTTTCCAACGGAAAAAATAATAATTAGTAGCAGGGGTAGCCTTAAGTACAACATTGCTACCCTTAACAATTGATAAATGACAAGATGGTGGATTACAGATTAAAGATGTCCCATCTACCGTAACAGTTCCCTGCTCTTTTATTTCAATATCGAGTGAAATGTATTCAGCTGGTGCAAAATTTGCAGTAATATTTTTTGCAGAAGTAATATTTGTAATAGTACAAATTGATTCATTCCCAGAACAATCACCCCCCCAAGAAGAAAATATATTTCCAGCAACCGGAGTTGCAGTCAAAACAACACTTGAACCCTCACCATAAAGCTCATCGCAATCAGTATTAACACTCCCACAAGTAATACCATCCGCAGTTACTTCACCTTGGCCAGAAGTAACTATTGATACTAAATGGTTTACACTTGAAACTGTTTCATCAAAATATGCAATAAATGACTTGTCCCTATCCATTGAAATGGTACAGTTTAGATTGTTATTAAAACTGGCACAATCATTCTCCCAATGAGAAAAAACACTATTAAGCCCAGCATTTGCAGTTATGGATAAATTAATATTTTTATCTACTGCAATGTATGTCCAAGAACCTAAATTACCAGATACTGTGTTTGAACCAAAAGTAGTATTATCACTACTCCCACCTGAAACATAAGCAGCAATAAAATATTTACCTTCTGCGGGAGGTGGGAAAGTTAGTACTGGGATTGTAATGACTGAACCCCCACTAGCTAAACCTGTACCTGGATATCTAGTTAAATATATATTATCTATATAAATATTATTTGTAACACTATCGGTAATTTTAATAAATGTACCATCACCTATGGTAACACTAGTTTGATTTTCATAAGAAACTCCAGAAGAATTTGTATAAAAGGAAGCTAATGTAGAAAAATTAATATCGGGACTTGAGCTTACATAATCAACGCATAAATGTTTGTCAATATTATCAAATTGATAAAGTTTCAAAGAGATTGAATTATCGTGAACATATTTTATTTTTAATCGATATTCAGCATATTTATTTATAAGAGTAGCATCTGATGTTAAGGGAATACTCAATTTCCCATATGTTTCCTCATTACCAGATGAATCTTTGCGATTTAAACTAATTTTTCCATCACTTCCAAATTTTATATAAAGGCTTGGATTAGTAGACCCTGGTAAAGTATCTAAACCAAATACTGAATTACCAGAAAAAGTTGCATTATCAGCCCAGAAATCAAATTGGAAATCAAAGCTACCACTAACTGACGGAGATATGATAGTATTATTAACAATATCAGAGGGAGTAATTTTTTCGGCATTATTATCTTGGATTATATATTCAATTTTACGAACAACATTGTTAGCCTTACCTGTACTAGTAATTTTTGTCCCGTCTCCATTTGGGACATCAACCATCACACACACGTCTTCAACTCCAGTAACACTAATATCCAAATCAAAACAAGTTGGACCTACAGCCTCCCCTTTATTTATAACCCCCCATTCAATTCCACTTTTTGCAAACGCGTATGCTTTTGAAGAGTCTTCAATGTTTATACCCATTCTTGATTCTTTTATCATATAACTGGCCATAGTTCCGGATATAATTAAAAGAACTAAAATTATTATTAATGTCCAAAGTAATGCTATTGCTTTTTTCATTTTAGACTCTCCAAAATAACCTCGGTTTCTATATAAAAATCATCCTTATAAAATGGTGATAATCCATTTATAACACCTGACATTTTTATATTTAGTTTTGTTAGGCCACTTCTACTATCTGTTATTGAATTATTTACCCAAGCATCGTTTGAATCTACATATCTATTAATTACAAAATTATTTAATTCTACTTTATTATCGATGCCAAGCAATTCCTGAGGGTTATTATCCCAGGAATTACATGTTGCAATACCTGTTGACATTATAGAAACGCAATCAGTTGTTTTTAATGATTTTGAATTGGAATCATAAATAAATTTTGTTGCAGTGGGTGGGGTAATTGGGTCTGTTGAATCGTTTACATTAAAATATAATTCTAAAACAGTACCACTGGCTGTTGTAGAAATCAAATATTTTTGTGACTGTCTAGATAAACGAGTAAGCATTTCTTCAGCAACTCTAATTTTTTGCTGTGATTCTCTCATTATCCCCGTAAGTGACCTCATTCTTAAAACAGTAATATAAGCACCAACAATAAGGGTCATAATAACTGAAAAAATACCCATCGCAACTACAAGCTCAATTAATGTTGTTCCTTTTTTCATTATTCTTTAACCTTGCTTACATATTGATTAGCTGATATTTGGTAATCTTGTCCTTTATAATTCCATTTGACCTCAGATTTTACTAAAACAAAATTTGTGCCATTTATTTTATCAGACGTATTACTAGAACTAAGTTCTGTAAAACTATCAGAATTAGTAACTTCAAGAGTATATTTATCAGAATTATATTTTTCAGTTAATGAATCATTATATGAACTGGCCCCAATACAAGCATTTTTTGCTCTATCAACCCCCTTTGATAACCCTTTTTGTAAAATACCCGTAGCTTCCGTTTTTTCTCTTGAAATCATAGCTAGATTTGTGACAGCAACAATAAGAGTAATGGTCCCCGCAAAAGTAATTGCTAAGAGTGAAAGGCTAACAACAACCTCGATTAAACTCATCCCTTTTATTTTAGAGCGCATAAACATCCCCATTTTGTTTTATCTTTATTTTTCTTTCAGCCTCAGAAGATTTAATTGTTATTTCTACTTCAGTTATTGGCGAGAGAGATGAAGGGGCCCAATCTTTTACTGGTGATAATTTTTCTAACCAAGTAGATTCAGTTTGACTCATATAAGCTTTCCCAAAAGGGGTCGCATAAGAAACATATAATGAATCAATTACCGTTGTAGAATTTACTACAATTTCAGTATTATATGGTGCTAGATTTATTTTTTCAGTTACCAAAGTAAGATCTGAAGTTATTGTAGACCCGTCACAATCTTTATAAGAGATTAAATTAAAGTTGTTATTTTCAATTAAAACTCCCCACACTTTCGTCTCACAACTAGCTACGCTTGGTTCTATTTTACCTTTCATAACAGATATTGCCTTATTTTGAGATTCTCTTAGAGTTGATATTAATTCTTCTGCAACCGAATCAACAATAGCTTGCTTTTTCGAGCCAAGGAGTGCAGAAACAGAAATTAATGAAATAATTGCAATAATCGTCATTACAACAACTAGTTCAACCAAAGAAAAACCCTTTATAAAAGTTTTTTTACTTTTTACTTTTTTATTTAGTTTAATAATACCCTCCGAGTCTATATACCTAAGATAATTTTAACATAAAAATTGATTATTTGTGGGCCAAAAATTAGAGCAATAAATGTACCTAAAGCCAAAAAGGGTCCAAAGGGGATTTCAGATTTAAGACTATTTATTTTCAATTTTATTTTTCTATTCAATTTTATATTATTTAAAATAATATTTGTGACACCATAAACTGATCCAGAAACAGAAGCTATTAAAATAGCTAAGAATGTTCCAGCAGGTCCTAAAAGTAATCCCATCCCAAGCGCAAATTTACCATCCCCACCACCCATCCAGGTTTCTTTTGAAAAATAAGCAAGTGACCAAAAAAATAAAAATGCCAGCAGGCCAGCAAGTATATTGTATATTGTATTATGTATATTGTATTGATTACCAATAGAACTAACCAAAAGATAAGTCGCCGAAAGAATAATAAACGTCAAATTAAAACCATTAGGGATTTCTTTTGTTTTATAATCATAAACCGAGATCATAATCATAATACTTACAATTATAAATAAAATTAATAATAAAAAAGCGTCATTCTGAGAGGAAACCGAAGAATCTAGCTTAATAGATTCTAGATCCTTCGCTCTGCTCAGGATGACAGAGTTGGTGGATATATTTTTTAGCCATCTTGATATATTTATTCCTGATGTAGAAAATATACCAACTATCGTAAAAATAATCCCAGTTAATAGTTCTACGACTGGATATTGTACCGAGATTGATTTTTTACAATTTCTACATCTTCCAGATAGTATAAACCAGGAAACTAAAGGAATATTATCATACCAAACAATTTTATGGGAGCAAAAAGGACACATCGAACGCCCCTTGAAAGTTTTTTTTTCTTGATAACGCCAAAGAAAGGAGTTTATAAAACTCCCAATACACAACCCCAGAACAAATAATATTCCCCCTAAAATCATATATTTATTATAACTGATTTTTATATCAAAAACAGCCGCTTTTCGCGGCTGTTTTAGTTGTGACTTTTTATCTTAATGCAGTATAGAGTGAATCAGTTGATGTACAATCTGTTTCTGTATCATCAGTTGCAGATGTTACTGGACAAGCTCTAATCTCAAAGTTTTCTGTTTTAGTTACAAAATTATAACCCGCTAAAGAAGTTGATGATAACCCATTTAGAGTTTGAGTAAGAAATTCATTTGTTTTCAAACCATCAACGACCGTACTCACATCAGTAGTTGTAATAGCTGCACAATTTGTAACCCCAGTTTTTACACTAAAATATGAACCACATTTAGAATATCTTGATTCAAGAGCTGTTTCTATTGTTTTAACATTACCTGATCTCTGTGTATTAGTCGATTGTCTTCTGGCAGCTGTAATTGCTGCAATAATAAGTAGCGATAAAACGGCAATAATTGCCATCACCACCACGAGCTCGATAAGTGTGAATCCTTTTTTTTCTGACATTTTTTCTTTGTTCAACATTTTGATAATTCCTCCTTTTAGATTTGTATTATGAATTTTGTATTCTGTATTATGCGACCATTATACTTTATTCATTATACACTTTTATACTACTTATATTTTAAAACTACTATCGTACTTGTCAATAACTAAACAATTTGTCCAATTTGATAAATTGGCATCATTATAGCAATTAGAATAACCGCAACCGTTCCCCCTAACACAACAATAACAAGTGGCTCAATTAAATTCGATATTGATTTTACGGCAACATCTACTTCTTCTTCATAATAGTCAGCTAAATTTGAAAGCATTCCGTCTAACTCCCCTGTTTTTTCACCCACTGAAATCATCTGAGAAACAACTGGGGGGATAAGGGGATATTCTTTTAAGGCCTCTGAAAGAGCAATCCCAGATTTTACCTTTTCTGATGATTCCATAATCATATCTTGAAAAACTATATTCCCAATAGCTTTAGAAACTACACTAAGTGAATCAAGGAGTGGGACACCAGAAGAAACAAGGCCTGAGAGCGTTCTTGCAAATCTTGCCATATATAATTTTATCAACAGTGTATTAATGATTGGCATTTTTAATTTTAGGTTATCCCAAACTTTTCTTCCAAATGGTCTTCTTATAGCAAATATAAAATATGCTGATATACCCACAAGCGCAAGTAAAACTAAGGGGCCAAAAGTTGACATACCATTACCAGCTGAAATAAATATTCTTGTTAATAATGGGAGTTTTGCATCAAAAGACTGATAAAGAGTGTCCATTTGTGGCATCACATAGACTATCATTACAATCACTACCACTACTACTACCCCTAAAATAAAAGCCGGATAAACTAATGCTCCTCTTATTTTTCTTATCAAAGATTGTTGTTTTTCAAGCTGATCAGCCATCCTAAGAAGAGCTTTATCAAGTGAACCACTTGTTTCACCGGACGCAATAAGTGTTAAATCAATCTGTGTAAAAACTTCTGGGAAATGTGCAAAAGCGATTGATAATGGAGAACCACCTTCAATATCTGAAATTGTAGATTGTAATACTTTTTTAATAGATGGTTTTGTAGTTTGCATATCAAGTGTTTTTAAGGCCTGAGAAATAGGAAGTCCAGCATTGATCATAGTTGCAAGCTGGCGCATTATAATTACTTTTTCTTTTAATGAAACTCTATTTAATAAAGAGAATCCATTTTCTCTATTAGAGCTAACACTTATTGGTGTAATTTCACGAGAACTTAAAACTCGGCCAGCCGCCATTTCATTTTCGGCTTCTATCTCTCCATTTACGACTTCACCGTCTTTGTCTTTACCTACATAAGAATATAAATTCATTTCTAACCGTGTATTAACCTTTCAAGTTCTTTTTGATCAACAGCAAAATTTTTAGCTTCATCTAAAGTAATTCTGCCTGATTTAACCACAACCGCAAGAGATCTATCCATTGTTTGCATTCCCTCTTCTGCACCTGTTTGTATTACAGCGTCTAATTGATGGGTTTTCCCTTCGCGAATAATATTACGTACCGCTGAATTTGCTACCATAATTTCTGCGGCTGCAATACGACCACCCCCAATTGCAGGGATTAATCTCTGGGAAACAATAGCTTGTAAAATATTGGAAAGTTGTGTTCTTATTTGTTGTTGTTGGTGAGGAGGGAACACATCAATCATACGATCAATTGATTGTGCGGCAGTATTCGTATGAAGTGTTGCGAGAACTAAATGACCTGTTTCTGCGATTGTTATTGCAGCTGCAATTGTTTCAAGATCTCTCATTTCACCAATTAAAACTACATCTGGGTCTTCACGAAGAACACTTCTAAGTGCGGCAGAAAAAGAACGAGTATCATAATGAACTTCACGCTGTTCTATAACAGATTTTTTATGAGTATGAGTATATTCAATTGGATCCTCAACAGTGATAATATGATCTGCTCTTTCGTTATTTATTCTGTCTATCATTGCAGCAAGCGTTGTTGATTTACCAGAACCAGTCGGCCCTGTTACAAGAACAAGTCCCCTTGGAATATCTGTAAATTTATTAACAACATCTGGCATTCCTAAATCTTCGAGAGTTCGAATTTTTGTTGGAATAAGACGAAGAGCGAGCCCCAAATTACCTTTTTGATGGTATGCATTTGCACGAAAACGAGCAACGTCACCAAAAGCAAAAGAAAAGTCTACTTCCATATCTTTTAGTAAAATATCTTTTTGAACATCATCAACTATTGAAAAAATTAGTTTTTCTACTTCTTGCGCCGTGAGTGCGGGTAGGTTAGGGAATGGTTTTAGAGCACCATCAACTCTTAACATTGGTGGGACACCAACAGTAATATGCAGATCTGAAGCATCTTGTTTTACTACTTGTTCAAGTAAGGTTTCAATTTTTAATGATGATTCTGTCATTTCCCCTCCGAATTTATCTAATTACATTTTACATTAACAACATTTATATTCATATGTTTTTATACTTCACTAGCCTTGGCGACAACTTCTTCTATGGTAGTGATCCCTTCAAGTGCTTTTAAAAATCCATCCTGACGCATTGTAATCATCCCCTCTGAAACAGCTTGTTTTTGAATCTCATATGTTGTCGCATGGTTAACTACCAATTTTTCCATTGTTGGAGAAATAGTAAACACTTCATATATCCCAATTCTGCCTGAATAACCAGTATTATTACACTCTGCACACCCCACAGGCTTATAAACTGTAAATTCTTTTTCACCATATAAAGGGACTGAATAGCCAAAAGATTTTAATGTAGTAGCATCTTTAGGAAGAAGTTCACCAACTGTCTTAGTAATTGCAGCAGAAAGAGATGGTGTCGCTTTATAAGGAGTTTTACATTTAGGGCAAAGAACACGAACTAATCTTTGACCAATTATTGTAGAAATAGTTGACGCTATTAAAAACGGTTCAATTTCCATATCTAAAAGGCGAGGAAGTACTCCTGAAGCTGAATTAGTATGAAGAGTAGAAAGAACTGTGTGACCCGTAAGAGCTGATTGGATAGCAAGATCAGCCGTTTCTGAATCTCGTATTTCCCCAACCATTATAATATTTGGGTCCTGACGTAATATAGAACGAAGTCCTGAAGCAAATGTAAGACCAACAGCAGAATTTACTTGAATTTGGTTTACCCCTGCGACCTGATATTCAACTGGATCTTCGAGAGTAACAATATTTACGCTTGCAGTATTCATTTTAGTAAGAATGGCATAAAGAGTAGTAGTTTTACCTGAACCTGTAGGGCCAGTAGAAAGTACCATACCATGTGGTTTTGTTATCCCCATATTAATTAATTCTTCTGCTCTACCTCTAATCCCTAATTTTTCTAATGAAATAACCCCACCACTTTTATCCAGTAGTCTCATTACAACCTTTTCACCATGAACAGTAGGTGAAAGTGCAACACGAATATCGATTTCATGTCCTTCAACATTTATATCAAATCTCCCATCTTGAGGAACCCGATGTTCATCTATTTTTAAATTTGATAAAATTTTTATTCGAGAAATCAATGCCGCCTGTATATGAACCGGAAGTGACATAGTTTCTTGTAAAATACCATCAACGCGAAACCTTACCTTAAGAGCACTTTCCCAAGGTTCTATATGGATATCAGATGCTTTTGATTTTGCAGCGTATTCTAAAATTGTATTTACTGCACGTGTAACTGGCGCATCCTGAACAAGATCACCAACCTCTCCATTCCCAGATAATGTTTTAATGGTTGGTTCTATCTCAACTGATTTAAGTGCTTCACCTACTTCTGCTGATAAATTTTGATATTGGTCAATTATTCTTTCTATCCCACTTACCGATGCCATATATGGATTTACTCGGAACCCTGATCTTCTTTCAATAAATTCAATTATTTGTACATTATTAGGATTATTCATGGCAACATTTAACATATTTCCAGAAAATCCAAATGGAACGGCACTATATTTTTTAGCCATCTCTTTTGAAATATTTTTTAGAATATTTTGATCAACCTTAATACTTGAAAGATCAACATAAGGAACCCCAGAAGAAATAGCATTTGCTTTTACAATATCTTCATCAGGTAAAATATTTAATTTTAAAAGGGTATCATCCAAATCAGCACCTGAACGGACGCTTTCAATTTTTGCTTGGTCAAGCTGCTCTTTATTTAGAAGATTAAGCTTGACCAGAACTTCTTCAAACTTTTTTTGGTCTACTGATAGCATTTTATCCCCTTTAATATCCTGAAAAAATATCGGTTTTGCCAATATTGTCTAAGTTTGGCTCACCATAATCAGAAAGATTATTTATTCTTTCAAAAGTATTTTCATCTATTGTTGTGGGGATAGATTTTATTTGATCGGCCTCTGTTGTTTCAGTTGTTGTTTTTGGAGTAGGATTAAGTAATCTGATCATAAAAAATGCCGAGATGCCAATTACAATTGTTGCGATAATTAATATAATTATTTCATTTTTTTTCATTTATCACTCCTTACATAAGAAGACACTGTTAAAATAACAGAAAGGTTGTCCCCAGAACTACTAGTATCAACTTTAGATATATTCAATATTCTTAGCGCTTTTTCTAAATTAACTAAAGCATTTTTCAATGAATTATAATCATTTGTATTACCTGTCACATTATAAGAAACGGCTCTTACATTATCTTCAGAAGTAGACTCAGCTACAGCCCCAACTGCACCTTGTTCAGTTACAGAATCAATAGACAAACCATTTTGAGTCGCAATATTTTCAAATTGAATAAATAATCTAGATATGTCTTTATCTGTTGGAAGAGCTGCTTTTACTTTAATATTTTTTTGTTTTAATTCTTCTTCTTGGCTTTTTAAAGATTTAAGATTTTCTAATTTTTCTTCAAGTTTTAGTAAAACAGCTCTTTTTTCTTTTAAAACCCTTGATGACTCTTTAAAATCCTTCCATAAAGGAGAACCGATAATAAATATTAAAATTAGAGCAACAACAAACGAGCCTGCCCCAATAAGCACAGCATATTTATATTGATCAAATAAACTTTTTTCTTTTTTTACCATATTAATGCTCCATCAAATAACATTGTTGCTTCAAAAGTGACGGATGTACCATCTTTTCTATACTGTGATACTTCCACAGCTGAAAAAAGATTTTTATCTTCAATTTTAATCCCACCATTTTCTGATTTAATTTTTTTGTCAGCCGCTGTGTAAGTAATTAGATCTATCTCTTCACCATCAGAATTTCTAATTTCTATGAGATGGTCAGTTGCTGCATCAAAACTAATTGGATACACCCATTGGCCACTAGACTTTACTACAATTTCTATTGGGTCTGTCTTATCTACATAAAATTGAAGTTTTTCGCTAGCAGTACCTGAACCATACATTGAAAATATTTTATATTTTTTAAAGCTTTCTACAAATCTTGCAAGAGAGTTTATATCTTTACCTTCCAAACTAGCTGAAATTTTACCATTATCTAATAAAATTTTAGTAAATTTAATGTCAGTGGGTGTAGCTTTTTCTATTTGAGGTAATAATTTAGTCCATGGGGTACCATTATCAAGAATTTTTTTTGCCCCCGCTAGACCACTTTCAAGTGATAAGACTGTTTTTTCTAAATCAGAATAACTTTCAAGTTCTGTATTAACAGAAGATATATTTTTTTCCACACCGGATGCCATCCCCTTATTAGTTAAGATAAGACCTCCAATAATTACAAGAACCACTACAATTACTCCAAGAACAGAAAGTGATGAAACTGTTGTAATGTAGTTTAATTTAGAAACTTGTTGTTTCTTTTCTTGGACTTCTGGTACTAAATTTATTTTGAACATAATACTATTCCCTCATCGCAAGTCCGATTGCGGTTGCAAATTCGGCTGATATTTCATTAACTTTATCATTATATTCTTGTTTAAAAGAAACCTTATTCCAGGGATTTCCTAAAACAACCTCAGTACCTGTAAAAGCTTTTATATATTGGGGCATAAGTGGCATCTTTGAAGAAGCCCCTGTTAACACTATTCTTGGAACTGTACTGCCTGATTGTTCTTGATAAAATTTCATACTTCTTACAGCTTCTTCTAAAATGCTCCTAAGAGTTGGCTCAATGGCCTTAAAAACTTGACCCTCTAGTTTATCTTGAGCAAGCCCGAATTTAACCTTAAATTGTTCTGCTTGAGACATATCTAGCCCAAGGTTTTTAGAGACAGATCTTGTCATTGCGAACCCAGCGAGTGGGAAACTTCTTGTTTGGACTAAAATTCCTTTTTCAACAACTGCTATTTCTGTAGTTGTTGAGCCTATATCTAAAATCATAACAACAGGGTCTGCTTCATTTGTAAGAGAACGGGCCATCGCAACAGTTGCAGTTTCTAGGGCCTGAACATTAAGATCTGCTTTCTCAAATAAATTCATAAGGCTTTGTACTTTTATCTTAGCTGCAGCAATAATCATTACTGTTAATTCTTTTGTATCTGGATCTTGCTTAATTACTTGCCAATCATATTTAACTTCGTCTAATTTTAGTGGGATATTTTGTTCTGCTTGGTATGTTATAGCCTTGGCCAGCTCTGCTTGAGACATTGGTGGCATTTTAACTACTGCATTGAAAACCGAAGTACCAGGGATTGCTGAAACAACCTCTCTATCGGTAATTTGAGAACTCTTAAGAAGCTCGTTTAATATTTTTGCAATTTTTTGTTGATCAAGTTTGGAATCACTTTGAGTTAAGCCAGGTGGAATTTGTGCAACACCAAATGCATCCAGCGTGAATTTGCCAGAACCCCCCGAGAGTTGGACCACTCTAATTGCATTGGTTCCAATGTCGAGACCGAAATGTTTTGTATTCCCTCCAAATAATGTCATATCAACCTATATTATAATTATTAATTTACTTTATTACTATATGATTTATGGAGCAACTTCCCCACCACTACCACCGGTAGGTGGGCTAACAATGATCCCACTTGATGGACAAGTAGTAGTTTTTTTAGGGCTTGAATTATCGTTTAAATTAATTGTATAGCTTGTAGATGAATTTGATTCATATGTATGCCAAGCAGGTGCATTATAGGTTGGGGCTACAACATAACTAGAAGATGTTCCATCCCCCCAATTAAATATAAATGGTGAAACAAATTGGGTAGAAGTATTTGTTATCCACACATGAACTATTAATGGTTCTGGACCACTAGTAGGAGCTGCTTCACACTCTAATGCAACCGGAGGGGGGACAACTGTTACTGTAACACTATCTGTACAAGAAACTCCAGCAGAATTTCTGCCTGATATAGTATAAGTTGTGTTTATAGCAGGTGATACAGCTAAACCTGGCCCTGAATCTGGTAATCTAATAATTGGGGTAGTTAGTAAATTAGTTGTGTTATAACCAGGTATATTAATAACAGCAGTATAGATAGAAACATTTTCGTTCTCCCAACCTATCAAAGTAGAATCTCCTATTTCAATTGAAGTGTCAACAACAGAAAGATCTATTACACATTTTGGTGTTTCTGTAATTGGAGGAGCTGGAGTAAAAATATACACCGCTTCACCTTTCCAAGTATGTACCATATTAAATTTTAAATAATTTATATTACCAGAAACAGCACCTCCATAACTAGTAGGAGAAGTAGACCCATCCATATAAGCATTCCAGTGATCAAGTTTATATGTACCAGAAGTATTTGTTATTTTATATGTAGCGTTTAATTGTTGAGTACTATTATCACTAAAAGATTGCGAACAATCAGTACCACAATTAATCCCTGTACCTGTAATTACCGCACCGGCCGTTTTTGCACTAACTGCTGTTGAAGGTTCTGTTTTAAATGCGGCTGTAAGTGTTGTCGCTGGATCAACTTTCCAATAGCCTCTAAGATAGATTGTTTTACCATTAACAATAGTAAAATCTAACCCATCACCAGTTGGATCACTATATTGTTCTCCATAACCAGCAGCATATTCACCTGAATATGGTCCACTCCAAGCTGAACCGGTAGAAATACCATAATATCTTACATAAAAATGTCCTCTAGGTTCTGGGTTTGCTCTGCCTAATTTCCATTTATGAGGGTTATGATTACCCGAACAACAAAGATTTACAGTAGATGAATATACGCTCGAAAATTTATACATGCATCCTGTGCTTACCGATGCTTCACTTCTAGAATAACCAGTATAATTACCAACCGTGTAACCTCCTAGTAAAGGGCATCCTGTATATGCATAAGCCCCAGGCCCTAACTTCGCATAAGAATAACTACCAGCTATAGGTAAGTTTGCCCCTGCGGCTGTAAATATTCTTATTTCAGAAATTAAATCTCCTGGGTGAGAAGTTCCTTCATTATATCTCCCAGATGTGCAAGCTGTTTGGTTCCAAGCATAGGCAACATTGTTTGATTTGGGTGTTGATTCATAACCAGAAAGAAAACTTCGAACACCTTTAATCATTTTTTGTGTATTTGTCCAACTTCTAAAACTCGTAGAATCACCTTCTTTTTCTTCGTCAACTACTAATATTGTCCACAAAGAATCTTTAAAATCTACTTTCCCATTATTCCAATCACCATAATCAAGTTTTCTTACAAATGGTTTTTGGATTACACCTTTTTTTGCTACCGAAAGAATATCTTTAAAATCTGGCCTTTCTAAAAGATTTTCATCTTCAGGAGAGTTTAGTGTATCAAACTCTACATATGGTACATCAAGCGTAAAATCTGAATCTTTATAATCAAGAACTTTATCATTAATTACCTTTTCTTTTGCTTGGTCAAAAGTCATTGTGCCATCTGTTAGACCTTTATAAATTTCATCTTTTATTTTGTCTGCATATTCTCTATCAAATTTTATATCTGCTTCTTGTGTGGCTGTTTTTACGGCTTTTTGTTCAGCTGTTAGTGAATCAGCAACAACAAAGTGTTTGTCAAATCTGATTTCAATATATCTACCTTTTTTCCAGGAAACAACTTTATCTGATACTTTTTGCTTTAAAAGATTTGCTTTTTGTTGTTTAAATGCATAGCTTTTTTGTTCTTCAGTGATAATATTCCAATTTGTTACTTCTTTTTCAGCTAAAGAAGTAACTTCTTCGTCTGTTACAGAAATATTATTTTCCTCAGCATATTGTCGAACTAACGATTCTTCAACTAAATTATCTAAAAAATAATTCCTTTGTTCTTCATCTATCTTAAGTTTTTCTGCAAGTTGGGTATCATTAATGTCACCATCTAAACTAATGCCATAATATTTTTCATTTAAATCAGTTTTTGTAATTTTTTCTGAACCAACTTTTAAAACAAGGTCCTTATTTTGCCATTTATCAAAATATAAATAACCAACAAAGGCCAGAACCGAGATAAAAACTAACGCTAGAACAGCCCAAAAAACTAGTAGCTGCGGATGCTTCTTAAATAAATTTTTCATATTCCCTCCATGAGAATTATTAACTTATATATAAATATTAGCATCTGTACTTTTTATGTCAATACAACAAAATATGATAAAATGTCTAACGTTATGGGATTATCAATCGGCATTGTAGGTCTTCCAAATGTAGGGACCCACCTTCACAAAAGTTACGGATGGGTAAAAAAGTATACAGAAAGTGAGATTTAAAATGAGTTTATCAATTGGGATAATCGGGTTACCAAACGTCGGGAAATCGACTTTATTTAACGCTTTAACAAAAAATAAGGCGGAAGCTTCGAATTATCCATTTTGTACAATTGACCCAAATGTAGGAATTGTCGCTGTCCCTGATGAACGACTTAGAAAATTAGCTAAAGTAGTTAAAACCGAAAAAATCGTTCCTGCAGTTGTTGAATTCGTGGATATCGCAGGGATTGTTGCTGGGGCGTCAAAAGGTGAAGGGCTTGGGAATAAATTTCTTTCGCATATTCGTGAATGTGATGCAATTGCTGAGGTGGTTCGTGATTTTTCCGATTCAAATGTTATACATGTCGCGGGCGATTTTAACTCGGAGAGCGATAAGGAAACTATAAAAACAGAACTTATTCTGGCCGATATAGAAACAATGCAAAGAAAAGTTTCTTCACTTGAAAAAGAATCAAGGATAGATAGTAAAAGACAACCAGAACATATTTTTGCAAAGGAAGTTTTTTCTTTAATAGAAAAGGGAATTTCTGCCAGTGAAGTAAATATTGATTCTGATAATAAAAAAATTTGGCTAAAATCTTTCCAACTGATTTCGGCAAAACCCCACATTTATATTTTAAATACCGATGAAGAAGCTTTAACTCGTCATTCTCGCGAAAGCGGGAATCTAGATTCTCGGGTCAAGCCCGAGAATGACAATGTAGATACGGTGGTAATTTGCGCTAAAATTGAAGCCGAACTAGCTGAAATGCTTGATACAGAAAAATTAGAATATCTTAAAGAAATTGGGGCAAAGGAACCTGGGTTGAATACTTTAATAAAAAAGGCATATGATCTCTTGGGATTACAATCATATTTTACGGCTGGTGAAATTGAGGCAAGAGCTTGGACTATTAAAAAGGGGGATACAGCACCACAAGCTGCAGGTGTGATTCATACTGACTTTGAAAAAGGCTTTATAAAAGCTGATGTCGTAAATTGGAAAGATCTAGTTGAAACAGGTGGTTGGACAGAAGCAAGAACAGCAGGAAAAGTCCGTCTTGAAGGCAAAGATTATATAATGCAAGAAGGCGATACGGTTATATTTAAGTTTAATAATTAGTTTTTGTCATTGCGAGCGTTAGCGCGGCAATCTAAATAAGATTACTTCGTCGTTACACTCCTCGCAATGACGAGATGTTTGTCTTTGCGAGCGTTAGCGCGGCAATCTAGATAAGATTACTTCGTCGTTACACTCCTCGCAATGACGAGATGTTTGTCATTGCGAGCGTTAGCGCGGCAATCTAGATAATCTCCAAATATAAATCATCCCAATTTGGATTTAAATTTTTAATTAGATCAACTTTCTTTTTTCTTGATCCAGCTTTCAATTGTTTTTCTCTTTTAATAGCGTTAACTGGGTCTGCATAAACCTCATAATAAACTAATTTATTTACATTATACTTTTTCGTAAAACCTTCGATTACTTTATTTTTATGCTCGTAGATTCTTTTTATTAAATTTGATGTGACTCCAACATATAAAACGTTATTATTATTACTTGATAGGATATAAACATAAAAACTTTCCATAAAATAATTATATCAAAAAAGATTGCTTCGTCACTATGTTCCTCGCAATGACGAGATGTTTGTCTTTGCGAGCGTAGCGCGGCAATCTAAATAATCTCCACTGCATCGCAATGACTATTTATACAAGATAAATCAAAAATTCTACATTCCCCTTAGCGCCTGTTATTGGAGATTCTACCACCCCTACTATTTTATAACCTAGTGTCTCAGAAAAATTAGAAATATCAGAAACCACATCATGTCTTATTTTATCATCGCGAATTACGCCCTTTGTTTTATCAGCAATGGATTTTCCGACTTCAAATTGAGGTTTTATCAATGCCACAACAGGAGAAAGCTCAGCTATTTTTTTACATTGCGGTAAAACTTTTTTTAAGGAAATAAAGGACACATCAATTACAAATATATCTATTTTCTCTGGAAGAAAATTAATATCTCGAATATTTGTTCTTTCCATATTCACAACTCGATCATCATTTCTAAGCTTTGTATCTAATTGGCCATAACCCGAATCAATTGCATAAACTTTTTTTGCTCCATTTTTCAAAACATAATCTGTAAACCCACCTGTTGAAGCACCAATATCACAAACTATTTTATCTTTTACATTTATTTTAAATTCATTTATAGCTTTTTCTATTTTTAATGCGCCACGAGATACATAGGGAAATTTATCTTTTACAATTATTTCTATTTCTTCGGGGAATTCGTGACCTGATTTTGTTACTAATTTATCATTAATAGAAATTTCACCTGCCATAATCATTGCTTGAGATTTAGCGCGTGTTATTTCAAGTTTTTCGGCCAGAAGTATATCAATTCTTTTTTTCATTCTTCAATAAATATAGACCGAAAGATATAAATATGCAAAAATAATCATAATGATTGAACTTATTTTAAAAGCTATATATTTCTTTTTGCCCGCATTTATTGCAAATAGTGTCCCGGTTTATGCCCACCACTTCAACTGGTTGCCAAACTTTGCAAAACCTATCGATTTCGGTAAAAAAATAAATAAAAAAAGAATACTGGGAGATAATAAAACCTTCAGAGGATTTATAATTGGAATTATTTCGTCTTTCTTAGTCGGTATATTGCAATTCACACTTTTTAATAATTTTCAGTTTATAAAAGATATTTCTTTAACAAATAATTATCAATATTTATTTTTTTCAATATCACTTGCGGTTTTTCAGGGTTTTGGAGCATTGGTCGGAGATTCTATAAAAAGTTTTATAAAAAGGCAATTTGATATCGCACCAGGTAAACCGTGGATTGGGCCAGATCAAATTGATTATATAATTGGAGGAATTATATTTAGTCTTCCTTTTGTATTAATAAATTACGATATTATGTTAACTCTGTTAATTGTTGGGACTATATTACATTTTTTATCAAATGTGACATTAAAAATAATTGGAGTAAGAGATAAATGGCTTTAAAAGATTTTACATTAAGAAATGTTCACTTAAAAAAAGATACATTTTTAAATAAAATAGGATTTAATTATTTATTCGATTTTTTAAATAAACTAAAAGTAAAACCCACCCATTTAACTCTATTGGGCGGGATATTTTCATTAATTGCAGTATATTTTGTAGTAATTGATTTAAAATATTATATTGTATTTGTTCTTTTGCATATTTTTCTTGATACATTAGATGGAAGCTATGCAAGATACATAAAATTTGAAAATGAAATAGGTGAAAAAGTTGATCATATTATCGATGCAATTTTTGAGATTTTACTTGAACTACGTGTTGCTTTTTATATAAATCAACCCTGGATGTATTTTGTGCCGCTATTATTTATCGGCGATCTAATTTTGATTAATCTTTCAAAACAAAAAAAAGAACGTTATCCCGCAAGGTATGGAATGTTCTTCTTTATGTTTGGTTTATATATAGAAGGGATGATTATCCAAATAATAATGCCACTTATTACTATCCCTTTGAAGTTTTTTGTTGATCTAACAAAAAAGAAAACTAAAATTTAAGTATGAATTATTTTATTTAGCTCTTTCTACGTAGCTACCATCTCTTGTGTCGACAATAACTCTGTCACCTTTTTTAATAAACATTGGGCCATTTATTATAAGGCCAGTTTCTAATGTTATTGGTTTTGTTGCCGCTGTAGCTGAGTTTCCTTTGTCGGCTTCCATTGCCTCTGTTACAAGCAAAGGGACCTTAATCGGGACATTAATAGAAATTGGTTTTCCTTTATAGTATTGGATATCAATTGAATCACCTTCTTTAACATATTTTATTGAATCTCCGGCTATTTCTTCTGAAAAATTAAATTGTTCATAATTTGCTTCATCCATAAAAACATATCCCGTACCGTCATTATAAAGATACTGTGCTTTTTTTCTTTCAAGTTCAACAGGTTGTAATTTATCAGAGCCTTGATATGTTTTTTGTAAATTGGCACCCGTAATAAGATTCTTCAATTTTGTTTTAAGAACCGCTCCTCCGCGTCCCATTTTCGAATGATGATATTCTAAAACTACCCACGGTTGACCACCGTCTTCAAAAACAGTCCCAGTTTTTAAATCATTTATTCCGTACATAATTTTATTTATTAACGAATGGTAAAAGTGCCATCATTCTTGAACGTTTTATTGCAACTGCTAATTTTCTTTGGTGTTTAGCACAAAGACCGCTTCTTTTTCTAGCGTCAATTTTACCGTATGAATTTACATATTTTTGAAGTGTTTTGACATCTTTGTAATCAATTTCGTTTACATTATCGACACAAAAACGACATACTTTCTTCGGGATATTAATCATTTCTTTCATATTATTACTACTCCTGGTTTATATTTATTACTTTTTAAAAGGGTATGTCTTCGATATTTACTTCTTCTTCGACATCATCTTTCTTTTTCACATCTGATTTAGTTTCACTTTTAGAAGATTTTTTATCTTCTGGTGATTCCTGAGAATAATCATCATTTGGTTCTTTATCGAATCCTCCAGAAGATGGAGCCTTATCGAGAAATGTTACATCTGTGGCGATAACTTCTGTTTTGAATTTTTTAGAACCATCTTGTGCTTCCCAGTTTCTTGTCTGGAGCCTACCAATTACATGAACTTTACTACCTTTTTTAAGATAGTTTGCGACGTTTTCGGCCATCTTTGCCCAAACCACTACATCAGTAAATTCAGCTTGATCTTTATATTCTCCTTGGTCATCCTTCCATCTTCTATTTGTAGCTATTGTTATTTGGGTAACCGCTTGCCCATTTGGTGTATATCTTAGTTCTGGGTCTTTAGTGATATTCCCCAGTAAAAAAACCATATTTAGATCTTTCATATTTACTCCTTCGCCATTCTTTTGGCTTATTAAACATTAACTTAAGTGTTTTAATTATAACACTATAAATTATTTTTTACTCTCTTCTCCTATTATAGCACCAAGTTTTTCGTCTAACTGTTTCATTCTTTCTTCTTCAGATTCTTCTGGTTCTTTTTTAACTTTTTCTTTTTTTGGAGCAGCGGCAGATTTAACTTCTTTTTTAGGTTTTTCAGGAACAACTTCTTCTTTTTGCTCATCAGATTTTTTAACTTCTTTTTTAGGTTTTTCTACTTTAACTTTAACCTTATCTGGAGCTGAAAGAAGCATAAATCTAATAATTTCTTCAGTTTGACGGATATCTCTTTCTATCTTAATCAAAGATGATTTAGGTGCTTCAAAATACCAAAGAACATAAATACCAACATCTGACTTTTTAATTTCATAAGCCAGTTTTCTTTTACCCCAATTTTCTTCATAAGTAATCTTGCCATCTCGTGATTCAATGGACTTCTTAATTCGATCGGTTATTTTATCGATCGAAGCTTCTAGGTCTGGATGTACTATATATAGTAATTCGTATTTTCCCATATAAAAAAATCCTTTCTTTGACCGTTAGTTTATACTTCGGTGATCGGACCACAAGTCTCCTTGTAGGGCCTGCACATTCCATATATCGATGGACCGCAAGCTAAAAGATCTTCTTCATTTTAGCTTAAAAATTAGAATTCGTCAATAAAAGCTTATATAATGAAATTATGAAAATATTTGCAACCGATATTATTGGTTATAAGATTATCACTTTTCATAACAGCTTTGAAGCAGGATTAGTACAGAGTATTATTATTGATCCAGAAAACGGGCAGTTTCTTGGGGTAAAGTTTATCTATGAGAAAAAAATAAGAGTTGTCCCATTAAGTGAAATATTAACTTTTGGTAATTCATTTTTGATTATCAAAGATGCAAAATCTATTTCCGAAATAGATGATGTCGTAAAAATTGAAAAGGCTTTATTAATAGATGCCCAAATAATTGATGAAAAAGTAGAGACTGAAAGTGGTCAAAAAGTCGGCAAAGTTTCAAATTATATAATTGATCTTTCAAAAATGTCCCTTGATAAACTATATGTTGCCCCGGCAGTTTCTATAAATTTTCTTGCCAGTGAATTGATTATTCCATTAACAAATATTATAGAAATTAAGAAGAAAAAAATTATTGTATCTGATAAATATATCAAAGTAAAAAAGCCATTTTTTGATATAAGCCCATCTCCTGTAATAGAATAATATATTGTTAATAAAATATGTATTTTAAGCCTTCGCGAAGCCTATTTTTAGGGCTTGACAGTGATTTTCCCTGGGTGTATTATTGTTTCGTTGCATTGGGAGGATAAAGGAGGCTTAATGACTCTTATACTATTGTGGGCAGTTGCATTCGCATTCGCTTACAGGGTAATCACTCAAAGCTAGGGTAAAATCAAAAATTAGCTTATAAAAAATCCGCCTGATTTTCAGACGGGTTTTTTAGTTATCTAATAAAATTTAAAAATAATAATCATAGATAGATATTATAATAATTCTTATTCTTGTCTACTTCACTTTAGCGACGTGCGTATAAATATATTAAGAAAATAAGTTATCAATTACTTTTTTTATTATATCGTAAGAATAACCACGTCGAGAAAGGAAACCACCAATTTTTTTATATGCTTCATTTTTATCTAAATTTTGAAATTTTTTTCTAGTATTAATTAGTTCTATCGCAGCAGTAAGTTCCGAATCAGAATCAAGATCATAAATTACAATTTCAATATCTTGAGGTTTAACTCCTTTTCTTTTTAACTCAAATTTAAGAGCATTAATTGATTTTTCAGATTTTCTCGATCTAACCCAAACACGAGCAAAATCTATGTCGTTAATATAATTATATTCTTTTAATTTTTCTATGGATTTATTTACTGTAAATTCATTATATTTTTCTGATAATTTATCAAACATTTCTTTTTCAGACCGCATCCTAAATGATAAAAAATGATAGGCCTTAGAAAGACACTTTGAAAGATCATCCCCCTCTTTATATTTTTTAATATCTTCTTCTGTAACTTCTTTACCTCTATATAAATCATAATCAACTAAAAGAAGTGATGAAATCCCAAATTCAAATTTATCATCAATGTATATATTCACTCTGTCTTTAGCTTTTTTTTGTTTTTCAATTTTTGTTATTTTTCCCATATAGTTATTATACCAAAAGCGACCCATAATGGGCCGCTTTAAATTTTAAACGAGTAGAAGTTATTATTATACTTCTATAATAACCGGTATAACCATTGGTCTTCGTTGTGTTTGATTATAAAGAAAATCAGCAACTCTATCACGTACTTTAGTTTTAAGAATGGCCCAATTTTGTGGAGCATCCCCTTCTTTTCTTTCAAGAAGTTTTTTAACTTCAGCACGAGCATTATTAACCAGTTTTTCATTTTCCCTCATATAAATGAACCCTCTAGAAATAATATCAGGGCTTGTTACTAGTTTTCCGCTTCTTCTTTCCACGGTGCAGATGACTACAAATATTCCTTCTGTTGACATTGCTTTTCTATCACGAAGAACAATCTCCCCAATATCACCGATTCCAAGACCGTCAACAAGAATTATTCCATTTGGAACTTTTTGTTCTAAAACATGAGCTGAATCTTGTGAAACTTGAAGAACATCACCATTATCCATTACAAAAATATTTTCTGCTGGAATCCCAACTTCAAGTGCAAGATCCCTGTGATGTACTAGATGATGGCGTTCACCATGCATTGGCATGAAATATTTTGGTTTAGTGATTGTAAGCATTATTTTCATTTCTTCTTGACCTGGATGACCAGAAACATGAGTTTTATTTCCTTCTTTGTCATCAAAGATAACATTCGCACCTTCTCGGAATAAATCATCTATTACGGCTGTAATAGAATTTTCATTACCGGGGATAGGGGAAGATGAAAAAACAACGGTATCACCTTTTTTAATTTTAATATTTCTGTGATCTCCTGATGCCATTCTTGATAAAGCTGACATCGCCTCTCCTTGAGATCCGGTTGACATTACAACAACTTTTTCATCAGGGAACTTTGAAATATCTTCAATTTTTACAATAAGACCCGCTGGGATTCTTAAGTACCCAAGTCTAACAGTAATTTCAACATTTCGTAAAAGAGAACGACCCGAAAAAGCTAATTTTTTGCCATGTTTAAGTGCAGAATTAATAATCATTTGGATTCTGTTTATCTGAGATGAAAATGAAGCAATAATAATTCTGCCTTCAGAAATGTCCATAATTCTATCAAATGTTTCAGCTAGATTTTTTTCTGACATTGTATAACCAGGAACTTCTGCCCCTGTAGAATCAGATAAAAGTAATAATACTCCTTCATCTCCCCAACGTGCTAGTTTTGCAAAATCAAAATTTTTATTATCAATTGGAGAATGATCAATTTTGAAGTCGCCTGTTGTTAATATACGGCCATCTGGAGTTGAGATTGATATCCCAACTGCATCTGGGATAGAGTGACAAACTCTAAACCATTCAATTTTAAATTTACCAAGTTGTAAGACATCTTTATCAGGATCAATAATGTTAAGCCCAATATTCCCAGTTAAATTAAACTCACCAAGTTTACCCTCAATTAGACCAATTGTAAGTTTTGGGGCATAAATCGGTGCTCCAATTTTAGGGAGTAAATAAGGTATTCCTCCTATATGATCTTCATGACCATGTGTGATTAATACACCTTTAATTCTATCTTTTTTATCTTCTAGATAAGTAATATCTGGGATTATATAGTCTACCCCTAACATTTCATCATCTGGGAACATAAATCCCATATCTACAATAACTATGTCTTCTTCGTATTCAAAAACATACATATTTTTCCCGATTTCACCCAAGCCTCCGAGTGCAAGCACTCGAAAAGAACCTTTTTTGTAAACGGTTTCTACTGATGTTTTCATAACAGGATCATTTTTTGTTTTAATCCCTTTTTGTCTTAATCTTTTATCTTCAAGATTAAATCTTGGTCTTTTTTGATTTTTTCTTTTTCGGCCAGAGGCGGATTCGCCTTTGGCAAAGTTTTTATCAGCTTTTGGCTGATTTGAATTTGTGTTTGGTTCCATTTTTTTATTTCGACAAATAGTTTTTGTCGGTTTGCATCCTTTCTTTATACTCATAAGAGTTGTAATGCATTTTAATTTATATTAATTTTTTTTGTTCTAGTTTTTGAGCTCCCCCTTTTTGCTCATTAATTTTTATTATAATTTTTGGTATTTTATTAAAATCTTCTTTTAAAGTCTCTCGCATCGATCCGTTATATAAAGCTGCTGCTGGGTGATAAAGTGCTAAAAATACTTGTTCGTGCCCGTCCCACATTTTTCTAAACGCTTTACCATGAACCTCTGAAATTTTTGCAGTTGGGAAAAATCTGTTTAGGGCATGTCTGCCTAAAAATATAATTAATTTTGGAGAAATAATTCTAATTTGGCTCTCAAGAAATGGCCAACAAGCTTCTATCTCATCTGGTAATGGGTCCCTATTATCTGTTGGTCTATGTTTAAGGACATTTGCAATAAATATATCTTTACGTTTTATATTTATATCTTCAAGCATTTCTGTTAAAAATTTTCCGGCAGCTCCAATAAATGGTTCCCCTTCTTCATCTTCTTTTTTACCTGGTGCTTCACCAATAAACATTATTTCAGCTTTTTCGTCTCCAGTTCCAAAAACATCTTTTTTTTTGGTTTTTGAAAGCTCACAACGAGTACAATTAGAAATTAAGCGGTTTAATTCGCTCAAACTAGATGCATCTAAAATATCAGTGTCTGTTGGCATATTTTATAGAGAACTTTCTAAAAAGCTAAAAACAGTATAGCAAAATTTTCATGTTATGTCAATAAAGAAAGAGCCCGCACTTGCGAACTCCTTCGAGTACAGTGCGGACCATTTGGGTCAGTCAACAAAACGATGACCCCTTGTAGAATGAGACTGAGTTTCCCAGTCAACCCTTGGTCGAGATGAGGATCTTGAATCCCCAACTGCAGAGTCAAAGTGACTTTGCAGAATAAGAATCTCGATTTCTCCTGATCGAGAACGAAAAGCCTTGAACCGGACTCGATCTTTATCCTTGAGAAGCAGATCTCGAGCCTCTCCAATCCTTATCCCCTTATCATGAGGGTTGATTGTTCTTTGAACTCCTTCGGGGTCTGTTGGGCTTGAGATAACAGCTCGGAAGGTTCTCTTGTTCGAGGATACTAGTGCAATTCGCACATTGTCCTCAACCAGAAAACCTACTATCTTCCCTGGTTCCAACCTGATGGGCTGGTTCCCGAGAATGATAGAAACTGCTTTCCCCGGTCTCTTCTTCTTTGACATGTTATCCTCGATTCACTCGGGGTAGGTGCATTTGTATTGGAAGATGATAACATATTTATAGTTTAGTGTCAATATTTTCTATATTTTTTGCCTTATTAATATCATATTCTCCGATTTTAGTTCGTCGTAATCCCGTAAGATAAGCACCACATTCAAGATCTTTACCAATATCTTCTGCGAGTGTACGAATATAGGTTCCACTAGAACATTTTACTTTTATTTTAAGTTCAGGATATTTATAATTAATTATTTTAATGTCATAAATTTTAATAATACGAGGTTCAATTTTAACTTCTTTGCCTTGTCGAGCAAGTTTATAGGCGCGTTCGCCATTAATTTTAATTGCAGAAAATGCTGGAGGAGTTTGTTTAATTTCCCCGATAAATTTTTTTAATACCTTCTCTATGTCATCCTGAGTGAAACGAAGGATCTTTTTAGATTCTTCACTTTGTTCAGAATGACAAAAGGGGGTTATTTCTCCTTCTGGGTCACCAGTGTTAGAAATAAAACCGAGTTTTAATGTTGCTTCATATTCTTTATTAAGCTTCATAAAACTATCTTGATTTTTTGTGGCATCACCACAAAGTATTATAAGAAGACCAGTTGCAAAGGGATCTAGTGTGCCCGAATGACCAACTTTAACTTTTTTACCTTCATTTTTTGACAGTATCCCACGAATCTTTGCAACTACATCAAAACTAGTCCAACCAGCTGGCTTATCAATTAAAATTATTTCGTTCATATTTATATTATACCGTTATCCCCGCGAAAACAGGAATTTATTTGTTGTTCTAGATAAAACTAAATATTCAAATTTGAAATTCGGCCATCATCATCAGATTCATCAAACACATCAATTTCATTTTCTTGAGTTTTTTGTGACGAATCTATCCCAAAATCCTTCTTTTTTTCAGCAATTACATCTTTAATGCTTGAAAAAGGAACTTCAATTTTACTAACTTTTTCAATTGATTTTAGAGCAGTATCAATCGGATCCTTTGTAACTTCTGTAGTTTCTTGAATTTCTTCTTCAGTTTCTGGATGAGAAAAAGATTCTTTTGTTGATTCAATTTCAATTTCTGATTTTGGTGGAGTTAAATCTTCCCCAATAACATCAAAAACGTTTTTATCTTTTGTTTCACCTCTTTTGGACCAAAAATCATGAATTTTTTTAATAACTTTTAGTTCAATTTCAGCTAGATCTTTTCCTGACTCTGAAAATGTTGCATTATTGGCAGAGCCTTCACCCCCAAGAGATTTCGCAAGAGTTGCAACTTCTGCCCCTTTTCTACCTTTTAATTTCCCAAATGCTTTACCTTTTTCGGTTTCACATAAAATAAGAACTGTGTCTGCGTCTGGAGTATTTGTTAAAAGTTCATCAGCCGCATCAGCAATATCTGCTGTCGTTATTGATTTATCAGAAATATCAGAAATTGCTACCTTGGTCCAAGCAAAACTATGTTCTTTATCAATTTGAATACCTTCTATCATCTCTCCCCAAAGTTTCATCAGGGCAATTGGTTTCTTTTTATAAAGATTTGAAATAATTTCTTGTTGTCTACCACCAGCTGCAAGAAGTTGAGCTGCAACAGTTAAAGACTTAGGAGTGGTTGATTGTGAACGAAAACTTTGAGTATCAGATACAATACCGCAAAGTAAGCAAGTTGCAGCATCAGGGTCTGATATTTTAACTCCAAGTGCTTCAAAAAGGGATACAAGTATTTCTGATGTTGAAGAAGCTGTTAAATCAACTAAATTTACAGTACCAAAGTATTCATTCCCAGGATGATGATCGATATTTACGATTGGTACTTCAAAAAATAGTTCTGTATTTTTATCATAAATTTTATCTATTGTTTCTACGTCTGGAGTATCAAGCACAATTACTATATCTGGCTTTGGCATTCCATTTATGATTTCTAAAAATTCAAATTTAAGATTTCTATTTGCATCTAAAATAATATCAATGTGTTCATCGGCGTTTTTTACACTCATACTTGAAACTGGAAATTTTCTTGTATCAATTCGTAGAATTTTTCCATCAGTGAAAAGAAGGCTCTTTTTTACTTTATTTATATTTGGTAAAAATTTAAAAACTTCAGGAATTTTATCAGAGATAATTAATTCCACTGTTTTACCCATTGAAATTAATGCTTTTTCAATCGCAAGGGAAGAACCACAAAGGTCTCCATCAGGATTTTTATGCCCAATTACAAGCACACGATTAGATTTTTTTATTAATTCAACGGTTTGTTGTTTTGGAGATAATTCCATAAATTAAATTCCTATCATTAAAACCCATTCAGCCCTCTCAAAATTGAGTTGACTTAGCAGTATATATCCAAAGGGATTTGTAGTCAATAGTGTTTACAGATATTTAACAAAAATTTATTTACAAACTTTATCATTCATGCTAAACTTACTTTCGTTATGCCAATCATAAAATCAGCAATCAAAAAACAAAGACAGGATATCAAAGCCCGAATTCATAATCGGGGGATTCGTGATGCTTATAAAGAAGCTTCAAAGAATGTACGTAAACTTGTTGAAGCCGGTGAATTGAAAAAATCTGTAGAAGCATTAAAAGAAGCATATTCAAAGATTGATAGAGCCGCAAAAACTAATGTTATTCATAAAAATAACGCCTCACGAAGGAAATCAAGACTTGCGGAAATTGTAAAAAATCAAAAAGTAGCCAAAAATGCTAAAAAGAGCGCGAAAAAAGTTGTCGCAAAGGTAACTAAAAAATCAAAAAAATAATCCGCAAGTAAACGGATTATTTTTTCTAAATAGAGGCGTAAAATTCTATTGGAGAATAGTCATCAGTAAAAATTTTATCTGAATATGGGTTGATATCTAACCTATTTTTTAAAAGTTCAGAATATTTATTATTACCTTCGGGGATATCGCTATCTGTAGCCACTAATATTACATTTTGTTTTATATTTTGGTTATCATTTTCAACTGGGAATACATATACATTATTAAAAACTTTTTTATAGGTTGAATATTCTGAGATAAAATATTTACTATTAATCTTTGCAACCAGATTAATAACTATAACACCGTTTTTATTTAAAATTTCTGACTCTTTTTTAATTGCCTCCTCGGTACCAAGTTGATAAGGAGGGACTATGCTTGTAAAAGCATCAATCATAATCACATCATATTTTTCTTTAGTATTATTCAAAAATACTCTACCATCTTCATGCACAATATTCATCCTATCGTTATCCCTTAGATTAAAATACTTTTTCGCTATTTCAGTAACTTTAGGGTCTATTTCTACAACAGTTATATCCCCGCTATTTCTAGCTATAAAATCTTTTGGATATGAATAAGCAGCTCCACCAATCATAAGGGCATTCTTTATATCAGGGTTAAAGAGTTCTGAAAGACGAAAATATTTAGTATATTCAAGAACAAGCTCATTACTGTTTTTAAACATTGCCGATTGAACTCCTAACTTATCCTGAAGAAGTGCAAGGACATCTTTTCCAGTTAATTTATCTTTACCTTCCTGCAAAAGAATACGACTGTATTGAGTATCGATATCTAATAAATATTTACTTGAGACATTACTATCTACGGCATAAATGTAAAAAATTATCGGTATAAATATAAAAACCTTAGTTATATCTGGGTTTATTAACAAAGACGAAACTATAAGTAAAAAAACTAATAAATACAAAATATTTGTACTCCCCATTAATGGAATTAAGATTAAACCTGCCCCGAATGTCCCAACAATACTTCCAAACGTTGAAACTGCATATATACCACCAACAGTGCTACCGCTGTCTTTTAAATTATTTAGTAATAGTCTTGTTGTATATGGTGTTACCATCCCTAAAAGAAAACTTGTGGGCCCAAAAAGAATAGCCGCTGCAATAAATGATCCTGCAATAGTACTTAAATTAGTCCCCAATAAATCTAAAATAGGTTCTTTAATAATAATATTTAAAGCGATTAGTAAGGCAGCAATTAAAATTATAGTTGAAAGTTTTTTAGGCTTTGGATCTTTATCCGCATATTTACCACCTAGATAATAACCTAAGCTCAAACTTGCTAAAACTACCCCAATAATATTGGTCCATACATAAATCGCATTTCCAAACTGCGGAGCGATAATTCTTGAACCAACAAGTTCAAAAATCATTACAACAGCGCCAACTATCGTAATTGCAATATATAAAAATATCCTTTTCATACATCGATTATATCAAATATTTATTTAATCTAAATGAGTTAGATATTAAACAACAAATGTAAGGGCTTTACCGATAGAATCTGCACGGCCTGTTCTACCAATTCTGTGAACATAATCATCGTAGGTTTGAGGAACAGTATAGTTTATTACGTGAGTAACTTCTTTTATATCAAGACCTCTTGCTGCAACATCAGTTGCAACTAAGATATCTACTCGATTTTCCTTAAAATTATTAAGAGCTCTTTGTCTTTGACCTTGTCTTTTGTCTCCATGTATTGAATCAGCTTTAAAACCATGGCTAATAAGATCATTTGAAAGTTTTTCTACATCTCTTTTTGTTTCAGAAAATACTAAAACCTTATTTGCCCCTGGTTCACTCAGTAAATCTGTAAGTTTCCCAAATTTCATATCTTTACTTGTACGGATAACTTCTTGTTTTACATTATTCGAAATTTCTTGAGATTTAACTTGCACAACAATAGGGTTATTTGAGAATATTTCAATTAAAGATTTAATTTTAGGTGGCATTGTTGCTGAGAAAAATAGACTCTGTCTTTCCTTCGGAAGTTCATTTAACATAAATTTTATTTCATCAACAAAACCCATATCAAGCATACGATCCACCTCATCAAGTATCACATTTTTAAAAGTATGAAGCCTTATTAAACCTCTATCAGTTAGGTCTTTAATACGTCCAGGTGTTCCAATTATAAAATTTGGATTATGATTTTTAATATCTCTGATTTGTCGTCCAATAGGCATACCTCCAACGCAAGATACATAAAAAATTCTCATTCTGTATGAAAATTCTCTGAGCTCTGTCTCAATTTGAAGAGCAAGCTCACGAGTCGGTGCTACTATTAATACTTTTTCAGTTCTATCTCTATATACTTTTTCAATCATAGGCAAAAGAAAAGCAGCTGTTTTACCAGTACCTGTATTTGCCATACCAATAAGATCTTTACCTTCAAGAATTGGTTTGATTGATTGATCTTGGATAGGTGTTGGAGTTCGATAGCCTTTATATTTAAGATTATCTTGTATCCCCACTGATAAATCAAAATCCAAAAAAGTATTTTTGATTACTGTTTTTACTTGCGGTTCTGCCGCTTTTTGAATCGCTTTTTGGATATAAGAATTTATATCAAGTTTACTTTCACCTCTTCGCCCTCGATTATATTTTGGGCTATAAGTGTTGTGACCTGGTCTGCTTCTGAAATTACTTTGAGTTCTACCTCTACTAAAACCGTTATTTGATCTTCTACTTCCTTGCATAAAAAAAATTCCCGTCTCGACAAATTGTCGGATTATTATTATTCTTTCTTTCAACAAGCTGCATAGAACGTCGAAAGAATAATACTTACGGAAATCTACAAAACTTTATTGACTCGAGAATTATATCAACTTTTTTTATGATTGTCAATAATACTTTATAATAGTTTCGATAACTCGGTCTAAACTTTTTTCAGAAATCATAATTTTATTTTTTTCTAAGGTTATTCTATTTTTATAAACGTCTGTCCAAGGAATATGAATAAATAAAAAGGGTATAGGGTTTTCACTTTCTGATATTTTTTTGCTCAATAAATATATTAAAGTATTGCAAATAAACCCTTCAGAATTATTTGAAAGCTCTGCTCTTATACCAAATTTTTCTAATTCTTTTACTAGTTGGGGAATTTTCCCCGAAGTATAATAAAATTCTTTATCCCCCTTAATAATTGGAACCCCTGAAAATTGCCTGCCTTCAGAGTCCATATATTTACTATTTTTAACATTTCTTCCTCGTGTTTCAAATCTAATAGAAGGGACTCTAGATGCAAGGCCAAAAGATATAACAATATCAGGTTTGTTTTTTTTAATAAGATCAGATGCAACTTTTACGGCATCATTATAGGAACAAGGTAATACTTTACCAATAATAATACTCCCTGCTATTTCCTTCCCATTAAGTCGGTTAATTAGATCTTGTGTAGGGTTATATTTATAATCCCCAAATGGGTAAAAACCCGTTAAAAGTACTTTTATAATTTATCTCCAATACAAATATTAAAAATTAAGAATGCTCTCAGGGGTTTCTCCACCTTGGCTTTTTATTTTTATCCCAGATTCTTTAACTATTGTTCCACAAACCTTTACCTTAAATTTATATTTTTCGGCTATTTCTTTTATTTTTTTATCTTCTGGCGCGATAATAAGCATACCTTGCCCCATATTCCAAGTTTGATAAGCCTCCTTATCAGATACTTCTCCCATCTTTTGCATCTCTAACATTAGATCACATGGAGCAAAAAGATTTGGTAAATCTGCTCCTAGCCCTGATGGTCTTAAAATCCTGCCAAGTTTTCCTGGCACCCCTCCGCCTGTTACATGAACGACTCCATGGATTTCGGTTTTTGGCTCTTTTGAAAAACCACCAGTAAGTTCACAAATAAATTTTGAATATATTTTAGAAGGCTCAAGTATTTTTTCTGCCAAATCTTCTTTTTTATGCCATTCATTTCCATAAGCATTTGATAATATCTTTCTGGCTAAAGAAAGTCCATTTGATCTGAAACCACTTTCTGAAAGAGCAATAACCTTGTCCCCCTCTTTTATTTCATGGCCAGTAAACATACGATCCTTTCTGGCAAACCAAACTAGACCAGCCCCCCAATTATAATTAAAATCACCATAGCCAGAAACTCTTGAACCAAGTTCTGCAAGTTCTCCATTAATAACTGCAACATTTGCTTCTTTTGCAGCTGCAACATAACCGACGGCTAAATCTTTAAGAAAATTTTTAAATTCAACCCCATTTTTTGAAAGACAATTTACGTCAAGGATTGAACCAATTAATACAGGTTCACCACCTCTCACTACTGCATCATCACAAACCATCGCAAAAAGATCATATGCAATTGTGTCATGTTTTCCGATTCTCTCACCTATTTCCATTTTTGTCCCAACACCATCAAAGCCAAGACACATTAATGAACCTTTTGGGAGTTCGCTTACATCAACTACTCTTACTCCGCTAAAATCGTCAAATGGGCTTATTACTTCACCAATTTCACCTTTCCGGTTTTCCCAAGTCAATTTAGCAGCTTGAAATAATACTTTTGAAGCATCATCGCCTAATTCAATATCAACACCGGCATCTTTATAAGAAATTCCCATTTTAATCCTTTTGTTTAAAATAATTTACTGCGTTTTCAAAAATCATAAGAGCGGGTTCATAAATTTCACTTATTGCTATTTTTCTTCTTCTCGCTTGCTCTCTTTTTTCATAATAATCAGGATGAGAAAGAAATGAAATTGATCTTTCAGGGTGAGGCATCATTCCAAGAATATGGCCTGTTTCGTCACAAATACCAGCCACATCTTCTAATGCCCCGTTTGGGTTAAATGGAAACTCACCTTCTGCTAAGGTGCTATCTTCTTTCACATACCTAAATACGACTTGATCTGAGTCATTCATTTTACTCATCATTTTTTCATCGGCATAAAAATTACCCTCACCATGTGCAATTGGAATATTCATTTCTTTTATACCTTTTGTAAAAACACAAATATTTGATTCAACCCTTATCTTAACCCAACGGCATTCAAACCTAGCCTTCTGATTATGGAGAAGGGCAACCTGTTTTTCTCCATACCCACCATTGGCTGCAGGAAGTAACCCTAAATTAACTAGAATTTGGAAACCATTGCATATTCCAATTATCAGATTACCTCTCTTAATAAAATCTTTAATCTCTGTAAATAGGTTATTTTTTATTTTATTCGCAAAAGCTTTTCCAGAACCAGTATCATCACCATAAGAGAAACCACCCGGGAAAACAAGAATCTGAGCACTTTTTAACTTTGATTTATCTTCTGTTAAATCATTTATATGAACAATTTCTACATCTGCACCAACCTTATTAAATGCAAAAGCAGTCTCCTCGTCACAATTTATCCCATATCCGGTGATTACAATTACTTTTGGTTTCATTTAATAGTCCTTTAATGTTTTATGATAATTATTTTGAAGATCATTTATTAATAAATTAATTATTTTTTCCCCATTACTATTTATTATAAATCGGTTATTATCTGAAACCTCGCCAATAAATGTAGCGTCCACTGAAAACAATTTTTCAAATTCTTCTTTATTTTCCTTTGCTATACTTACTAAAAATCTACTCTGTGTTTCAGAAAATAAATATTGATCCTTTTTTATTGTTTTTTCATCAGTATTTATATCTATTTTTACCCCTAAATTACTAGATATCGTACTTTTTGCAAGAGCTACCCCAATACCACCTCTCTCAATACTAATCGACGAAGCTAATAGCCCCCTTTTTATAGCAATGGTAACTTTTTGGTATCTTTCTTTTGCAACTTTGGCATCAACTTTTGGAGAAGTATTCCCAATCGCGCCGAGTAATTTATAATATTCACTTCCACCTAATTCATCCTTTGTTTCTCCAATAACATATATTAAATCACCAGGAGTTTTAAAAGCTATATCTATAGTTTCAGAAACATCATCTATAACCCCTATTGAAGATATTAACAGAGTTGGCGGGACTGATATTTTTATTTTATTATCTGAATCATCTTCATACCCAACAAAATCATTAAACATACTGTCTTTCCCGGAAATAAATGGTGTTTCAAAGGCAACTGAATAATCATAACAAGCCTTAACAGCTTCTTTTAGTTGACCTAATCTTTCTGGCTCATTTGAACTACACCAACAGAAATTATCTAAAAGAGCTAATTTATTAATATCACCACCGGCAGAAATTGCATTTCTTATAGCAGTATCAATTGTACAAGCAGCCATGTGGTAAGTGTCTATTTCTGAAAGATTTGGGTATAAGGCTTGTGAAAGTACTACTCCTTTTTTTGAATCAAGCCTTGGTCTTGTTATTGTAGTTGTCGAATTCACTCTACCTTTACCTTGAAGTGGTTTTAAAACCGAACCTCCTTGTACTTCATGATCATATTGGGTAGAGATAAATTCAAAAGAAGATATATTTAATGTCGAGAGTATATCACAAATTATTTTATCTAGATCTGTTGGGAATTTGTCTGGTTCTGGATTTATTTTTTTTTGATATGAAGATGTGAGAACTTTATCAGGGAGACCATCATGAAGAAAGTCCATACTAATATCCATAATTACATTATTATTGAATTTAACAATACATTTCCCGTTATTTTTAAATTCTCCTATAATTGTTGCTTCTACTCCTCTTTTTTTCATTAATATATCGAAAGAATTCCATTTTTCTTTTGGAACTGAAAGAGTCATTCTTTCTTGAGATTCAGAAATCCAAATTTCCCAAGGTTTAAGACCAGGATACTTTAATGGAACCTTTTCTAAATCAACAACACACCCACCACATTCTTTTGCCATTTCAGCTACCGAACAAGAAATCCCACCTGCCCCGTTATCTGTAATACTTGTATATAAATCTAAATCTCTTGCTTCTTTTACAATTGCATCAGAAAGCTTTTTTTGTGTTATTGGATCTCCAATTTGGACTGCAGTTGCAGGACTCCCAGAATCCATTGCTTCAGATGAAAAAGTAGCACCATGGATACCATCTGCCCCAACCTTGCCGCCAATCATTACAATATAATCACCAGACTGTGCTTGTTTTTTTGTACTATCTTTCCTATTTATTGTCCGAGGGATTAACCCAACCGTACCAACAAAAACTAGTGGCTTTCCTCGATATTTTTCATCAAAGTAAATAAATCCCTGAGGACTAGGTATTCCAGAACAATTTCCACCGACATTAACCCCTGAAATTACACCTTCCATTATTTTCCTTGGGCTAAGCATTTTTTGAGTTTTATTTGACCCTTTATAAAGTTTTCTTTCGTCTCTTGGATCAGCAAAACAAAATCCATAACGATTAATAACTGGTTTTGCTCCCATACCAAACCCAATTGTGTCACGATTAACTCCGACTATCCCAGTAATTGCTCCTCCGAAAGGATCAAGAGCAGAAGGGGAATTATGTGTCTCAACCTTATCTGTAATTAAATATTCATCGTCAAATATAATCCCACCAGAATTATCAACAAAAACTGAAACACAAATATCATTCTTCCCTTTTTTCTTTCTAATTTCCTGGGTAGCTTTTTTAATGTAATCTTTGTAAAGCCCCCCTTTAATTTCATCTAAAGAAGCAGCAAAAATAGTATGTTTACAATGTTCTGACCAGGTTTGTGCAAGAGATTCAATTTCAATATCGGTTGGTATGCGTTTTTCTTTATTAAAATATTTTTTAATTTCTTTTAGTGATTCAAGATCAAGTGCTAAGGGGCCCCTTCTTGAACCATCTTTGTTTAAAACACCCTCTTTTCCCAGTTTTGTAAGTTCTTCATCTGAAAGATCTAAAGAAACTAAATCAGTAGTTTGACCTAATTCAAGTTTGACTAAAGGAGTTGAGATACCCATACCATTGTTTTTGATATAATCATTCTTAGATAAAAGTTGGGCTCTTTGAATAAGTGGGTTATAAAGTGATTCAGAAATTTCTTTTTGTTTATCAATTTCACCACTTATAAGATATAAAAATGATGAATATACAGACTCCTCATTCTTAAAATCACAATTTATTGATTCCGAAATTTCCTCTTTAATAGTAGTTGCAATATTATCAGTTACTCCCGGTAAAAAACCTATTTCAATTGCAAAATCAAAGTTTTCTATACTAGTTGGCTCATCAATTTTTATCTCTTCATTTACTGAATTAAGTAATAGATCGGTGATTTTTTTAAGCTCATTTTGGCTAAAATCTTTTGCTATAGTATAAACATTAATAATTTTTACATTAGATATTTTGAATCCAAGAGATTTTAAATCAGCAAGTAGTGTTTCAGACCTGCCATCATGAATTTTTGATTTTATTTCTACCCTGTGTCCCATCTATATTTATTTAATCACAGTTTTTATTTATTAAGAAGCTTTTTAAGGTTATTGGATATTTCGACCATTTACAGCTTATGGTTCTGATGATAGAATGTCTCCACGTGAATATAGGATATGGATCCGTACTCAGGTTCCTAAAAACCGAAAGGCAAGGTGAATATCTAATGAACGAAGATAGGACTGGCTTTCAACCTGATCATAGGGGGAAAGTCAGAGATATCTACGATCTTGGGGACAGACTTCTCCTAATCGCTACCGATCGAGCTTCGTCGTTTGATGTTGTTCTCCCTGGCACGATTCCTGGGCGCGGGGTGATTCTCACCAAGATCTCGAAGTTCTGGCTTGAGGGTCCACTCGCAGATATCGTCCCTAACCACCTTCTGAGCACCAATATCCTCGATCTTCCAGCTGACTTCCTGATGCAGTTCACTTCTGATGAAGTGGACTATCTCGAAGGTAGAATCATGATCGCGAAAAAGGCCAAGGTTTTCCCTGTCGAATGTATTGTCAGGGGATATTTGGCCGGCTCAGGTCTCAAGGAGTACAACAATCAAGGGACCGTTTGCGGGATCGTTCTTCCTACTGGTTTGGTCAATTCCGACAAACTGCCGGAACCGATCTTTACTCCGTCAACCAAGGCCGAGGCAGGCTCCCACGACGAAAACATCACTTTTGGGCAGATGTGTCGCATTGTCGGCGAGTCAGTCGCAGTAGAACTCAAGCGGCTCTCTCTCGAACTCTACAACAGAGCGGCCGAACACGCTCTGGTACGAGGTGTCATCATTGCCGATACCAAGTTCGAGTTCGGAATCATCAACGACGAGATCATGTTGATCGACGAAGTTCTGACCCCTGACTCATCTCGGTTCTGGCCTCTCGATGAGTACGAGCCAGGTCGGGAGCAGAACAGCTTCGACAAGCAGATCCTGAGGAACTACCTTACGGGTCTCAAGAAGCAAGGTCTGTGGAATGGAGAAGCCCCTGGGCCTGTCATTTCTCAAGAGATCGTCGAACAGACTATCGCACGCTATCGCGAAGTCTACGGGAGAATCACCGGTCATACCTATATGGTCTGACACCAACCCCTCAGAAGAAAGTGCTCCATGAAGGACCTCTCGCGCGAGGGGTTCTTTATTATTTATTTATCTAACTATATCCCAATCAGATTCTTTATCATTTTTTAAAATAACTCTGTAAAAATAACTTTTCATTCTTTTAACGAGTTGTGAAAAAAATCTCCCTTGAAAACGACGATAACTAGTTTCTAGAATTAATTTGGGACAATATTTAATTTTTCCTATTTCTTTTACTCTTAAAGATAAATCAACATCTTCAAGTGCGCTAATTTCGGGGTTAAACCCCCTTGACTTTAAATAGGCTTTTTTTGTAATCGCAAAGTTTAAACCCCGAAAAGCATACCCCCGATTAAATATTCGATGGATATAATCGAAAAATATCATGGCAGACCGGAAAGAAAAATTAAATATATCGCTCTTATCAAAAAATCTATATGTCCCAACTGTTCCTACATATCTGTTATCATTTATATTATTATAAATTTTTATTAGCCAATCTGACGGTAGAACTGTATCTGCATCAGTGCTCGCAATAATTTCACTTTTGACCTTAGTAAAACCTTTTTTCCGAGCAGAACCAATCCCTTGTTTTTTCTCTTTTACAATCTTTAGGGTTGGTAATTTTTTTTTGTATTTATTTATTATTTCTAAAGTTTTATCAGTTGAATTATTATCAACTAGAATTAGTTCATATGATACCTCTTTAGAAAGATTTAATATCGAATTCAAGAGATGTATTATAGATTTCTCTTCATTATAGAATGGTATAACAATAGATATTTTTGGACTATTTTGTAAATTCATCTTCATTGCCTGCTTGATGCCCCCAAAGTTTTGCATATAAACCATCTAATTTAATCAACTCTTCATGGGTACCATCTTGAACAATTTTCCCCTTATCAAGAACTAGTATTCTATCAAGATGTTTAATAGTTGAAAGCCTATGGGCAATAACAAGCGCTGTTTTATCTTTCATAAGTTCCCACAAACCTTCTTGAATATATTTTTCTAATTCAGAATCATGTGAACTTGTAGCTTCGTCTAAAACAAGTATTGGGGCTTTTTTTAATAGGGCCCTTGCAATTGCTACTCTTTGTCTTTGCCCCCCACTTAGTTTAATTCAACGTTCTCCTACTAATGTATTATAGCCTTCAGGTAGTAAATTAATAAATTCATCAGCATGTGCAATTTTTGCAGCTTTTAAAATATCTTTTTTTGATGCATTTTCATCTCCGTATGAAATATTCTCCAAAAGAGAACGATGGAAAAGTAGTGGTTCTTGCGGAACGTAAGAAATTGCTTCTCTGAGAGAAATTTGGGTAACTTCTTTAATTGGTTGGTTATCAATAGTTATTTCCCCCGATTCAGAATCTATAAATCTTAAAATCATCTTTGTTATAGTTGTCTTTCCACCACCACTTGGTCCGACAAGCCCAACTTTTTCTTTTTTCTTAATATCTAAACTAAAATTGTTTAAAAAACACTCTCCATCTTTTCCATTATCACAATATTTAAAATTAACATCCGAAAAAGAAATATTTCCATCTATAACTTTTAAATCTTTCGCACAATCAATATCTTTAATTGATGGCGGATCTACAAATAGTTGAGTAAATTCAGCAGCTTCACTTATAGAAGATTCTGTATTACGATAAATTTTACTAATATTCCAAAATATTCTCGTAATTTGAGCATAATAAGAGAAAACAACTACAATCGCGCCAGCATTTAAATTAAGGGACTGAGCAAAAAATATTGCCGCAAAAAGCCCAATTGCGTTTGTAAAAACATAAAATGGAGAAACAATTGAATCATAACGTAAATTTTGAAAATCTGCAGTTTGTTTGAATTTGTTAGTAAATTTATCTACATGTTTACCAAAAATTTTATATTCTTGATTTTCTTTTGCAAAAGACTTAACTGCAAGAATATTTGTGAGTGAATCTGATAATCTCCCAACCATTTTACTGCTTGCATCATGTCTTTCTGTAACTAATTTTACTCTTTTTTTAATGAGAGGAATGGCGATGAAAACCAATATAGACAAACAAAATAATAATATAGTTGGTATCCAAGGTGAATATCTCCATAAGACAAAAAAGACAAAAAAGACCGGAAGGATTTCTGAAACAATATTAAAACTCAAAGTATCAGTCACGGTTTCAAAATTTCTTGAATAGGAAGCAGCCTTTTTTGTAAGTGTTCCAACAAAATTATTCGAATAAAAATCATAATCTCTTTCAGCTAATAATGAAAAAGATTTTTTTGATAAGTTATTAATCCCTTTAGTTTCAATTTTAATAATAAAATGTATTCCAACCCGCCAAAATATTTCCCCGATTAACCAACCTCCGGCAAAAAGGAAAATATAACCTAAAGAATCAGAAAGTAAAATTTGCTGTTTTTCATTAAAAATATCAATCAGCTTTGCAATTATTAAAGGTGGGACATAAAAAACAAAAATATTACCAAAACCAGGTGAAAAAAGAGCTATTAGTGTTTGAAATGGAAAACTACGTAATTGAACCCAATAATCACTAATAACCTGGTTGACTGCTTTTTTTGTAATTAACTTTTCTGCCATTTTATACCTTTATTTTTTATATAAACTAAATTATAACAACAAACAGGAACGTAGCAAAGATAAACAAAAAAGATCTACTTTTAGGTTTTGTTAAATATCGAGATATTTTGTAAATAATCTTTTAGTTTAGTTATTGTTTCATTAAAGCAAATTGGCTGTTATAAAGAGATGCATAAAAGCCTTTTTTTGCTAATAATTCTTTGTGAGTGCCTTGTTCAACAACATCACCATTATTCATAACTAAAATAAGATCTGCGTCGCGTATAGTTGAAAGACGGTGTGCTATAACAAAACTTGTTTTATTCTTCATTAAATTATCCATAGCTTTTTGAATAAGTACTTCTGTTCTAGTATCAACCGAGCTTGTGGCTTCATCAAGTATGAGCATGGGTGTTTTAGCAAGCATTGCTCTTGCAATCGTTAAGAGTTGTTTTTCACCTTGAGATATATTATTTGCTTCTTCATTTAATTTCATATCATAACCATCAGGCAAAGAACAAACAAAATGATCAACATGAGCTTCTTTAGCTGTTTTAATTATTTCTCTATCAGAAGCATTAGTATTGCCATAGGTAATATTATCTCGAATAGTACCATTAAAAAGCCAAGTGTCCTGGAGTACCATCCCAAAAAGTTTTCTAACATCAGAACGTCTCATATCTCTGATATCAACACCATCAATTTTTATAGAACCACTATTTATTTCATAGAATCGCATCAAAAGATTTACTAAAGTTGTTTTCCCGGCTCCAGTTGGACCAACTATTGCAATTCTGTGCCCCGGTTCGATTTTCACAGTAAGATTTTTAATTATTTTTGTATCTGGTTTATAGCCAAATACTACATTATTAAATTCAATTTGACCCTTAATATTTGAAATAGTTACCGGTTTTTTTGTTTCTGAAGATTGTTCTTCTTCTGCTAAAAACTCAAAAACCCTTTCAGCTGATGCTGCAGTTGATTGTAAAACATTTGCGATATTTGCTGTTTGAGCAATTGGTTGGTTAAACTGTTGAACATATTGAATAAATGCTTGGATATCTCCGATTTGTATTTTGCCATTTATTGCTTGCCAACCTCCCACAACAGCAACCCCAACATAACCTAAATTTCCAACAAATGTCATCACCGGGAACATTAAACCAGATAAAAACTGTGATTTCCAAGCACTATGATATAACTTATCATTTATCTTATTAAACTTATCAACAGATGACTTTTCACCATTAAAAACACGCATTACCATATGACCTGCATACATCTCTTCAATATGGCCATTAAGATCGCTAAGTTCTTTTTGTTGTTTTGTAAATTGAACTTGAGATTTTTTCATAATCAACATAATTAGAATAAAACTTAAAGGTAAAATTAAAAGAGTAACTAAGGTTAAAAGCCAGCTGATTGAAAGCATCATTACGATAATTCCAATAATCATTACAAAAGAAGTAACAATTTGAGATAAACTTTGATTTAAAGTCTGGCTAACAGTATCTACATCATTTGTAACTCGGCTAAGAACTTCCCCATAAGTGATTTTATCGAAATAGCTAAGTGGTAATCGATTAATTTTTTCAGAAATATCTTTTCGAAACTGATAAGTAACTTTTTGAGTTACTCCCGTCATAATCCAACCCTGTATATAACTAAAAATTGCACTAAAAATATATAAAGCAAAAAGAAATAGAATAATATTTCTAGTACTCGTAAAATCAAATTTTGGGCGACTAGTTAAATCAAGAGATTTAATTTTATCAAGCTTATCCTGAGGGATTTGCTCCAACATTTTAGGAGGCATTTTCTGGATTAAATCAGCTACAGTTGTTCCAGCGGGAAGTTTCGTCCCAGCTGGAATTTTTTCAATAACCTGATCATATGCTTTAATATTTATATAATCATCAACTATTTGGTTTGTGACATTCCCTAAAATCTTTGGGCTAACTATTGCAAATATTGTGCTCGCAATCGCAAAAATAAATACAAACATTATCTTAACCCAGTAAGGCTTAAGATAAACTGCAAGGCTTTTTAGCGTACCCATAAAATCTTTTGCTTTTTCTTGTGCATTACCACCTAACATCGGAGGACCAAAATGTCTGCCTGGACGCGCTTGTGAAGTAGTTATTTTTTTTTCTTCCATTATTTAACTCCCTCACTAATAACTTTAGTTGGATCTATTTCAATAGATTTCAATTCTTCATCAGAGAGTTGTGAATAAGCAATTTCTTTATAAACTTTATTATTTTTAAGAAGTTCTTTATGTTTACCTTGACCGACAATTTTACCTTCATCTAAAACAATTATTTTATCTGCATTTGAAATTGTACTAATTCTTTGGCCAACAATAAGAACCGTTTTATTTTTAATTTCCTCTGAAAGAGCTTCTCTTAGTAGGGAATCAGTTTTAAAATCAAGCGCTGAAAATGAATCATCAAATATATATATCTTTGGATCAACTGTAAGTGCTCTTGCAATTGATAACCTTTGCTTTTGTCCTCCTGAAACATTTGAACCACCTTGTGAAATTTTATTATCGTATTTATTTCCTAAGTTATTCACAAAATCACTTGCTTGTGCAATTTCTACAGATTTTTCTATTTTTGAATCTTTAGCATTTTTATTCCCATATTTAATATTACTTTTAATGGTTCCCGAAAAAAGTACACCCTTTTGTGGAACATAACCAATTTGTTTATATAAATCTTCTAGATTCATATCTCGAATATCCACACCATCAATTAATATCTGGCCAGATGAAACATCATAAAATCTTGGGATTAGATTTATAAGAGTTGATTTTCCGCTACCAGTACTACCTATAAATGCAGTTGTTTGGCCTATCTCAGCAGTAAAATTAATCCCCATAATAACTGGTAAATCCGCGCCAGGATAACTAAATGTAACATCTTTAAATTCGATTCGTCCCTTACTTTTTTTATCTATCTTAATAGGTTTTTTAGGATTTTTTATTGTCGATTCTGTTTCAATTACTTCTGATATTCTGTTTGCAGAAACTGAGGCACGTGGGATCATAATAAACACAATTGATATCATTAAAAATGACATAATCACTTGTATTGCATATTGCATGAAAGCAAGCATATTACCTATTTCTAAATTACCGGCATCAATTAAATGAGCTCCAAACCAAACAATAGCAACTATTGCAAGATTCATAATAAGCATCATGGCTGGCTGTAAAATAACCATTAATCTATTAACAAATAAATTTAAATTTGTTAGATCTACATTTGCTTTTTCAAATTTTTCTTCTTCTTTAGCTTCATTATTAAATGCACGAACCACTCTTAGCCCAGTCAAATTTTCTCGAGTTACTAAGTTTAATCTATCAACCATTTTTTGAAGAAGCTTAAATTTAGGGATACCAATTGAAAAAAGAACAATAATCATTACCATTAATGATGTTGCGGCAACAGCAATAATCCAGCTCATTGATGGGGCCATATTAATAGCTTTTTGTAGTGCGCCTACAGCCATAAATGGTGCCATTAATACCATCCTAAATATCATGATCATAGCCATTTGAATCTGTTGAACATCATTTGTAGAGCGTGTTATTAAAGATGCAGTTGAAAATTTATTAAATTCATTTATAGAAAAACCCTCTACTTTTGTAAAAACCTTTTTTCTGATATCACGAGAAGCACCTGTTGCAATCTTTGAGGCAAGATAACCTACAATGACAGCACAAATACCTCCACCTAAAGTCACAAGTAGCATTAACCCACCATTTTGATAAATTGCATTTATATCTTTTAAGAGGATGCCTTTATTAATAATATTTGCGATATAGTCCGGAAGTTTAAGATTTGCCATTACTTGGAGGTAAGTAAAAAAAACTAAAACTACCATTAGCCATGTGTAGGGTTTAAAGAATTTTAGTAATTTTTTCATCTATTATTTTCTTTAATTTTCTTAAGTAGTTTTGTTGTAATAATATTAAGCTGTTTAATTTCAGTTTCCGATAAAATTTCAAAAAAAGTAAAAATTTTATCAAAAGCTTTTTTTCTCGTGTTTTCTAAATATTTAACACCTTTATTTGAAGGTTTTATTCTAAAAATCCTTCTGTCAATATCATCAACTTCTCTTATAACAAACTTATTTTTGATTAAACCATCAATTAACTGTGTTGCGGCACTTTTTGTAACCCCAAGCATATTAGCAATTTCAGTAACATTCATTTCTTTTTTATTTTTCAGCATAAATAAAACCATTGCCTGAGTAACAGTCATGCCGAAATTATTATTCATACACTGTTTTTCAAAAGCAATCATTCTTTTTATAGCATGAAAGTTTTTAAATATTTTTTCGATTTGTATATTTCTTTTATTCAAATTCTACCTTAGTTAAGTACCTAAATAGTTTAGTATCTTAACCTTTATTTGTCAATAATAAATTTTAGGTTAGTTTTAACCTTTACCTAAATTTATTTAGATAAAAGTGATTTCATCTGTTTTGCTATAAGATTTGTTGCAAAAACAGGGTTCAGGCGATAAAGCATATTCATAAATTTCGAATCTTTACCGGTAAATATTTGAAATTTATTTTTTTCTATACCATCTAAAATTATTTTTGCTGCCTCACTGGCAGGGAGCATTGGAATATTTTGTTCTTTTGAATTTGTTTTTGGTGTTTCTGGCATTCCAACCCCTGAATTTTTTGAAATATTAGTTTCAGTTGCACCCGGGAAAACGACTGAAACTCGAACATTTGTATCTTTTAGCTCTGCATATAACCCTTCAGTCAAAAGTTTTACGGCAGCTTTTGATGCTCCATAGACACTCTGCCCAGGAACTGGGAGGAAGCCACCCATACTAGAAATATTAACTATATGAGCCTCTGGTCTTTTTAATAGTTTTGGCAAAAATGCTTTTACCATATATAGTGTGCCATAAAAATTAACATTCATTACTCTTTCAATCGCTTCAAAATCAAGATCGTTAACTTTTAAAAATGGCTGAATAATCCCTGCACAGTTAACTATTCCATCTATACTACCTTGTTTTTTTATAACATCTTCTGGTAAATCAAAAACGGCCTTTTTATCTGAAATGTTTATAACATGAATTGAAATATCTTTAGCCTTTTCGCCTGCTAATTTTTTTAATTCTATTAAAGATTCTTCTCGAAGATCAACCGCAGCTACTTTTGCTCCTTTTGATATCAAAGCTAATGTTATCTCTCTTCCGATACCACTTCCAGCACCTGTTACAAGAATTGTTTTATTTTGTATATTCATAAGATTAGTTTATCATTTTACTCAATTAATATAAATAAGCTAAACATAGACAGTTAATTTATTATCCTCTATTTAAAAATAGTAATAAAATCACAAAATATACTTAATATTCTAAATAAATCTTTTTTTGAGAAGTAAGAACGCGAGCTTTTTTACCAAGTGGGAGTGAAATTTGAGGGTCTGTGTGACCAAAATCAAGATTTTGAACAATCGGTATACTTTTATTATATTCTCTTACTACTCTTATTATTGTTTCTCTTTGTTCTTTTCGATAATTAGCTTTTTCGACCGTGCTAAGTTTTTTCCCAAAATCCCACGCCTTAGGACGACCAATTAAAATTGCCTTAAATTTTTCTAAAAATCCCCGTTCTCCAAAACCGGTAAGAAGATACTCTATAACCCAATGTTCTGGGATGTCTTCTGCAGTTTCAAGAACAAGAATAGTTCCATCTAAATCATTATCATTTGGTAAATATTTGTTTGTTGTAGTTTGGACAATAAGACTCTCGACACATCCGCCCCACAAAATACCTTCTGCGTTTAAGTTCCCGTCCCAATAAAGACCATCATTTTTTTCAATTTCCCTAGTCTTTAAAAGATTTCCCCTATCTGACCAGTCAAGCCCAATATCGTTATAATTATCAGAAACCGTAAGCTCATATTCACCAACATCAAAAAGTGCATGCTTTAAGAAATTGATAGTTTCACGGTCCATTTCTCCTTGCATCGCGAACTGAGTCATAATTGCACCACCATAATAGGTAGGGATGCCAAGATTCCATAAATAATTATGAAGATGAGTGTTATCGCTAAAACCAAAAAATGGTTTTTTATTTGCTATTAATATTTTTGGATCAAGATATTTTAATAATTTAATTTGGTCATTACCTCCAATTGATGTAAAAACTGCTTTATTATTTGGGTCAGAAAAAGCATCCATAATATCACGCGCCCTATCTTTTAAAGAAGACCCCATTAATCTAGTGGTTGGATATTCTTTCGGCACAAGACCAAAAACATCTCTTAATCTTTCTAGCCCAAGGTCAAAAACCCATGGGAAAATTCCAGGTAGTCCAGCAGACGGAGATATAACAGCAACTTGGTCACCCTTTTTTAGTTTTGGTAATGTAATAAATCTTTTCATATTAAAATTTTATCATAAAAGATAATTAATCTTCATCTTCATTCTCAATATCTTCTTCAAAGTTATTTCCATCCTCTTCGGGCAAATAATCTGGATCTAAACTTTTGTTTTTTTTAGAAATTTTTTCTGCTTCTTCTGCATCTTTTAGCCTGCTTCTAAATTCGCCATAACTATCAACCCCTGGTAAAAATTCCCGGCTCATAATAAATGCCTCCTTATTTAACTTTATGGTTTTTAGAATTATGTTGGTCAAGTTTTTCGTAGAGAGGAACAATCTTAAGTGCAAGAATAAACGCAAATATCAATGCAAACCCACACATAATTGATGCGACACCAATTCTTGAATTCACTATAAATAAATAAACAAGAGTTAAGGGAACGATAAATGAAAGATATCCAACAATGAACCAAAATAGAATCTTTCTTAAAATTTTATTTGTACCATCTTCCTTTAAGCGTTGGAATGATTCCCACATTGCAAAAAGTAAAAATCCAAAATAATAAAAGCCGTAAAATTTAAATAAAGTTTCCGGTCCATTAAATATTACATAATTTCCTCCGCAAGCCGCACCATCAATTGCTTTTGGAACAAAAATAAAATAAAGGCCAAATCCTATAGAAAGAATATACCCTAAATATAAAAGCCAGGTTTTTTTATTTATTAAAGAAATAAGATATAAACCTAATATTGGTAATATAGTGATAGAAAAAAGGCCTACCTTTGACCATAAAAGAGGGTTAGAGCCCGAACAAATTTGAAATTCAGAAATTTGGAAAAAGGCTAAAAAAATTAAGGTATAAATCGCCCCACGGCCGAATTTAGTAGATCTGGCTTTTAAAAAAGTCCATGCTGCAAGAATTATTTCTGCCGAAAAAGTAAAAAACATTACTTCTGGGGTAAAACAATATAGTTTCAAATAATTATTTTTTTTGTTTTTAATATTTCTTAACATTTATAATTATTTATTTTTGTCTTTTGTTAATTTCACACCAGCTTCCTTTAAAAGAACATCGGGTAGTGAGGTTGGTGCTCCCGTCATAGGGTCTTTAGCATCTCCTGTTTTAGGGAATGCAATTACTTCTCGTATATTTGGCTCTTCCAAAAGAATTGAAAGTATTCTATCAATACCTAGAGCGATCCCGCCATGTGGGGGTGGAGAAAATTTAAATGCTTTAAGCAAGTGCCCGAATCGTTCTGACATTTCATTTTTAGGGACTCCCAAAACTTCGAATATCTTTTTTTGTAATTCTTCCTCATGGATTCTAATGCTTCCGCCGCCAATTTCAAATCCGTTTAAAACAAGGTCATAAGCTGATGCCCTAACCTTAGCTGGTTCTTTTTCTAAAAGTTTCATATCACTATCTTTGGGTCTAGTAAATGGGTGATGAGATGAAGTTAAACCATTTGAATTTTCTGTTTTTTCGAAAAGTGGAAAATCGACGACCCATGCAAATGCTAGTTCATTTTGGTCCTTTTTGTTCTTTCTAAGATCGGGCTTATCAGTTTTGTATTTTTTTATCGATTCTGAATAGTCAATCCTTGGAAATGGTTTTCCCGTAATTTTCTTTTCAGGGAAAAGCTTTGTTACAAGTTCAATAATCATCTGCTCTGTTAAAGATAAAACATCTTCTTCTTCAACAAATGACATTTCAATATCAAGTTGTGTAAATTCAGGTTGACGGTCACCCCTTTGATCTTCATCTCTAAAACAACGCGCTATCTGGAAATACTTTTCAAAACCAGCCACCATTAAAAGTTGTTTATATTGTTGAGGGGATTGGGGTAAAACAAAGAATGAACCTTTACTTAAACGAGAAGGAACAATAAATTCTCTGGCCCCCTCCGGTGTCCCCTTGGTTAAAATAGGTGTCTCTATTTCTAAAAAAGATTTTTCAGAAAGATAATTTCTTAAAAAAAGATTAAATTCATGACGTGTCTTAATATTTCGAGCCATTCTAGGTGTTCTAAGATCTAAATAACGATATTTAAATCGAGTTTCTTCATTCACATTACTTGTTGATTTATTAATTTCAAAAGGCGGGACCTCACAACTAGAAACTAGAGAGATGGATTCTGAAGCTAATTCTAAGTTGCCATTTTTTAGTTCTGGATTCACAAGTTTATCTGGTCTTTTTTTAACTTTACCTGTAATTGAAACTAAAAATTCTTCTCTGAAACTTTTTACCTGCTCTAAAAGATCTTTATTAAAAATAACAACCTGCACTACCCCAGATGTGTCGCGAACATCCCAAAAAACAACTTTGCCGTGATCCCGAGAATTTTCAATCCATCCAGTGATAGTCACTTCTTGATCTATTTTATCTGAAATTTTTTCAATCATTTCTCTCTTAGCCATTTTTTACCTAACTTTTTTATTTATTATTAAAATAACGTAATTTAACCCTCATTATAATACTAAAAGCTTGGGCTTCCAAGTGTTACTAACTTTTTAAATAGATTTTATTTTAGGTTTTTTGGTTTTAAATTATAATCATTACGAATGTCTCGTTGCTTACCATCTATCTCTACTGTTGCCATTACAGGATCTTCAATTCCAATAGCGTATGCGAGTTTAACGAGTACTTCTTGAGCTTTTTCTTTCTTAAGTATTTCAAGAGCTATTTCCCTAGCTTTTTTGGCACCTGATCTATCTACCTTTGTGTAATCTTTACCAGAAAAAGCGCCGCCGCCAACAGGTATTTCTGGACCATAGGCGTCAACAACTATTTTTCTTCCCGTTAAACCTGTATCAGCTTCAAATCCACCAACCGTAAATTCACCAGTTGGGTTAATAAGAATGTTTTTTGGTTTATATCTTTTTGCTAAATCATATAAAGGGGTTAAATCTTGGCCTTTTTTATGTTGTGCTGAGATAACAATGGTTTCTACTTCATTTTTTTTATTAATTGTAACTTGGCTCTTTGCGTCTGGACCGAAATTTTTAGGTAGTTCTTCTATAATTTTTTTAGCTAGATAATATTCTTGAGGTAAATATTCTTCATTATCAGAACAAGCGTAACCAATCATGATACCTTGGTCACCAGCACCTCCAGAATCTACCCCTAGCGCGATATTTGGACTTTGTTTAACTATATTTACTGTAATATCTAATTTATCTTTATATCCAATCGATTCATATTTATCTTGAGCTATTTTCTTTACATCTACATCATGTTTAGATGTTATCTCACCCATAATATATAATTTGCCGTGTCCACCCATGCACTCTACAGCAACTCGGCTATCTTTGTCTTTTTCTAAATACGCGTCCAGAATTGCATCAGATATTGCATCACACATTTTATCTGGATGCCCAGCTGAAACATATTCAGCAGTTCTAATCCCTTTAGTAGTTACAAAATTCTTCATTTTTTCTCCTTTTAAACAAAAAAATCTTTCCGTATGGAAAGACTTCTTAACTTTAGTTAATACTCGTATCTTCCCACTTTCGTGGCTGGATTTAGCACCGTTGTTATCCGGTTGTTGGTAGATCACTGGGCCAGGTCCCTAACTACACTCTCAATATATTCCTTTGTATTAATATTATATCATATTAATTTTATAAACCCCCTATAATTATTTCCTATTTGGCAAAGGAATAAGAGGGCTCGTTTTCTTCTTGTATTCTTGCCAATGTGGCTTATTTTCAAAATGTTTTTCGGTGAGTGGAATACCAGAAACAAAAATAATAAGATAAGTGATAGTGATTGGGGTTATAATTGCCCAATAATTATTGGTGTTTAAAAAAACAAATATAAAAATACCCCACCACATCGTAACTTCACCAAAATAATTTGGATGTCTAGAATATTTCCAAAGACCTCTGTCCATAATTTTGCCTTTATTATCAATCTCCGCAATAAAACCTTTTAACTGTGTATCGGCGATTGTTTCAAATATGAACCCAAATAGCCAAATAGCTACACCAATAAGAGAAAGTGAATTCCAGTTTTTATCACTTATAATTAAAAACATTGAGCTCATGCCCAATAAATACATTAGGAACCCCTGAAGTAAAAATACATATATATATGCTTTTAATTTTGGAAATTTTTTCCAATTGGCACGCATTTCTAAATAACGGACATCTTCGGAAGAACTCTTGGCATGTCTCTTGTGAATATGATTAGACAGCCTATACCCCCAAATAAAAGTTAAGATCAATAAAATAATTGAGCCTAAAAAATAGTTTTTAGTTAAAAAAATAGCTGTTAGCACTATAAATGGTTGTGCCAACCCCCAAGCTTCATCGGCAACATCAAGACGCCCTATTTTTTGTCCATATATATACCACAAACTAGTATATATCAGTACAGCGAATGCAATAATTATAAAATATGAAAACATATTATTAGAATAACTTTTTACTAATAAAGTAAGAAATTGTTGCCACAACCCCTGTAAGTACACTACCCCAAACCATATCAACAAGGGTAATTGAGAGTGGCCAATTTTTCATGACTGCATAGTTTGTCAGATCGTAGGTTGCATAAGCAAAAAAACCGAATAGCGCACCATAAAGAAGAACATGTTGCCAACCTTTATCTATGTTTGGTAAAACTGCAAATATTAAAATCCCAACTATATAAATAAGATAAAAAATTATTGCAGCTAACCAGTTTGGTTGAGGGCTAAGACCTGGTATTGTTTTGAAATAGAAATCCTTTGCAATAACTCCTATCCAGAGCATGTCGATAGCAAAAAATATTGGAACCGTAGCTATATATAGCATTACTTCTTTGATATTTACCACCTTTCTTTACTATATTTTAACATATTATATATATTAGATTGGAGAATTTGTGTCATTTATATAAATAGACCGATAAAATCGGCCTATTTCGTATGCGTTCCATTTGGCGAAGCGAGTAACGAAGATAATATTAAGAATAATCCTTAATCAAAGATTTGATAATTTTAAATCTTTTTGTGTAATCTAGATAATATTGTTTGAGTTCTTTTGTGAGTTTACCATCTTTCTCATCATGATAAGCTTCAAAATATCTACCTTGATATCTTTTCTCAAGGGCATAATAAAACGACATTATTTTTTCTTCTTTATTAAGTTTTTTTATGGATTCATACCCATCAAAAAAAATTTCAATTTTTCTTTTACATGATTTTTTATTACCCCTTTTTAAGAGCACATGGAAAAACATCCCGATATCTTCTGAAACTACGCTATGTCTAGTATCATCAAAATCAAAAATACCCGAAAGTTTATTGTGCAAAAATCTTAGATTCCCTTCATGCATATCAGAATGAATTTGAAGTGTTGGTAATTTCTTAATAACTTTAGGATTAATAAATTTTTGGTAATAATTAATAATTGGTAGATATGAATGACTAATATCCTCATCTTTCACCTCTTGTTTTTTCCTCGCCGCATCAACCCACCAATTGTAATAGTTTAGGGCTCCATCTTTTTCTCGAATATATTTTGGTTTATAATTCAAGGTTAATTTATGAATTTTAGCCATCCATTTTGCTAAATCTTTAATCTTTTCCTTATTAAACTTTTTGATTTTATCACCATATATATAATCAAAAAGGACAACAAAAAGATCATATTGACCCAATCTAATCTTAGTAAATAACTTACCATTAGTAGTTTTATTAATATGAGCAACTAGTATTTTATGTTCAGACAAAAAGTTTAGAAAATTCAATTCATATAAAAGATGTTTTTTATCCCTAAAAACTCGACCATATTGTTTATCATTATAAATCCTAACTACATATTTCTTTTTGCTAATTTTAACTATTATATTAATATTTTCATAACCTTGTTCTACTGGCGTAAAATTAAATTGAAAATCGCCAGAATAATAATTTTTTAAAATTTCATGTAATTTTTCTTTCGTTACTAAATGGCCGTATTTATCTTTGAATCTTTCCATATATAAATCTTATCACAAATAGAGCTTAGTAGATTAGCACTTCTGGTAATTAATATATATAGGTTGAAAATTATTGATTACCTTTAAAACATTTAATTTTGTATGTATATTTTTTTTAGATTTTTCACTAGAGGTATGTCCCATTTCTTCGAATCTATAAAGCTTGCATTTTCTTGTAATAAGTCCTATAAACAGTCTATCAAACCATTAATCGAAAAAATTTATAACTGTATGTTTTTTAATCCAAAGAAGAAAAATGAATGGAAGTTTTGGGATTATAAAATGTCAAAAAAAGTTAGTGAAATTATTAAGGGAGGGGAATTTAAGGAAATAGAAGATCCGGTAGAAAAAAAGTTTTATTTTTGGTTATTAGAAGAATTGTCTAATGATATTAACTTTAATAAATTAAACACCCTTGAGTTAGGTGCAGGTTCTGGAGCTTTTTCCTATTATTTACAGAAGCGCTTCAGATGCTCGGTTACACTTTTAGATAATAGTAAAAATGCCATTAAATACGCAAAGTTACTAAACTATAGAGCAAAAATATTAGAAAAAGATGCTCGGCAGTCATTTGGTATCAGTAAATATAATTTTATTCATACAACTGGGTTACTTGAACACCTTAATGACAAAGATATAAAACAAATAATCAAAAACATTAAGCGAGCCTTAAAACCTAATGGTATAGCCTTCTTAGCAGTCCCAAATTATTTTAGCCCAGCATTAATAACACTATGGAAAATTCACGGCAAGGGTTCAGAAAGGTATATAACAATAAGAGATCTTAAAAAATATATAAAATCTTATGGATTTAACTTGATTGCAGCTCGTCATTCGTATTTTAGTTTTGAAAAGATAACAAGATATATCTGGTTGGAGAAAATAATAGGTAGACTCGGTCTAGGCTTTTTAAATTATATTATTGTACAAAAATGAAAACCAATAACGAACATTCAAATTATTAAAAACTTATATCTTGGTTACCAATTTATAATTTTTAAGGTTGAAAAATAATATAATGAGTTAGTTTATTTGTATTATTTGTAATTTTAGTTTAAAAGGAGAATTATTATATGACTAGATAAAAAATAATTTCTGAAATGTTTATTACTAACCAAAAGATTAAAATGGCTATTTAATATATTATAGATTCTTATTGAATTTATTACGATTATGGCTTATTATTAATGAAATATTAAAAAAAGGAAAAATCATGTATATATATAATAAAAAATATTTCATTGTTACACTGGTTGTATTGGCTTTATTCCTAATTACATGTATCGTATTTAATATTTATATGCCAAAAAAACAGACATCTAAAACAAAAATTAGAATTGGTTGGCAAACTCCTTGGGCTATTCAAGGACAAATAGCTCAAAGTTTAAAAAATACTGATTATTTATCAAAAAATAATCTAGAACCAGAGTTTACTGGTTTTGATTCTGGTGCTCCTCTTAATGAGGCTGCGTTAGCAGGTAAAGTAGATGTTATATTTACTGCGGATCAACCAGCCGCTACATTATTATCTAAAAGCAGTGACTGGGTAATTGTTTCGCGATTGATGTATAATAGGGTTTCTCTGTATGTACCACCAAAATCAAGTATTTTAAGCATATCTGATTTAAAAGGGAAAACAGTTGGTATGCCATTTGGGGCAGCGGCACAGAGAATGGCTTATAAAGCAGAACAAGATATGGGGCTAAAACCAGGCATAGATGTGAAAAATGTAAACCTGGGAATCTATGAACAAAGTGATTTGGTAAAAAATTCTGAAGCAACTAATTGGGGCAACTTTGATGCCTTAGCAGGTTTTGATCCGACCCCAGCTGTATTTGAAGATAAGGGACTTATAAAGATGCTTAAAACCGATACTGTTATTTCACTAGTACTTGTAAACAAAAAATATATTTCTGAAAATACTGACTCAGTTCGTAGTTTTCTAAAATCACTTAAGTCTAGTTATCTATTTTATGCACAAAATCAGGAAAAAGCTAACAAATGGTTTAAGGATGCTTCTAGACTAAATATCTCGGATAATGCACTAAAAATTTCTGCCTCTGTTGAACCAAACTTAAAAGCAAAAAAAGAAAAAGATATAATACTTAATTTAAATGATAATGATTATAAAATAATGCAGGAAGCTGCAGACTTTTTATTCAATAATGGTTTAATAAAAACTAAGGTTGATATGCGAGCTAATGTGAATTTAGATTATCTTACAAAGTAATGAAAAATATCCTACTTATTTCTATTGATTCTGTAAGAGCAGATGTAGCATATAATAGCAATCTACCTACATTAGATAATTTAGCAGCCGATGGTATAAAATACATTAATTGTATTTCCTCCTCTCCTCTTACCCCAGTTAGTCATGCGACTGTTTTGACTGGTTTACAACCATTTAACCACGGTGTCAGACATCTTTTTAAGGAAAAAATGAATGACAAAAGACCAACATTAGCAGAAATACTGAAATTAAATGGATATAAAACAAGAGCCATTGTCTCTTGTCCAGGGATGAATAGTTGGTACGGATTTTCTCGTGGTTTTGATATATACGATGATGAAATCCCAAAATTAACAGACGGTTCTGATGCTCTACTTACTGTTGATGTTGAAAAAAGAGGGTTAGCAATGAAAAGAGCGAAAGACGTAGTTGATAGGGCTATTTCACATATAGATGAGTTAGATAACAACTTCTTTCTTTTTGTTCACTTTTTCGATGCGCACTGGCCTTACAACCCTCCTAAAAAATATGGTGGAAAAAATAAATACGAAGAGGAAGTATTTTATACTGATCATCATTTAGGTAGACTTATTAATCACCTTAAAGAGATTAATAAGTATAAAGATACTACTATTATATTATTCTCTGACCACGGGGAAGATCTTGGCGGATGGTATCCGAACGATAAAGCAGGAGATAAATATGGTAATCCAGACGAAAAAGGTCATGGTACACTACTATATGATCAGACCATAATGACTGTTCTTATTATAAAAGACTCACGAATTAAAAAAAATCAGACTGTAATAGACCAAGTCAGGCTTGTTGATATTATGCCAACAATCTTAGATTTACTAGATATAAAAACTGATAATCAGTTTGATGGATTTAACCTTTTAAAGACAACTGAAGAGGAGGGAAAACAGCTACTAGGCTATTCTGAGACTTTTTTCCCTGAAGAAATCAAAAGTGGTATTAGTAGAAAAAAATCATTCCGTTTAAATAATACTTATAAAGTCATTATTGGGTTAGATAATGATGCAATTGAGTTTTATAACTTAATTGCTGACCCAAACGAGCAAAACAACATGTTTAAAACAATTGACAAAAATGCATAAGTTTGGTAGAATATGCCCTACGAAGGCTCAGTGGGCTTTCGGGCCCCTTAAAAAGGAGAAGATTTAGATGAATAAGAAAAGAGCAGGACTCCTTAGTGGGTTCTTGGATTTCCTTCCCGAGGTAGAGCTCATGAGAGAGGCCATGATCGATAAGGTTACTGGCGTCTTCAAGCTCTATGGGTATGGTCCCCAAGATACTCCCTGTCTGGAGTACGCCGAGACCTTGTTAGACAAGTATGGTGAGAACCAGAAGCTTGTCTACGAGTTCGAGGACAATGGTGGGCGAAAGGTTGCCCTGAGGTATGACCTGACCGTTCCGCTTTCACGTGTGGTGCCGTCCTATCCAAGTAAGATCAAGCTTCCATTCAAGCGCTACCAAGTAGGCAAGGTGTGGCGAGCAGATCGTCCTGGTAAAGGACGTTTTCGCGAATTCATACAAGTAGATGCTGACACAATCGGCACGTCCTCGCCGCAGCTCGATTCTGAGCTTGTCATGGTTACACTTGATGTCATCGCCGCACTGAAGCTCACAGCATATGTGAGGATCAACGATAAACGGATCCTCGACGCTCTGAGCAAAACATGTGGTCTGACCGAAGAGCAGAAGATACTTGTACTGCGCTCAATTGACAAGCTGGATAAGATCGGTCAAGACGCTGTAGTTGTCGAGATTAGCAAGATTGGCCTCGATGCTGAGAAGCTAGATATCGTACAGCAGTATCTCGGCATCAACGGGATACCCCGTGAAGTCATCACCAGTCTTCGCGACTTGCTTCAGCCGTGTACTGAGCTTGACGAGGGATGCAAAGTTCTCGAGACAGTATTCGAAACCGTCTTTGCGCTTGGCTACGATGCCAAGTCTCTGCGTATCGATCCATGTATCGCCCGAGGCCTCGACTACTACACGGGAGTCATCTTCGAGACCATGCTGGTTGATAACCCAGAATTCGGGAGTATCTGTTCCGGCGGACGTTACGACTCGATCGTCAAGGATGGCAATGGCAGAGTTTTGCCGGCGGCCGGTGTTTCAATCGGCCTAGATAGACTCTTTGCGGCCATGCTTGATCGGGATCAGCTTCCCAATGCGGAAGCAGTTGCGAGAGTCCTCATTACAAACATGGGAGACTCTACTGCTCGGAAAGCAACAGAGATCGCCTCGTCACTCAGACGCGCCGGTATCTCTGTGCTTTACTACCCAGAAAAGGCCAAGCTCGCAAAACAGCTTGGCTACGCATCCGACCTTAAGATCCCTTGGGCCCTTATCGTAGGTCCCGAAGAGATCGAAGCCGGTATGTACACCATCCGTTCTATGGTAGACCGTCAGCAGACAACCGTACCCCAGGATCAAATCATCAAATCACTCCGCTAGATCAGTGGGGCGGCTTCGCCGCCCCACTGATCTCAATCTTTTAAACGAAAATGATTATTTTAAATAACATATTAACATTATTTATTACAGATGGACTTGCCAGCCTTAGTCGGGTTTTTGTCGGTTTTTTTATTGCTATTATTCTAGGGGTAGGGCTAGGTACTATTACTTTTTATATAAAAGGGTATAGAAATATACTAAAATTAATTGCAGAATTTCTTAAGTCAATTCCACCCATAGCATGGATTCCTATTACTATTATGTTTTTAGGGCTTGGTTCGCAATCTGCGATATTTATAGTCTTTTTAGGTGGTTTCTTCCCTATTTTTCTTAATACAGCTTACGGCGTAACTTCAATGCCAAAAAAATATACTGAAATATCAAAAAATTTCGGAGTAAATGGAGTATATTTTTATCATAAAATTCTCTTAGGCTATCTCATGCCATATATATTAACAGGGCTAAAAATAGGGATAGGGATTGCCTGGACAAGTGTAATTGCCTCTGAAATGATAGGAGTTCAAAGTGGTCTTGGCTATTATATTCAGATAAACAGACTTTTACTTAATACCCAGGAGGTAGTTACTGGCATGGTAATGATAGGCGTAATTGGTTACGGAATGACAAAGTTTGTTGAGAAAATTGAGAAGAAGTACTTAGTTTGGCAAGAGGCAAAGAATGCTTAGATTGGATAATGTTATTTTTAATAGAGGCGGCAAAAGAATACTTGAAAATATCAACATTCATATCAAAAAATCTGAAGTTGTGAGCATACTTGGACCATCGGGGATAGGGAAAACTACTCTTGCAAAGATTATGTCAGGTTTACTGAATCCTATTTCTGGTTCAGTATTTTTAGAGGGGAATATTCTGAAAACCCCTGTACCAACACTAGTATTATCTCACCAAGAATCAGATTTGTTTGATTGGTTGACGGTTGAGGAAAATGTAGGGTTAGTAGGTGGCAAGAAAAACGCAGAAAAATGGCTTAATATATTTGGTCTGGTTGAATACCGTAATAACTATCCAAAAACCCTCTCAGGTGGTATGAAAAAAAAAGTTTCACTAGCTAGAGCCGCAAGTGTAAATCCTTCTGTAATAATTTTAGACGAGCCGTTCTCTTCACTGGATGAAAAACAAAAAATAAAGTATTATAAAGAATTTAAAAATTTAGCAAATCAAGAAGGAGTTGCAATTATTGTTGTGACTCACGACATAAACGAAGCATATAATTTTTCAAACAGAATTATTTTTCTAGGTGGCAACCCTGCGACTATAATAGATGAAAAAATTCCGACCGGGGAAGAAAGTTCAAGTGAAAAAAGAGATTTAGTACTAAAAAATCTTGAGTCGATAGGAAAATGAAAGATGAAATATTTAAAAACCGTACTCCCGATGGAAATAAATGAAATCCCAAAGGCAGCTTCGCTTTTAATATCAAGAGCAAGAGATTTTGAAGTCTTACTATTTTCTGAGGCAGGGAGCTGGCCTATTAAATATATTTGGGAAAAGATGGCTGCAAAAGATAATAATTATAATAAAGTATTTTTTTCATCAAAAATTACTTCATTTTCAAAAAGTCCACTAGCTAATCAATTGTGTGGACTGCTAACAATTACTGAAAGAAAATCAAAGCTTTCTCAAAAGAAAAAAAATAAGATTGCTACACTTTTAAATTCATTTAATGATGAATTTAAAGGTAAAATAACAAATCAGTTACTTAATCAAAATGTAGAAAAAATTATACATTATATTTCTTCAATGGGGCTTATAATCCCTAGTGAAGAAGGGTTGATAAAACAAAATAAATGTTTTGATAATAATATATCCACACTTAGTAAAAATTTTATTGATTTTAAAAAAAAATCAGTATCATACATTCTTTCTGATCTCCCAAATATTAAACATGAAGTTAGGCCTATACTGCAGATAATTTTATCAGATACTAAATTTGGTAAAGCAATAAAGTCACGAAAAGTTTATGTATTTGATGAGATAATAAGTCGTGGGAGGACTATCAATTCTATAGAAGTGATTATAAATTCATTTTCATCCACAACGGATTGGGTTATGGGAGTTGTCTATTGCCCAAAGTTTTATGTTGGAAGTAAAATTGATTTTGTTTATAGCGATAAAAAGGCATTACCTACGTCAAATCGACCAGATATGATTGGAGAAGTGACTTATGAGACTGTATTTGCTTTTGAAACTAAATCACTTACGAATATTTTGCCTAATACAAGAGTAAAAAATGAAGACGATATAAGTATTTATAACAGTGAAATTGCAAAGTTTAATAGTCGATATTTCCCAAAGCTTAAAATGTTAAATAAGACATCTTTTCGAGCTCTTTTAAACTTATACTTTATGGCTGACGATAAGGATATATTTGAAAAGTGCCTTCATCTTAATTTAGTTGAATCAGTAAGCCTTTTAGAAGAAATCGCTTTTTATATAACAATGCCATTTCCACTTTCAGATATTATAAAACGAAATAAGTTTAAAAAAGAATCACGGCAAGTATTAAAAAAATTAGAATGCTCAATAACTAATTCTGATTTTTCTGATAACCTTAACAAGCTAAAAATAAAGTACTATGCTATTAGAAGTATAATTATTAAGAGTGAAATAGCTTCCTGGATAAAAACAAATACTAAAGTAATAAGGGAGTTAGACTTAGTACTGGAGGAGGTTTTTAATGGAAAATAGCTATAAACATATTATTCTTATTTCTATTGATACTTTACGAGCAGACTGTATTACTGCAGTCGAAACTAGTGATTTTATAAAAAAATATGGTCCAAAAAATTTTTCTACAAAATCACTAAATAATATTGTGAAAAAAGGTACTTTTTTCACAAACTGTATCTCGGCAGCACCATATACAACAGCTTCACATGCAGCCTATTTTACTGGTTGTTGGCCTAAAAATAACGGAGTTTATGAATTCTTTAACCAAAAATTAAAGAAACCTACTATATTTGAATTTGCAAAAAATAACCAATATAGAACTATATTTCAAACTGACTTTCCTATTATTCTAGGTGAAACACTTGGGTTTACTAAGGATGTTGATGATTATTTTATTGAGGATGAAATATCAGCTTTTGACAAATTAAAAAATTCAACAAAAAAAACTGTTTCTTTTTTCCATTTTGGTGGTGTTCATTATCCATATGGGTTTCATAAACTAAAGTTTGCTGGAAAGGATTATATCCATAAAGTTGAAAGTCTAGAAAAAGAATTATCCGTTAGTAGTAAAGACAAATTAGACGATATATTAGTAGAAAGCTATTATAATAACAAAGATAGAGAGCTACTTTCCAGATATAAAAGGATAGTCGACAAACTTTACAGAGAAAAAAAATATAATCGACTGAAGAATCTATATATTGAGGGAATAGATTATTTTATGGAAAATCGGTTCAATAGCTTTATAAAAAAAATAGTTGATTTTACCGACAGCACTGGTAGTTTACTAGTTATCTTTGCTGACCATGGGGAAGAATGGGATGATTTATCGCGCGGACATGCAAATTCCATCTCTGACACTGTTCTTCGAGTCCCTCTTATATTCTATGGGAAGGGTATCCCAAAAGGCGTAATAAATGATAGTTTAGTTAGAACAATCGATCTTCTCCCTACTATTTCGAATTTATTTAACATAGAAACCCCTCAATTAGATGGCGTAGCCATGAAATTTACAAAAGAAAAGAAAAATACAAACAATATGGCAATTTCTCAGGTTTGGAGATTAGGAGATAAGGATAAAATAGCAAAACACCAACAAATGATGATTAACAAAGAAAAGGTGGCGCCCCTACAGACTCTCTTAGAAAAAGAATCAATATATTTCAAAAATGTAGCATTTAAAAGAATATACAACAAAGAAGGAACAACTATTTCTGAAAAAACATATTATAATAATGGAAAACAACTTATAAATTCAGTTGATACACAAAATGAAGAGTTAATAATAATGAAAAATCTACTTGAGAAATATAATTCAAAAGGATTTCGAAAAGTTGAGGCGGCAATTAGTTTACCTAAAAGACTTATTAAAGAGCTTCGCATGCAGGGCTATAAAATAAAATAAAGGAGAATATTTTGCCTAAATATAAAACAATTAAACCTCCCAGAGGAATGCATGATCAATTTGAAGAAGATTTATTAAAAATTGAATCAGTTATTTCTATAGCATCTGAGATTGCTAGATCATACGGATTTAAAAGAATAGAAACCCCCACTATTGAGTCAATCGAAGTTTTCACAAATACTGGAGATAAGACGATTGATAAATGTTTTACATTTATGGATAAATCAAACCGCGAGATGATATTGAGACCAGATATAAATGCTCCAATCAGCCGCGCTATAGTAAATCATAGCTCATCTCAACCACTACCTCAAAAAATATTTTTCCATGGCAGCGTTTTCAGATATAGAAAATCATACCGACGTGAGTTTATTATGTTTGGGGTAGAGACATATGGGATTGCTGAGCCTATTGCAGACGCCGAAATACTTCGAGTAGTGGTTGATTTGATTAAAAGACTGGGTTTTAAAAAATATACGATTGAATATAGTAATCTTTCAATATTTAGTAGGTTGATTAAATTTTTATCAAAGACAGACAAAGTTAATGTTAATGTAGAAGAGCTAATATATAAGCTTAGATTTCATAATAAAAAAGAGCAAAAAAGTATTTTAAATAAAATAGGTTTCCAAAAAAAATCAGAAGAGCTAATCATGGATTTTCTATCTTGCCCAGAGGTGAATAAAAACAGCTTTAATTTACTTAAAAAGGTAGCGGCTATGGATAAGTCTATAGAAATTGAAGCTCTGTCTGTTCTGAATTTCCGAGATGAACTCTTAAAACAACAGTTATCAAATTGTATTTTTAAAATTTCAAATCTACATGGTGAATCATTTTACTCTGGTCTTACATATCGTTTATATTTATCAACAGAAATGGGAGATGGGGGAAGATATGACAATTTTACTCTTTTACTAGGGGGTTTATATATTCCAGCTACTGGGTTAGGTTTTGGTATTAGTAGATTAATTAGACTAGCAGAAGCAGAAAGTATATTAATCCCAATAAAAACAAACATAAAATATTTAGTTCGAATAGTAAGAGGCTCTGAAGAAACTGTACGACCTTATCTGAGATTACTTAGGAAACAAAATATTATTGTCAACGAAATCCCTGAAGACTATAAAGATGATCGGTTGATGCCATTTGCAATCAAAGGTGGTTATCACCGTATCTTTGTTATAAAAAGTTTTAACAAAATAAGTGGACTTTATGAAGTTTGGTCAATAAATATAGTTGATGGAACTAATAAAAAATTTTCTACATATGGTCTAAAAGATATATTTAATTGCTCATAATATTAAAATGTGAAGACAAACCAGGTAATATTATATTTAGATCTTTTCCCCAAATTACAAACTTAGGCGATGCGAGTAACGCAGTGACTATCCAGAAAGATATAGAAATGAGATAAATAAAACATTATAAAAAGGGATAGTCTTTATGTTTCTTATATTTTTTAAGTATTAAAGGAAAGAAGCCACACCCCGCTGGGGTATGGCTTCAATTCCGTTGTGTCTTATTCGATCTAGATGGTCAGTGAGCCAAGAATTTCGGTCCACTGGCCGACAATGCGCTCGGTCGACTCAATCGAGAGACCAATATAGTTATGCGCCGGATCCTTGATAGTCGCAAGTTCAGAAGCGTTGAAAGTGTTGATATAGGTACGAAGCTTCTGACTTTGAAGTGCGAGGTCCTGGACCGAGACCCCTGTCTCTTTCGACTCGAGAGTCAAAAGACGAACAGCTTCATGCGCATCCGGATGACCGTGTTTGGCCAAAAGAATGTAGAGCTGCTCACCACATGAACCCTTTCTCATCTCGAGGTTGCGTTCCATGTTGCCAGTGTGAACCTGAAGCTTCTTCATCGTTTTTGTGATTTTGGTCACGACGATGTAGAGATAGCCCAGAATCTCACCATAAGTACGGCCGGATGCTGAGTTAGTTAGGTCACGTTGGTGCTCACAGATCTGATCAAGCTGGACCGTAACCCAGCGACCAACCAGAACCTTGTAGAGTGACTCCGCGTTTTCGAAGTTGATCGGGTTCTGCTTGTCGGGCATCGTTGATGACCCGACCTGACCAGCTTCGAAAAATTCACCGACTTCGGCAATTTCTGTACGCTGCAGGTTCCGCATATCGCGTGAGAGTCCGGCAAGGAGTCCGGCGGTCTGTACGACCTCAAACAGTAGGTACTGAAGCGGTTCAGGTGGTGCGATCTGAGTTGAGATCGGCGCCGGGTTGACACCAAGTCGGCCAAGCACAAGACGCTCGAACTCACGAGGATCATCCACTAGAAGCGAGCTGGCATTGTACGCTCCAACTGCTCCAGAGAACTTCCCAACCAGACCGTTTTTGGCCTGGCAGAGTTTAAGAATCTTCTGACCAAGGGCGTCGACGTACTTTGAGATGGCATTGCCAAAGGTGATCGGAACGGCGTGTTGGCCGTGGGTTCGACCTACCTGAAGCTGAGCCTTCTCCCGGAGAGCAAGATCGATTAGGACCTTCTCGAGCTCGATCAGAGCCGGAAGAAGGACCTGTTCAGTCACTGCCTTGTAGCGCGCCACGTTGGCAGTATCGATAATGTCGTACGAAGTGGCAGCAAGGTGGACGAATGGACGGGCTTCTGGACTTACTCGAGCCTGAATGCAGTTGACGACCGCTCGGATGTCATGCCGTGTCAGATCTTCCTCCTTGTACACCTCATCGGTCGTGATCTGCTTGCAAGCCTCAGTGACCTCATCAAGGACATCAGACGAACAAAGGCCAAGCTCTGCAAGAGTGGCAACAAGCGCACACTCTGCCTCGAGCTTGTAATCCGTGAAAGCATTCTCGGACAGGAACGGTACGAGCGGAATCACATCCTTCGCGTAACGAGTATCGATAGGAGCAATCCCATCCCAACGGTCATAAGTGACTTTTTCAGTAGGCTCCATGGCGATTATCTTCTCCTTTTTCAAAGGGCTGGACACAACGAGAATGTCGCTATTTTACTACCAAATAAGGGAAAGGTAAACGTGCTTTATATCCTAAATGTTCAAAAAACTTTATTTTTTTAAATCGATTTTAGTAAAAATAAAAAAATAGATAAAAAACATGAATTATTTACAGTAAACGATTGTTATGTTAATATACCCGCACGTGTAAGAAAGACAAACGTCAAGATCTACAGTTTCCTTCAATAGAGAGGTAAGGTGAAAAGGCTCTATGGCTGCAAACGTACCGCTTCTTAGTACCAAATGGCCCAACAAAGAGGCATATGTCGCGATTGTGCTCGGTAGCAAGAATGATTACAGCAAGATCGAAAAGTTGATCGAGATGATGGAGAAGTTCTCTATCCCCTACGTCATCGTCGTCATCTCGGCACACCGCAACAAGCAAAAACTCGACGAGTTCATCCAAGGATTATCTGCCACAAACGTTCGCTTTGTCGTAGCTGTCGCCGGTATGGCAGCAGCACTAGGTGGCGCAATTGCCGCGGAGACCTGTCTTCCAGTATTTGGCATCCCACTACCATCACCGAATGACCCCGATGGTATTGGTGCCAAATTCGCAACCAATGAGTTGCCTCCAGGCATCGCACAAGTAGCAGTTCTGGCGGACAATGTCTCAGACAACAGCACACGAATCGTGAACTTGATTGCTCGAACTCTTGCGATCCTTGACCCCAACTATAAGGGGTTGAAAGAGTTCATGGCAAGTGCATCCGTCGAGAAGCCACCAGTCATTCCGTATGTTCCAAAGGAGGCGAGCTAGATGGCTCACAGAAGAGAAATCAACCGTGGCAAGACTAAGACGATCTACGAAGGCACCAAACTCGGAACTGTCCACGTTGTCAGTCGTGACGACATAACCGCTGGCGATGGCCAGCGTAAAGATCTGATCCCGGGCAAGGGCCATCTTTCGACCGTCACTACCGCGAACATGTTCATGCTTCTTGCCGCACACGGCATCCCTACCCACTTCATGAGCATGATCAATGGGAATACGTTCAAAGCGAAGCAAGTCGACATGATCCCGCTCGAATGTGTCGCTCGGAGACTCGCTGTCGGTTCGTTCCTTGATCGTCAGCCCTCGTTCAAATCCGATCCTCCTCACCGCTTCGAGGCGATTGTTACCGAGCTCTTCTACAAGAGCGACGCAGACAACGACCCGATCGTCGTTCCTCAGAGCAACGGTGAGCTCTGGATTCACGATGCACACAAGCCGATTACAGACGCAACCCACAAGGGTATGCTTTCACCGGTGGCGTATCATGTCCCACCGGAGAGCTACAACGGCACTCAACTCGAACTCATCGAACAACTGCTCAAGATCACCGAACGAGTCTTTGAGATCCTTGAGCAGGCCTGGCGACAAATGGCGAACGCTAATCTCGTTGATCTCAAGATCGAATTTGGGGTGACGAGTGATGGCGAGCTCATAGTTGCCGACGTTATCGATGCAGATTCATGGCGTCTCTGGCCAGACGGCGACCCGAACCAGGCATGGGACAAGGACTACTACCGTCAGCATGCCGATGCTTCTCGCATTGAAGCTACTCTTCACAAGTACAATGAAGTAGCCAAGGCGAGTAACGTTGTTGCCACTTACCGAGACATGACATCCTAACCCCCTTAAGGGGAGAAAGAACCTGAAGGTTCCCTCTCTCTGAGAGGGGGCCTTTATTTACAAAAAAGTGCTAAGCATATTAGTTGATTTGAGTCATTAATAGAAATAAGCTACTTAAAGTAGCTTATTCAAGGTGTGTTATATTTAGCGAATTGGGGGGCAAGAGCTACAATCATAATCACTTACTATTGATGTAATATTCCTTCGGCTTGATCATAACATCCAACAAAAAACTTTTCGTTTTCATCTAAGGTATTGGGGTCTTTAGTTTTTGCTAAAGCCGAAGCTTCTGCGAAAAATTCTGCATAATATTCAGAAAATTCATACATAAATTTGTCAGTTTTTACTGGGTCTTGAGTCTCTAAACATTCTGAATATAGACTTTGTAAAGCCTTAACTCTAACTTGTAAATAAGGAGTAAACGGACAATCCATAAATGTTTGTATAAAATCATAGTTATAACAAAGATTCTCTTGTTCTTTAACATATAATAAACTACCGAACTGAGTTCTTTCAGGTACATCATCTCTTACTGATAAATCGTCGTTCAAGAAGACTGAACTATAAACAAAATGACCTACTTCATGTCCTAAAAGATATAAAAGTAATGCCCTATCCTTATCAGGAGCTGACTCAACATAGTCAGGCAGTTCATAAGGGTAATCATAAAAATCAAAGATTTCAATGGATCCATATTCAGTATCGCTTTTGCTCCAATGGGAAGCAGCTCTAACTCTTAACCACTCATTAGCAGCGGGCAAAGTTCCTCTATCTTTTGCTCCATTATATTCTTTTCTAGTATAAATTTTTGGTTTAATCTTGTCCGTATCATTACCTGGTTCTTCGCTGCTTATTTTATAGAACCTAATTTCATCAACTAAATTAATTGATGTTAAACCTATTTTCTCAAGTTCAGAAACTCTATAGTTTCGAGCCAGAAATTCAATAATTGAACCAGTATATTCGGGATTTTCTTCCCCACCAATTATTTCAATATAACCACGCATTTCGTCTAGTCTTTCAGCACTTATCTGATCGTGAGCTTCCTGATAGTCACAAGCATCAATAGGTGCATCTGGAAAATTACAAAAAATTTTTGCACGTTCTTGGACTTCCATTCCCTCTTTTTCAGCTGTAGCTTTATTTAACGGTATATTTTCCATATTTGACCTTCTATCTACCTTTTATCGCATTATTAGATTAACAAATTAAGATTATTTTGTCATTAATTTAATAAGCTGACTTTATGTCAGCTTATTAAATATACGTTCCATTTGGCGATCCAGATGGGACTCGAACCCACGACCTCCGCCGTGACAGGGCGGCGCTCTAACCAGCTGAGCTACTGGACCGTATAAAAAAAGTCACCTTTCGATGACATAAAATCGCTGTCACCGATTACGAATATTATAGCAAAAATAAAAGAAATATCAATAGTAACTAGCTCTTCAGTAGATTAATGATTAGTTTAATTAGAATATCTTTTTCTTTTGGGTCACTTGAGGCTGTAAGAATCGCGAGTGCAACAAGCGTATTATCATTTATTTTCCGCTCACCATCTTTGCGATACAAATATTTATTCTTTTCAAGAAAATAGACAAACAAAATTGATGCGATACGTTTATTACCATCGAAAAAAGCATGGTCTTTTGTGACTAAATAAAGCAGGTTGGCTGCCTTACTTTCTATAGAATTGTATAAATCGATTCCATCAAAGGTTTGATATATGCTCCCAATTACTGATTTAAATTTATGCTCAATTTCTGAACCAAAAAATGAACCAGCTTCATTTGTTGTAAGTAAATTTTGTTTTAAACTCCCGACAATATTAATAGCCGATTCATAGGTCAACTCAAACGACGGGATAATGCCTTTTGTCACTCTTAGTTTCTTTGAGTCATACCTGCCAAGAATTGAGATTGAGCTGGAATAATATTCCAAAACAGAAAAAAGTTCTTGTTCCTGACCTAAAAGATCTTCGGTTTTGGCACTTTTGCTCAGAAAATTTACAGTGTCCTTTAATTCTTGTAACTTATTTTGACTTTCTACAAGTAATTTTTGATTTACAACATGCCCCTGAAGTAAATATTGTTTTAGCACATTGTTAGCCCAGATTCTAAATTGCGTTCCCTGAATTGAATTAACCCGATAACCTACAGAAATAGTGACGTCTAGGCTATAATAATCAACCTGATATACCTTACCATCAGCGGCAGTTGTTGCATATTTTGCAACAACTGATTTTCTTTCTAGTTCTTTTTCATTAAATATATTCTTTAGGTGACGTGAAATAACCGATTTATCGCGGTGAAAAAGTTCTGCTATTTGATCAAGTGAAAGCCACAGGGTTTCTTTTTCTAACTTAACCTCAAACTGAGTTTGGCCTGTTTTATCTTTATAAATAACTAACTTTTGTGTTTTTACCATACCTTAATCATAAGTATTATAAATATAAAAACAAGTATACAAAGCTTATGTTTTTTTATAGTATTAAAGTACTTATGTTACACCCATCCCGAATTTTTGTTTTGTATCTTTCTCTGTTCTTGGTTTCTGTCTGTTATTTTATATTCCATCCAATATTTATCGATAAGATATATTTAATTCCTATCTTAATAATACTTTTGGCGTTTTGGAGAATTAAATTTATTAGATACGTATATTTGTTATTATTTGTTATTTTACTTGCCTGTATTCGAACTTTTCCTTATGCCCAATCTCCCGATCTAAATATTTACAAAGATAAATTAATTAGTGGATATATCTCATCTGAGCCATACATAGTAGATTCAAAACAAAAATTTACTCTTACTCTTACAGGGTCCCACCCTGTCAAACCTAAAATTGAAATCGCCACCAATCAATCTCCTAAATATAAATTTGGTGATGAAATTAAAATCGACGGTAAATTATCGAACGAGTATCTAAATTCATCCCACAAGTCCAAGAATATTTTTGCCAGAATGTCTTACCCAGATATTAAAGTTACTGGGGAATCGAAACTTCTCTACATCGGAGTAGAGAAGTATCTGCTTAAAATAAAAAACTTTTTTAAAGACAGAATATCTATGATTTTACCGGAACCACATTCCGGGCTCGTAAATGGCATACTTTTAGGTGAACGTTCAAATATTTCTGATAGTCTTAAAACTTCACTTTCAAGAACTGGGACAACTCATATTATTGCTCTTTCAGGTTTTAATATTACAATTGTCGCTATTTTTTTAGGATTTTTAACCTCTGGTTTATCAAGAAAATCTTCGGTCATTATAAGTATTATTGGGATATTTTGTTTTGTGTGTGCAACTGGATTTTCCTCTTCTGCAATCCGGGCCGGTATAATGGGAACATTACTTGTTCTTTCTAAAATTTTTGGTAGAAAATCTGATGGGATTATAGCAATTATTTTTGCATGCGTAGTAATGACTTTTTTAAATCCAATGATACTTTTATATGATATTGGGTTCCAACTTTCATTTTCTGCTGCGTGTGGAATTATCTTTTTTTACCCTAAAATTGAACATTATTTTAATATTTTTGGAAAAACTATGTCCCAAAACATCGCAGCGACTATATCGGCTATTTTATTTACCTGGCCAATAACTAGTTATTATTTTGAAGTATTTTCTTTGGTTGCACTTTTTACAAATATTTTAATACTTCCATTTATAGAATGGCTGATGTTTTTTGGATTTATATCAGTTTTTATTTCGTATATTTCTAAGGGATTAACGGATATTTTTATATATATTTGTTGGGGGATGTCTTCATATATATTTAAAGTAATTGAAACATTTTCAAAAATTAATTGGGCAGTTTTGGATTTAAAAATAAATTCATGGATATTTTTAATTGGGTACTTTTTAGTCGTATTTGAAATAATATATATCTTGGGGAATATAAAATATGCAAAAACAAAAAATATTTGAAAAATTTATTGTAGCTATATTTATCGCAGGTCTGTTTTTTTTAGGTCTAGATATTTACAGCAAATCAGAGAGTGATATATACCCAGTTGAAGTAACGTTTTTTGATGTAGGGCAAGGGGATGCATCAATGATAAAGGTAGGGAAAGATAAAGAACTTTTAATAGATGCTGGGCCAAATAGAAAAATTAGTGAAGAATTAGGAAAATATTTAATACCAACTGATAATGAAATTGAGGCGGTGATAATTTCACATATGCATGCTGATCATATTTCTGGTCTTAATTATCTTATTAAAGAAAGAAAAATAAATGAAATATTTATTTCGGATCCGGATTATTCTGCGCCTGATGCGGTTGAATTAATATCAAATATTAAGAAATTCAACATAAAAGTAACTAAAATAGAAAGAGGTACACATATAGATTTTTATGGTGTAAATATTAATACTTTGTGGCCGGAAAGTGGTTATCTAAGTAATGATCTAAATAATAATTCAGTAATATTTACTGCAAATTTTGGGGGATGTAACTACTTTTTCCCTGGAGATGCATCAGCGGAAATACAGGAAGGGGTAATTAATAATATAGAAAAAATTAATATTTTAAAAGTTTCACACCATGGTTCTAAAACTGGAACATCAGAAAATATTATTAAAAATTTAAATCCAGATTATATAATTATTTCCGTTGGGAAAAATAATCAATACCGCCACCCATCAAAATTTACTACTAATTTATTATTACCTTACAAAACATTTAGAACAGATATAAATGGCACTATAAAATTTGGTTGTGATGGAAAAAACAATTTACTTATTCCATAATCTGCTATAATTAAAATATGCGAAGGGGGAATTCAGGGGTCAAATATTTTTGGCTCGCGGTAGTTCTATACATAATCTTCTCAGTCGGTCGTTTAGCGTATAAGAATTACCAACTTAATCTAGAAGAGGCTAATCTTAAACAAGATGTAGCTCAACTTCAGGTTGAAATTCAACAATTGAAAAATCAGATAGTATATTTTCAGTCAGATTCATATAAAGATAAGATGATTCGATCAAAACTAAATATGCAAAAAGAAGGTGAAAAAGTTGTTGTAATCCCAGAATCACCTAAAATAACTGAGGTATCAGATAAATCTAAAGAAAAATTAAATAATCCGCAAAGATGGATGAGATATTTTTTCGGAATCTAGCGTTGATTTAAAGTTAATAAAATGCTAAAATATCAAAGTTAAAACGACGCGGGGTAGAGCAGTGGTAGCTCGTCGGGCTCATAACCCGGAAGTCGCAGGTTCGAATCCTGCCCCCGCTACCAAGTTTATATATTGACAAAGAATAGAATCGACAAAATCTGTCGATTTTGTCGAAAAAGAAGGAATCGCAAAAGGATGAAGACGTTTAATAGCGTCTGAATTCAAAAGCAGATTCCGACGCGGCAGGGTAGCTCAGCTGGTTAGAGCACAGGACTCATAAGCCTGAGGTCGTGGGTTCGAGTCCCACCCCTGCTACCAACGGACTCGAAGGGTGTGAGTAGGAAACGAATGCATGGAGTTTTCTGTGTGTAGCACCCAGGCTCTTTAGTCGGAGCGAAGAGGAGTCCCACCCCTGCTACCATAAAAATATCTACATTATTTACATATAGAACTATAATAAAGTAAGTTAACGTTTAGGACACCTATGGGGAATAAACCTTTTTTAGATTTAAATAAAAATATTTTAGTAAAAAACGACAAATTAATTGTTGCTGTTTCTGGTGGCGTTGATTCTGTTGTACTTTTGGATTTAATTACAAAAAATACTAATTCTAAAAATATAATAATCGTGCATATTAATCATGGTTTAAGAAAAGAATCCCTTGATGAAGCTATTTTTGTTGAAAAGTTAGCAAAAAAATATGGCATACAATATGAAACATCTAAATTAAATTTAAAAAATCCGACAGAAGAAAATTTAAGAAATTCACGCTATAAGTTTTTAAGAAAAATTAAAGAAAAATATAATGCAAAATACGTCGTAACCGCTCATCATCTTAATGATCAGGCCGAAACAGTTCTTTTATATTTAACTCGTGGGACTGGACCAACACAAATCTGGGGCATGAAAGAAATTGAAAATGATATTTGGCGCCCATTACTCTCATTTTCTAAAAAAGAAATTATTGCTTATGCCAAAGATAATAAATTAAAACACATAACTGATAAATCAAATTTAGATTCTAAATATTCTAGAAATCGAATTCGTAACAAAATTATCCCCGAGATTAATAAAATAAATGAAAATTTTTTAACTACGATTCAAAAAGAAATTATACTTGGGCAAGAATTGGAATATTTTATTAAGGAAGAGACAAAAAAAGCATTAAAAAATATCGCTAGTGGCAATACAATAGACCTTAAAAAGTTTAAAAAACTTAATATTTTTATCAAAAAAAGCATTCTTTTTGAAATGTTAAAAACTCATACTCCAAAAAAAGAAGGTATTTATCAAAAAAACGTTAATGAAATATTAAAAATCGCCGATTCTTCCGGAAATAAAATGTCAAAAATTGGAGGATTTACGGTGAGCAAAAATTATGATAAAATCATCTTTGATTTCAAGAGAAAAAAGTCACAAAAAAAGACACATTTAGTTTTAGGAGGGAATAACTACAATAATTGGTCACTTATTCTTAGTAAAGAGAAGAATAAAAAGCCCACAAAAAACAATGTTTTACTCCCAATAAAATACGAAAATGAGCTTTTTGTTAGAAGTTGGAAAACTGGTGACAAAATAAGTACAAATATTGGGACAAAAAAGATTCAAGATATTTTTACTGACGCAAAAATTGATACGGAAAGTAGAAAAAACTGGCCAATAATTGTTTTTAGAAATAAAATTATTTGGGTCCCGAAACTTCAGGCAAGCATTTATGCGTTAAAAAAATCAAATGATAATAATTTAATAATTGAGGTGAAAAATGAAAAAAGATAGTAATAAAAATTGGATATATATAGTAGGGTTCATTTTTTTAATGATTTCTTTCTACTTTATACTTGGTGACCCACTAACTAAAAAAGAAACGGTTCCAATTTCTCAGGTAGCAGAAGAAATTAAAGCAGAAAAAGTAGAATCTATTTCTGTATCTGGGACTGAAGTCACTGTAAATTTAAAAGATAATTCAAAACAAACCTCTGAAATTGCTGCAGGACAACAAATTACTACTACATTAAAAGACCTTGGAGCAGACCCTTCAAAAGTAAGACTTGAAATCAAGGAGGGCGGGGGGAATAGTATGTTTTGGGCAATATTTATAAGCTTTGCTCCTGTACTTTTAATTGTCGGGTTCTTTTGGTATATGATGAAACAGGCGCAGGGTTCAAACAATCAAGCAATGACTTTCGGAAAATCAAAAGCAAAACTTTTTGATCCAAATCGAGAAAAAGTAACCTTTAATGATGTCGCTGGAGCAGAAGAATCAAAACAAGAACTGTTAGAAATAGTAGAATTTTTGAAATATCCCAAAAAATTCACCGCTCTTGGAGCAAAAATTCCAAAAGGTGTTCTTCTTTTTGGGCCTCCAGGAACAGGAAAAACATTGATGGCCAGAGCAGTTGCAGGAGAAGCTGGAGTCCCGTTCTTTTCAATTTCTGGTTCTGAATTTGTTGAAATGTTTGTTGGGGTAGGGGCTTCTCGGGTACGAGATTTATTTTCTCGAGCAAAAAAGAATGCTCCTTGTATAATTTTTATTGATGAAATTGATGCAGTTGGAAGACAACGAGGATCTGGGCTTGGTGGCTCACATGATGAAAGAGAACAAACCTTAAATCAAATACTGACAGAAATGGATGGATTTGAACAAGGTGCAAATGTTATTGTTATGGCCGCTACAAATCGTCCTGATGTTTTAGACCCTGCTCTTCTTAGACCTGGACGGTTTGATCGTAGAGTAACGCTTGATCTTCCGGATATAAAAGATAGAGAAGCTATTCTTAAAGTACACTCAAAAAATAAACCACTCATAAAGGGCGTTGATCTTATGGTTGTTGCTAGAAAAACTCCAGGTTTTTCAGGTGCAGATCTATCAAACATGATGAATGAAGCTGCAATTTTCACTGCCAGAGCTAATCGTAAAGAAATTACTTTACCTGATCTTTTAGAAGCATCTGAAAAAGTAATGCTTGGACCAGAAAGAAAAAGTATGGTTATTTCTACAAAAGAGAAAGAAATAACTGCTTATCATGAAGCGGGTCACGCCATTGTCGGTCATCTTTTAGTGCATACTGACCCTATCCATAAAATATCAATTATATCTCGAGGTATGGCTCTTGGACTTACTTGGAGCCTACCCGAAGAAGATAAAAGATTAGTTTCCAAATCTGAAATGGAAGACAAAATTGCTATGGCTCTTGGAGGAAGAATAGCCGAAGAATTAATATTCAATGAGATAACAACTGGAGCTGGTTCTGATATGGAAGAGGCAACAAAAACAGCTCGAAATATGGTTACAAGATATGGGATGAGTAAAAACTTAGGGCCTCAAATATATGGGAAGAGAGATGAATTAGTTTTTCTTGGTAGGGAACTTGCAGAACATGAAAAAAATTATTCTGAAGAAGTTGCAGCTAAAATAGATAAAGAAGTTTCTGATATTATTACTGAAGCTTATAAAAAAGCATCTTTAGTTATTTCAAAAAATAAGAATAAATTAAAAGAAATTGCGGAAAAACTTATCAAAAATGAAACAATAGAAGCTGAAGAATTTGAGAAAATAATGGGAGCTAGGCCTAAAAAGAAATAGTGAAAGAAAGAGCTAAAAAATTTTGGTATGAGATTTCTCAGAAAAAGCTGACAATACCATCGGCTGCTTTAATATTGGCAGTAACCGCAACTATCTCAAATCTTTTAGGTGTATACCGTGAAAGATTAATTGCAGGACAATTTGGAGCAACTCATTTAACTGATATTTTTTACGCCAGTTTCAAAATACCCGATCTTATATTTAATTTATTAGTACTTGGGGCTGTTTCATCTGCATTCATCCCAATTTTTGTTGATTCTTTAAAAAAAGACACTAAAGAAGAATCAAATTTAATCGCTTCAAACTTTATGAATTTTTTATCGATCGCGACTATCATATTTGGAGTTGTTATTTTTGTTCTTGCAAGAAAACTTGTACCATTTTTACTCCCAGGTTTTTTTGCTAACGGTGTTAATGCAGATTTTAACACTTTTGAGGTAGCCGTAAATGCGGTCAGGATAATGGTCCTTTCACCTGTTTTTTTCGCAATATCTTCAGTTTTTTCAGGTATATTAAACTCACACAAAAAATTTGTAGCCTATGCCATGGCGCCAATTGTTTATAATATCTCAATTATTATTGGGATAATCTTCTTTACTAGTAAAACAGGTTCTCCAATTTATGGTCTTTTGTATGGAGTAATTCTTGGAGCAATTTTACATGCATTAATTCAATTACCTTCTGCTTTTATAAATGGTTTTCGTTGGAAACCGGTCTTAAATTTAAGAAAATACGAATTACCTCAAATAATAAAACTAATGGTCCCTAGAACTATTTCTATAGGAGTTGGGCAAATAAATATCTTAGTTGATACAATTATTGCTTCATATTTTGTTGGCGGGATTACGGTACTTAATTTTGCTAATAATATTCAAACTGTTCCAACAGTAATTTTTGGAATATCAATTGCAACTGCAGTATTCCCACTTTTGGCGGAAAAATCAGGTCCAGAAAGCAAAAAAGAATTTCTTGCTACATTCTCTGAGTCAGCTCGGAAAATATTATATTTTATGATTCCTGCAGCTATTGGAGTAATTGTACTCCGGGCACAAATTGTAAGACTTTTATATGGAGTTGGTAATTTTAGTTGGGATAATACTTATTGGACTACAAAAGCACTTGGGTTTTTTGCAATTGGACTTATTGCACAAGGGTTAATCCCTTTACTTGTTAGAGCCTTTTATGCATTAAAAGATACAAAAACACCGTTGATAATTAGTCTTATTGTTATGGCAACAAATTTAATATTTTCTCTTTCTCTCCCATTTATACCAAAACTTGGGCTTGGAATTGCAGGTGTAGCACTTGCCTTTTCTATTGCAGGGTTTGTAAATATTATCCTTTTATTCTGGTTTTTACATGGCAAAGTTGGTGCCCTTGATAAAGATAATAAAATTTTTGCATCTACTACAAGACTTTTGTTTTCTGCTACTATTATGGGTCTTGTAGCTCATTATTCACTTTATCTATTTGATCCATTTTTGAATACTCACACTGTTATTGGCCTTCTCATACAAACAAGTGGAGCAATTACACTTGGAGCAATAACTTACTTTGGTCTTTCACATTTTTTCAAATGTGACGAAGCTGGATATATTTTTAAAAAATCTATCTAAAGTTTCAAATTTGGATCAGCAACAAAATTATTATTCCCTTTATCACCTTTTTTAATATGATAAAAAGCTGCAGCTCCCATCATCCCTGCATTATCTGTACAAAGATTGAACTCAGGGATAATAAATGTAGTTTTGCCTTTAAGTGCAATCGTAAGAGATTCCCTTAATGATTTATTTGCAGCAACCCCACCTGAAAGTATAAATGTCTTTGGTTTATATTTTTCCACTGCACGAAGTGAATTTTGTACTAATGTGTCTATTACCGCTTTTTGGAATGATGCAGCAATATCATTTTTATTTTTCTCGGTTAATTTATTTTCTCCGATTTTTTTTACTTGGTTTATTACAGCTGTTTTTAGCCCAGAGAATGAAAAATCCAAAGAAAGTTCCGGATATTTCAAAAACATATCTTCTCCTCTTTCAGGGCTTGGGGTTAAATCAATAACAGGAAATTTATAAGCATTTTCATCACCCTGTACTGCTGCGACTGAAATTGCTGGCCCTCCTGGATAACCAAGACCCAAAACTTTTGAAACTTTATCAAAAGCCTCTCCCGCTGCATCATCTTTTGTAGTTCCAATAATCTTATATTCTAAGTGGTCAGACATATAGATAAGCATTGAATGACCACCAGATACGAGTAAAGCGACTATTGGGAATTTTGGCTTAACGTCAGATAAAAAGTTTGCATAAAAATGACCCTCTAGGTGATTTAGTGGGATTATAGGTTTATTATAAACTGCAGCAATTGCCTTTGTTGTTTCGACTCCAACTACAAGAGAACCAATAAGACCAGGGCCTGAGGTAACTGAAAAATAATCTATATCGGCAATATTTACTTTTGCCTTCGTTAAACATTCTGAGATTACAGGGATAATATTTTCTATATGAGCTCTTGCTGCTACCTCAGGGACAACTCCACCAAATTCTTTATGAATATCAATCTGAGAAGAAACAATATTTGAAAGTAAAACAGGATTACCTGATTTTTCTGTTATAACGGCGGCCGATGTTTCATCGCAAGATGATTCAATTGCTAATATATTCACCCGTGTATTCTATCAGTTATGTTAAAATATTAGAAGTATGCAAAAAGATTTATATAAAAAAAATAATAATATTTTCCAATCCAAGGATTGGCTGTCTTTTCAGAGTGATTTTGGGAGAGATATTATAACTAGCAAAAACTTATCTTTTATAAAAATTGATTTACCATTTAAAAAATTTGGACTTTTATCTCAAAAATCTCCAGAAAAATTTGACCTTAATGAGTTAAAAAAAATTGGAAAAGATAATAATGCGATATTTATAAGAGTTGAGCCAAAAGAAAATATAAATTTAAAAGAGTTAAAAAAAATAACTAAAAAATCACTGCTTTCCGGTCAAGCATCTCCTAAAGCGACACAAATTTTAGATATTTCAGGTTCAGAAGATGAAATTTTAAAAAATATGAAACCTAAAACTAGATATAATATTCGTCTCGCTGAAAAAAAGGGCGTAAAAGTAAAGGTTTCAGATAACGTAGATGTTTTTTATGAACTACTAGAAAAAACTGCCAAAAGAGAAAAGGGTTATTCTCCACATATAAAAGATTATTATTTAAAAATGATAAAAAATCTAAAAGATAATAATTTCGCACATATATTTATTGCAGAGCATGATGATGAACCGCTAGCGGGTATTTTAGTTTCCTTTTATGGTGATACTGCAATATATTTACATGGCGGGTTTAACGATTTAAAAAGAAATTTTATGGCTCCATATTTATGCCAATGGGAAGCAATAAAATATGCCAAAAGCCAAGGGTGTAAATATTATGATTTTTGGGGAGTCGCAGAAAGTAATGACCCGCTTGACCCTTGGGCCGGAATTACAAGATTTAAAGAGGGTTTCGGTGGGGAAAAGGTAATATTTACAGGAACTTATGATATTGTTATTAATAAATTCTGGTATAATATTTTAACCTTAGGGGCAAAAATTAAACATATGGTGAAATAATGTTAGAAAAATTATTAAATTTTGGAAGAAAATTAATACCAAGAAAAATATTTAGATTTTTCCAGCCAGCTTATCATTATTTACTTGCATTATCTGGTAATATTTTTTATAGATTCCCAGGTAAAAAAATGATTTGTATAGGCGTTACTGGGACAAATGGTAAATCAACAACAGTTGAACTGATAAACTCAATTTTAAAATCTGCAGGCTATAAAACTGGCATGATTTCAACTGTAGCCTTTGAAATTGCAGGCAAAAGAGAAGATAACAAGACATCAAGAACAACATTGGGACGTTGGCAGACTCCAAAAATGCTTCGGAAAATGGTAAAAGCTGGTTGTAAGTATGCTGTTGTTGAAGTTGCTTCTGAGGGAATATTACACTTTAGGACCTGGGGGATACCATTTGATGTTGCTGTTTTTACAAATTTATCACCCGAACATTTAAATACCCACAAAACAATGGCTAATTATAGAAATACAAAGGGGAAATTATTTGCAAACCTTTCACTATCTAAAAAGAAAAAGGGTATATTAAAGATTAATATCTATAACGCAGAGGATAAAGAAAGTAATTATTTTGGCTCTTTTCCTGCGGATAAACATATAAGTTACGGATTCAATAAAGGAAATGTTTTAATAAAAAATCTTAGTGAAACTCAAGGACTAATGTTTGATCTAAAATATCTAAATAAAAGTTACCCGATTAAATCTGATCTTACGGCGGCTTTTAATGCTCAAAATATTGCGGCTTCCTGGTGCGTTGGTCTTTCTCAAAATATAGATCCGAAAGATATAGCCAAAGGGATAAATAATTTACATTCAGTAAAAGGTAGAATGGAAAAGGTAACTGAAAAAAACGGAGTAAAATATTTTATAGATTATGCGATGACTCCAGATTCATATGAGATGTTAATATCAGAGATGAAAAAAATAGCGAAAGGAAAAGTTATTTTAGTTTTTGGAGCAGCAGGTGATCGTGATAAATTAAAGCGACCAAAAATAGGTGAGATTGCCGCGAAAAACGCTGATTTTTCTATACTTACAGATGACGAATCATATTCGGAAGATACAAAAAAAATTATAGAAGAGATTGAGGTTGGTTTTAAAAAAGCGAAAAAAAATAACTATAAAGTAATTCTGGATAGAAAAAATGCTTTCCGTGAAGCGGTGAAAATAGCAAAAGATGGTGATGTTGTTGTAATCCCAGGAATAGGGCATGAATCTTTTAGAAATATTGGTGGAAACAATAAAATACCTTGGAATGAGTCGGAAATTATTAGAAAAATTGTAAATAAATAATTTAATTTGAGTTACGGGCTCCGCTCACTAGAAAATCCTAGGAGCGGAGCCCGCAGTTGTTGGGCCATAATGAGCCCGTAGCAGTTTTTTTGGCGCCTCCCTTTTCGCTCGTTGGTTCCGGGCGTCACCCGGCCTTCTTAGACAAGGATCACCTCCGCCGCCCAAAGGGTATAGAACGGACAGAAAGCCCATGATCACGACGATACTGCCTCATAAGAGATGCATTTCGTCTGCGTGGATGAACATTTATCCGAGAACCGAGTGCAATAAGGAAGTACAGCACCAATATTAAGGTGCGTTTCACGGTTCTCCCCTTCTTTTGACTAGATGATTTGCTTTTCTTCTCTCTTTGGAGCTAAAAACTATTACCTTCCGTGAGAAGTTATCCTCACAAATTGTAATGAGTTACTTCCCAATGTTTGTCCCATTGTTATTATAATTTTAGCATAACTTTATTTTAAGAAAAGATACTTTTAGGGTACAATATATTTAATGAATTTATCAGCTTTTAAAGCATATGATATCCGTGGACAATATCCAGAAGAAGTTAATGAGGATTTAGCTTATTCTGTTGGTAGAGCACTAGTTAGAAAGTTATCTGCTAAAACTATTGTTGTAGGGCGTGATATGAGACTATCTTCTCCTTCACTTTCAGAAAAAATTATTGAAGGAGTAACCTGCGAGGGGGCTGATGTAATTAACATTGGAATGTGTACAACCCCAATGCTTAATTTTGCAGTCGCAAATTACGGGTATGATGGTGGAATTATGATTACTGCATCTCATAACCCTGGCAAAGACAATGCTTTTAAAGTTATTGGGCCTGGTGCAATTCAATTAGATGAAGATTACGGACTTTCTGATTTAAAAGAAATTGTAAAAAAAGGGTTTGGACAATGTGCAAGAAGTGGGGCTGTAACTGAAAAAGAAGTACTTTCAGATTATTTATCTCATTTAATGTCACAAGCGACTAATATTAATCATATGAAAATTGCGGTAGATTATGGGAATGGTGTTGGAGCTATTTCTGCAAAACCTCTTTTTGCGAGATTAGATGTGGAAACTATTGATATGTACGAAGAGCCTGATGGAAACTTCCCTAATCATCCTGCAAACCCTCATGATGAAATAAATTTTAATGATTTAAAAAAGAAAGTAATAGATGAAAATTGTGATCTTGGTATATTTTTTGATGGTGATGCCGACCGTGCAACTTTTGTAGATGAGAATGGCAGTATTATTCCTATTGATCTTTTAGTTACACTTTTTGCCTTAGAAAAAATTAAGTTAGAAAAAAGTGGGAAAGTATATTATGATTTAAGATTTTCAAAATCTATTCCTGACCATATAAAAAAGGCTGGCGGAGAGCCAATAATGATGAGAGTTGGGAATCCTTTCTATAAAAGAAGACTTACAAAAGAAGGAGGACTTTTAGGCGCCGAATTTTCTGGTCATATTATGTTTCCTGAAAATTTTAATATGGATGATGGTCTTTTTGCGGCAATAAAAACAATCAAATTAATTTCAGATTCAAATAAAAAGATCTCTGAACTAATTGAATCTGTTAGAGAATATTTTGCTTCACCTGAAGAATCATATGAAGCAAAAAACCCAGATACAGTTCAAGATAGATTAATAAATGCTTTTCCTGAAGCTTCGAAAATCGAACTAGATGGTACTTATCTTGATTTTATAGATGGCTTTATATCTGTTAGGCAATCAAAAAATGAGCCTCAGCTTTTTAGAATTAGGGTAGAAGCAAAAACGCCCGAAAAACTTTCCGCGCGTTTTAAAAAAGTAAAAGAAATTGTGCTATCTTAATAATATTTATCAACCCCAATTGATTTTTTAACTCTTGCAACTACATCTTGGACTACTTTTCGGCCTTTTTCAGTCCCCTCTTTCATAACTTCTCGAACATATTTAGGATCGTTTTCAAATTTTTTTCTTTTTTCACGAATTGGAGCAATAAAATTTTCCATTGCAACAAAAAGTTTTTCTTTTACTTCAACATCGCCAACTGTCCCCTTTTTATATCGTTCTTTCAAATCGTTTACTTCAGATTTATTCGGATTAAAGACATCATGATAAATAAATACTGGGTTACCTTCAACCTTACCTGGCATATCAGCTCTAACACGAGCAGGATCAGTATACATACTCATAATTTTTTTCTTTAATGATTCTGTAGATTCACATAAGTAAATTGAATTTTCTAAACTTTTAGACATTTTTGATTTTCCATCAAGCCCTATTAATCTAGCTACATCACCAACCATTGCCTTACTTTCTTTAATTGTTTTCCCATAAAGTCGGTTAAATGTTCGAACAATTTCGTTTGTTTGCTCTATCATAGGCAACTGATCTTCCCCTACTGGGACAAGATCTGCATCAAAACCAGTAATATCTGCAGCCTGAGAAACAGGATAAGTTAAAAATCCCATAGGAATACTTTTTTCGAATCCCTTTTGATTCAACTCTTCCTTTACCGTTGGGTTTCTTTTTAGGCGTCCAAGGGTAACTAGATTCATATAAAAAAATGTAAGTTCTGCAAGTTCTGGCACCTGACTTTGTATTACAATTGTAGCTTTTTTAGGATCTATCCCTATAGATAAATAATCCATTACAAGTTCTCGAACGTTTTCTGAAACTTTTTTAGGATCATCAAAATTATCGGTTAGTGCCTGAAGATCAGCTATAAGAATATACTCATCATATTCATCCTGAAGCTTCACTCTATTTGCAAGTGATCCGATATAATGACCAACATGTAATTTCCCAGTTGGTCTGTCACCAGTTAAAATTCTCTTTTTCATAAACATATTTTATCTCCTTTTTACCTTTTAGTTAACTCTTTTAATGTTTCATCTATTAACGCTTTTGTGGAATCTATTATTGGAATTTCTGTATTTTCTTTATTAATTAATTGATAAAGATCAGAACAACCGAGTATTATTGCTTCTGCCCCGATTGATTGTAAGTTAATAATTATATTATTTAATTCGTTCAGATTTTTAATAACTCTTTGCTGTAAAAGATTATTAATAATAATATTTATTATTTTTTGATCTTTTGCTTCGGGATATATTATATTTACGCCAAATTTTAAAGCTTTTTTTTGATATATTCTACTTTTAATTGTTTGCCCCGTCGCTATAAGAGCAACTTTTCTGAAACCTTTTATTTTTACTATATTTATAGTTGCGTCTATAATACTTAAAAATTTAGCTTTACTATATTTTTTTATTTCAAATTCAAATATATGAGCCGTGTTACATGGTAATATAATTAAATCTGCTCCTGCTTTTGTAAGCTTATCTACTGACGACAATAAATATTTTTTTAGTTTAATAATATTTTTGTTTTCAGTAATAATTTTTTCTTCAATAGAAAATTTCAAAGGGATACTGTTAATTAGAATGTCCGGATAATGATTTTGTTTATTTAAATTAGATCTTTTTGTTAAGCCAAAGATAAACCTCGGCCGTTGTTACAGGGCCAAGGCCTCCAATAATTCCTATTGTTTTTAGCTTATTCATAAAAATATTATAACACATAAATACTCTAAAATGAAGAAGGTCGACAGTTGCACCTTAAGTGCGAACTATCGACCCATTTATTACCGACATTTCTACTTAAGGGTTAAATCGTATGGGAAAAGGGCTTCATTCACAATCCTTACAGCCCAATCACCACCGTCGTTGACCCTATCCATACCATAGTAGAAACGACGAACCAGACGCTCTCCTCCTGAAACTAGATCACCAAGTGTCTTAATCCCCTGCTTTATAAGCCAGGAAATAAAAACATCTGGTAAAACCAGTTTCTCAACCGAAATTCGAGATGCAATCAATTGATCTTTGAGGTATTCAATTGCCACCTCAACTGTGGTTATCCCCTCTTCGAGAAAATAGAGTGCGTCGTCAAGTTCCATTATGTCAGTGATTTGAATACCTTTTATGGTATTCAGATTCCTCTGCCGTGTATTCATTTGTCTGCTCCTTCTACGACTAAGCTACAACTGCAGAACGCCGCTATTCTAACATAAAATATTAGTTTTTTCAATAAATTATGCTATAATTTGCATATAAAAGCGTATAAGTCAGCTAGTCACTGATGAGCATTGGGAAGAAATCGAAAGAAAGTAGACCCCAACGGGTAAGCCCGTAATAGCAGGAATGAAGAGCCCTCGCGCCTGCCTGTCGCAGACAGGGAATTGGGGTGGTACCTCCGCCGACAAGCGGACCCCAAGTGCAGGGATTTTTTTATAGGAGAAAAATGAAAGAACTACCAAAACATTTTGATTTTTTAGATCAAACAAAAATATATAAACTATGGGAAGATGGGGGATATTTTAAACCAGTAAAAAAAGCTGGCGTTAAGCCTTTTTCTATCATTATGCCGCCGCCAAATGCAAATGGTTTTCTGCATATTGGCCATGCTGTTTTTGTTACACTTGAAGATATAACTATTAGATATCACAGAATGAAAGGGGAACCAACTCTTTGGCTTCCGGGGGCAGATCATGCAGGGATTCAAACACAGGTTGTTTATGAAAAAGAGCTTTTAAAACAAGGTAAAACTCGCTTTGATTTAGGTAGAGACGAATTTTATAAACAAACATATGATTTCACAATGGGAAATAAGAAAATTATGGAAAACCAACTTCGAGAACTTGGAGCGAGTTGTGATTGGTCTCGAGAACACTTTACTTTAGAACCAGATATTTCAAAATCAGTTTATTATACTTTTAAAAAAATGTATGACGATGGCTTAATCTATCGAGGAGAAAGAATAATTAATTGGTGTCCAAGATGTGGGACAGCTTTATCTGATATTGAGGTTATACATAAAGAAAAAGAAGGGAAACTAACATATATAAAATATCCGATAGAGAATAGTAATGACTTTATAACTGTTGCAACAACAAGACCAGAAACAATGCTCGGAGACACCGCCGTTGCTGTAAACCCAGGTGATAAAAGATATAAAAAATATATTGGTCTTAATCTAATTTTGCCTTTATCAAGCCGTAAAATACCAATAATATCTGATGAGGCAGTAGATATTACTTTTGGAACTGGAGCAGTTAAAATTACACCAGCGCACGACCCATTAGATTTTGAAATATCAGAAAGACATAATTTAGATGTTATTGAAATTATTAGTAAAGATTTAAAAATGACAAAAGAAGCAGGTAGTAAATACAGTGGCCTAAAATATAATGTAGCCAGAGAAAAAGTTATTGAAAATCTTAAAAAATTAAATTTGGTTGAGAAACAAGATAACTTTATTCATTCAGTTGGAACGTGTGAAAGATGTAAATCAACTATTGAGCCATTAATATCAAAGCAATGGTTTGTAAAGATAAAACCTTTAGCTGAAAAAGCAATTAAGTCAGTAAAATCAGGTGAAATTAAATTTACTCCAAAAAGATATGAAAAAGTTTATTTTAATTGGATGGAAAATATTCGTGATTGGTGTATTTCAAGACAAATATGGTGGGGGCATAGAATCCCGGTATATTATTGCCAAGACTGTGGCGAGATTATAGTAGAGGTGGAGGCTCCGAATAAATGTAAATGTGGAAGCAAAAACATAATGCAAGATCCTGATACTCTTGATACTTGGTTTTCGTCAGGGCAGTGGCCTTTTAACACTTTAGGATGGGATAAGGAAGTATCAAAGGGCAAAAAATCAAAAAATGGTGATTTTGAATACTTTTATCCAACTTCAGTAATGGAAACTGGAATGGATATTTTATTTTTCTGGGTTGCAAGAATGATTATGCTTGGGATATATTGCACCGGTAAACCTCCGTTTACTGAGGTAGTTCTACACGGTCTTGTTAGAGATAATGATCGTCAAAAGATGTCAAAATCAAAGGGTAATTCGGTTGATCCCCTTGGAATTGTTGAAATATATGGGACAGATGCTATAAGAATGGCACTTGTTTTTGGAACAGGTATTGGGAATGATATTGTTATTTCAGAGGATAAAATTAAAGGATTTCGTAATTTCAGTACAAAAATATGGAATGCTTCTAGATATATACTTATGAATTTAGATGGATATAAAAATGTTCCACGTGGAACATTAGAAAAGATGTTTACTAAAGAGGATCTGTGGATAATTAAAGAATTTGAAAAAACTACTGAAAAAATAACAAATTCACTTGAAAAACATAATTTTCATCATGCTGCCGAAGAAATATATGAATTTTTCTGGCATAAATTTTGTGACAAAACAATTGAAGATACAAAAAAACGCATATATGAGGGTTCAGATAAGGAAAAAATGGTTGCAAAATGGGTATTATTTAATGTTTTATCTGGATCATTAAAGTTATTACATCCATTTATGCCTTTTGTAACAGAAGCAATTTGGCAGAATCTAAATAATAAAACACCTTTAATTGTATCTGAATGGCCTAAAAAGCTATAATTATATATAGAAATAGATGTTCCACGTGGAACATCTATTTCTAATGCTTGAAACATTTATATGAATAATGCAATATAGATATATGAGAAAAAATATATATATATATTTTCTAATAGTATTTTTATTTATATTTAACGGTTATTCTATATATTTATCTACAAGATATTTAAATATAAAAAGAATTAATTATTCTAAAGAATTATTAACCAAATCAGAAAAAAGTGATAATAAGCTCATATACTTAATTGAATCTGATATATTAACCCCAAAGGATGATAAAAAACTAGAAATAGCTAATATATATCTTAAATCTGGAGATTTTAGTCTTGCTAATATGTATTTAAAGCTAATAAAGGACCCTTCGGGTATAGTTAAATATGCTGAATCAGCTTTAGAGGAGGGTAATTATACAGTTTTTAATAATTTATATCAAAAAATTAATAATGAAGCAGTGAAAAATGAATTAATTTTTTTTGAAAAATTTACTAAAGGAGAGTATGAAGTAATAAATAGTATTAACGATGAACCTGTTACAGGTCTAGGTAAAGTATTATTAGCCATAAATAAAAGAGATTATTCAGAAATTGATGATAATGGGGCTATAGTCGAGATTATTAATAGTCAAATAAATGATAATATAATATTCACCGAGTTAAATATTTCAAAATCATTAATAGAAATGTCTCAAATAAATATCGCAAAATATTTACTTAATAGAATCAATAGTGAAAGACCTGAAATATCGGTTACATATTTACTCCAATCTAAAATTTTTGAAAAAGAAAACAATTATAATAAAGCAATAGATTATATTAAAATCGCAATTTCAAAGGATCCATCTAATATTTCTTACTACGAAGAGGGGATTATACTTTCAGAAAAAACAAAAAACAATATAGATTTAAGTTTCTTTAAAAATCGTTTAGATAGTTTAAATTCTTCAATAAAATAATATGTTCCACGTGGAACATATTATAAAATGGCTTTATAAAGCCATTTTATAATAAATTACTATTGTAAATAATATCAATTTATTATAATATAAGCAGGTTCTTAGGCGCCCGTAGCTCAGGGGATAGAGCGTATGGTTGCGGTCCATAAGGTCGCAGGTTCGATTCCTGCCGGGCGCACCAACGTCAGAATAAACTGACAGCTTTCACAAATTAGCATTTGTTTCAATTTCTCGTTATTTTTCCTCAGCGATGAAAATCGACAAATTTTCATCGGTTCCAACCAAATCTGTCGATTTTGTCGGAAGAGGAGGAATTGCGATAGGATGAAGACGTGATAACCACGTCGGAATCCGTAAGCGAATTCTGACGTGGTGGGATGCCAGAGTCCGGTTGAATGGGCCGCACTCGAAATGCGGTATAGTCGCAAGATTATCGGGGGTTCGAATCCCTCTCCCACCGCCATAATTAGACAATTTTGCCTTTAGGCGAAAGTGTCGAATTAATTACGAAGGAAATGGGATGAGAACGGGTTTGCCCCGACGGCAAACCCCGGCCCGAAGCCCAGCGACATTGGAGCTGGGTTGCAAAGCAAGGTCGAATCCCTCTCCCACCGCCAGAGATAAGATTATAATTATTTTTATAAGGAAAAAATGTCAGTAAAGATAACATATTTTGTACATGGCACCACAATTGATAATGAAAGCCATATATCCTCTGGTTGGAAAGATATTAATCTTTCTGAGCTCGGGGTTAACCAGTCAAAAGAACTTCCCTTTTTAAATACAGACCAGTTTGACGTTGTATTCTGTTCTGATCTAACTCGTGCAATTCACTCAGCAAAACTTTCATTTAAAAACAAGTTCCCAATAATTGTTGATAAGAGGCTACGTGAGTGTAATTATGGAGATTACGACGGAAAACCGTCAGAAATTGTAGAACCCTTGCAAGAAAAAATGGTACAAGAAAGATTTCCTAACGGTGAGTCTTATGAAGATGTTAAATTCAGGATAGAATCCTTTTTAAAAGATATTGAAAAAAATTATAATGGTAAACAAATTGCAATTGTTGCTCATAAAGCTCCACAAATCGTTTTAGATGTTCTATTAAAAAATATGACTTGGGATGAGGCATTTGCCAATGATTGGCGTAAAGTCGGGAAGTGGCAACCAGGTTGGGAATATTTACTAAAATAGAAGTATATACACGATAAAGGCAATTAAATTGATTTAAGCTATGAATAATATTAAAATACTAATGGAGGAGTATATTTTAAAAATAAAACCATATCTATGGGCAACACTTTGGTCACTATTAGTCTCTTTCCTTTTAGGGACTGGTTGGTATATTTTATTTACATATAGTTCAGATATAACAGTTTATAATTTGTTAATTGATATTTTTTCAGGATTAAATTTTTGGCTTAACGTCGGCATTTTTACTGTCTTATATTCGATATTCATTACTTATCCAGTAGTATTTTTTAGAAAAAAGAAAGTAAATTAATGGCAAAAATTTTAATAATTATACCTCATGATCGTTTTCGAGATGAAGAACTTGATGCATTAATTAAAGAAATAGATTCTTCTGAACATACATACGAGATTGGTTCTTCTCACCATACAGAAGCTAAGGGTCAATATGGGATGATTATAAAACCAGACGTTGATATTAAATATGTTGAACCAAACGACTATGACTGTTTAGTTTTACTTGGAGGAGCTGGTACACAAGAGTTTATATTGGATTCATTAATTACTAATTTGATTGCTAAATTTTATTATGATAGAAAAATAATTGCAGGAATTGGTATGGCAGTAGGTTTACTCGCCTATGCAGGCATACTTACTCAGAAAAGAGTAACCTGTGATCCTTTAACTTCTTCAAAAGTAACTGATGCCGGAGCTTTTTTTACTGGAGCGGGAACCGAATGGGATGGTGATATTTTAACTGGAAGCGGGTACAGAGCCTCAGAAGAATTTGCAAAAGAACTTATAAAAGGTTTAAAATCATAAAGCTAAGTTAGGATATTATGCCGGAATTGCCTGAAGTAGAAACCATAAAGAGGGATCTAGAAGATGTTTTGATTAATAAAAAAATCAAAGACGTAGTTTTTATGTGGCCTGGAATTCTCAAAGGTGTTGAACCTGAAATATTCTTAAAATATGTTAAAAATATAGAAATATTATCAGTTCAGAGAAGAGCAAAAAATATCAGTATTAAGCTTTCAAATGACTGGAACCTTCTTTTTCATATGAAAATGACAGGACATTTAATTTATACTGATAAATCATGGAAAGTTGATAAAAATGGAAAATGGATAGCCCACAATAAAAAAAATAGCCCACTTTTTGATCCACTGAATCAATTCATAAGAGTAATATTCTATTTATCTAATAATAAAATATTAGCTTTTTCAGATCTTCGTAAATTTGCATACGTAAAATTACTTAATTCGGAAGAATTAACAGATGCTTTTAAAAATTACGGTCCAGAACCATTTTCAAATAGTTTTAATCTTGAATATTTAACTAAGTTATTTTCGAAAAAAAATGTTTCAATAAAAAAAGTTATTTTGGATCAAAAAAATATCGCAGGTATTGGTAATATTTATGCTGACGAAATATTGTGGGAATCTAAAATACATCCGCTAAGGGCAGCATCGAGTTTAACAAAGAATGAAATTAAATTATTTTATAAATCTACAAAAAGCATATTGACCAGAGCAATTGAAAAAAGAGGTACATCAACTTCTGATTTTAGAGATATATCTGGTAAAAAGGGCTCATTTAGTGAATCACTAAGGGTCTATCGACAAACAGATAAGCCCTGCGAAAGAGATGGTAATTTGATACAAAGAATTTCAGTAGGTGGAAGGGGTACTCACTTTTGTTCAAAATGTCAGAAATTAGAGGCTATAAATGATTAAAATATTTTATGGTGATGATAGTTTTTCTATTTCAAAAGAGTTAGAAAGACTTTATCTCGCCAACCAAAAAGATAATGGTGAAATAATTAATATAGATAAAAGTATTGAGACAAGCATTTCATCTATGATTCTTTCTGTCTCTTTTTTTAATAATAAAAGATTATTTATTATTAAGGATTATTTATATGAAATACCCGATAGTGATATTAAAAGTATTATTGATAACTTTTCTGAAATATCAAATATAACAGATATAATTTTTATTGAAAAAACAATTTCAAAAAAATCTAAACTTATTGATTTTATAAAGAAAAACGGAGAGATTAAACCTTTTGAATTAAAAGGTTATTCAGATCCAAAAAGTTTTATTAAAAAAAGATTTCTAGACGAAGGGGTAGATATTGCTCCTCTCGCAGTGGAAAGATTAGCAAGTTTTGTGGGTAATGATTTTTGGCAACTTTCAGAAGAAATAAATAAATTAATCCTATATAAAAAAGGTGAAGAGATTGACCCTTGTATCGATAGTACAGATGTAGATCTTTTAGTCAAATCTAATTTTGAAGCGAATATTTTTGAACTTTTGGATAATATTTCTGCTAAAAATATAAAAAAATCTACTGAGCTTATAAATAGTTTTTTAGAATCTGGAGAAAATGCTATTTATATCCTAACCATGATAGAAAAACAATTCAGAAATATCGCTATGGCAAAATTTGAAAATGGGATCAGTGATTTTAATCTTGCAAAAAAAGCAGGAATTCACCCCTATGTTGCTAAAAAATCAATATCACAAGCAAGATCATATTCAAAAGAGGATATATTAAATATTTATAAAAAATTAATTTGGGCTGATTTAAAACTAAAAAGTGGGTTTGAACCAAACCAAATTCTCTTAAGAATTATTAATTAATGATATCTCTATAGGTATGTTAAAATATTTTATATGACAAAAATAATCGATTTTTTAGATAAAATAAAAAATAAAAAAAATTGGGTCCTTTTCATAAAAAGTAATTATCTGTATATATTTTTTGTTATTAGTTTCACTATAAAGCAAATATTTTTTACAAGAGAAATTAATGGATATTTTTTACCTTTTCCTGAAATATTATTAAATATATTATTTTATTTTGTTTTAGCAGCCTTACTTTTTATCCCGGTAATTTTTTCTAAACGCAAATTGATTGTTTCGATTATTTTAGCTATTTTGTTTACAACAATTATAATTTTTGATTTAACATACTTTCATTTTTTTCATTCTTTACCTTCTGTAGCTATCTTTAGTTTAATCGGGAATGTTGATGATGTTGGGCCAGCTGTTATAAATGTTTTTAACTTATACGATTTAATCTATCTAATAGATATATTTATCGCGATATTATTATTTAAAAAAATAAAAAGTGAATTTAAGGTCGAAAAAAGACATCTTTTATATGGTTCTGTTTTTTTTATGTTTATAATACTTTCGAATATTTTATTTTTTGGGCTAGACCACGCTTTTGTAGAAAGAACTATTACAAGAATTTATGATAATCGGCTAGTTGCAGAAAGATATGGGTTTTTTGGATCTCACATATTTGATATTTATCGTAATGTTTCACAATCATTAAAAAAAATCTCACCCGAAGAAAAAACAGATGTTTTAGAATGGATAAATAATAATAGAAAAACAGAAGAAATTAACGATTTCACAGGAATTGCAAAAGGTAAGAATGTTATAGTAATCCAAGTAGAATCTTTGCAAAATTTTGTTATTGGAGAAAAGGCAGATGGGCAAGAAATAACTCCAAGTCTTAATAAACTACTTAAAGATAGTTATTATTTTGAAAATTATTTTTTCCAAATGGGAGCTGGGCATACATCTGATGTAGATTTTACTATAAATACTTCATATTACCCCTTAAAAGAGGCTGCGGTAACAGTAAGTTATGGAAAAGATAATTTTTCAGCTCTTCCAAAAGATTTAAAAGAAAATAATTATTCATCATATGCCTATCATGGTTATAATCGTAATTTTTGGAACAGAGATACATTTTTCCGATCTATGGGCTATGATAAATATATTGCGCGTGAGGGCTATCCAGATGGACCAATAGTAAATATGGGCTTAAATGATGAAACCTTTCTAAGAAAAACTGCCGAATATATAAAAGAACAGCCAAAACCTTCATTCAGCTATGTTATTACTCTTTCAAATCATAATCCTTTCCACTTGGAAAATGTCGAAAAAAGTATAAATCTTGATTCTTCTAAATACCCAGAAATGGTATACGGTTATCTAGAAAATGTAAATTATTCAGATCGCACCCTTGGAATATTTTTTGAACTTCTAAAAAAAGAGGGTCTTTATGACGATTCATTAATTGTGCTCTATGGTGATCATATGTCAAAAATTGAACCATTTGAAGTTGATAACTTAAAATATGATAGAGATTCGGCCCCAAAATATAAAGGAGTTCCATTATTTATTAAATTACCTATGCAAAATGAAGGAAAGATTATTAAAAGTGTTTCAAGCCACATTGATATAAAGCCCACAATATTGAATTTACTTGGGATTAAAACTAAAAGCTTTATGTTTGGTTCTGATTTATTCTCAAACGTTAAAAAATTCTTCGGTTCTGTTTCATACTATGACGATAAGACAATTGTTACAGATGATAAAATTTATAGATATACTAACCCAGATTTATTAATATGCAAAGAGTGGTCCAAAGGAGATATATCTCAAAAAGATGAGGATTGCCAAGATATAATAGAAAGAGATAAAATAGAACAAGAAATTTCAGAAAAAATTATTAGATATAATCTTTTTGATGAGGTTAACACTAAATAAACTATTTGCACAATAACTTAATTAACTTTATTATATATATAGAAACATAATTGGTTAGGAGGGATATTTAATGGCCATAAAAGAAAAATCTGTTTTAGATGAAACAGATAAAGAAGAAGTAAAATCAGAAGATAAAAAAGAGTTAAAAACAAAAAAAGGAAAAAAGAAGTTTAAATTTACTCCGCTTACATTAATTGTTATTGGGGTTTTAGTTTTAATAGGACTCGCAAACATCACTTATGGAGTAATGGTTTATAGTTATAATAACGAGAGTGCCATAATTAAAACCGCTTCAAGAGTCTTATTGTTCCCATCAGAAATTATTGAAGGTAAATATGTAACTGTGCATTCATATTTAAATCAGCTTGATATTCTAAAAAAATATTATGTTGAGTTTAAGAAAGTAGATTTTGCATCAGAAGATGGACAAAAAAAATTAGCAGAAATTAGAGTAGAGGTCCTTGATCGAATGGCAGAAGATGCAATTGTAGAAAAAGAAGCAGAAAGTCAACAGATTAAAATTGATTCAAACGATCTTAATGAAGAATATGACAAATTAATTGCCTCAAATGGAGGTCAGAAAAACTTTTCAGAAATACTAAAAAAATATTATGGTTTAACAATAGATGATTACAAAAAAGTATTTTTTGAACCAAAATTACTTCGTCAAAAATTAACTGATAAAATAAATAGTGAAGAAGAAGAAACAGGAGTTGCAAAAAAGAAAGCTGAAGATCTTCTTACAAAAGCAAAAGCTGGTGAAGACTTCGCAAAACTAGCAACAGAATATTCAGGTGACCCAGGTAGTGCAGCAAAAGGTGGTGATCTTGGTTATTTTGGAAAAGGTAAAATGGTACCTGAATTCGAAAAGGCTGCCTTTGATGCAAAAGTAGGAGATATCGTAGGCCCAGTAAAATCAGTTTATGGTTATCATATAATCAAAATTACTGACAAAAAAGGTGATGAAGTTAAAGCAAGCCATATTCTAATTAAAACTCGTGATTTTAATGAATGGCTTTTAGAGAAAAAATCAGAAATTAAGCAAAAAAAATATCTTGGATTCTTCCCGGCCTACTGGATACTAATAAAAACAGATTAACTAAAAAGCCCGCAAATAAGCGGGCTTTTTCAAATTCGAATTATTTGTTAAAATAATCTCGTTATGCGCGGGTATAGTTTAGTGGTAAAACGCGACCTTCCCAAGGTTGAGATACGGGTTCGATTCCCGTTACCCGCTCCATCGTCCAAACAAACTATCACACTACGCAACTTAAAAAATTGGCTCCGCGTTTTCGTTGTTTCTCCTTGGCAAACAAAATCGACAGATTTTGTTTGGGATTAGAAGGAGGAATCGCGAAAAGATAAAGACGGCCTACATCGGCTCATCTAAATCTAGAAACGAATTCCGTCGGGCCGATGTAGCTCAGGGGCTCAATTGTTGCAGTCCCACACTTATGCCAGTGTAACTCAGTGGTAGAGTAACTCTTTCGTAAAGAGTAAGTCGTGGGTTCGATCCCCACCGCTGGCTCCAGATAAGTGTGGGATTGGTCGGTGGTTCGAATCCACCCATCGGCTCCATATTTAGCAGAATTCATAAATACAGTTGATATTTAGGCTCAAATCTGCTAAAATAGGCCCAGAGGTAATAAATGGCATTAAAAAAAGAAGACAAAGAAAAAGTAATTAAAGATTTAAAAACTGGGAAAAATGATACAGGTTCTCCAGAAGTTCAGGTTGGAATTTTTACGGAACAAATCAAAAAACTTACTGATCACCTTAAAGGTCATAAAAAAGACGAACATTCTCGTCGTGGTCTTCTTAAAATGGTTGGTAAAAGAAGAAGGCTCCTAGATTATTTACGCCATAAAGATGAAAATAGATATGACACTATTATTAAAAAATTAGGTTTAAGAAAATAATGGGTCTTTAAAAAATAATTATTAAAACTTGGGAGACAGAGCAGGAAGTGGTCAAACTTCTCACCCTGTCCCTCAAAGCGGGATATGACCTCTTTCGGAAAGGTATTTATGAATACTAAATTAGGCGAATTATCTGTTTCTCAAGAGATAGATGGAAAGACTTTTTGTATAGAAACTGGAAAATTGGCTAAGAATGCCTCTGGTTCAGCTGTTATTACTCATGGCGAGACTATTGTCATGGCCAATGTTGTTGCATCAAGTAAACAAGATGAAACAAGAGATTATTTCCCACTCTCAGTAGATTTTGAAGATAAATGGTATGCCACAGGGAGATTATCTGGTTCACGTTTCATAAAAAGAGAAGGTAGACCTTCAGAACTTGCTGTATTACGTTCAAGAATGATTGATCGGCCGATAAGACCAATGTTCCCAAAAGGTTATATGAATGAACTACAAATAATCGTTTCACCTCTTTCACTCGATTTAGAAACTGACCCAGTTGTCATGGGAATTAATGCCGCATCTGCTGCACTTATGATGAGCGGAGCTCCATTTGAAGGGCCATTAGGAGCCGTGAGAATGATAAAAATTGATGGAAAAGTAAAATCAAACCCTACATACAAAGAAATGGAAGAAGCCGAAGCAGATCTTCTTATTGTTGGGACAAAAGATGCCATTACAATGATTGAAACAGAAGCAAAAGAACTTCCAGAAGAAGAATTTGTTGCAATGTTAGATGAGGCACACAAGATAATTAAAGAAAATATTACTCTTCAGGAAAAATTACTCGAACAAGTTAAGGTTAAAAAAGTTGAATTCAAACTTTCAAAACCAGATGATGGAGCTTATGACGCTATCAAGTTATTTTTAAAGAGCAAATTAGGAGCCGCAATACGTCATGAAAGTAAAATGGCGCGTCAAGATCTTATTGCAACACTTGAGGATGAAGTAAGTGAAAAATTTGCTGAAGAATTTGAAGCTAAAGATATACGAGAATCGTTTGATAAAGTAATTAAAGAAGACATCCGAAATTCTATCTTAGTAGAAGGCGTTAGACCAGATCATCGTAAAATGGATGAAATTCGACCTTTATCAGCTGATGTCTCACTTCTTCCAAGAACACATGGTTCTGCCCTATTTAACAGAGGACTTACTCAAATATTATCCATAACAACTCTAGCTTCACCTTCAAAGGCGCAATTAGTTGATTCAATGGATCAAGAATTTACAAAAACATTTATGCATCATTATAACGATTCCCCTTTCGCATATGGCGAAGTTGGCCGTCTTGGGCCAGGGCGAAGAGCTATTGGTCATGGATTTTTAGCAGAAAAGGCAATCCTACCAGTTATGCCAAGCCATGATGATTTCCCATACACAATTCGTGTTGTTTCAGAAGCTCTCTCAGAAAATGGGTCTTCTTCAATGGGTTCAATCTGTGGAACATCGATGTCTTTAATGGATGCAGGTGTACCACTTAAAAAACATGTTGCTGGTATTGCTATGGGTGTAATAACTGAAGACGGGACTCTAAATAAAAAATATGAGATTCTAACTGATATTCAAGCAGCAGAAGATTTTGCTGGCGATATGGACTTTAAATGTGCAGGGACAGACCTTGGGATAACCGCTCTTCAATTAGATATGAAGATAAAGGGGATTACTCCGAATTTCATCGGCGAAGTCTTAGAACGAGCAAAAAAAGCACGTTTAACTATTTTAGATCTAATGAATAAAACAATCTCAGAGCCTAACAAAGAGATGTCAAAATATGCTCCAAGACTAACAAGTATTAAAATTAATACTGAAAAAATTAGAACCGTTATTGGTAAAGGCGGAGAGATGATAAATAAAATTATCGCAGAAACTGGTGCAGAAATTGACATAGATGACGACGGAACTGTGGTTGTTGCTTCTGTCGATAGTGAAGGGGCTAAAAGAGCCATAGAATGGATTAAAGGGCTTACAGATGACCCAGAAGTAGGTAGGGTTTATGACGGAAAAGTTGTGAAATTAATGGACTTTGGAGCGTTTGTTGAATTTATGCCAGGCCAAGAAGGTCTTGTTCATGTATCACAAATAGCCGACGAAAGAGTCGAAACGGTATCTGATTTTCTTAAAGAAGGACAGGAAGTAAAAGTAAAATTAATGGAAATAGATTCGCAGGGCAGAAAAAACCTTTCTATTAAAGCTGCAAAATAATTACCAATATAATCGGAATAAAGTAATTTAAAAAAGAGACGTCCGCGGACGTCTCTTTTTTTGCTATACTATATATATGGATACAAAAGAAAACTCTTCAGAAATTGAAGGACCAACATTAGTTGAAAATATTGCTATTGGAATGATCAAGAATGGTCTTGATAGAGATACCATAAATACTGTCACGGTAGTTGTAAAAAGCGCCCTAAAAGAAACTGGAATTAATGGGCATGATTTTTATAAAAATTATCGTGCTGAAAAAATGAAAGATTTGGAAAAACTTGGTCACATGGATATAACAAATTTAAATCAAGAAATTGTTAGTTCTCTTTTGAAAAAATACACTGATATAATTATTAATAAAATTATGAGTAAACACCAAGATTTAAGTACAAATGAAGCTTTAAATTATTTTGGTCCGTTTATCCCTATTCTTGAAAATCACATATATAACATAATAGAAGCAGCCCAAAAAAAAGAATATAAAATTTAGTTAAGGACATTATGAACGAAGGATTACACTATCAACCAACCCCTGAAAAAAAGAGAGTTGCACCCGTGCAGGGCGAGTTATTGAGGTTAGATGGCTCAAGACCATTTGAAATAACAAGAGAAACACTCGCGAAAGGGGGCGAAACTTTTTATTTAGGTAGCGAAGCAAGAATTACTATCCAATATGATAAAAAAAGCCCGAGTGGTCTTACTATTTATAGCCCTTTTGCGAGCGAAAAATATACAGATATAAAGTCCGGCTTAAATTGGGTTGGTAAAAGCCAAAGTTGTGATGTAATAATTGATTCTGAAGAAGTATCTGATTTCCATTTATCAATTCGATTTGAGCCTGATGTAATTTATGTTGATGATAACGAATCAGAACATGGAACTCGTGTTGAATTATGAAGATAGCTATTATTTCAGACGTCCATGACAATATTGAAAGATTTTCAGAAATTGTTGAAACGGTAAAAATTGAGAAAATATCTAATTGTATCTGTTGTGGAGACATAACTTCAATCAACACTTTAGATATTATTTCTAACACATTTAAAAAAATATTTTTAGCTTTTGGAAATGCAGATTATGATATTAAGATGAAAATTGAACTCATCCCAGAAAATATTAAATGGGACGAAAATTTATTAGAATTTGAAATTGATAAATTAAAATGTGCCACAATCCATAATACTTGGACAGCGAAAAAAATTGCTGAAAGTGAAAAATACGATTTCATATTTTCGGGTCATTCACATACTCCGTGGGCTGAAAAAATTGGAAAAACTACTATTATTAACCCAGGTGAGGTATGTGGCCGGGAAGGCAAACCATCATTTGCGATATTTGATACTAAAACTAAAAAAGCAAAACTAATACTATTAAAATAATGTTTAAAGAAATAGAAAGAAAATATTTAATTAAGAATATTCCGAAAGATTATAAAAACTTTCCTTCTGTTGAAATTGAACAGTACTATCTTGCTCCTAAAAATATTACTCTAAGATTAAGAAAAATATCATCGGAAAAAGATAAATATTACCTTACATTTAAATATGGAAAAGGTATAGTCAGAACAGAAATAGAACCACAAATATCTAAATATTTATATATATTTTTAGTAAAATATTTTGCTATTTCCGTAATTCGAAAGACCAGGTATATAATACCAATGAGTAACTACACAATTGAGCTAGATATATATAAAGGGAAGGTAAATAGGCTAATTACCGCTGAAGTAGAATTCAAAAGCCTAGAAAATTATGAAACATTTACACCTCCAAAATGGTTTCGCAAAGATGTTTCATTAGATCCGAAATACAAAAACAAAATGCTAGCAGAAAAATTAAAAAAATAATTGACAACATTTGTTTAAGTCTGCTATTATGTGTCTAGGAGACGCAAAGTATGAAACTAAATAATCCTAAATATAAAGATCAAGGAATACATGTTGATATTGTCGTCTTTACAGTGGATGAAGGAATAGTAAAAACTCTTCTCGTTAAAAGAGCAAAAAGTCAGTTTATTGGTGAATGGATTATCCCTGGAGGCGCAGTTTATAATAATGAATCACTTGATGGGGCTGCAAAAAGAGAACTATTTGAAAAAACTGGTATTAAAGACATTTATCTTGAACAATATTATACTTTTGGGGACCCTAAAAGAGATCCAAGAAAAAGAATGGTTTCTGTTTCATATATCGCACTTTTAGATTCCAAAAAAATATCTGTTTTAACTAAAACTAAAAAAACAACTGATTCTGGTTGGTTTGATATAACAAAAATTCCAAAGTTAGCCTTTGACCATAATCAAATATTAAAATTGGCTATAAAAAAATTAAAAAAACTCATAACCGATTCAAATATTGCTTATTCTTTGTTTCCTAATCAATTTACATTACCCGAACTTCAGTCAACGTATGAAATTATTCTTGGTAAAAAACTTGATCGAAGAAACTTTCGAAGAAAGTTTTTAACACTCGGGATAATTGAACAAACAGGAAAGTACGAATCAGGAGAACCTAATAGACCTGCAAAATATTACCGATTTATTAACAAGAGATTTCAGGAGATTGATATTTTTTAATTTTTTTAAAAGGAGTTTGTGTCGAAATGACAGCAAACAAAGTAAAGCGCATTATTGTGGAGGGGCCAGATTGCTCTGGAAAGAGCACCTTAGTTGAAAGATTAAAAAATGAATTACATTGGGACTCAAAATCACTGCACCATATTCCAGGAAATCAGTTTTCACGTTATCTTAAGGAGTATGCCAATCAAGAAAAAATTGTCTTTGATCGTTCTCACTTTTCTGAAAATGTTTATGCAAAAATGTGGCGAGGCGGGAGTCCATTTTCTTGCGAAGAAAAATTCTTACTAGATAAAATTTCAAAACACGAAGCAATTATAATTTTTTCGATACCAAAAAAATCAACTTTAATAAAAAGATATATGGAAAGAAATTTTAAACAACAAATATCACTTTCTGATCTTAAGCGTTCATACTTATATTTTTTGAGAGAAATTGGGGCTGCAGAAGCTATTACTTATAGATCAGAAAGCTATGAAGAACTGGATACATTAATCAAAAAAATTAAAAGGGAGGTTAAATGAAATTTTATCTTGCTGGCCCCGTAGGTTATGGTAACCCCGGGATCGAGTGGAAGCTAGAAATCAAAAATTATTTAAGAAGAGCTGGCCATAATGTTTATGATCCAATTGAGAACGACTCAAATTATCCTAAAGTAACAAGATTAAATGAAATAAAAAAAATCTCCAAAAAAAAATTGGAGAGAAATAAAAAATATCATGCAAGGAATATTTAAAGATGATTGTAATTATATTCGAAACTGCGATTATGTTATTTGTTACTTTTCTGGGCGCTCACTTGGGACAGCGGCAGAACAAACTCTAGCTTATTTTTTGAATATTTATTCTAAAAAAAGAATTAAAACTATAACTATTTTCGACGAAAATTTTAAACCGGATGAATGGACTATATATTGTTCAGATTATGTATTTTTTTCTATCAATGAGTGCTTAAAAAAATTAAAAAAGGAGTTTTAAAATGAAACTTTACGTAATACCGATTGGATGGGCATGCCAAGCTCACTGTAAATATTGCATAACCAAATATAGAAATACTAAAAATGACATCTTAGACTTAAAAACGCTAAAAAAAGTATTAGAAAAAAATAATTATGAAAAAATTGAAATAACTGGTGGCGGAGAACCAACATTGCATCCCAAAATAAATGAGATTATTAAAATTTGTGCGAATAATGCTCCGACAATTATGTATACAAATGGTGTCATGAAGCCTAGCAAAAAATATATGCTACTAAAACAATTATGTATTTCGAGGGCTCATTATAATAACAAAAAAAATAAAGAGATTATGAAAGTTAAATACAATATTAATGATTTTTATGAATTTGGAATACCAATAAAATTATCACTTATGATTCATAAATCTGGCATTCATACTTCTTGTGAACTTAGAAAATATCTTGAATGGGCAAATAATTATGCCAAAAAAGTTGTTATAAGACAATTATTTGAATATGACGATGATAATTACAAAGATTTTTACAATAAAGAGTTTATGAGCAGTGAAGACTTGGCTTATAAATTATTTCCAGATACTAAAAATAATAATAAAGAAGAAAACATTTTTTGTAAGTATAAGAATCTAGAAATAGAATTTGAACGCAGAACTTGTGCCTGCGAAAACAATAATCCTGTTTTATATGCTGATGGGGTTTTAAGAAATGGATGGATATGATATTAACTGGAAAAGAAATAATAAAAGAGGTTATAAATGGCAAAATACATATTAAGCCATTTGCGCTTAATAATATAAATCCAAATAGTTATAATTTTAGTTTAGGGAATAAGTTAAAAATATATAAAAAAAAGATACTCGATCCTAAAGTTGAAAATGAGTTTATAGAAATTGTAATTCCGAAAGAAGGGTACGTATTAAAACCTAATCAATTATATTTAGGTCATACTATAGAAGAAATGGGTTCTGATTATTATGCCCCAACTATGCAAGCGAGAAGTTCGATTGGAAGGTTGGGTTTATATATTTATCTTAATTCTGGTTTAGGTGACATTGGCTTCAAAAAACAATGGACGCTTGAGCTTCATGCGATTCATCATCTTCGGGTTTATCCAGGAATGAAAGTTGGGCAGATGCTTTTTTGGAAACCTCAAGGTGAGATATTTTTATATGATGGTAAATATAAGAACTCTATTGGACCCGAAACAAGTCAGATTTGGAAAGATTTTAGTTAAATAGTGGCCTGTGTTACAATATTTTTACCAGAGTTCTAGTATATTAAATCCCCTCCCCTTAATTTGGAGTTTATAAAATGAAAGATTATAAAGACATATCAGGACTAGATATTAAACTTGAAGACATCGGGCTAACCTATGATCAAGCTGTTTTTGGTGTTGAACCAAAAACAAGAAATTATGAGGAAGCAAAAGATGTATATTTAGAAAAGGGAGCCGAAGAGCAAGAACTTTACTGGATGTACAGATATATGGAAAAGTCCGTGGATACTGATGTTTTTGAACTAAATAAAGCCGAATATGATATTACGGTAATTAAGCCAGGTAAAATAGGGCCTGAATTTATAAAAACATCTGGGCATTATCACGGCTATGTTCCAAATACTGAAATGACTTATCCAGAGGTTTATGAAGTAATTGATGGGAATATTAACTATCTTTTGCAAACAAAGCCAGATATGGAAGGAAATGTTGATGTAGTTATCGTAGAAGCAAGTATTGGAGATAAAATTATTGTTCCTCCGAATTATGGTCATGTTTCAATAAATATAGGTGAAAATTATGCAGTATCTTCAAATCTTCAGTTTCGCGATCTTCCAGCCACTGCAGACTATGAATCATTTAAAGTGAATAATGGGGCTGCTCTTTATCGAACAGATAATGGTTGGGATAATAATTTAAATTATAAAATCAGATCTTTAAAAAAAGTCACTCCAAAAGAAAAACCTGAGTGGGGACTTACAAAATTAAAACCATTATATAGTTCCTTTATTGAAAGTCCGGAAAAATTTAAATTTATTATAGAACCACAAAACTTTAATTTTTCAGATATTTGGGAAGAAAAAAAGGATTTTTAACCTTCGCAAAGCCAAGAATAGATAGTATAATGTTTTAGCACTTAATAATCGAAATCTATAGATTTCGATTAAGAGGAAGCGTAGCGAAAGAGCATAGAAATTTTTAAAAAGATTTTGAAGCTCGTCAGCTTACGCTGACGAGGTGAGGTCGCATAGTCCGGTCTAGTGCGCCGCCTTGGAAAGGCGGTATATCCGCAAGGGTATCCAGGGTTCGAATCCCTGCCTCACCGCCATGTTTTCTTTACTTTAATATAAAGCTAAAAGAAGTTATAATTGCTTTAGAAATATATTAAAATTACTAATTTGTATCAAAGAAAGGGAATTTTTAAATGAAAAATAGTATTAAATTAGCATTAAATCAGTTTTTACCTGCAGCAGTAGTTATTACGCTTCTAAGTGGATTTTTTTTCTTGGGTCTTAATCAGAATTATCGATCAAGCGCTAATGATCCACAAATACAATATATTCAAGGGATTGTTGATTATCTTACGGGTGCAGAAGCAAAACCTGAAGATGTGACAGGAACTCAAAAAATTAGTGTAGAAAATTCACTCGATCCATTTATTATAATTTTTGATACTGAAAGAAAATCAGTAGCCGCAAATGCTCAGCTAAAAGATGGTACTCCAATCCCACCTGAAAAAAGATTTGAAATTAAAAAAGACCAGAATAAATTTTTTTCATATTTCAGTAATAATGGCCAAAAAAGATTTACCTGGGTACCCCAAAAAGGTGTAAAAATTGCAGCTGTACTAGATTCATATGAAAAAGATGGTAAATTAGCCGGATATGTTCTTGTTGGAAGAAATCTTAAAGAAATAGAAAAACGTACGGTAAACCTTGGATTATTAGTTACTTTCGGATGGCTTATTACTATGGTTTCTACATTTACAACAATATTAATGGTCAATTTACGGGGGAGCAAGAAGACCGAAAAATAGATGAATGAACTTGAGGAGATAAAAGCAAAAATTGATATTGTTGAGCTTATAAATGGATATGCTCAACTAAAACAAACAGGTAAAAATTTCAAGGCCTGCTGTCCTTTTCATTCAGAAAAAACCCCATCATTTATTGTTTCACCAGAAAGACAGATGTGGCATTGTTTTGGTAGTTGTAATGAAGGTGGTGATGTATTTAGCTTTATTATGAAGGCAGATGGACTGACATTCCCTGAAGCAGTAGAAACCCTTGCTCAAAAAGCTGGAGTAAAAATTGAAAGAAAAAGATTTGAAAAAAATGAAGAGAAATCTAAATATTATAACGCAAACGATCTTGCCGCAGATTTTTATAACGAATTGCTCAAAAAGGAAGTAGGCACGAACGCACTAAATTATCTTAAAAAACAAAGAGGGTTAACCGAAAGTACAATAAAATCATTTAATCTTGGGTTTTCATCATCAGGAAAAAATGATTTAGAGAACGAACTGAGTCGTCACAAAATTACCAGAAGTGAACTTACTTCCTCTGGCCTTGTAGTTCAAAAATCTGGAGAGTGGCGTGATTTATTTTGGAATCGTTTAATGTTCCCTATCCGTGATATTTCTGGGAAAACAATTGGTTTTTCTGCAAGAACCCTAGAAAAAGATGGTGTCCCAAAATATATAAATACACCCGAAACAGAGATATATCATAAATCAAATATTTTATATGGGATTGATGTCGCTAAAGAAACAATAAGAAAAGCAGATAATGCAATTATAGTTGAGGGTAATATGGATGTCATTGCATCATATCAAGCAGGAGTAAAAAATATAGTAGCTTCTTCTGGAACGGCTCTAACAGAAAATCAACTCCGACTAATATTAAGATTAACAAAAAATTTAAAACTTGCTTTTGATGTTGATTTTGCGGGATCACAAGCCACAAGAAGGGCAATAGAGCTAGCCTGGGAACTTGGATTTAATATAAAAGTAATAACTATCCCTGAAGGTAAAGATCCGGCTGATGCATGTCAAAAAGATCCAAAAATTTGGAAAGAAGCAGTTAAAAATGCTGAATATGTTGTAGATTTCTTATTTAACTCAGCAATAAAAAAATTTGATAAAAAAGATTCAATGGGGAAAAAATATATTGCCCGTGAACTTTTGCCCGTTATAAAAAGAATTCCTGATGATATTGAGAAAAATACATATATAAAGAGACTTGCTCAGGAACTTGGAGTTGCTGAGGCAAGCATTTCAGAAGCACTTAAGAAAATGGAGATCAAAAAAACCAATACAACTTATATAAAAAGAGAAGAACCAAAAATACTAAATAAAAATATAGAACTTGAAAGAAATATAATTGGGCTACTCTTAACACTGCCTCATTATCTTGATTTTGCCATAGCTACAATTACCCCAGAAGATTTTACAGATAAAAGTGTGGGACAATCTTTCGAAAAAATGTTAAAATACTACAACAAAAAGGGTACGATTTCAGAAAGCCAATTTTTAACGTCTTTAGTTAAAGACGAAAAAGAGCAATTTAATTTTTACTTACTCTCAGTTGAGGCAAATTTTTCAGACCTCGATGATGAGAAAAAAGCTGAAGAAATATATTTCGGCATTAAACGTTTAAAAAAGAATTCGCTCGAACAAAAAAAGAAAGAGCTTTCCTCTGAAATTATACAATCAGAAAAAGAGGGTAATAAAAAAGTTACCCATGAAATGCTCGAGAAAATGCAACTTTTACTCGAGGAAGAAAGAAATTTAAACTAACATTATTTGTTAGAAAGGTTTTTATGGCCGAAAATTACGAAAAAGAAATCGCGGGGCTTGTAAAAAAAGGAAAAGAACAGGGATTTGTTTCACAAGAAGAAATTCTTGCAGCTGTACCAGCGATTGAAGAAAACATTGAAAAACTCGATGAGCTTTATGCTGTTTTATTGGAAGCAGGTATAGAGGTTACAGAAAATCGAAAAGAAATGATTTGGGGGAATGATAGTGAAGAAGATGATGAACCAGTAAAACCTGCAGCTGAACTTTCTGATCTTGCCGATGATTCAGTTCGTATGTATCTTCGTGAGATTGGTAAAATCCCGCTCATAAATCATGAAATGGAAATTGAACTTGCCAAAAAAATCCTCCGTGGCGACAAAAAAGCCAAAAAAGATCTTGCAGAAGCTAATCTTCGATTAGTTGTTTCTATTGCAAAAAGATATATCGGCCGAGGGCTTGATCTTCTAGATCTTATTGAAGAGGGTAACACTGGTCTTCTTCGTGCAGTAGAAAAGTTCGATCATGCCAGAGGTTATAAATTCTCAACTTATGCAACCTGGTGGATTAGACAAGCAATCACACGTTCCATTGCTGACCAAGCACGTACCATCCGTATTCCGGTACACATGATTGAAACCATCAATAAACTAAACCGCATCTCACGCCAGATTTTGCAAGAAACCGGCCGAGAAGCAACCCCGGAAGAGTTAGCAGAAAAAATGG
>JBGSRK010000046.1:0-1936 GCA_041737595.1 Patescibacteria group bacterium
ATCGCCTGCAATCTGACGTAAATTCCACCCTGGAATGATAGTGATATTAATTTCTTTTCTCGGCTCAATCACCGGTGGCACATATGGCGGATGAGTTTTTTTATAATACAAAAAACCGCCAAATGCCGTGCCGACAATCAGCAAAAGAAAAATACAATTTAATTTCGCGTGTACTGTCATATTTTATTCCCGCCAATTTTCACGCGCCCAATTCAACCGTTCAGGCACGCCAATATCCACCCACGGTTCATCCGATAAATGAACATCCAAATCTATCGCATGGTCCTTAATTTTATCAAAAACGTCATACTCAATACTAAAAACATCATTATCCGGAAAATATTTCTTAATATTATTTGTAAACAGGTAAATGCCGCCGTTAATATACCCGGGCTGAGACAGCCCTTCTTTTTCTTTAAATTCCTGCAAACGATTTTGTCCGTTGAAAATCAGTGTTCCGTAGGTTGAAGCGTCCTCGACGCGCGCGCCAAGCAGTATTCCCCCGCTCTCCGGACGTAAGCGACCAGACATTGTTTTCAAATCGGCTAACGATAAAATATCCCCATTAAGAATAATTGTTGATTCGTTATTATCCGGCAGATGTTCCCACGCAAATTTTATGGCCCCGCCGGTTCCGAGTCTTTTTGGTTCAATCGCATAAATAATTTTTACCCCATTTCTTTCCACGCCCACATTCTCGCGCAACGTATCGGCCAAATGGCCGGCTGCTAAAACAATTTCTTTGACACCCAATTTATATAATTTTTCCAACTGCCAATCTAAGACCGTCCGGCCCTTAATTTCCAATAATATTTTCGGGGTTGATTTTGCGATATCGCCCAAACGCGTTGATAATCCGCCACAAAGAATAATGGCATTCATATTACAAAAAAAGCATAAGATATTTCACCCAAATAGACACTGCGGCGGCCAGAAGTAGTCCGCCGATAATATCAACCGGATAATGTACGCCGGAATATAAGCGGCCAAAAACAACCCAAATGGCTAGAACAAGCAATGCCCAGGCACCAGGTAAACCAAAAATCAGGGCTACAAAAAATAATAAAAACGCGGACATGGAGTGGTCGGAAGGAAATGATTTCCAGCTCATTGAAGGTTTGAAAAGTTGTTTGCTTTGCGGTTCAGTAATATTAGGCCTCGGTTCGTCAACGATAAAACCGATGCCAATGCTGACGCACCAGGCAAAAGCCCATGAAGCAACAAAAGTTACTAAAGGTGCAAAAACAGACCGCCAATCCGGCCAGCAAATTATAATTCCTGAAACAATAAACCAGCCGCACATGGCAACAATCACCCATTCAGCCCCCGCCCGTCCAAACGCGTCCAGCCACCGATTCTTGCCCTGCCAGGAATTAATTGTATCAAATATGATTCTATTGTAATCTCGCATAAAGTTGAGCCTATTTTATCAGTATTTATAATGTTTGACAACCTTTAATATGATCTTGCAAAAATGATGAAAAAATGCTATTATACGGCCATTATACGCGCCTGTAACTCAGCGGTTAGAGTGCCACCCTTCAAATCGCTAGCGAAAGAAAAATGAAAATTTATTTTCATTTTAATTGAGTGACGTGATTTATCCGCCGAATAAACGCGAAGCGTGATGAAGGCGGTTAAGGTGGAAGTGAACAATTAAAATTTATTATACGCGCCTGTAACTCAGCGGTTAGAGTGCCACCCTTATAAGGTGGAAGTCGATGGTTCAAATCCATCCAGGCGCACAATTATGCCAAATCCAAAAAAAATTATTATCAATGAAACATCTGCCGGTCAGCGGCTTGATGTTTTTTTATGCGATAAACTCGGCATCACCCGCTCACAAGTACAAAAAATGATTGATAACAAACAGATAGAAGTTGACGGAAATGCGCCGAAAAAATATGGAGAAAAACTCAGGGAGGGGCACCATATT
>JBGSRK010000088.1:0-1786 GCA_041737595.1 Patescibacteria group bacterium
CGTGTGACTCGTTCTACATTCCAACTCCTTGACCGTTCGGCCCTTCGCCCTGCCAGCGGCTTTCGCCCCTGACCCTGGATGGTCGTCACTCCATCGGCTACTACGGCTTCGGCTGACTTCTGTTCCTCCCGAACGAGAACAGATCTCCCCGGATAAGGTGCGAGCGCTTTCCCCCAATCCCTGCCGCGTTTACATCGAGCCGCTTTGGTCCTTTTCGGGCGTCGCTGTCTGTTGCCAGCTTACCCCTCGCTCCATGCCTCTTCACGCGGTTCTTGTTCATCAAGTCCAGGGTTTGTGCTCCGGCTTCCTCCCCACGCCCGCTCGCGCGCGGCGCAGTTGCCTTCGCCTCGTGGTTCGTCGGACCAACGTCCACAGCGGTCTTTCACCGCCTAGCTCTCGCCCATGCCGGGCGTACAACGCGACTCGCCTTCGTCGAGAAGAGCCATAAGAGCAGGCGGCTCCGCCCCCTTGCCCCCAAGGTCAAAAGCAAGAACCAGGTCAAAACCCCAGAGGACAGAGAGTTAACCTAAGCGCCGGAGTCACCCCCACCGCTCGGCTTCAAAACCGTGCGTGAGACTTTCACCTCACACGGCTCCTCAGTAACTTGGCTACTGTTATTAGCACCTCGCGTCGCCGCTGGCTTGGTAGATACGCTTTTGGAGCTTGAAGACCCGCCGTTCATTCTCTTGCCACGGCAAGTCTTTCCATTCATACATCGGTCTTGCAACCGTGTCCATGACTTCTTGACTCCTACTTCCGTCTCTACCTTCCAAGTTACCGTGCCTACGTCTGCTTATCCGCCGGCTTTCCCGGCGGCTTTCGCTTCTTAGGCAATCCTCCCCGTCTTCCGCTTGCGGCTGGTTGCCTGCTCTCCGCTTCGACCTCTCCGGAGAGAGCCTGATGACGGGTTACCCCGTTCCTGACGTTCGTTTGTCGTCGTCTTAGGTGGGTACTTTGCACCGGGTTTCGCGGGCGTGAACCCTGGTCATCTCTGTGCTGCCAGGTCCCTATCCTTCACCTTTTGGTCAAGCCTGTCATCCCACGTCGGCTTGTTTCTGGTCACGATGCCTACTCGTACCTTCGCTTGCGCTCACCATCTCGACTTGCTCGCGGGGATTAGCTGGTGGGCTTTGCCTTACCCGCTTTTAGACCCGCTTCAGGGATTGATGACCAGTCGCTACCCTGGGGTCTACGCTGTTCCTGGTTCACTCAGGGTTGGGGATTTCACCCAACGTCAAACGTCAAGTTGTCAAAGTTTCCTTTGCCTCTCTTCCCCGGTCCTCACAGACCGTTTCGAGAGAACGGGTCGCACCCAGAGTTCCCAGAGGCCAGAGTTAAGGTATAGGGGCAGAGCACACCACCCGAAAACCGGAATCGAGGTCCCGAAGGTACGGATAGTACCAGTTGCGGAACACGCAGCGCGCGCTGAGCTGATAGCTGAACCACGAGCCGCCCCGCAACACCCGCGCGGCGCTTCCTCCCAACGCGGTGTTCTCCGGCTTGTCGTGCTCGTTCAGACACCATTCCCATACGTTGCCGCTCAGGTCCAGCACATCGTAAGGTGACGCCCCGCCGGGAAATATTCCTACCGCACTTGTTTGACCAATGCCGGTTTCATAGGTGTTGCCCTTCGCCGCGTCAAACGCGCCTTCATACGGATATTCGCGCCCATCAGTTCCCCGCGCGGCTTTTTCCCACTGCAACTCGGTCGGCAGCGTGATCTCGTACCCCAATCGCGCGCTCGCCCACCGGCAAAACGCTACCGCATCCCACCACGAGACTCGTT
>JBGSRK010000113.1:0-3241 GCA_041737595.1 Patescibacteria group bacterium
TACGAGGCCCGCTTTCTCTGCGGCATAGGCGTCCATCATATCCCCAGTAAGAACCGCCAGCATCGCTTTGGATTTTCCCTCACTTTGCTGTGCCAACTGAGCTTCAGGCTTGTTTCTCATCGCTGCGAAAAGTCCAGCAACTGAGGCACCGGCCATACCACCGCGGACGCAAAGAGCTCTTTCCGCTTTATCGCCGTGAGCTTTGCTACAAGCAGTTGCCAGGAATTCTGGAACTTTTGCCTTCGCCACGATTCTTTCATTGTTATCGTTCACCCAAGCTGTGCGAAGACACTTGAGAGTCGCGAAATAATCCGCCTGACCTTCGTTCGACGCCCACTTCATCATGAAGTTAGCAACCTTCGGAGCTCCACCAAGGTGGTGACCGAGTTCATGACAAAGAACTAGAGCAAATCCATCCGCCGTGATCTTCTCGTGACGAGCAAGACCACCGAACATGTTCACGGTCCAAGTGCCAAAGAACTGAGACGCGTTGGCGTTGACAGTAGCATCATCCCATTTACGGTTGATTTTAAGTTTGCCACCCATGTTGGAAACGATTGGTGAGTAGATCGGCTCGAGCTTATCGATCACAGCATTGAATTGCGCCTCTGTGATTCCGCCAGTGGTTTTAGCACCGACCGGTATTCTCATGTCGTTTTCTGGTAAGAAACCACCGTTCTCTCCGCACGCAAAAGTCATCCCTGAAAAGGCAGAAAGAAGAAGTGTTAAAGCGATCAATTTCATTTGTACTCCCTGATTTATCCATAAATCTTGGAGCTATCATTTCGAAAGAAAGAATCTCCGTCTAGATAAGTAAGAAGATGTTATAACTCAATGAAAAAAGGCCGGGTTTCCCCGGCCTTTTGAGCGCTATTTTCCGACTGGATTTATCGGGTAAGACTATTCAACCGAAGGCTTATGCCAACACGCTGGACGAAGACCGATTTTGTGACCAAGAGTCTTATGACAAGATCCTGTGACTTCCGTATCACGGCTGAATTCTTCCATCTCATCAGCAGCACAAAGAGCGCCCTGGAAGTACGTATCGAGACGACACTGAGTCGCTGGGTGTGATTCCTGTGTGTACTTAGCAACTTTAGGATCCGGAGTTTCAAACTTCGAAGGCTCTTGCTTGCGAAGAGCAGCGAAGAGGCGAGCGACTGAATCGCCGGCCATTGCGCCGCGGACGCAGATAGCATATTCCTGGTTCCATACGTTCTGTGAGCCGCAGAGTTCTTTCACGCGAGCTGGAACTTCCATCGCAGCGATGATTTCTTCATTGTTTTCTTTTGCCCAAACCTGGCGGAGACATTTCGTCGTCGCGAAGTAATCAGACTGACCTTCTGTCGATGCCCAGCCAGCTTTGTAGCTGTACATAGGAGCGCCTGCAATGTGGTGACCGATTTCGTGACAAACCACGAGAGCAAGGCCATCCGAAGTAATTGTTTCGTGGCGAGCAAGCCCCCCGAACATAGACACTTTCCACTCTTTTCCAGACTGTTCCGCGTAGGCATTGACAGTCCCGTCGTCCCACTTCTTCACGACAGTGAGATTCGCACCGCGGGCCTTGATATAAGGCTCCATCACAACAATGGCGTCATCAATCACTTTGTTAAACTGAGCTTCTGTCACTCCGTTCACACTTTTTTGAGCGGGAGAAATCCAGAGATTGTTTTCTTCAACAATTCCTTCTGAGCCGTCCATCGTACAGGCGAATATTGTCGGGGCAGCGAGAAGGGAAATAGCGAGCAGTCCGTGCTTAAAAGTTTTCATTTCATAACTCCTTTATGAATTCTTGTTACAATTCTCACACGGAAAACTTTGCCGGCCACAAATGTAAGAAGAAAAAAGGAAAGGGCCCTTACAGGCCCTTTCCGTATGAAAACAATTTAATTGAGATTAGAGAACGGAAGGCTTGAACCAACACAGTGGACGAAGACCAGTTGAATGCCCGGTTGATCCGTGGCAAGTCCCAGTGACTTCAGATTTTGCTTCCACGTTTTCGTTGAAAGACTTCTCGCACAAAGACCCCTGGAAATATGTGTCGAGACGACACTGAGTTGCCGGATGATTGTCGTCAGTCTTTGTCACCACTTTAACTGATGGTGTCTCGAACTTCGGACCATTTGTTTCGTTGTAGAGTGACTGGAACAGTTTGGCCACACTCATCCCTGCCATCCCACCGCGGATACAAACTGCAGCTTCTTCACCTCTGAAAGCAGAAGAACATTTCTCAGAGAGAGTTGCCGGAACTTCCATCGCAGAAACGACTGCTCCGTTGTCTTCATCATTCCATACCCGGCGGATGGGGGATGCGATGAAGGTCCCGCCTACTGGATGCGTGCCGCAGGATCGTTGTATGAGTGTCTGGAACAACTCCACCAGGCAACCGCCGGGCAGGTCGACATCTTCAACGAACCGTTGATTCAGGAAATGGGGCGTTTTATCTACCGCGTCCACATCGACGGCAGCTACTACATCAATTTTGCCGATGCCAGCGCCATACTCGCCCCAGAATCCACGCTTATTTACTGTTATGGTCAAGCGATCAAAGATCGTGACATGATGGCATTTGGAGCCTGGGCAGCGCAGGCAGCACCCGACGGGGGCGTGGGCGGATGGGGACGCCCAATAGAAAGCCCGATGCGCTGGCTGCGATCAATTTTTCGGGCTGCTGAGATCGCACATGCGGAAGCCTTTGCACCACAGCCTCGTGATGTATGGTTGCCCACCATCGAAGTGATGGCCGCGCGGGACGAGGCGCAATCCGGTCACGGCTTAACCGTTGCGGCCAAGGGGGGACATAACGACGAAAGCCATAATCACAATGATATCGGCGAGTTTGTCGTTTACCTGGATGGGCGACCCTTGTTGATTGATGCCGGTGTCGAAACCTACAGCCGAAAAACCTTTGGCCCCCAGCGTTACGAAATCTGGACGATGCAATCTTCCTATCACAATCTGCCGACGATAAACGGGGTACAACAACAGCCTGGAGAACAATTTGCCGCACGAAGCGTGAACTACACGGCAGCCGAAAATATATCACAATTGACTCTCGACATTGCCAGTGCCTATCCGCCAGAGGCAGGGCTTAACCATTGGCGGCGCACGATTCGGCTCAAGCGCGGTCAATCGGTCACAGTGGAAGACGAGTACGAATTCGACCACATACCAGCGGTGCTGACACTCAGCCTGTTAACCGCAAGTAAGGTCTTGTTTGACACGGCTGGGGTGATTC
>JBGSRK010000013.1:0-61328 GCA_041737595.1 Patescibacteria group bacterium
GTAAACAGTTTTTTCTTCTTCATCTGAATTACCACCAATATTTTTCCCATTGTAAGTTGTGGCGGTTATATCCCATTCTTTAGTAGTGGCATAGGTTTCCCAATCAGAAAAATCAGAACCATTATTGCTGAATCTCATTTGTGATATTCCCGAACCTCCTGTGTCCGTAGCAGATAATGTTAAATTAACATTCGGATCGTTAGTATTCTCCCCATCATCAATAGTAACCGTTCCTGTTGGCGGGGCTTGTTCTATCTTAAAACTATTCTGAGTACTACTCCAAGGTGAGACTCGACCAGAACCATCGGTGTATCTTACTTTCCAATAATATGTATCAGATCCTGGTGGCATACCAGAGACTGTTCCTAGGTTTGCATTGGTTATCGGTGAGCCAGAGTATGAGATATCAGATGGAGTAAAGGTAATTCCTTCTGGTGTACCAGCTGTACCAGAGAAGCTTCCAGTAGTATTCATCTCTATCTCTGGTGTTAGGGTAGATGGATTAGCGGCAGCTGTAGTAACATCTGCCTTTAGAGTAGTAGTACCGTTATTCCAACCATCTGTATCTATCTCTTCTGAATCTGAATTATATTGAGTAAGGTTAGTTGGGGAGTCTATGTTATCGTAATCTACTGTAATATCAGTGAGGGTTGGGTTACCTACTCCGTCCTCAGAGAAAAGCGTGACCTTCATATCTAGCCATTGAGAGTTAGAGAGGGATGATAAATCTCCGCTCCCTGTTGTAGACCCATCTGCATCTTGAGTAAAGTCGGCACTCCAGGCACTCCAAGCAGAACCATCATTTGATGTTCTAACGTTGACAATTATCTCGGTGTTAGCAGGGAGTGATGCAGAGCTCCAAGAGACAGTAGACCAATTTGTTTCGGTGTTTTGAGAATTGATGCGGAGAGAGGAGAGGGTACTGGGAAGTAGATAGCCCTGGACACAACGAACATACTGGTCATACAGCTTGCCAGAAGCACCCAATCTGTTATCTGGGAATTTCCAGTTCATAGCAATGGCTGGGTAATCGTAGTACTCTGTAGCAGACCAATAATAACCCCCGCCAAAATTATTTCCATAAGAAGTCTGTCCGGCATATATTTCTCGAATCTCATCCATATATGGAAGGCGACCACCAATGTTTTTGCAAGCATTACGAGCAGGGTAGGCAGAGAAGTTGAGAGTATTATCAGCGACCAGGGCATGGATATCAGGATAGACAGGATCCAGGCCAGTGACACACTGAGGGCCAACACAGGATGTTTCAGAGGTTTGCCATTGGTAAGTGCCAGCAAGGTTTTGGTAGTAAACTTCCTTACCTTCCAAGACGGTACCAATACGACCAGAAAGCCAGTTGGCGGGTACATAGTTTGGATCAGGCTCAACCAATTCATCTATTTGAAGTAATCCAACCCCCGCATCATCGGGCGCTCCAAAACCATTTATCGTTATATTCGACTGACCAGTAGCCCCTGTATAGTTCGACCCCGTAGCACCATTGTTTGTAAAGTGATTATAGGTGTTCCAAGTAACACTGTGGTTCCCAGCCTTCACTGGACTATCTTTCCAGAGATTAAATATATTAGGGAAAACTCCTTGAGCAAAAGTAAATATCATAAAAGAAGCTAAGAATGCTACAAGAGATGCTTTATGGATTTTAGATGAATAAGGTTTATCAGTCCATTTCTTATATCTTCCACCTTTGGCGTAGGTCTTATCATGAACTAGTCTTATTTGGAGATGGGGTAGATATCTAAGTTCTAGTAACTTTAGTCTTATTGCCTTCACCCACATTGGCACCCTAAAAAGGGACAGTCCCTTTTTACGTCCCTTTTTACCATTCCCAGAAAGGGTTGCACTCTTTTTAGAAAGGTCCGTCCCTCCCGAGGGTCCGTCCCTTTTTACTTTGGAAGAATTAAATCTAAATAAAGCTTTTGTTATTTTACTACCAAAAGAATATAAGTTATTTGTTTGTTTACCCTTCTTTTTCAAGCACTATCCCCCAATAATTTCTATGTATATTTTAACTCTTAATATTTATGAATGCAAATATCCTCTTATATATTTAAAATATATAAGACTCTTTTAACCTTTGGGAAGGACGGACCTTCCGGAAGGTCCGTCCTTTGAATTAATAGATTGCCGCGCTAACGCTCGCAAAGACAATATATATATAATATTAATTTTTCGTTTTGCTCAGAATGACAAAAACACAAAATAAAAACCACCCAAAAATGGGTGGTTTTTAAATAGTTAGAACTTAATTATTGTAGTTCAACTGTTGTGCCAGCGGCTTCTAATTTTTCTTTCATTACTTTTGCATCTTCAGCAGAAACACCTTCTTTGATTGTCTTTGGTGCACTTTCTACTAAAGTTTTGGCTTCAACAAGACCTAGTTCTGGAAGAATCTCTCTTACTGCTTTGATGGCACCAATTTTGTTTGATCCACCATCTTTAAGAACTACTGTGTATGAAGATTTTTCATCCTCTTCTTCAGCACCAGCTGCAGGTGCTGCACCACCGGCCATCATAGCCATAGGGGCTGCTGCAGAAACACCAAATCTGTCTTCAAGCTCTTTTACAAGTTCAGAAAGTTCTAAAGCTGTAAGCCCTTCGATTTCTTTGATTAAATCTTTAAACTTACCACTTGGGGCAGGTTTTTCTTCAGTTTTTTCAACTTTAGTTTCTTCTACTGGTTTAGCTTCTTCTTTTTTTTCTACAACTTCTACTACTTCTTCTTTAACTTCTTCAGTAGTTTCAGTAACTTCTTGTGTTTTGTCATCAGTCATTTTAATCTCCTTTTTATATGTCATCCTCGCGAAGACGGGGATCTAGATTCCGGATCAAGTCCGGAATGACATTTATTTAATTTTTTATTATTTATTACCTAGTAATCCTTGTCATCCTGAGTGTAACGAAGGATCTTGATTCACTTGATTCTTCGCTCCGCTCAGAATGACATAAACATTAATTACTTTTTTGTATCAGCATATTGTGAAAGAACACTTACAAGCCCACGTAAATTTCCTGAAAGAACATTTACCATACCTCGAAGAGGTGATGCGAGTGAACCAACAATTTTTGCATACATTTCTTCTCGGCTAGGCATCATCGCAAGTGTCTTAAGCTCATCCATAGAAATACTATTTCCAGAAAGAGCACCACCAAGCATTTCGAATTTATCATTCTTTTTTGTGTATTCATAAATTGCCTTGGCCGGTTCGACCTCATCCATACCAAATGCAATTGCAACAGGGTGATCTTTAATAATACTCATATCAATATTTGCGCCCGCATTACGAGCGGCAATATCAAAAAGAGTTCTTTTCATAACTTTAAGTTCGACTCCCTTAGAACGTAAGGTACTTCGAAGCTCAGTCATCTCTTCTACTGTAAGTCCACGATAATCAGTAAAAACGATTGCCTTAGATTCTTTAATCTTTTGGGTAACGCGCTCTACTAATTCTTCTTTTTGTTTTCTTGTGATCATATACTTCCTTTATTTATAAAAAAAACTTTGGAAACATCCAAAGTGAAGATTTTGCTCCTCGGTAGCGAATTAAGGCGAATGCCTGCTACTTTCTTTGGATATTTAACTGTAAAGATTTTAACAAATTTAATAATAATTGTCAATTATTTAGATTCTTCGACTTCGCTCAGAATGACAAAAAGCACAAATTACTTGTAAAAGACGAAGGGCTCCTCGTCTTTTCTCCTGAAGGAGTCAGACGAGAAGCCCAAAAGTAAGCAGCGGGTCTATGCCACCCTGCGACGTTTGGACCGTACTTGGTAACGTGGTTTAAGCGCCACGTAGCGCGGAAAGGTGCATGGACTCAGAGCACGCAGGAGGTCATTCCCCGGGGTGTATTCCGGCTGCCCGACCATTCGGGCTGACAAAGAGGTTTCCTTCTCTCCTTAGCAGAGCAGGCAGCTGCTTAAACGTGATAAGTCCTGTTTGTTCTCCCAGGGAGGACCAAGGAGAGCAAAACACGGTGGTGTGGTGGAGTTTGTGACTCCACGAGCATTACGCACGTTGAGGGCTCGAATATTCCGTTGCCCTAAACATTTAGAAACTGCGTTAGCTCCGCCCTCGCGCACACCACCAAAACTGTCACAGATTGCTCTGTGTTTTTCTGTGGAGTCCAGAGAGAGGAAGTCGAACCTCTCAACTTTCCCTTAACAAGGGACTGTCTTACCTTAGAATATCTGGACGTTTGGTGCGGACCCTAACTCGCTCTCGCGGTTAATAGGACTTGATGCGACTCTTGTCTCACTACCTCGGCCTGGCGCATCCAGAAGGACTTTCCAGTCATACGAGGTAGGGTCCGCGTGTCAAAGTGTTGCAAGTAATTCTTTGCGACGAAAGACATAATATCAAAATTATTTATTAAAGTCAATTGATTAAAATTATTTATATATTTATTTATTAATGCTATAGGTGTTTAGATTCAAATATCTAAAACAGAGCACTACACTACTACGTAGTAGTGTAGTGTTTAAAATTATATATATTTGATTATATTAAAAGTGAAAACCCCACCATCCTTTCGGACAATGGGGCGTATCACCTCCAATCATATTGTTGTCGCGTTACACGCGACGACGAGGGAAGTAGTTTTCCCCTCGATCTTGTGTTGTCATGTCTCTTCCGCAAGGATCTCCTTCGCCACAAACCTTGCAACCGTAGCAAGGAGGAACCATTGCTCTCGGCAACATGTGTCCAGGATACAGCAGCTCGATCTGTGGTGCGATCTGGATGTCCTTGTTGAAGTGCTCTTGCTGAGCCTTCATACATGAACGCTTCGAAAGATCGTGGATCGCTGAGGCGAAGTCTGAGCTCTTGACGTAGGTGACCATCGCACCATAAGGCGCGAGGTTTACGTGCAGTGAGGGGTCAAGAGAATCACGAAGGCCCATCCAATTTCTCTGGACCTGCACAATCCCTTTCTCCATCCCGATTGCCTGAGCAATCGGTGGCACATAGATTTCACCTGTGAACTTCGCCTCACTCCTCTTGACGCTTCGATGGCGTTGATCTTGTCCCATCGTCATCACCGACATTGTCTCACACGTTCGGAGGTTCAATGTTCGGAGATCGAGGTATTCGGGCTTCACGGGTAGGAAGTCGATCGGATGGATATCCTCCCTTGGAGGGGGATCGCCGTAATACGGATCGACATCGAGTACCACAGATATTGGATCATGAACAGGTTTGCACGAAGTCCCGATGAACTCCGGTTCCTTGTTCAGTTCACCGATATCTCCAAACATGTACCCGATCTTGGGGTCCTCAGCCAGAACAAGTTCCACCATCTTCTGAAGGACCAGACGCATGCCTGGCTTCCAAGCCGCTCTGTACTGAGTGACCAGAGTGACGAGATCGACGGTGTAATAGAACGCAGTTGGGAAGATCACCGGGATCGCAACCCGAAGCTGCTCTTGGGCTAGCTTCTTGGCATTATTCTCGATGAACTTCTCGGACGCTCGAGGTCGCTCTTCACGAATGAGTTGAGCCGCTTCTTGCGTTGCGATGGGCATGTTCTCGTGGAAGAGCACCATGCCTTCTTCAACGAAATCAAGAACCATCTTGCGATCGGCCGCAGATGACTCCGGATAGACGGTATCAAGAAGATCACTGATCCGGCTTATCCCACTCGCATTGAACATGTCAGAGGTGTACCTACCACTTCGCTGATCTGTGTTGTACCAGGGCGTAGTGTAGTGGAACCCGAAAGTAACATCTCCGACAGAACATCCCTCAACACTGAACGTGTAGTTCCCATGCTCAAGTGTCGTGTGGTGTCCAGAGCCAAAGAGTTGACCGCGCACAGTAGGACGTTTCTTCATCCCACGACCCGGCAACTCCGCTTCGTAGCAAGTACGAGCTGCATGTTGAGCCATGGATTCGGCTGTAAGACGTGGCGAGTTGATCAAAGTTACCCTCATAGCTTTCACCTCCCTTCGAGGCGACGTGAGAAGTCATCCCAGATGAACTTCCCAATTGTGACTTCATCAGGCAAAGCATCAACGACAACGATCCGACCAGGATTCTCCTTCGCGATTGTATCGAAGCCGTTGGAAACACGATGATGGAACGCCATTTCCTCAAGATCGAAGGTCGTGTTCTCATCTTCGCGTCCGATTGCTCTCGGAACGCCGATCTCGGGGTCGATCTTGTTGTAGTAGGTGACGTCCGGAACCAAGCCCTGAATCGCGGCATTGTTGTACTGCTTCACATAGTAGATCGGTTGACCTCGACCATACCCCTGGTATGCAAGGGTTGAGTCGATATATCGATCACACACTACATGAATCCCGGCTTCGAGCCACTTGTAGATCTGGTTGACGTGTAGTACTCGATCTGCTTCAAACAGGAATATCTCGGCCATAGAGCTGAGCTTCCTGGTCGGGTGCAGAAGTGCTTCCCTAATCGGGAGCGTCTCAGGAATCCCTCCAGGTTCCTTTGTCCAAACGTTTCGGATGTTCAGATTGTCGAGTTGGGCTTTGAGCCTCATCGACTGAGTGGTCTTACCTGATCCTTCGCCACCTTCAAAGGTGACAAATAGTCCTCTTTCCATTTCCCCTCCTTCCAATATGATTTTCGGTGGTCAAAGTGCACAAAAACGACAGAAGATAACCTAAATCTTTCAGATTTGGTGCCCTCCTGTCGTTGTAATTGTCAATTACCAAGTTATATTTATTTATAGTTATTGTAAATAGTTTTTTAATGAAGAGTGCCGCCCCGAAGGGCGGCACATCAACGTCATACTTGGGAGGCTACTTGCAGATCTCGGGCATTGCAAAATGCTTCGAGAGTCTGGGCCCAGCCTGATTGAGGTAGTTGTTTCCCGACTGACCGTAAAGCTTTGTGGGCCTTTCGATCATCGAATACAACTCCATTGCACAGACCGGATCGCCGTGACTTAGGATGATGTCCTCGTGAGGGATCACCTCAAGCACCGCCGGTCCTCCAGAAAGCCCATTGGTGTAACCCCAACCTGGATCAAAGAATCCCGCAAAGTGTGAGCGGTATTCTCCAATCCCAACGTTGTAGGCGACCATTTCCGAACAGTAGCCCGGCGGTACAGAGAATGCCTCACGTGTCGAAAGGATATAGAAACCATCCTTGGAAAGAACGATGTCTTTTCCTTTCGACGCATAGATCGGTTCGAAGAACCCCAGGGGGTCAATTCCACGCTTGCGAAAATCGACTGCGTTGGTTGCAGCACCGCGGAAGCGAAATGCAGCAACCTCGCCGCAAAGATTCGCCGAAAGGACAATTGAAGTCTTGATTCTCTTCATATCATCCCATGGAATCTTGTTCCCCTCGAGATCAAACAGCAGACCAGTATCTTCGTGGGTAGTTTGGAGTTCGAGGAGAGAAACCTCGCACTCTTCCATCCGACCCTGATAGAAACGGATCTGGTTCAGAGTATCCCCGACCCTAACACGAACTGGGAAACTCTTCGCTACGACGACTACGTACATCGGGCCCTTGTAACCCATCTGTACATTGTCGAACTCATGAGCGCCATTAGTGAGCAATCGAACCTGAAGATTCAGACGGCCCGAAGAACTCTTGTTGTTGGCCCTGGCGCACATATAGTCGGGAAGGGAGATGTTCTCTGCAAGAGGTAGAAGATATGGAATACCCGTTTCAAGCAGAAAACCACTCTGAGAGATTGGGATGCGGAAGAATCCCGCATCTTGTGATCTCTTTGTCGCATCTGCCAAAATATCTCGACCTCCAGGCGACATAATCGCCGGAAGACGGATTGCCTCTCCCTCACCTATCGAAAGATCGAGTGAAGCTGGTTGAATGTTCTTTCCGGGGATCTTCACACTTGACTTGATCATCCCAGAGCCGATCATGCTCCTTATGAGCTTGTCGGGGACAACACCAGATGCCTTGGACATAAGTCCTCCTTAATGACGTTGTGGAAGGTTCGCAAGAAGGGCGCCGAACGCAAAAACCCCTTTGCGCAAGCGCCCTCCTCCTGTTTTTCAGACTTACTTTATAACAAATTTTTCAATATATTTAAAGTCTATTTATTTGTACTTCCAAAACCACCACGTGATTTATTTATAACTTCTTCTATTTCTATAAATTTTGGTTTATCAACTCTGACAAAAATCCCTTGTGCTATTTTATCGCCTTTTTTTATTTCAACGTCATTATCTGAGAAATTATAAACAAGAACTTTAACCTCATCATTCGGCCCACAATAATCATTATCAATAACTCCAATCCCATGAGGTGGTGTTAGCCCTTTTTTAGGAGCACTAGAACGAGAAGCTATCATAAGCATATAACCTTCTGGTGTCTCTATAATAATATTACCAGGAAGAAGTGCGATCTCTTTTGAGGGTACCTTCGAATCTTCACGAATTAAAATATCAAAACCAACTGACCCTTTGGTTTCATAGATTGGGAGAGGAAGTGACTTATCAATTCTTTTAATATTTATTTTCATTTATTTCCTTGTAAAATACCACTGGAGAGTATCTTTAGCAACTGGGGCCGCAAAAGTTGAACCTTCACCTGCTCCCTCAACTAATATTACCATAGCAATAGTTGGATTATCATAAGGAGCAAAAGTTTCAAACCAAGCATGCTTTTTTGAATTATTTGGGCCATATTGTGCAGTACCAGTTTTACCAGCAACAGGAACTGGGAGTGTGTTTAATGACCTACCAGAACCAGATACAATGGTTTCCCTCATCCCTCGTCTAACGATATCTAATGTTTTTTTAGAAATAAAATCTTTTTTAACAACTTCTGAAGATTTTTCAGATTTTACCTTTCCGTCTGCATCTAATATTGCCTTTGCAAAATGTAGCTTATACATTGTGCCACTATTTGCTATGACTTGAAGCGCATTAACCATTTGAAGTGGGGTTACTAGCACATCTCCCTGCCCAATAGCCATATTATATGTATTACCTAAATACCAAGGTTCATTTTGGGTTCTTTCTTTCCACTCAGGAGATGGTATATGACCCTTGGCTTCACCTCCGATATCAATGCCAACATAATTTGAAAAACCAAATAATTCTAGATATTTTTTCATTAGATCAGGCCCCAAACCTTGTATATTTTTATACCCGCCACCAATTGCATAAAAAAATGTATTAACTGATTCAGCGATCGCTTTTACGACATTTGTAGTCCCATGACCACCAGCTTTCCAATCGGGGAATGACCATTCACCAATACTTATACCCCCTGTAGATTGTACTGTAGTTGATTCTGTAATTTTTCCCTCTTCAAGTGAAGCAGCAGCAATAAATGGTTTTATAATTGAACCAGAAGGGTATTCACCAGAAATTACTCTATCAAGAAGTGGACTTGAATCGTCTTTTGTAAGCTTTAAATAATCAGATTCTGATATACCTTTTGCAAAAAGATTATTGTCATAAGTCGGGAGCGATACAAAAGCTAAAACTTCACCATTTTGTGGGTTAACCGCAACAGCCGCCGCTTTACTAACCTTAGAAAGTTCCATCTGTTTTGTTAAAGATTCGGTAAGTTTTTTTTGTAGTTCAAAATCTATTGTAAGTTGCATGTTATCACCTAAAATTGGTTCTTCAGAGCCGTAGGTTCTAATAACTTTCCCCTTTGAATCAACCTCAACTCTTTCAGCCCCTGATTTCCCTCGCAAAATAGTTTCAAAAGATTTCTCTAAACCTGATTTACCTATGAAATCTGTTAAGATATAGCCTAAATTTTTATTTTTATTATATTCATCCTCTGATACTCTTCCAACATATCCAAAAACGTGAGAAAGTAATCCATTATCCAAATATTCACGAATTGGGTTTATTGAAACATAAAATCCGCGGAGCTCAGTTTGTCTAGATTCAAATATTAAAGAGATATCCCTCGAAACTGTCTTTGAGATTAAAATTGATTGAGAAGATGTTAACCCTTTTGATTCTGCTATCTTTTTTATTTCTGCGACTGGCATATCTATTGTTTCTGATAATCTTTGGAAAACCTTATCTCTATCTTTATTATCTTTTGGTAAATCATTTGGGATTACTGTTATTTCATAGTTTGGAATATTTTTCACAAGAGGTGTCATAAATCTATCATAAAATAATCCGCGAGGGGCTCTTATTACTTGTGGCCTAAATCTATTTTCCTGGGCATAAGAAAGACTATTTTTACCATCAATAACCTGTAAATAAAAACTTCTTCCCATTAAAACAATAAAAAATATGGCAATTATCCAAAATAAACCATAAAATTTATTAATTGATTTTTCGTCTTCAACAGTCGGGGCTTCATTATCTGATGATAAAATACCATAAACCCACCTCTCATTAGTTGAATGCTTAGTTGAGGTTACATGAGTATTCTTTGATTTTACTCCAGTTAATGGAGCAAATACGTTTCTTTTATTTTTCATCTTCTTTTTAATTTATCTTCGAGTGAGACTATTTTCTCAAAATACCATATCGAAAATACATATATGAGTATAGCATATATCATATTTACAAGCAGAAATGAAAGTGCCGGAATAATTAATGATTTATCTATAATAACTTTATCAAAATAGATAAATAATATTTGGGTTGTAATTGTACCAACAAGAGCAATAAATGAAATAATAGAAAAGCTCTGAAACGATAATGTTTTCATCCCCTCTTGATACATATATCTAACTGCCCCAGATATTAGGAGGAAAATTACAAGATACATACCAAAAGGATAAGATGAATATATATCAAAAATTATTCCAAAAAAGGCCGCTAGTAAAATTGGTTCAAATCCTTTTCTAAAATTTGAAAGGGCAACTAAAAAAAATATTGGCAATATTGGGGCAACACCAAATATTTTAAGGTTGGGTAAAAAACTCAAACTTAAAAAACTTAAAAAAATCATCATTAAAAAATTTAAAATATATATCATATTACTTTTTTATTATTATAATACCGGATAGATTACTTAAACCAGTTTCTGGTTTGATTTCTGCAGTTACAAATAAAGAGTTTTCTTGTTTTGATATGGTCGTAATGGTTCCAAGTATTAACCCCTTAGGAATTTCCCCACCCAGTCCAGATGAAATAACCGTATCTCCCTTATTAACTAATTGCCCTTGTGGTATTTTTTCCATAGAAAGACCATACCCTATTTGCCCTTTTGCAATTCCATTAGTAGTTGATTGTTGAAGTGTCACGGGGATTGCTGATGTTGGGTCTGTTACAAGTTGAACTCGTGCACTATTTTTTGAAACATCAATAAGTCTTCCAACTAAAAAACCTTCAGAAATAACAGCCATTCCATTTGAAAGACCGTTATTGCTTCCTTTATTAATTGTAATCATACCTCTTAAATTTGATGGGTCATATGATACAACTTGGGCCGTTTCATAAATGTAATTACCACTATTTAAAAAGCCTAAATCGCTACGTAGTTTTTCGTTTTCCTTTTTGGCCTCTGTTAGTTGAGCTAATTCTGCTTGAAGTTTATTTACAGTATCTTTTAATTGGGCATTTTCAGTTTGTAATTTAGATAAATTAAATAGGCTTGTGAAAGTTCCAGATGTTTTATTTGAGGTTTGAGAAAAAACTATCAAAACTGGTGATGTAGCTTTTCGTAAATAACCGAATGTATTATCTAAAAATCCTTTACTTTCAATAAATATAAGAATAGAGGCAAAGACTATTACTAAAAATATTATCGATAATTTTTTTTGCATAATTTTCCCTCTGAAATTAAATAATTAAACCCTAGGAGATTTTTCGTGCTGAGTTGTCGCAAGTACGCCTTTTAATTTATCAAGATCTTCAAGAACTAATCCTGCCCCTCGAACTACACAAGTTAAAGGATCATCTGCAATATGAACTGGCATTTTAGTATTTAAAGAAATCAATTTATCAAGACCACGTAAGAGTGCTCCACCACCAGCAATTACAACACCTTTATCCATTATATCTGCAACTAACTCAGGTGGAGTTTCTTCAATAGTCATTTTTACTGAATCAACAATTGTTTGCACAGATTTAGATAACGCCCCACGTATTTGATCAGAATCAACTTTTATGGCTTTAGGTAACCCAGTTACTAAATCTCTTCCTCTCATTATTGCTTCTAATTTTTTATCTATTTGATAGGCAGAACCAATTTTCATTTTTATATCTTCGGCCGTTCTCTCACCTAACATTAAATTAAACTCATCACGAGCAAATTGAATTATATCTTCATTTAATTCATCCCCAGCAATTCGGAGTGAGCGGGAAGCAACAATCCCACCAAGAGAAATAACTGCAACCTCAGTTGTACCACCACCAATATCAACAATCATCGAGCCTGCAGCTTCTTGTACCGGAAGTCTAGCTCCAATTGCAGCAGCCATTGGCTCTTCTATTAAAAAGGCTTGTCTTGCTCCAGCATTGAGTGTTGCGTTTTCTACAGCTCTTTTTTCTACCTCTGTTACCCCACTTGGGATTCCAATTACAACTCTTGGACGCGGAAATATAGTAAAACTTTCTCGGTGAACTTTTTCAATAAAATATTTAAGCATATATTCTGTTACTTCAAAGTCTGAAACAACTCCATCTACAAGTGGCCTTGTCGCAACAATATTTGCAGGGGTTCTCCCCACCATTGCCTTTGCATCGTTCCCAACCGCAAGGACTTGTCTAGTTTTTTGGTTCATTGAAACAACAGAAGGTTCATTAATCACAATCCCCTTACCTTTAACATATATTAAAGTATTGGCCGTTCCCAAATCGACCCCGATATCGTGACTAAAATATCCAAATATTTTATTTAACATTTTTTAGTAAGCCTTTGCAAAATATACTTTATACTTAGCCTTATCGGAACAGTGAAAACATTTATCACTTGGACCAACCTTCATATTTTCTGGGATGACTCTTGTAGTTGCTGAAGTTTCCTCTTTTATTTTAGCTTCGCATTCTTTTCCACCACACCATGAAGCTAAATAAAAACCTTTTTTATCTAAAATATCTTTTTTAAATGATTCATAATTATCTACTTTATGTGTATTACTATTTCTTAGATTTAGAGCATCTGTATATAGCTCTTCTTGAATTTGGTATAACTCTTTTTCGATATCTAGATTGGATATTTTTACTACATTTTTCCCTGGTCTATTCCTTTTTACTACCATTACAGACTTTTCTGAAAGATCTTTTGGACCAATTTCAATTCTTAAAGGAACACCTTTAATCTCCCATTCTGTAGATTTCCACCCAAAACTCATATTATCTCTATCATCAATTTTAATTCTAAGTATACCTTTATATTTTTCTTTAATTTTTTCTGCTTCTGCAATAACTGCTTTTTTTTCTTTTTCGTCCTTAAAAATAGGGATTATTACAGCTTGGGTTGGAGCAACAAGTGGAGGAAGAATAAGACCTTTATCATCACCATGAGTTAAAATTAGTGCTCCTATCATTCTTGTAGTCATCCCCCAACTTGATTGCCAACCATATTTTCTTTTTCCATCTTTATCTTCAAATTGAATATCAAAAACTTTTGAAAAATTTTGACCAAGATTATGGGAAGTTGCAGACTGTAGTGCTTTACCATCCTTAAGTAAAGCTTCTGTAGAAAGAGTATAAACTGCCCCAGCAAATTTTTCTGACTCAGATTTCTTCCCAACATAGAGTGGTATAGCTAAAGTATTTTCAATAAATTTTCTATATTCAACTAAACGTTCATGAGTCAGCTCATCAACTTCCTTTTCAGTGGCAAGAACACTATGGCCTTCTTGCCATAAAAATTCTGAAGTTCTAATAAATGGTTTTGTTTTCTTTTCCCAACGAACAATATTACACCATTGGTTTATATGAAAAGGCAAATCGCGATATGAACTAATCCACCTAGAAAAAGTATCATACATAATTGTTTCTGATGTTGGTCGAATGACAATTGGTTCAGTTAGCTTTTCCCCACCTGCAATAGTCACAACCGCAAGCTCTGGTGAAAAACCCTCAACATGTTCTTTTTCTTTATTTAAAAAACTCTCGGGTATAAATAATGGGAAATATGCATTTTCAATGCCTTTCTCTTTAATCATGCCATCAAATATCCGTTGAATATTTTCCCAAATAGCATAGCCATAAGGCCGAATTATCATTGTTCCCTTAACTGGTCCATAATCTGCAAGCTCAGCAAGTTTTACAACATCTGTATACCAATCTGAAAAACTAACTGATTGTTTTGTAAGAATAGATTTATTTGACATTAAAATAATCCTTTCAAAAAGCTAAATACACCGATACGACTCAAGTCGCCAATTGTAACTACTGCCATTAATAACAATAATAGACTAAAACCTACATAATTAACAACATTCTTATATTGAGATGAAATTTCTTTCCCTAAAATTTTTTCAATCCCAAGAAATAAAATATGCCCACCATCAAGTGCTGGGAAAGGTAATATATTAAGAAGTGCCACTGCCACAGACAAAACTGCCATTAGTTGAATAAGTGTCATAAAACCAAGTTTTGCTGCTGCACCTGAAATTTGAGCAATTGCAATTGGGCCACCTACATCTTTAGATATTTTAAATTCTGTGAAAATTTGTTTGAAAAAATCGAACAGACCAACTGAATTAAGTTTTATAATATTACCAGTTTGAGATGCTGCTACAATTGGGGCTGCCCACCAAGAAGATTTAATATTACCCTTTTCAACCATTGTAATCCCAACTCTTTGAACATCTGCCGTAATGCCAGATTCTGTTATGGTTTCTTTATAAGTAGTAATATTTTTTACTAATTCTTCACCATTTCTTTCAATTTTCAATTCTACTTGTTTATCACTTAAATCAGAACCTTCATTTTGAACATAAGTGAAAACACTGCTCATATCGGAAACTGTCTTACCGTCTACTGAAACAATAATATCATCTTGTCTAATGTCAGCTTTTTCTGCTGGGGTATCTTTTGTTACTTCACTTATATAAACTTTCTGATTATTTTCAATTAATTTCGAATTATACATATTAGGAAGCAATGGAGAACCACCAAATAAATAAAATATAGTTAAAAGAAGCCAAGTAAGCAAAATATTCATTGATATACCAGCCCCAAAAATTACTGCTCTTTGCCAAGGTTTCTTATTTTGTAAATTAGCTGGATTTTTAGTTTCTTTTTTATATAAAGCAAGGACTTCTTTTGAGGTTTCTTTTGGATCAACCCCAACTTCACCTAAAAGTTTTACATAACCTCCAATTGGAATGGCATTTATGGCATATTCTGTGTCACCAACTTTTTTACCCCAAATTTTAGGGGGGAAACCAAATGCAAATTCATCAACTCTCACTTTAAATGCTTTTGCCGCGAGATAATGTCCAAGTTCATGAACAAATACTAATATCCCAAAAACAAATATAAAAGCTAAAATTGTAATTAACATTTCCCAAACCTCCTATCTCTATCATTAAACTCACGAATAACATCTTCTAGCGCTGCCATATCAAAATCAGGCCAGTGGTTTTGTATGAAATATAATTCACTATAAGCCGATTGCCACATCATAAAATTCGAAAGTCTTTTTTCTCCCGATGTTCTGACAATCATGTCAGGATCAGGCTGACCAGCTTCATAAATATATTCATTAAATTTTTTTTCATCTATTTCTTCAGGTTTTAGATTATCTTTTATAATTCTTTGAACCGCCTGTAAAATTTCGATTCGTCCACCGTAAGAAAATGCAATATTAAAGGTTAAAGATTTATTATCTTTTGTATCATCCATAACCTTATGGATCCCTTTTTGGATGTCCTCTTCAAAATCTTCTATGCGACCTATAATATTAACTTTAACATCTTTTTCGTGTAGTTTTTTTGCAGTCTTTTTTAACATTTCACGAAAAAGATCCATTAAATATTTAACTTCTTCTTTTGATCTACCCCAATTTTCAGTTGAAAAAGCATAAACCGTAACATACTTAATCCCTTTTTCAATACAATTATCTGCGAGTTCTGTTAAGCGGTTAAATCCCCTTCTATGACCTTCAAGTTGTGGCAGGTTATTTGCTTTCGCCCATCTACGATTACCATCTAATATAAACCCAACGTGAGTTGGGACTTTCATTTTACTAATGTCAGACAATTAAACCTCCCTCAGTTCTATTTCTTTTGCGTTAAAAATTTCTTCTATTTTTTTATTCATTAGATCAACATATTTATTAATCTCGTCTTCTCGGCGGTAAAGATCATCTTCAGAAATAGCCCCTTCGTTTTTAGCTTTTTTTGTTTTTTCCCAAACTTCATGTCTTGCGTTTCTTATCCCGACTTTCGCTTCTTCGGCTTTTTCTTTAGCAAGTTTTACATATTCATTTCTTCTATCTTCCGTTAAATCTGGAATGTTTACTCGAATAGCATCGCCACTGTTTACAATCCCAAAACCTAAATTAGAATCACGAAGCGCATTTTCTATTTGTACCAAATTCCCCTTATCCCATGGCTGGATTGCAATCGATCTAGAATCTGTAACTGTAATATTTGCAACCTGTTTAACTGGTGATTTTGTACCATAAACATCAACCAAGACATCTGAAACAAGCCCTGTTGTTGCTCTACCTGTATGAATATTTGCAAGTTCTGTCTCTAAATATTCGAGTGTCTTTTCTGAGCCATCCTTTAGATCTTTCATATAATCATCCATAGTAACCTCCGTTTATTTACCTAGTTCGTAACGTACAAATCTTTTAATTTCGATTTTTTCACCAATAGATACTAATTTATCATTCAATAGATCGCGAATTTTAATTGATGGGTCTTTTATATAATCTTGATCTAAAAGACAATTTTGTTCATAAAATTTTTCTATTTTACCTTCTAAAATTTTTTCTATCATTTCTGCGGGTTTACCTTCATTTTTTAACTTTTCTGATTCAATCTCTTTTTCCTTATCAATTATTTCCTTTGGAATTTCTTCCCTGGAAATATATGTTGGAGAAGATGCTGCAACTTGCATTGCAATCTCTTTTGCAAAATTCTGAAAGTCTTCATTTTTTGCTACAAAATCAGTTTCTGAGTTAACTTCAACCATAGCACCAATTCGACCACCATGAGAATAGGTAATAATTATTCCCTCTTTAGCTTCTCTATCTGCTCTTTTTGCAGCAGAAGCTGCACCTTTTTTTCTAAGATATTCAATAGCCTTATCATAATCCCCTTTTGATTCCTCAAGGGCTTTTTTACAGTCAGACATCCCAGCACCAGTAGATTCTCTTAATGCTTTTATGTCATCTAAAGAAATTCCCATTATTTATCCTCCTTGACCTTTGTTTTTTTAACAACAGTTTTTTCTTCAGCCTTCATTTCAATCTTTTCAAGCTTTTCATCTGTTTTATCTTCAGTTTCTTTTTCTTCTTTATTTTCTTGTATCAATTCTGCTTCTATTTCTGCAAAAGACTTTTTATTTTCTGAAATAGATTCTGAAATTTTATCCGCAATATATTTAACCGATCTCACTGCGTCATCATTTCCAGGAATTATATATTCTACATTTGGGTTTGAATTAGTATCAGCTATCCCAATAACAGGTATTCCTAACTTTTGAGCTTCCTTTACTGCAATTGATTCTTTTAAAAGATCTGCGACAAAAACTACGTCTGGGGCTTTTTTCATCTCTTTAACCCCTTCAAAAACACTATTTAGTTTTTCAAGTTCTCTTTTAATTGTTAATGCTTCTTTTTTAGTTAAAGTAACACCTTTAACATTTGTAGTTTCATCTCCTGAACCAAGTTTTTCCTCAGAATCTTTCATATATTTTAATCTAGAAAGAACAGTAATAAAATTAGTTAAAAGACCACCTGGCCATCTTTCAGCAATAAACGGCATCCCAGCATTTCTTGCAGCTTCTTTTATAATCTCTTTTGTTTGATTCTTTGTCCCCACAAACAAAATTGTTCCACCCTTACTTGATACATCTGAAACAAACTTAATTGCTTCTTCGAGTGCTTTTTTAGTCTTTGATAAATCAAAGATATGTACTCCATTTTTTTCGGCATAAATAAAAGGTGCCATTTTTGGGTTCCAACGGTCGCTTTTATGCCCAAAGTGTACACCTGCCTCTAACATTTCTTTTAAAGAAATTTCTGTCATATTGTCTCCTTTTTTTCCTCCGTTCCTCTCATCTGCCTTAAAACCCATATTACGGGAGGAATAAAGCATCAAGAAACGTGTGATTTTTAATACGTGCATAAATAATAGCACTTTCTAATCTATATTTCAATAATTATTTAGGGAGGACGGACCTTCCGGAAGGTCCGTCCTTTGAATTAATAGATTGTCGCGCTAACGCTCGCAAAGACAAAAGGATGGTAAAAAGGGACTGTCCCTTTTTAAATTTTTTAATCAGGTTAAATATTTACTTGAAAAAATGTTTTATTTCAGATATAATTATCGTTGTTATGAAAAAAGAGATACATCCTAAATATGAAAATGTAACTGTCAAGTGTGCTTGCGGCAATGAAATCAAAACCAAATCAACTGTTGGTGGTGAAATCCATGTCGAGCTTTGTAGTGCTTGCCACCCTTTTTATACTGGGAAACAAAAGTTCATAGATTCAGCTGGACGAGTTGATAAATTCCGAGCAAAAATTGAAGCTGCAAAAGAAAAATCTAAATCTAAAGGTAAGAAAAACGAAGTGAAGAATGAAGGACAAAAATCTAACGCTGAAAAACTTACTGAAATAAAAGCAACAATTGTCCCAGAAACACCAAAAGAAAAACCAGAAATAGAAGTTGGTGAACCAACTAATTCATCTGAAGAACTTGCAGCTGCCGAAGAACTAAAAGAAAATAACTAAATACTTATAAAGTCACTTTTTTGTATATTAAGTGGCTTTTTTGATACAATGGTTTTATAAATATTACCGAGGACGACAATGTTACAAAAATATGATCATTATAAAGAAGAGTTAAATAAAATTGAGAAAGAACTTTCCACCCTCGATGTTTCTTCAAATACAAGTAAGCTTACTGAACTTTCAAAAAAACATCGAATTGCATCTGACATTGTAAAAGAATTTGAACTTTTAAAAAAAATTCAAGAACAAATAGAAGAGACTGAAAGTATTATTAGGACTGAAGAAGGCGAAATGGCAGCAATGATGGAAGATGAACTTGCAAGACTTCAAAAGCTTCGGGATGATCAAAAATCTCGAATAGAACTTTCCTTGGCTCCTAAGGATCCAAATGATTCAAAAAACGCAATTATAGAGATAAGAGCTGGGGCCGGTGGTGAAGAATCGTCACTTTTCGCATCTGAACTTTATCGTATGTATCACAATTATGCTGAAAAAAACAAATGGGAAATGAATATTATGAATCTCGCAGAATCTGACAATGGTGGTTTTAAGGAAGTTATTGCTGAAATTAAAGGAAAAGATATTTATAGTAAACTCAAATATGAATCAGGTGTTCATAGAGTTCAAAGAATTCCACAAACAGAATCACAAGGACGAGTTCATACTTCAACTGTCACCGTTGCTGTTTTGCCCGAAGCAGAAGAAGTTGATATTGAAATTTTACCAAATGACCTAAGAGTTGATGTGTTCCACTCTGGTGGTGCAGGAGGACAATCAGTCAATACAACAGATTCTGCCGTTAGATTAACACATATTCCAACTGGTGTTGTTGTGACTTGTCAAAATGAACGAAGCCAATTACAAAACAGAATAAAGGCACTTGCAGTTTTAAGAACTAGACTTTATGAAGCAAAATTAGAAGAAGAGACAAAAAAACGAGGTGATGCTAGAAAATCTCAAATTGGGACTGGTGATAGATCTGAAAAGATAAGAACATATAATTTTCCTCAAGATAGAGTTACAGATCACAGAATTGGATTTTCTGCATCAAACCTTCCTGGATTTATGGATGGTAATATCCAATCTATGATTGATGCTCTTTATCAGGCTGACAGAGAAAAAGCGCTAAAAAAGGTTTAATCTAGTTTATTTTACAACCGGGAAAAATTCCTCATTAATTTTTTTCAAAACTATTTCCATATCTTCGCTACTCTTTAAATCAATATGACGTGATGAAGAATATGGAAATATAAAACGATAGAGTGCTTCATTTTTAATAGTAGGGCTTATTACACGTCGCCAAATATAATAAAGTGTTTTAATAGATTTATCATCTCCAATATTACCGAGAGTAGAAATAATCTCAAGCAACTTATTTTCATCTTCTTGAGATAAATCTTCTAAATTTAATTTAGAAACCTCAAGATAAAGATCATTAGAAATTCTTTCTAATGCTGGAGATAATATACTGGGTAAAATCATTATCCCACCATCTTCTGATATTTCTTCTACTATTAATCTCTTATCCCCAACCTTAATATCTGCGTTTGGGCCTAATTCTCCTTTAGTTTTTTCCTCATTCTGTTCTATCGGGATATTTGTTAAATATGGAGCTTGTTCAATAATATCTGGGCTAAAGCTTCTTTTAGCTGATAGGACATCTGCATTATACGGATCTTTACTAACTATCGCATAATCTGTTTCAATCGGGAAACCTCTGTGTTCATGGCCAACAAGTGTAGTAAAACCATCCACAATATAGATAGTCCCTGGATGATTTTTTGTAAAGGTTTCGGAAAGTCTTATCATCCCAGGTAAATTTTTAGGACCCCAATCTTCTCCTTTTGGGTGAAAAAGAGACGCTCTTTGTTCCTTGGGCATAAGTCCCATCACATTTTTTCGTGAACAACTAAAAGTCATCTGACCATGGGATTTTGGCTGAGAAAGAATTATAAGTTGTCCAAAACCTGATGTATCATACATTTGAAGTTCAGTTTCGTCTGGACCTTTCTCAGTTACTTGCGGTAATGTTCTAATATCTAACAAACTTATTTTTGTATCCTCTGTTTCAAGAGATGAAAAATCATAACCAAGTTCTTTCTTAAAAATATCAAGAAGTTCTGTTTCAGTTTTTTGTACCCCATCGCGACTCTCCATAAACATATTAGCCGGTAAATCACCCACCATTATTTCTGCAGGTTTATATTTTAAAAGTGATTTTATGACCTGAATAACTGCCTCTTTTGTAATACATGAATTTGGGAATTCTGGATCAACCGCATTGACTTTAATTAAAACTTTTTGGCCTTCTATATTTGATAAAACTTCTGGGGTCTGTTGCAAAAATTCACCCAAAGATCCTTCTAAATTTTTTTCTCTCCCCTTTCCAGATTCACAAAATATTGGGGCTTTTTCCATGTCTTTATAAACTTCAGAAAGAGTTAGTGGTATTTTTTCGGATGAAGAATCTGATGTTTCATCAATAACTTCAGGAGCTTCTGTTTCATCTGAAGCCTCTGCCGGTGGTTTATCTGGTGAATCTTCGCCAGATTTCATTTTATCTAAAAAAGCTTTAGTCCCCTTAGTTTCAAGGCCACCCTTTTTAAATTGTTCAAATAGTTCAGTAAGTATTTCATCTCTGTTCATAATATTATTTTATCATTATTTATTTAGACTGCCAAAGTCCATGTATATTACAATATGCAAGTGCTGTAACTTTTTCTGATTTTATATGAAATTCTACTTCTGGTTTATTATCTGGTTTTAAATATATTCTTTCAAACTTATCATCGAATCTTAATTCAATCCACATAATATAATGCGAATCTTCCATCGGGTGAGGCTCTGAACCAACTTTTACCAAATAACCATCTTTTGTTTTTTCAATAACTGGGACGTGTTTTTCTAAAGATGCATCAACAGTATTTGGTTCTAACTTTTCCATTGGTTGGCCACAACAAACTATAGGGCCTTGGCCATCTTCTAAAACTTCAATAATTCTTCCACAGATATTACATCGATATATTTCATTTTTCATAATGTCTCCTTTGCTTTATACCTTACATTATATATAATATATAACATATTAAAAAGGAGCATTTATGTGTGGAATAGTTGGATACATCGGTGATAAAAATGTAAAAAATGTACTTTTAGAGGGATTAAAGAGACTTGAATATAGAGGATATGATTCTTCTGGGATTGCATCAATAACAAATGGGAAATTAGAAATCGAAAAATCTATTGGTAGAATTGTAAATCTTGAAAAAAAATAACCAATACAAATAAAGCAACTTCAGGTATTTGTCATACTAGATGGGCAACTCATGGTGAACCTACAGAAAATAATGCACATCCACACATTAGCTGTGATAAAAAAATTGCCGTTGTTCATAATGGGATTATTGAAAACTATCAAGAGTTAAAAACTGAGTTATTAAAAAAAGGTCATAAATTTATTTCAGATACTGACACAGAAGTCCTAACACATCTGATTGAAGAGTTCTATAAAGATGATATTTTACAGGCGATTCTAGATGCTCTTTCAAAGGTCAGGGGTACTTACGGGATTGCAGTTATTACCTCGAGAGAGCCTGAAAGAATAATTGCTGCAAGAATGGGTAGCCCACTTATCCTTGGAGTTTCAGATAAAGGCAACTTTATCGCTTCAGATGTATCAGCTTTTCTGGGTTATACCAACCAAGTTGTATATTTAAATGATGGTGAGGTCGCAGATGTAAGAAAAGATGGATTTGAACTTTTAGATCTCCATAAAAATAAACTTACATCAAATATTGATGAAGTTGAATGGTCTCTCGAAGAGTCTAAAAAAGGCGGTTATGAGCATTTTATGCTTAAGGAGATTATGGAGCAGCCAGAAGTGATCATAAATTCAACCAGAGGTAGAATAAATATAGAAGAAGGACTAGTAATTTTAGGTGGACTCCGAGATGTTTCCGACAGATTAAAAACAATAGAAAGAATTATTATAGTCGCATGTGGGACTGCTAGATATGCAGCTATGATTGGTGAATATATGCTAGAAGAATATGCCGGAATTCCAGTTGAAGTTGAATACGCATCTGAATTCAGATATAGAAATCCAATTATTAATAAAAATACCGCGGTAATTGCTGTGAGCCAATCAGGTGAAACAGTGGATACTTTGGCTGCGATTCGTGAAGCAAAACTTAAGGGGGCATTAACTCTCGGTATTGTTAACGTTGTTGGCTCAACAATTGCAAGAGAAACTGATGCTGGTGTATATAATCATGCCGGGCCAGAAATTGCAGTTGCCTCTACAAAGGCTTTCACATCACAAATTACAATACTTGCACTTCTAACAGTTCTTTTAGGAAGACAAAGAAAAATGTCCGCGTCTCAAAGTAGGGAGATATTAAATGAAATCTCGAATTTACCCGAAAAACTTAAAAAAATATTAAAAAAGTCAGATGATATAAAAAAATTAGCCAATGAATATAAAAATTATAAACACTTTATGTATCTTGGACGCAAATATTGTTTTCCACTTGCAGAAGAAGGCGCTCTCAAACTTAAAGAAATATCATATATTCACGCAGAAGGTTATCCATCTGGTGAAATGAAACATGGACCAATTGCGTTGATTGATAGCGAATTCCCAACTTTTGCAATAATCCCAAAGGATAGTGTTTATGAAAAAGGAGTTTCAAACGTTGAAGAAATTAGAGCCAGAAAAGGTAAAATTATTGCACTTACTACCGAAGGACAAAAAAAGAACATCGAAAATATAGTTGATAATGTAATAGAAATTCCAGAGACAATTGAAATACTTACTCCCTTGCTTGCTATCGCCCCAATTCAACTTTTTGCTTATTATGTTTCAGTTCTAAAAGGGATAGATGTAGATAAGCCAAGAAATCTTGCCAAAAGTGTTACGGTTGAATAAATTATTTACTCTCTGTCAGAACAGCGGTAGTTTTTGATTCTTTACCGTCTCTAATATAAGTTATATTAATCTTATTTCCTGGTTCATATTTAGAAAGAAGACTTATTAGTGATTTCCCTTGACCAAGTACATCATCATTAATTTTAATTAAAATATCTCCTTCCTTTAAACCAGCTTTTGATGCAGGAGAGTTTGGGATCACTGCAAGATCAGACCCCGAAGAATATATTAGTGCACCATTTTCGGTTGACAAGTTATTCCTTGTAGCAAATTCTTTAGTAATATTTATATACCTGACACCGAGCATTGGCCTTATTACTCTTCCCTTTTCAATTACCGATTTAAGCGCTGTTCGAGCTAAATTTATTGGGATTGCAAAACCTATACCCTGAGCCTCTGCATCCACGGCAGTGTTTATACCTATAACTTGCCCCGCAATATTAACAAGTGGACCACCTGAATTCCCTGGATTTATTGCAGCATCAGTTTGGATCATATTTTCAAGAGTTTCTGAAGAATAACCACTTGAATCACCTGCCTCAATAGCACGACCGACTGCAGATATAACCCCCACAGTTACGGTATTTTGATATTGGCCTAGGGCATTACCAATTGCGATTGCCTTTTGACCAACCTGAATACTATTAGAATCACCTAACTCTACTGGGGTAAGATTATCCGCCTCTATTTGTAGGAACGCTATATCAAAACTGGAGTCTATAGCTTTAACTTTTGCCTTATATTCTTTCCCATCTGAAGTAAAAACTGAATAATCAGCAATTGCACTAGAAACAACGTGTTTATTTGTAATTATAAGACCATCTTTGGTTACAATAAAACCAGTCCCTGCACTTTGTGATTTACTCACTTGACCAAAAAAATTTAATGTAGACTGTTCAGATGTAATTGAAACAACTGAAGGACTGACTTTTTTAACAACATCTATGGTTGCTGATTGTTCTTCTACGTTCGTAACTTTATTTTCTAAATTTTCAACCTTATCGCCTACTTTTTCTTTTAATTTGTAAATCCCAAAACCAAAAACTAAACCAAAACATAAAGATGTAATAGTAATTAACCCAATAAATATTAAGGTTTTATTCTTAATAATATTTTTTAATACAATTTTTTCAGCCATTTCCCCTCCTTTTATATTAATTATATTAGTTTAATAAACTTAATTTTAGTTAAGCCGGCATCCATTGAGCTGTTACAAAAATTATAAGTACAAATATAGTAGATATCAATAAATACTCTACTAATATTTTTTTTGTAAGTGATTCTTCTAAGCGATGATGAGATAACCCCCAAAAAATGTAAAAATAAACAGCAGCAAAAATTGCCGGAAGTGGGACCCCTGTTTGTGTAATTCTTTCAGATTCAGGGTAAGAAATTAACCAATATGATGACAACCAAACAATTTGTGAAATAGCAAACGATACCACTAGTGAATAAATTAATGAATCAGGAAAACCATGAAGTTCAAATAAAAATTCACTCATTACAAATATAGAGGCAAAAACAAATATGATTGATAAAATTTCAACCGACCTGAGATTATATATAGAAACCCATCTGGTCAAATCAGATATTACAAAAAAGACACCTAAAATTGCAGATAAAGAAACAATATTTCTTATATATAAAGCGGGTTTGATATTTCTTTTCATTCTTGAGGCTGCTACATATGTAAAATATAAACTTATGCCGGTGGCTCCAAGTATTAAAGCCTGAACGATTGGATGTGGGATTAGATATGCAAATACTCCGGATGAAAAAACTAAAAGAAAAATATATATAATAGTGAACCAATCTTCTTTTAATCTTTTCAAATTTATTTTTTCTGTAAAAACCCAAAAAATAAAAAAAGATGATAATAAGGAAACACCACCAATGATATACCAGAATAAAGAAGGGAATCTGAGCGGTATCAAAAGCCCAATAAATATCCCCACTGCTGCTATTAACGATCTTGCTTTATATTCCATAATTAAATTATATTAAATTTATTTATTATTAATATAAAAAGTCTTTACCAATTATTACTTTTATCTCATATGAATCATTTTCTGATTCTTCTTTAATCGCTTTTACGCCAAATTTATTTTCGAGAGCTTTTATTGTATCTGGTTTTTTACCTGAAGAGTAATCTATAATTTGAGTTTTTGTATAGTTTCTGGTTGGCATATCACCAGTAAGAGTTATATCATAACCTGATTCTTTCATCTCTTTACCTGTTGAAGTTGCAAGACCTGTTGTCCATGTACCGTTGTATATTGCAATTTTTGCCTTCTCGGCCTTTGCTGCAGCTTCAGCAAAAATATTTTTAATTACAGCTTGTATTTCTTTAAAATTACCTGTTCTTGGTTTTAAAATATATCCTGCGGTTGTTGAACTATCTGAAACTAATAGCCCTCCAGTAGAATTATCAAAATTTCTTGAAATAATTTTTGAAGTATCTATATCCGTCGCAAGTTCAATAAGTCTTGGGATTTCAGATAATGAAAAATCGGTTTTAACATGTTTACCAAGTGCAGACATAATGTCTATAATTTTTTTAGGATTAAGAGCGGTCCCCGCTGATAATGATTTTTCTTTAATCGCGACAAGGACTTTTTGTTGTCTTTTTGAGCGAGCAAAATCAGAACCTTCTGGACCATAAGCATGTCTTGAACGTGAATATTGGAGAGCTTTTATCCCATTCATCAATTGAGGGCCCTTTTTAAAGCAGACTGTTCTTGTATCTCCCTTTCTTTCGGTTGGATAATTATAATCACAAAAATCTCTTTCCACATCAACAGTTACCCCACCGAGTGCGTCAACTAAATCAGAAAGTCCAGAAAAATCAACACGAGCATAATAATGTATTGTTATATCAAAAGTATTTTCAATTGTTTGTTCTGCAACAGATGGACCCGTTCCCTCTGCCTTTTGTTCACCATAAGCATGTGCGGCATTAATTTTTGTGTATCCGTTAGATGGGATTTTTACATATAAGTCTCGCGGGATAGAAAACATGGCCACTGATTTAGTTTTAGTGTCATAAGAAGCAATGATCATTGTATCTGAAAGTGTTGAGCCTGAATGACCTTCATCCCCAATCCCTAATAAAAGTACATTTACCCTACCATCTTTTTCCCCTTTGAGTGGTTGGGTCGTATTCCCAGAAAGAAGATTTAATATACCCGTACCATCACCATTAAATATATTTTTTGCAGAATCATATATTTTAAATCCAAAAAATCCAAGAAGTATAAGTATTACAACAGATAATAAAATAATAGTGTACTTTTTAGACCACTTTTTTTTATTTGATTTCTTTTCTCCCCTTTTTAATTTTTCAGCTCGGGAAAATTTTACAGGTGTTTTTTCACCCTTATCCTCTTCGGATTTACTATTTTTTATCTTTTTAAATAAAATCATAATGACCTAGAAAGTATATCTTAATTTTATACTTGATTCAAACGTTTTTTTTTGTGATAATTAATTCAATGGCAAAACAAGTAAAAATACAAACAAGTGCAGATTTTGATCAAGATGAAGAAATGGGAAATTTCGGCTGGGAAGTCGCTAAAACAATTGGCGGTATTCTTTTATTCTTAATAATTTTTAGATTTTATATTTTTCAACCATTCTCAATTAATGGCTCTTCTATGGAACCAAATTTCCATGATGGAGAATATTTAATAGTAAATGAGTTTACTTATCATTTTTCTAGTCCTAAAAGAGGAGACGTTGTTATATTTAAACACCCAGAACCTGCTTGTACTGATTTTGTAGAGTCAAATTATTTAAATAAGGTGTTTTTTCAAGGGCCATGTGTAAACTACATTAAACGAGTTATTGGTGTTCCAGGAGACACAATATCAGTAAAGGATGGTAAAGTCTCGATTGTTAATGATGAAAATCCTGATGGGATTATCTTGGAAGAGGATTATATTTTAGATAATATACCTACCTTAGGTAATCAAACCGTAACTGTTGGTGAAAAAGAATATTTTGTAATTGGCGATAATAGAAACCCAAATGCTTCTTCTGATTCTCGCGAATGGGGAATTTTACCAAAATCACATATAGTTGGTAAAGGATTAATTATACTTTTACCAGCTGATAAATTTGGTACAGTCGACTCACCAGAATATAATTTCTAATCTATCCCTTTAATTTTTTGATAAATTCTTGCGAGTTCTTCCTGAGAGTAATATTCAATTTCAACTTTACCGCCTTTTGCGGTATTTTTTATTAAAACTTTAGCACCTAAATAATTTTTTAAATCATCGGCAAGCTGTCTAGTCACTAGTTCATTTTCATTCGGAAGTGATTTTTCTTTTTTATGGTGTATGCTAGCGCTTTTTTCAACATCTCGAACATTGTATTCACCAGTAAGTATTTTTTGAAAAACTAATTCTCTTTCTTTAAGATTTTCTATAGAAAGTAATGCTTTGCCGTGACCTTCTGAAATTTTGCCATCTTTTAAGGCTTTCTTCATATCAATTGGAAGAGATAATAATCTAATTTTGTTAGAAATAGTTGTTCTTGATTTTCCTATCATTTCTGAAATCTTATCTTGAGTATAATTAAATTCTTCCATTAATTTACGATAAGAAATAGCCTCATCAATTGGGTTAAGATCCGAACGATGAACATTCTCTATTATCGCTATTTCTAATTTTTCATGCTCTTCTGCATCTCTTACAATGACTGGCACCTTTTTGAGACCTGCAATTTTAGAGGCTCTTAATCTTCTTTCTCCTGCTATTAATTCATAATGATCACCCTTAGGGGTTACCACTAAAGGCTGAAGAATCCCGTGTTTTTTTATTGATGATGCGAGCTCAGCTAATTCTTCTTCGCCAAAAACTGACCTTGGTTGGTGTGGGTTTACATCAATTAGTGCTGACGGTATTTCGTTTGAATTAATATTATTATCACCGTTTTCACCCATTGGTATTAGAGCATCTAATCCTTTTCCTAATCCTGACATCTTTTTATTACCTCCTTAGCTAAATTTTTATAAGCTACTGCGCCTTTTGAAAACATATCATAATCGTTAATTGTTTTCCCATGACTTGGAGCTTCGGCAAGTCTTATGCTCCTTGGGACAACTGTATCAAATACTCTTTCACCAAAATGTTTTTTCAACTCACCTTCTACTTCTCGTGAAAGTATTGTTCTCTTGTCATACATTGTAACAAGTACCCCCAAAAGGTCCAATGTTGGATTTAATGAAGAGCGAACTCTTTTTACTGTTGATAGTAGTTGACCAAGACCTTCTAGAGCGTAATATTCGGCCTGTACGGGGATTAATACTGCGTCTGCTGCCACTAACCCATTAACGGTTAAAAGCCCTAAAGAAGGCGGGTTATCTATTAATATAAAATCATAATCAGAATCAGCTTCTAGGAGGGCAGTTTTTAATTTATGTTCACGGGCAAGTTGTGGAACAAGTTCTACTTCCGCTGCCGCAAGATTAATGCTTGCAGGGGCAAGGTGTAAACCTTTTTGTTTTGTCTCTTTTTTAACTCGATGAATTGGAGCACCATCTATTAAAACATTATAAACACACCCCTTTATTTCTTCATGTAAAAAACCAAGACCACTTGTTGTATTCCCTTGTGGATCTAAATCTAAAATTAAAACCCGCTTACCTGATTTTGCAAGATAAGCACCAAGATTTATGGCAGTGGTTGTTTTCCCGACACCACCCTTCTGATTTATAATTGCGATTTTTTTAGCCATGTTTATGTCATTGCGAGGGCAAAGTAGCCCATGGCAATCTTTTTTGTCATTTTATCCGCCTTAGGCTGAATGATCCAGAATCTATTTTTATAGATTCCGTGTCGTAGCACGGAATGACAGAACGAGTCCCCCTTTCACAATCATATTCTAACAAATATCTTACTTAACTAAAAGCTAAACATTTTAAAACATCAAACTATTTATTGTGGTTTTTCGATCTTTCTTCGTTTTTACGAATATATGGATAAAAATCTTCTGGGAATGTGTTTACAACATCTTTCCAGGCAACATAAATACCTTCAAGTTTTTTCTTCTCTTCAGGGAATAATAATAGATCTCTATAATCTCGCTCTATTTTTTCTAGGGCACTTTTTTTACCATATTTTCCAGCTGCAAGATAAAGGTAAACATCTGGTGCAGTTATATGACTAGCTGAATCAGAAAAAGTCAAAATTTTTGCTTCAATGGTTTGAGGTTTAACATCTGAATTCCGATGAGCACGAACTGCATGAGCTACTTTATTAATAAGTTCATCAGACTCACCTTCTTTTTTTAAAAATTTAATTGCTTCTCTTTCTGAAACTACGGCATGATCCTCACCGTTAACGTTAATAAAGTGGCCAATATCATGAAATAATGCAGCAATAATGACGGCTTTTCTATCTGCCTCTGGATGAGTATCACAAAGCTTTTCAGCCCAGTGAGTGACTATTTCTACATGATGAGGAAATGTAGCATAAAACACATCTGATTTTTTGAATGCGTCTAAAAAATGTTTTCTATATTTTGTGTACATATTTAATATATTCTAACAGATAAATTTAAAAAGGTTAAGGGCAGCCAGTAGGCCGCCCTGTTCCCCCTTACTATTCGATTGTAGCTGATTTCAGGCGTAATGCCCCTTCCTTGCAATCACTTCGTCTGAGAGACAATCAAGAGTCAGAGAAAGATACTTGTGACTTTCTGCGACTTTTTTCTTACTTTTCTCTGACCCCCACATCAAGTTTCGCAAATGGAAGAGAAGTCTTGCCGGAGGTGTACCAGTAAGTTCCACGAGAGTCTGGGCGCTCACCTGTCTTGTTGAGCACTCAGTGACATTTACAAGCATGACTTCACTTCTTGTTCCACCTCGCGGGTGCTGATCATCTTTCCTGCACAGTGTCATCTCGAGAACACACCAATTTCCTGTGTCATCAAGATAACCCGCTACATGTTGTCTGGTTTCTCCGATTCTCATAGTCTCGATCATGAAGTTGGTCTGTACCTCCATGCCATTGAGCTTTGTCAGTTTGTTTTCTGAAAGCTCAGTAGGAGACCAAGAGAATTTGATGTCGCTGGGGAGAACCTTAAGTTTTCCCAAGCTTATCTCCCGTACGTTGCTCGCAACGAGCATTCGCGCTGCTTCTACGTGGGTAAATATCTCTTCTCGAGACATTGTACCCTTCTTGGCCCATGCGCGTTCTTGCTTCTTCTTGCGAATATCACTTATCCAACTCATTGCTACCATCCTTCCAAGGTCCGTGGCATTGGGGGCATACCCACCGCAGCCAACAATAGGTGGTTATGTTATCATATTTTTTAAATTTAGTCAATATTTATCATATTAAAAAAAACCCGCTCTCTAGCGGGTTCTTTATGCAATTTTTGTAATTTGGACCTTTGTAAGTGATTGGCGATGCCCGTAGGTTTTTTTGTATCTTTTCTTTGGTTTATATTTAAGAACGGTAACCTTTTCGTCTCTAAATTGTTCAAGAACTTTTCCGGTGACTTTAGCACCATCAACTAACGGAGTACCAACCTTAACCGTTCCACCATTTGAAACTAAAAGGACATCAAAAATTATCTCTTTTCCCTCTTCTAAATCAAGTTTTTCAAATTCATACCATTTACCCTCTTCGACGATATATTGTTTCCCACCAGTTTTGATTACAGCAAATAAATCCGATTTTTCTGTTTTTTTAGGAACAGCTTTTACTTCGGTCTTTTTAACTTCTTTTTTTGGTGCTACTTTTTTTGTAGTAGTTTTTGTTGTTTTTTCTTCTGTCATAATTTCACGCTAGATAATATTAGCAGATAATCTGATACTTTTCAAGATTATTTTAGATACTCAAGTTTATTTAAATCAGAATATATTTTTTTTCCAAGTCCAAGCATATTTATTTTTTGAGCTTCTTTTAAAGTAAAAAGTTTTATGCTTTTGCGAATATCGCCTTCTTCTGTTTCAGAAAATGCATCAATCCCGGGGAAACGAGATACAAAAAGATGAACAAGAAGATCTGATTTTTCTGAATAATAATCTGCGATATATTTTGAATCTTTTATCTCGAAACCGAGTTCTTCCTTAATTTCCCTTTTTAGAGCATCAAGCGGTGTTTCATTTTTTTCTACGCGACCACCAATAAGCCCCCAGTTTTCACCAAAACGACTCTTACCATCTTTGGCCCGATTGTGTAAAAGAATCTTTTTATCGTCACTTATAAATGCAACCGCGCTTCCTTCGTACATTTTCCTCCTTAAAAATCTATCTTTTTATAACGCGAATATATACTTTCTAAAATTCCAATTGCAAATAGATCAACAACTATAGGTGTCCCACCATAAGACAAAAATGGGAGAGGAATGCCAGTCACAGGTAAAAGACCAAGATTCATACCAATATTAACAAAAACATGAACAAATAACATTGCAAGAATACCAATTGAAAGATAAGTACCAAAAAAATCTCGAGCAAGTACTGCAATTTTTATTCCTCTGTAAAAAAGAAGTGTAAAAAGGCCGATTACAACAGACACACCGAGAAAACCCATTTCTTCTGCCATTGCAGCAAAAATAAAATCAGTATGTTTATATGGTATAAAATTTAATTGTGATTGAGTCCCGTGCCCAAGACCTCGCCCCCAAAACTGTCCCGAACCTATCGCGATAAGAGCCTGTGAAACATTCCAACCTGCTCCCTGGGGATCGGCGGTCGGGTTAAGAAAAGTCAAAACTCTTTGTCTTTGGTAGTCATGTAAAAGAGTCCAGATAACCGGTAGTGATGCGAGTCCTACAATTGCAACAAGTGCTAAATAAATTCTTTTTGCATTAGAAACAAGTAGCATTACTGCCCACATAAATATAAATACAATTGCGGTCCCAAGATTTGGTTCAAAATAAACCAAAACGGCGGGGATACCTACATATATTGCAGATTTAATAATTGGCCAAGGTTTCTGCAACTCTTCATAATTTTCAGAGAAATATTTAGCAAGTATTATCGCCATTAAAAACTGTGAAAGAAGCGACGGCTGAAATTGGAAAAATCCTAAATCAATCCATCGCTGAGCCTCATTGGCCGTTTTACCAAAAAATTGTACAGAAAGAAGCATAATAATAAGTAAAATATATAAAATACCTGTATATGATTTAAAGATACGGTAATCAACCCTTGATAAAACTAAAAGTCCTGAAAAACCGATTATCATATTAAAAACCTGTCTTGTAGCTTCAGATTTTACGTTCAAATCGTAAGTAGTTGAAAACAAGACAGCAAGCCCAATGGCACATAAAAATATCGTTGCCGCAAGCAAGAACCAATCATAATTTTTAAAAAATCTAAATATTATATTTTTCATAGTTTTATATCAGACTAATAATCAATTTTAATAAATCTAAACAAAATAATGTTAATCTTATTTATAATTTATAAAATTGTTTACTTAATAAGAATACTACATTTTTATAAATATTTCCCGAGTAATCTAATAAATTATTATTATTTTTTATACAAACATATTCAAAACATAAGCACATTATGTACTTCACTTTAGTGACGTGTTTATGTAGATTAGTTTTATATAAGAAACACGGGGAAGAGATATTAAATAATAAAGAGATATAAAATAATTATGTTACTTTTTAACGGATATTCCGAATGTGATTTCTTTCCCGTCAAGTTTTACGGATTCATTATAAGTAGACGAAGAAACTCCGCGTTCAAATTTAACTGATAGGGTTTCATGTGCAATATATTTTGATTGAGATTCAATCGCATGCGCAATTTCTGGGTCCACAGTTTCCCAAAATGTTTCAATCCTGTCCTCAACATTAAACTCAGCTTTTTTACGACCATCCTGAATAGAGCGGATAAAGTCACGGGCCATACCCTCGGCCTTTAGCTCAGGTGAAATTTTTATATCAAGTAAGGTTTTAAAATCACTCCCCTTCTTAAGCTTAAGAGTTTTAAGATTTACCTCCTCAAGTATTATATTAATTAAATCGTCTGGGAGTTTATTAATATTTGAGGTGACTTCAAGCGAGGCCAACGGCTGACGAACTTTGATCCCCTTTTCATTTCTTTCCGCAAGACCTGCCTCTACTATCTTTCTTACTAATATCATTTGTTCTTCTAACCCTGCATCAATTGCCTTTTTGTCTTCTTTTGGCCAGTTTGTAAGATGGATGGATTTAGAAGATTTTTTATCAATATCTCTAACAAGTCCTTGATACATTTCTTCTGTAACAAATGGCATATATGGCGCTAGCAATTTTATATAAGTCGTAAGTGAAAAATATAAGGTTTCATATGCCGCAAGCTTATCATTATCATCTTCTGATTTCCAAAATCGTTTTCTTGAGCGACGAATATACCAATTTGAAAGTTCATCTAAAAATTCTGAAAGATGTCTAGCACCAAGTGAAATATCATATTTTTCAAGCGATTCCGTAACTTCTGCGATTAATGTGTTAACTTTTGAAAGCATCCATTTGTCGAGCAAATTTTTAGAGTTCAATTTTCCGGCCCGCTTCGCCGAATCGAGGCGAGTTGGTTTAAAATCATCTAAACTTGCATACATCGTAAAAAAGCTGTAAGAATTCCAAAGTCTCAAGATTACCTTTTTTAAAACTTCGTCTACCTCCTTGTCAGAAAATTTTGTATCTTCTGCTTTTACTGCCGTTGATCCCATCATATAAAATCTCATTGCATCTGCTCCAAACCTATTCATAAGAATCATTGGATCAGTAAAATTATTTTTACTTTTAGACATTTTATTACCATCTTCAGCAAGCACAATCCCATTTACAACCACATTATCAAACGGGGATTTATCAAAAAGAGCTGTTCCAAGAACCATAAGTGACCTAAACCAACCTCGGGTCTGGTCAATCCCTTCTGCAATAAAATCTGCTGGAAATTCTCGAGCAAATTGTTCTTTGTTTTCAAAAGGATAGTGAAGCTTACCATATGGCATCGAGCCAGAATCGAACCAAACATCTAAAATTTCACCAGATAATTTTGCAGTTTCTCCACATTTACATTTAATATCAATATCTTGAATTTTATGTAAATGAATATCATCGATTTTTTTGCCGGTTGCTTTTTCTAATTCAGAAATACTACCAAAAACTTTTATTTCTCCACAATCGCACTTCCAGGCAGGAATTGGGACCCCCCAAAAACGGTTTCGTGAGATATTCCAATCTGGGGCGGTTTCTACCATTTTTGCATAACGGTTTTTCCCAACAAATTCTGGGACCCAATGAACTTTTTTATTGTTCGCAAGAACCTTATCACGAATTTTATCAATATTAATAAACCAACTATCTATTGCCCTATAAATTAAAGGTGAATCACAACGCCAACAATAAGGATATGGATGGGTATAATCTTCAACCTTAATTATTTTATCTCCTAAATCTTCAATAATTTTTTCGTTAGTTTTTGGATCAACTACACTCATACCATCATAATCGGTTTCAGCCGTAAGATGACCAAGCTCATCAACAGGCATAAAAAAGTCGATACCAAATTTCTGTCCGACAATTGCATCGTCTTCACCAAAAGCAGGTGCAGTGTGAACAATTCCAGTCCCATCTTCGGTGGTTACAAAGTCACCAGAAATTACTTCAAAAGATTTCCCATTTGTTTTTTCCAAAAGTTGTGCTTTTTCATAATAACCAAAAAGTGGTTTGTATTTTTTACCAACCAGGTCTTTGCCCTTAAATTCAGCTATTAGCTTATAGCCAACTTGCTTTTCGGTCTCCTTATTTGAGTCAACATAAACTGTTGGGCCTCCGAGCTCGGGTAAAATCATCAGATCTAATGTTCGACCAACACCTAGGGCATCCCTAGCTAAAATATACTTCTCGCCGCTATTAACTTCCTCTACTTTTACATAATCAATTTTCCCACCAACGGTTAACGCCAGGTTACCAGGGAGTGTCCATGGTGTTGTTGTCCAGGCAAGAAAATATGTACCCTTCTCATCCTCAAGTTCAAACTTAATTGTAACTGCTTTATCAGTTTTATCTTTATACCCACCTTCACTTACTTCAAAACTAGAAAGTCCAGTTGAACATCGTGGACAATAAGGCATAACCTTATGGCCTTCATAGACTAAATCTTTATTCCAAAGTTCTGAAAAAACCCACCAAATAGATTCCATATAATTTTTATCCATTGTGATGTATGCATTTTCCATATCTGCCCAGCGACCCGTTCTTGCAATAACATTTTTCCAGGCTTCAACATAACCAAAAACCTTTGAGCGACACTTTTCATTAAATTTATCAACTCCGTACTCAAATATTTCGTCTCTGGATTTAAAACCGAGATCTTCTTCAACAATATTTTCAATTGGTAAACCATGAGTGTCCCAACCCCAAATACGTTCGACTCGAAAGCCTTGCATCGTTTTATAACGAGGAATTACGTCTTTAATTAAACCAGCAAGAATATTCCCAAAATGTGGCATATTGGTCGCATACGGCGGTCCATCATAAAAATTAAATGACTTTGATTTTGGTCTTTCTGAAATAGATTTTTCAAATATTTTATTTTTATCCCAAAATTCTAAAACTTTCTCTTCAAGTTCAGGAAAATTTACTCGCGATTCAGCTTTTTTAAAACTCATAATTTTATCTCTTTACCATATTTATCGTACCGACCTTCAATTTTTTTAATTTTATCACTCAATGCCTTCTGAGGGTCAACCCCAACTAGTTCTGAAAGAATTAAGGTTGTTATAAGGACATCTGCAACTTCACTTTCTATTTCTTCATGTTTATTGTTTTTTAATTTTTCTGATCGTTGTTTACCACATTTTTTTAAAACCTGTGAACATAATTCTCCGACTTCTTCAACCAACTTAACTGTTGCAGAGAATTTAAGTTTATCCTCATCATAATCACTATAGTAATTAGAGATGAGGCGTTCGTTTTCGTTTTTAATAAATTTTAGTAAATCGTTAAATTCCATATACTCCTTATAAAAAAACCACTTCTTGAGATCCGCCTGTTGGCGAAGGTACCATCTCAATAGTGGAACTTAATTTTGACTTTTACGTTAGTCTTACGCTGAGTTCTAATTTAACGTCATTGCGAGAAGCTTGCGACGAAGCAATCTAGATCGCCACACTTTGTTCGCGATGACAGGTTATTTCTTCTCAGAGCTTGTGATTGATAGTCACTCAAATGCTTTAAATGTATTTTACAACTAAATTCCCTTTATTCCAACTACTTTTTCTTTTGACGTTTTACCAATAATTATTTCAATATTAGATTTCGGGACTTTAAAGAATCCCGAAAGCATTTCAACCACTTTTATATTTGCTCGACCGCCACTAGGAGAAACGTTAAAATAGCAATTATAAATACCTTCGTATTCAATAACTTTTTCAAATTTTGATTTTGGATGTGCCTTAACAGTTATTTTCATATAATCATTTTGAGAATATTATTGATTTAAAAAATTCTTTATATCACCTGCTATTGGAATAACACCCCGCCATCTTTCAACTTCTGATCCATCATCTCTTACAATAATGAAAGTTGGGAATGAATATACATCATAAAGTTCAATCTGTGATGATGTTTTTTCCTCTTCAATATCTAGATATTCAACTGAATATCCGTCTGTTTCTAATTTAGAACCAAACTCTTTTGCTTCTCGCATTTCTGGACCATTTTCTTTTGTAAATACTTTGACTATCATTATAAATATTTTACACCTTCTAAATATAAATTAAACCCATTGACAATAACTACATTTTGTGATAACATATCTGCCAAGGTGAGACTACACCGGCAGGTAACCGTAAAGGGTCTTTAAACTCAGTGGCTTCGAGCCACAACGTGACCCACCTCGTTTGAGTAGTCATGTACCTTCCTCAGGAAACTGAGGAAAAACTAAAAAGGTATGGGGCAATGCTGTCGACCCCGAAAAAAAAGAAAATAAATATAATATCGACAGCGCAATAAAAAAAGAATAAGTGGCGATAGGCCACTAAAGTGTTCGCCTTCGGGCGGCAACCCTCCCCTTGAATGCGACATTAGGGTGTCGTGGGAGCGGAATCATAGTTCTAGAGTGCAGGTCACACTCTTGGACAAAACAGACGGTTGGACTGATTGTAGCATGGCAAGACCCGAGAAAAAGCTCATCCCGAAGCCCATTGCACGAAATGACCAGGGAGAGAGTCGAGCCCTAAATCGACTTTCTCCGCTAGAAACTCCACGGCACTAGCTGCCGTTCCCCTGGAAATTACCGAGGAGGATAGTGTAATGAACCCGGAAGTGAAGCAAGCCGAGCCAGGGCGGTGAGCTGTCACTTCCAAGCACCTTAGAATCGATACGAGCAGGGAGTAAACCCACCAAAAATCCTCTTTGGTACACGCTTTTTCAAGGGTGTGCTACTTGAGAAGTTACGCTCGTTCGAGAATGTCCCGGCGACACATACGGCACAGCCGTCGCAGTCGCTATTGACCCTTGCGCCAAAGTGCGCACGTAAATCCCGGGTCAGCATTTCACCGCCGCAAGGTGTGTAGAATTGTGGGGCAAGGGTGGCCCGGCGGTTATTCCGTCGGGCCTCTTTTTTTTAAAAAAAATAATTCAAATATTTTAAAAATTTTCTCTAATATTTACTTCTGTGACATATTTTTTCATAGTATCTGCAATTTCTTCTAAATCTTCTTTCTTAAATTTATCAGTCCCAAGTAAAGTTTTATCAAAAGTAACTTCATCTCGAAACCCTTGGATTGTGTATCTTTGGGCACCTTTTATTAATTCCCCCATTTCCATAAAATCAGAAATTTCATGAAAGGCAGGTAAAACTGTTGTTCGAAATTCGTGAGGTAACCCAGATTTTATAATAATATCGATACTCTCTTTAATTTTTCCAACATCATCAAATCGTGATATCTGAGAATATTTCTTTAAAGGACCTTTTATATCCATCGCCACAAAATCTATCATTTCAGAATCAATTAATCTTTTAAGTACAACTGGGTTTCCCCCATTAGTATCAAGTTTTACAGAAAAACCATGATCTTTTATTCTTGCAATAAAATTTTCCAAATCAATTTGGATAGTCGGCTCACCACCAGTAATAACAACTCCATCTAATTTTCCCTTTCGACTCTCAAGAAATTCAAAGAATTCAATTTCTGAGAGGTTTCCTTTATCAGGGTCGGACCCTGCAAACACAGGGTCCGACCCTGTGGCAGAGTAAGAAGGGATTAAATCTGGATTATGGCAAAAACCACATCTAAAATTACAGCCCTGTGTAAAAACAACACAAGAAACTCGAGATGGATAATCTATAAGAGATGATTTAACAAGGCCACCTAATCGCACAGCTATACCTCGTCATTCCGGACTTGATCCGGAATCTATATTAATAAAACAGTGGATCCTGAATCAAGTTCAGGATGACAAAACCTCTATTCGCAATCGCAAACACTGAATTCTGTTCTGTCGGCAAATTCTGCTTGCTTACCTTCATTCCATTGTTGTACTGGTCTGATATAACCAACAACTCTTGAATAGACCTCACAAGGCGTTCTTTGCGCTTCTAGCGCGTTTAATTCTTGGTTTGTCATCTTAGGCTCCTCCCTTTTTATTCCGGTTTTATTCCGGAATCTAGATTCCCGCTTTCGCGGGAATGACACATTAACTTTTAATTTTTACTTTTTTCTTTTTATTACTTAATAAATCTAATTGTTCGTTCCATCCAATTTCTTGATCACAAATCGGACAAAATTTATGTTCTCCTGCAAGATAACCATGAGTTGGGCAAACAGAAAATGTTGGAGAAATAGTAAAGTAAGGCAAGTGATAATTTTCAGCAATTTTTCGAATAAGATTTTTTACTGCTTCTACATCATCAAGTTTTTCACCAATAAATCCGTGTAAAACCGTACCACCTGTGTATAATGTTTGGAGCCCATCCTGGAGATCAAGTGCCTCAAAAATATCATCAGTAAAACCAACAGGAAGAGCAGTTGAGTTAGTGTAATAAGGTTTTGCGTTTAGGGTTCGATATGCCTCATCGTTCGCAACCAAAATATCTTTATACTGTTCTGTGTCTCTTTTAGCAAATCTATAAGTTGTGCCTTCCCCAGGTGTGGCCTCAAGATTATAAATATTCCCAGTCTCTTCTTGATAACCGGCGATTCTATCTCGCATAAAATTCATCACTTTAATAGAGAATGCATGTCCTTTTTTTGTAGTAATATCTTCTTTTTTACCTAAAAAGTTTGTAATTGATTCATTCATTCCTAAAAGCCCAATTGTTGAAAAGTGGTTTGCCCAATATCTTCCAAATCTCTTTTTTATATCAACTAAATAATAACGTGCAAATGGGTAAAGACCACCCTCCATATATCTTTCAAGAATTTTTCTCTTAATCTCAAGTGATTCTTTTGATATGTCCATTAAATATGTGAGTCTTTCAAAATAATCTTTTTCATTTTTTGCTAAATATCCAAGCCGAGGCATATTTATAGTAACAACCCCAACAGAGCCAGTTAGTGGGTTTGAACCAAATAAACCACCACCACGTTTTCTTAATTCTCGGTTATCAAGTCTTAATCTACAACACATTGAACGTGCATCATCTGGTGACATGTCAGAATTAATAAAATTAGAAAAATATGGAATTCCATATTTTGCCGTCATTTCCCAAACAGATTTTAAAACTGGATTATTCCAATTAAAATCTTTGGTAATGTTGTAAGTTGGGATTGGGAATGAAAAAATTCTACCTTGCGCATCCCCTTCAAGCATAACCTCTGCAAAAGCCTCGTTAATCATGTCCATCTCTTTTTGAAAATCTTTATATTTTTCAGGTTTAACTTCCCCACCAACTACAACATTTTCATTAGCAAGTTCCCCTACTGGGGTCAAATCCATTGTGATATTAGTAAAAGGAGTTTGGAAACCAACCCGGGTTGGAATATTCATACCATAAACGAATTCCTGCATTGCCTGTTTTACTTGTTTATAATCAAGGTTGTCATATCTTACAAAAGGAGCAACTAAAGTATCAAAGCTAGAAACCGCTTGTGCCCCAGCGGATTCTCCTTGCATTGTGTACATAAAGTTTACTAATTGGTTAAGCATCGCCTTTATATGTTTTGGAGGTCTTGATGTAATTTTCCCCGGTACTCCACCAAACCCACGAATAATTAGTTCTTTAAGATCCCAACCACAACAATAGGTTGATAGATAACCTAAATCATGGATATGTAAATCTGCATTAAGATGTCCTTCTTTGATATTTTTTGGATAAAGTTTATCGAGCCAATATTTTTCTGTAATTTGTGCAGAAACATAATTATTAAGTCCCTGGAGAGAGTAAGTCATATTTGAGTTTTCTTTGACTTTCCAATCTCCCTGAGAAAGGTAATCTTCCATTAAAACCGCTGAATCTAAAAGATTTGCCTTCCTTAAATTTTCATGTTGTCTTCGGTAAACAATATATGATTTTGCAGTTTCTTCAAAAACAGAATCCATTAGGATGTGTTCAACAACATCCTGTACTTTTTCAACCGTTGGAAGGTTGTGGGCATCAAACTGACGATGAAGATGAGCAGAAACTTGTTCTGATAATTTCCCAGCAATTTTTTGATTAAATTCACCCGTCGCCTCACCGGCTTTAGTAAGGGCAAGTGTAATTTTTTCTAACTCAAATTTTGCAATTTTACCATCGCGTTTAATTATCTTATCAAAAGGCTTTCTCTCGGTATATTTTTTTCCGATTGCAAGCGTTTCTTGTTTTTCTTGATTTTCAGTTTTTTTGGCCACTTCTCTTCCCCCTAATTTTTATTGTCTACTTTTGTTTATTCCTGAACCTAGATTCTAGAAATTATTAAGTATGACTTTTAATATTATTTAGTTATTGTGCACTTTATATTATCAGATATTTTTTCAGCTTCACGTGTAAAGGCTTCTACATCCTGAAATGCCTTATAAACACTCGCGAATCTCAGATAAGCCACCGGATCAACCTCTTTTAAGCGGTTCATTACTATATCCCCAACTTCTGTACTCTTTATTTCTCCACCAGATTTTTCTCGAATTTCATGATCAATTGAATCAACTAATTCTTCTAACTTATCAGGATCAATTGGGCGTTTTTTAAGTGCCTTATGAATTCCTGAAGACATTTTATCTTTATTATAAAGTTCCAAAGAACCATCTTTTTTTACTACATTTATGAGAGATGCTTCTATCCTTTCATATGTAGTGAACCTGTGCCCACACTTATTACACTCCCGGCGCCTTCTTATGGCTGCATCTACTGGGAGGTCTCGCTTCTCATTTACTTTTAGTTCTTCCGAACTACATTTTGGACATTTCATTTTGTTCCTTTTTGCTCTTTAGGGTCTCCCCAAGATAGGTGAGACCCATTTAAGAGGTTATAAGCACCCCCATATATAGTGCTCAATCATTATATACCTACACCATATATAGCGTGTCAAGCTCTTTCTTTTCCACACGTATACAAAAATATTTTTAACCGAAATAGAGCCAAAAAATCGATTGTTGATAACTATTTATACAACCATTGTGGATAAAATCACTCCATTATTTTAAGAATTAAATTATAAAATTGTAATATAATAATTATTTTATATCGTGTATACTGAGTATATGAATTTAGGTCATCATCATTACACTCATCACTATATAAAAAACCAGAAAAAATTTGATCTTCTGCATTCTAAAAAATCTGTAAAAAGATTAGATAGAATGGTCTTAGTTATTGGTATATTAAGTCCACTATTTACCCTCCCTCAGGTTTGGCAAATTTGGACTACTCATGATGTAGAAGGAATAAATCTAATTACTTGGATAGCTTGGGCCACTTTCAATGGTTTTTGGTTCGTTTATAGTGTTGCTCACAAAGAATTACCTTTAATTGTGAACTGTACTATTTGGATATTTATATATATTTCAGTAATTACAGGCATAATAATATTTAGATAATTAAATATACTTTTAAAAAAACAGACGTTCATTACGTCTGTTTTTTTAATATTTATTTTTGATTTTAGAATTTAAAATTTGAAAATTAGAATTAAAGCAAGGTACCTTATTCCATTCTTTTTCGAATAAAGGCTGGGATTTCTAAATCATCAAATGCATCATCTTTTTTATCTTCGACGGGTGTTGTTGTTCCACCTCCAAAGAAATCATTATCATCTTCATCCGCATCAAGACCAGTTGTTACTGAATTTGAAGGAACAGATGTTTTTTCAATACCAGCAAAACCGGTTGCAATAACAGTAATTCTAATTTCGTTAGATATTTCAGGGTCAATTACAGAACCAAAAATGATATTTGCTTGAGGATCAGCTGCTTGAGTAATTACCTTAGCTGCTTCATCGATTTCAAACATTCCAAGATCTGCACCCCCTGTAACATTAAATAGAACACCTTTAGCCCCATTTATTGATAGTTCAAGCAATGGAGAGTTTATAGCTTGTTTTGCGGCGTCAACTGCTCTATTATCTCCTGAACCACGTCCAATTCCCATTAACGCACTACCTGCATTTGACATAATAGTTTTTACGTCAGCAAAGTCGACATTAATTAGACCGTTTACAGTGATTAAGTCAGAAATAGACTGGATACCTTGTCTTAGAACATCATCTACAATACCAAACGCTTCTAAAAGTGATGTTTTTCGATCAATTATCTGCAACAGGCGATCATTTGGAATAGTAATAAGTGTGTCAACCTTATCATGTAAAAGATCAATTCCTTCTTCAGAAACTCTTTTACGTCTTTCACCCTCAAAAGAGAAAGGCTTTGTAATAACTCCAACTGTTAGAGCACCTATTTCTTTAGCTAAAGAAGCTACAACAGAAGAAGCTTTTGTCCCTGTTCCACCACCCATACCACAAGTGACAAAGACCATATCTGCGCCTTTAAGCACTTCTTTAATAAGTTCAGCATCTTCCTCAGCAGCTTTAAGACCAACTTCAGGATCAGCACCAGCACCAAGGCCACGAGTTAAGTTTTTACCTATATGAACCTTTTTTCGAGCCTTTGAATGATGTAATGATTGCGCATCTGTGTTAATTGCAACAAATTCTACACCACGAACACCCGCGTCAATCATACGATTAACTGCGTTTACACCGGAACCACCAATACCCACCACTTTAATGCGGGCAAATGTTTCCATTTCTGGTTTGATTTCTGCCATTTGATCTCCTAAATCCTGTACTACTATATAGTACAAACCCCTGAGTTAAAGTTTGTTTATACTAGACTTAGTGTATTGAATTTGTACTCATTTGTAAACCCTTTTTATCTTTGAACAATTCTATTGTACAAGATATGAATAAATTTCTTAAAAACTACAGAGTTATCCACAATCAATCTTAGAGCTTTATTTATTTTATAGATAAAATATTAATAAATGTGTCAAATACAGAGTACTAAAGTTATACAATTATGGTAAAAATATTTTAAATATCTTTTTTAGAAAAGAGATTATATTATTAAAAATATTATCTCCTACGGGACCTCGTCTACCACTATTATTAGATTCTTCAAAGTTATAGAGTACAAGACCAGTTGCAACACTCATTATAGGGTCATAAACTTTATCAGTAATACCAAACAAATTATGAGGTTTCCCTATCTCGACAGGTAATTTAAGTACTTGTTTAGCCTTTTCTTCTAGGCCAGGTAAATTTGTTGTCCCCCCAGTTAAGATAACCCCAGCAGGGAGTAAAGATTCGTGTCCAATTTTTTTAAATTCTTCTCGAACCATTTTAAGGATTTCTTCAATTCTTGCTTCAATAATTTCCGAAATGTGACGCCTTGAAACAATTCCTTCTTCTTTTATATCTATTGCCGAAAGATCTACTTTATCTTTTTCTGAAACATCTTTATGGAATGAGTGACCAAACCGAACTTTTACTTTCTCTGCAATATCTATAGAGGTTCTAAGCCCAATTGCAACATCATTTGTTATATGGAGACCTCCGATAGGTAAAACAGTCGTATAAAGCAGTTCACCGTCTTCATAAACACATATTCCAGTTGTTGCAGAACCAATATCAACTACTGCACAACCCAAATCTATCTGTCTTTTTTTAGCGATTGCTTTTGATGCAGCTATAGGAGTAGCGATCATATCCTGAACCTTAACACCAGCCTGTGAAAGACATTTATCAAGATTTCTAACTGCCTGAGAAGAAACTGCAACAATATGTGTTTCTACTTCAAGACGTATTCCTGTCATCCCAACTGGGTCTTTAATCCCTTCTTGGTCATCGACTTTATAGGTTCTTGGGAAAACGTGTAATATCTCCTTGTTTGGTGATATTTGGACCGCTTGGGCAGCATCCTGAGCTCTTGCGGCATCTTCTGATGTAATTTGTTGGTCAGCTCGTCCAACGCCAACAATACCATTTGAATTTATAGAAGAAATCCCAGCGCCATTAATATTTACTGAAGCGCTATCAATTTCAACTCCAGCCATTCTTTCGGCGATTTCGATAGATTCAGATATCCCAGAAACGGTTTCTTCTATTTCTGTGACCACCCCTTTTTTAAGGCCAGTCATCGAAGATTTTCCAACTCCAATAATAGAAAGGTGTTCATCCCCCTCTCTTTTTGCAATTACAGTGGATATTTTTGATGATCCAATATCAATACCGACAAAGATTTCTTCTTTTTGAGTCATAAGCTAAGTAGATTATATACATTTGGTATACAAATTAAAAGTAGTTTATTTTATTTGTTATTCTCTTTTCCCCCAAATGTCATTCTGAGCGGAGCGAAGAATCTAATAATAGATCCTTCATATTCATTCAGGATGACAGCCCGATAGATTCAATATGACAAATATAAATGAAAATGGCGGACTAAAGTTCGGGTTTCCCCGTTCCTTAGCCCGCCGTGTCTAACAGATCGTGTTGTTGGTCTACTTGTCGCCGGCCACAGTCGTGTACTCCTTCGGCTTCTGCGGAAGCTTGTGCAAGCTCCAGCCTGCCTCCTTCAGCAGAACCTTGAAACTCTCGAGGTTACCATGGTAGATGGCATCCTTGAGAGCCACGATCCAAGGATAGAGCTTGTGCTGAGAGGCGATAACCATCACCTCTGCACCTTGAACCTTGAAGTAATCCTCAAGGGAGAAAGGATAGCCATCGCGGCAAACATCGGTAATGGCCTGAAGGGCCATTGCCTTGTCGGACCCCGCCATGACAACTTGGGCAGCGACGCCGTACTCGACCTCGAGAAGCCTCTCCAAGCCCATGTAGCCGTCCTCATCGTTGATCATCCCGAGAACTTTCGTAACGATCGCACTTCGAGATGTCAACTGAGAGAGAATGACTTGCTCGATGCCCCTCAAGCTGGCAACCTTCGATGTAGCCTCGAACAACTCTTCGATACTATCCGGAGGGGTGTCCACAAGCTTCTTGACCTCCTCGACCATCTCGACGAAACAGCCGCAAACATCTTCGCAGTCACTCTGTTCATGACTTGCGATGTACATCTCGAGCTCTTTGATCGTCTCTCGATTGAGCTCAAGTGAAACACCTGCCTCCTTCGCCAACTCGGCGAGGGTGACAACCGTTTCAAGGCGGTTGTTAGTCGTGTTCACTCTCTTCAAGAGTGATGAGGTAACTCCTGCTCTTGCCATTTCTCTCCAATCATCGTATTTGTACACTTCACACAGAAGTATTCTCCCCTCCCAGGTTTCTTCTGTGTTTTTTGATCTGTTTTTACAAGTTGCACTGCAGTAACTAATCTGCAGATTTTATCTATTGTCATTCTGAACTTGATTCAGAATCTAGTATAAATATTATCTGAAGATTAGGTAAAGCTGGTGCCACTCTGTGAACAGAGCGACACCATAGTGCGATTCAACAAGAACACCTTCAGTTAGCATCTTGCGAGTACACCGAGTTAAGCCTTGCAACGACTTCTTTGACTGAGCCGTCGACACGTACCTTCAGTTCTGGACCCTTTGGAATGGGGATGCCCTTGAGAATGAGATAGCTACTCTCGTTTGGCATGTCGAGCCCATTGTAGTAAAAGGTTCCTGCATCAATCACTTGCCCCACTTCTTCGGGATCAACACTGTAATCCTCAGTTCTGCTGAAAATGTTGTCTTGCCCATCCTCTTCTACAACTACTCTCTCAAGCAGTACCTTCTTCATGATATACCTCAGTTATCTTCGTTTATAGGGGATCTTGCCACTCGCATCAACACATAGTTCTCAACAGTTGCACTCGCAGCCTTAAGAGAAACTATGAATGGTTCTTCCGAACCACCCATAATATCATAAACCGCGAGTTTGTAGTAACGAGAGAAAAGCTCCTCGTACGATTCGTCCCATGCCGAAATCTCATCCATACCATCCTGACATTTCTGTTTCGCTCTCATTAAGAGAGTTTGCAGAAAATCTGTCTCAAAGATGATCTGTTTTACGAGTTCCCGACGAGATAGTTCGTAATCTATGATTAGCCCTCCAGTTATCACTATAAAAAGAGTGACTAATACGAGAAAGAAAATCCCCAGTATTACAAATGCCGATATTATGGCGTCCATACTAATCACTCCCGTCTGGGTATCGATGTATGTCGACTTATTCAAGTTGCACTGCAGTAATTAACCTGCAGATAGTTCATTTTGTTTATAGATTCTGAATCAAGTTCAGAATGACAAAAGGATTTTATCTGAAGATTAGTGATTGTGGTGGGTGAGGTTCGGATTGCTCCGTTCCCCACCCACCGTACTCAACTGATCGTCTTGTGGTTAGCCTGTATAAGGCATAACCTTAGTTGAGTTGTGATTCGGCGAGCGCATGAGCTCACCGTTCGACTCCCGGATCTTCCCCAAGAGAAATTTCTGATCCCTGACCCGCTTAAGGAGCGAGTCAGGGGGCAGTGAATCATCCTTCGCGGCGTCCACAAGTTCGTGGATAACCTCGAAGAAGACCCTTGGGGATTTCTTCTTCACCACGACGATCTCGTGGCGTCGTTCTATCTCATTGATCACGGGCCCAGAAAAGGCACCCGAATAACCTGCCTCCTCAAGCATGTGACAGGACGTGAAAATCAGTGTCCTTGTGTCCAAACGGTTGAACCCTAGAAGCCCAAGCTCGCGTGCACTTTCATCGTTCATAATGCCCTCCCTGAGTTGATCCCTTCCGGGACATTTTCTGAGTAAAGCTACTTGCAGCTTAGAATTAGCTCAAAGGCTATTAGTCTAATCTGCAAATCTTTGTACAATTTTATTGTTCAATTTGATTTGAAGATTAGGTGATGTGCGCGGAACGAGGTCCGCGCACGTTTTCACCCGAGAGATGGTTCAGTCGAACATGTGGCAAGCTGAGCACGACTTAGGGTTTGGGTTCCTGCAGTCGGTGCAGTCTGCCGCATATCGCGGCTCTAGACCAGGGGCCATTGAGTAGGCCTCGTCGTAATCGTACTCGTCCGGATAAGAATCTCCGAACATTACGTCGGGATCACGGCTCATCTGCTGCCAAACAAGGTCCATAATCTCGATACTTGCTCGCTCTTCGAGCTTGCGCTCTGCATAGCTAATCGCGCAGTTCCGGACCCTGTGAATGATCTCCGTCTGCAACTCCATGGAGGTGCAGTTGTAGTCATCAAGCGAGTCCCAATATGCACTATCTTCGCCGTCTCTTTCCAGAAGACTTTTATACGTCCTCATGGAACGATCATAGGCGCCTTTGTGAATTAGTTCTTTAACCTCTGGCATTGCCAGAAGATCAGCCTGAGTCATACCAGGCTCTACCATGATGCCACAAGGCAGACGCAGCATTTCAGTTCACCTTCCTGTCGAGGTAGATTCCCAGTAGAACTGCGCCCGTTAGAACATCGTGCACCCTGTCTGACATCTGTATAAATATCAGAGCTACGATGATAGAGATGATGAATATGTTATAGACAGCTTCGACTGCGGCTGTTAAAGCCGCAGCCCTTCTTTCTGACATTCTTGAGCTCATTTTCCCCCCCATTTTTCTCGGGTGTATATTCAAGTTACACTGCAGTAACTAACCTGCAGATTTTATTCATTGTCATTCTGAATTTGGCTGGCCCGAGGCGGACTCGCCCAGGGATTCAGAATCTATAAATATTATCTGAAGATTAGTGATTGTGGTGGGTGAGGTTTGGATTGCTCCTTCCCCCACCCACCAAATTCGAAACCCAAAACGCATTGAGGTTACTTCTTGCGCCGAAACTCAGCTATCTTGGGCACACCATTTTTATCCGTGAAGACAAAAACGGTGTCACCGACCTCTATTCCAAGGTCAGTTGGGGGAAGAGCCACCGGCACTTCCTCAAATTCTGCCACGACGACTTCTTCGTAAATGGCAGTGACGGTACCTCCTTGGTGATAGCCAGACCAGAGTAGAGGCGTAAGGAAGAATGCGATAAGAGCTACAACCACAGCAGCTGTTATCAGAAACCCCTTTGCAGTTCCTTTCGAATACGTCATTAGTGCCATCAGCGCCACAATGATAAGGGCAATGATAGCCAAGACAAGCGGTCCCGTTAGCCAAGCTTCCCAGATAATCATTATTCCTCCCTTGAACGTATTGGATATTGATCGCGTTGGTTTCGAATTCAAGTTACTTGTCCACAAAGTGAACTAAGTAATTTAACATATATTTATATAAAAGTCAATACTATTTGAGTTCTGTCAAAATTTCATAACCGTCATCGGTTACAAGCACAGTATGTTCATAATGGGAAGCTAATGAGTTATCATCTGTAAAATATGTCCACTTATCTTCTGAAAGAGCAACATCAATACAGCCACTCATAGTAAGCATTGGTTCTATTGCGATAGTCATTCCTGTTTTTAATATTGGACCAGTCCCTTTTTCACCATAATTTGGAACATGTGGGTCTTCATGAACTTCTTTGCCAATACCGTGTCCAACTAACATTCTTATAACTCCATAACCTTCTTTTTCTGCAGTTTCTTGTATTTTAGCTGAGATATCGCCTAATCTAACCCCATCCTTAATAAGAGACGCTCCGGCATAAAATGATCTTTCGGTTGTTCTTATAAGCTTATTTTGTTCCTTGGCCCCTTCACTCCCACATACAAAACTGAGAGCAGAATCAGTATGGAAGTCTGCATATAAAACACCCATATCAAGTGAAACTAAATCACCTACCTGGATCACTTCATCGGTTGGTATACCGTGAACAACTTCAGTGTTCAAAGAAACACAAAGAGCCGCAGGATACCCTCCATAATTAAAAAAAGATGGCTTCACATGATATTTGAGACAAAGCCTTTTTGCAAGTTCGTCTAACTCTTTTCTTTTGACTCCAGGAACACATTTATTTTTTAATTCTATAAGAATACGTGCAAGTATTTGACCACCTTGGCGCATTGCTTCTTGTTCTTGTTTAGATTTAATATTTATAGTCATATTTGTCTTTTAAGGAAGGACGGACCTTCAGGAAGGTCCGTCCTTCCTTGATTATATTAGATTTAGAGAACCTTTCGTATTTCTTCCCTTATTTCTTCTGGGCTTGGGGTACCGTCAACCCGAGAAAGTACACTCATTTCTTCATAAAAATCAACAATTGGTTCATTATTTTCTTTAAAGATTTTAAATCTTCTTTTAACTGACTTGGGTTTGTCATCTTCACGTACTGTTAATTTGCCACCACAATTTGGGCATGTTTTGTTTTTATTACTAGTGAATGAACCACATGCTTCACAAACGCGCCTTTTACTTATTCTACTAATTGCATCTTTTTCTGAAAGCTCTATGTATATTACTTTATCAAGCATTCGGTTGTTTTCTTTAAGAATATCAATAAGTTTTTTCGCTTGTTCTAAACTTCTTGGATATCCGTCAATAATAACAGGTTGACCGTCTGGGAGTAAAACAAATGCTGAAATAAGCTCATCTTCTACGATTGAATCAGGTATAAGCTCACCTTTTTTCAATTTTTCATGGATTTCTTCATTATGACCCGCAACTATTCGCATCAGTTCACCAGTTGAAATTATTTGATATCCAAGTGTTTCTGATAAAAATTCCGCTTGAGTATCTTTCCCAGAACCAGGAGCTCCAAGAATAATTATTGTTTCTGGTGCTGTTCTTTCTTCTATTGTAATTTCATTTTCGCTCATATTTTTCCCTTTCGTTTGTCATCTTGAGCGAAGTCGAAAGATCTATTAGATTTCTCCACTTCGGTCGAAATGACATTACCTACAAATATCTACTCTAAGTTTAGATAATATTAATTGTTCTGTGTCTTCCATTTTATCACGATCTGCATCTTTTATATGATCAAAACCTGCTAGATGTAATATCCCATGAATAAAATATAAAATGACTAAATCTGCCGCATCATAATTAAGCTCATTTGCTTCTTTTTCTACTACAGATTCACATATAACAATATCTCCGTTTTTAGAGTCTTCATCAGTATTAAAAGAAAGTACATTAGTTGGTTCGTCTTTACCTCTATATTCCTTATTCAAACCTCTTATACAATTTTCACAAGCAAATTTAACCCCAATATCAAAAGATTCATTTAAATATTCAAAAATTACCTCGGTCACTTTCTCGAGTTCTTCTTTTTTAATGTACTTTGATGATTTTTCAATTTTTAACATTAAATTATCTTTCTGCTCGACTATTAGTTTGAAAAGCGAATGAAAAGTGAGTAAATTTTTGAAAAATTACTTCCCGAAGGGCGCTTGCGTTGTAATTTTTTAAATTTGAGCGAATGCATGAATGACACTTTGAAAACTTTTTTGTCGACAGTTTTGCATTACTTTTGCTGCCAAAAGTAATAAAAGAATAAAATAGATTCCCGATCAACTTATTATTTTTTTTGGTTAGTCGGGAATGACAAAAAATGATTATACTCCCATAACCTCACGTACGATTTTTTGGACCAAAGCTCCATCGGCCTTACCTTTAAGTTCACCCATACAGGCACCCATGACACGACCGAAATCTTGACCTTCAAGTTCTTTGACTTTTATTTGAACAATTTTTTTTATATCTTCTTCATTCATTTTTTCTGGTAGATATTCTTCAATAATTTTTAATTCTGATTTTTCGTTTTCAGCGAGATCAGCTCTACCGCCTGCTTCAAATTGTGTTATTGAATCTTTTCTTTGTTTAGCTTCCTTTTCTAAAACTGAAAGTATTTCATCATCTTCAAGTTCATGGCCTTTTGCAATTTCTGAATTTTTAATCGAACTTTTTATCATACGTAAAAGACTAACAATCTGATCGTCATGTGCAATCATTGCATTTTTTAACCTCAAATCAAGATCTGACTTTAAACTCATCTTAACTCCTTTTTAATAACCCTTAAGTAGCATTGATTTAGTTTTTTGTGCCTTACGAGATGCTTTTCTTATAGCAGTTTCTCTTAGTTCTTTTTTAGATGGTCCTTTTTCAAAATGTTGTCGTTTTTTGATATCTGAAAGAACACCGCTTTGCTGAACTTTTCTGTTAAAGCGACGTAATAGGTTTTCAAAAGATTCACTTGGTTTTCTTGATACATGTTGCAAACGTATCACCTCCTTAAAAATAGAATATTGGTTTATTATTAAATGTAAAACCAAATATAATAATAGCAGATTTTTTACTTATCGTAAAGCCAAATTGTTAATATTAATTTTAAAACCATTTTAAATATTATTGACAATATATTGATTATATGATATTATCTTTTTTGCTAATCGTACCTTATATATCGACTGGTAGTAAATTAAATACATATAAATTGCTTTTAATTTACTGCCAGTCGGCAGTAGCAGTCTAGACACTGGAGGTGTCAAGATGGACCAGTCTCCGACATGTACTACCCCTGTAGCCATGGACATTTTTGTTCAGGCGCAGCGGGCCGCGGCAGCGGGTCTCATTCGAGTCAATGGATTGCCTCTTTGGCAATTCGGCGACTTCGGACGTGAAGTAATGCACGTCATCGACCCGCCCGTTTCAGAGGTGGGGTTCCATAGTTCCAACAACTCCCGCTTCGCACTTGTGACGCGTGAGGGGAACATGTACTGGGGTCACTCGAGCGGTTCAATGACGGTTATTGAGCTTCGCTATGACTTCATGGCAGAGTTCAGTATCGAACCCGGTTTCATCTGGGTGCCTGCATCAAATGGAGAGGAGTTCCTCCCACATCATTTGATGCAACGGCTTGCAGATCCGTTCTGCCAGCCGGCAAGAGGTCATACAAGTCGATTCTAGAAGTCGACTGGACTACTGCAACATTGGGGCGGCCGCAAGGCCGCCCTTTCACTTTCTAAATATTTAAGATATATATTAAAAAACACTTGACATCTTGTGTCAAGCGTGATATACTTCTCCGCGTCATAGAAAAAGTAGGATTTTTCTGGGCTTTTGTCTCCGGGTCAGATGTCAAACTAAAACGGCCCACGACAAAATATCACCGTAAGGTGGAAAGGTAGGTGCATCTAACTGATGCGTAACAAAATTATTGCTATTGTGATGCTTGCATCAACTCTAGCAAGTCCGGTTACAGCAGTAGCTGAACCGACTATCGAGAACGGAACTGATGCTACGAAAGTCATCACTAACGTTCACAAGGCGATAGAAATCGAGAAAACTCTTACAAAAGAGCAGATCGCCCAAAAACAAATAGAAGAGAACCTTAAGAAAATAGAAGAAGAAAAAAGATTAATTGCTGAAGAAGCTGCACGTGTTGCTGAAGCTGCTAGAATCGCAGCTACGCGTAAAGTAACTATTGTTACCCCTAAAGGTGACTTTACTGCTCTTTACGCTGCTGCTGGTAGCCGTTTCGGTGTTTCACCCGCTATTTTAGCCGCTGTCCATTATGTGGAGACCGGTCAACGTGGTGATACCACAGTTGCTTCTTATGCAGGTGCTCAAGGTCCTATGCAGTTTATGCCTGCGACCTTTAGAGCTTATGCCGTTGATGGTGATGGTGATGGTGTTGCAAGAATTAATGACGTCCATGACGCTGTTTTTACTGCCGCTCGTTACCTTGCTGCAAACGGTGCTGCATCTGGTAATGTTACCGGTGCACTATATCGTTACAACCACTCAAACGCTTACGTAAACAAAGTTTTAGGTATAGCTCGAGGGTTTGGTTATAACGGGTAATCTAAAATAAAAAACAAACAATTCAAAAGCCGCCCTCCGAGGCGGTTTTTGAATATCTTAAACATTATATTTTTATCTATATTTATTGTAACCGTTTTTTGCGATCGGACATTTTGGTTACAAAATTACCAATATAATTAATATATCTATAATTAAGACAGATTAAAAATTATTGGGTTTTTTTGCCTAAATTACTAAAGAATGAACCAACATTACGTGTCCAACTAAATGTTTCTTCTAGACTTTTTAATATTAATTGAAGAATAGATTTTTCCTTGGAAGGTGTAACAAAAGTATAATCACTAGATTTTGTTTGATTTAATCTCTTATCCTTTGAAACAATTCTAAAATGGTAGGTAGAAGCAGGGTTTAGGTCTTTAATAATAACTGTATGGGAGTTATTAAGCGATTCGTCTTCAATAGAAGCTTTGCCATATTTACCGCCGATTACACCCTCGTCATATTCAATTTTTGTTGTGGCTGGCTTATTTGTTGACCAAGAAATTATAGCTTGTGCATATTCATCAGACTCACCTAGTGGGAGAATATCTATCTTAACTTTATCTATTTCTGGGCCTGTTTTATCTATTGGAGTCTCAAAAGAAAGATTTGACGACTTTGAAGAATTACCTATCTTATCTTTTACTTCAACATAATATGCATATGTTGTGCCGTCTGTTAGATTTTTTAACTCTATTTGATGTATTTTAGAATATTGAGCAACCCCCGCCTTTTGATCAAATTTACCCTTTTCACCATAAGATACCGACGATTCGGTTTCAACATTTGTGGTAAATGTAACTACAGCCAGATATGGATCTTCTAAATTAATTTTAAGATTTTGGATTTCAGGTTTAAGAACGGCAGTGAATTTATATTCTTTTGATGTATATTCTACATCATTAATATCAAGACCTCGAACTTTATAAAAATAAGTCGTCCCAGGAGTTAAATTTTTAAGCTCAACAACATGAACTGTATTATATTCATTACTACCTGCAGACTGCCCATATTCTTCAGATTTAGTTCCGAAATCGACCCAAGTAGTTGTTGCAATCAAAGTGTTCCAAACAATTTTTGCACTAGTTGCGGTAATATTTTCTTCTGCAATATTTGAGGCATCTGGCTGAATTACAAATTGAGAAGAATCAAATGGCTTTGTACTAAATGTCGCAAATTGGGTATTAGCAATATATTTATCTTCAGTCACAGAACGTATTTTATATGTATAAGTAGTCGCCGGTTTAAGAGATTTTATTACAACCTCATGTGATCTGAGTAAAGCTGGATCGCCTGCTGTTTGTGAATCTTCGGACGACGATTCTCTTTTATATTCAACCGATGAATCAGCATTAATATTTGTTGTCCATTTAACTTTAGCAGTTGTTGTAGTTGGTTCTACTGTTATTCCTGAAATTGAGAAATCTTGGGTTTTAAATTCTTTCCAAGTGTTAGCTGCAGTTGTATCAATATTCCCTAGAGAATTTCTAGAAACAATTCTATATTCATAAGTTTTGCCCTTTTCTAATCCAAGTAAATTTATTGTATGTGATGTAACTGGGGTAGTTCTATCTTTACCAGCGGCAATTACTATATTTGTATCTTTAATTCTATATTCAACAAGTGAATCTGCCTGTTGATCTGTGGACCAGGTTATTGTAGCAGAAGAAACACCTACCCCAGTGTAATTAATATTAGAAACAATCGGTATAGCTGACCCAGGGTTAATCGAAACCGGTGATTGATAAGTACTTCTATTGGAAATATTATTAATAACTGTTTCATCTGCATATTTATAATCTGTACCAGCATCATCAACGGAGATAACATAATATGAGTATTCTTTATCCTTTTCAGCAATAGAAATACCGTCAACATGATAGTTATCACCAATATCTGTTTTTTCTGTAATTTTCGTGGCACTTGCAATACCTAAGGTTGATTCAAAGCGCCAAACTTCATATTTTGAAAAATCACTTTGACTGTTTCTTTGAGGATCTGATATCATCTGCCAAGTAACAATATTTCGGACCATTGAGTCGTTAGCATGGATATTTTTAACAGTTACCTCTTGAGGTTGATCTGGCGCGGTTATATCTGGGACAGTATCCCAACCGCTATTATGAGTTCCGAGGCCAATAGACGAAAGACCAGACTTAACTATCTGCTCATTTTCAGGTGTACCTGGGTCATTTTCAATCGAAACATTTAAACCATATGCAATAATTTTATAATAATAAGTTGTTGCATCGTCTTCAACTGTATCAGTATAACTTCTTTCAATATCCTGGATCTCTCCCGCAATAGAAAGATTATTTATTTCATGTATTGGGGTAAGAGCTTCCCACTCGCCATCATTTTCATAGTTAATTGTAGAACGATATATTTTATAATCAGTGATCGAATTTTCAATTACTTTTATTTTTGATCCTAAAAATGTTATGTTAATTTTATTACCAACGTTTGAGTCAGTATTTGGGTCCCCTTTTACAGCTTGAACAGTTACGTTTGAAGGGGAGGTTGGAACCTGAGAATTTTTTGTTCTAACGCTCTTATAAGTACTTAAAACACTAGTTAAATCTGCATTATCAGTTGATGAAACTCGATAATAAAAATATGTATCTTCGGTTAGACCATTATCAGAATAACTCACTCCAGTACCAGTATAGATTAATTGTTCTCCGGCTCCTTGATCTGACGTCGCACGATAAAGCTTATAATTTTTTATTCCCGAACCGTTTCCCGTTGGTATTCTATCTATTGTTCTTGTATCTGTTGAAGCAGACCAGGTTATATTTGTTCCTTGAGTTTCGCCTGTATTATCTACCCCAATTGCAGAAGCAGAGAGGCCAGTTGGAGTTGATGGAGGTGTTTTATCTGTAGTTTTGGCTGTCCCTGAGTTATATGCCATATTAAGCGGATACCCAGGTTCTGAAGCAATAACATCAGTCTCATTTAGATTATCATCTACAGCTGTTACACGATAAAAATAATCAACATAATCATTAAGTCTAGTTGTTGCTTGAGATTTTATTGAACCGATTGTTACATCAGTGAATGTAGCGTCATTATTTGTATCATTATCATAATAGGTAGTAATTGGATTTTCTGGTGCAACAACTTGGTTTTTTGGTGGGTTAATGTCTATATAACCAACTATTACATAATCACTTGCTTCAGATGAGTAGGTCCCTGTTTTACGATAGATTTTATAGCCTGTTACCCCAGAACCAGCATCTGTTGTGGCATTCCAAGTAAGTTTTATTTCGTAACCCTTATTTGCAATATTTGAACATTTTTGTGATGTACCATCACATGCAACTGCCGTAACACCACCAAAAGCAACAGGATCAACCCCATCTACAGTTAATCCCCTTGTAACTGAAACTGGCCAGACTCCCCAATCTGCTGGATGGGCCAAGTCTTTTGCACGAATTCGATAATAATATGAAACAGATTGTTCAATCGCGCTACCAGTCGTGAGCGTACAACCAGCCGTAGACACACCAGTTATGGTTTCAGTGAGTGAAGTGTTTATGGCACAATCGACTAACGCATATGTTTGAGAGTTGCTCCAAGTACCTGTTGGGGTTAAGACATCTTGTTCATATATAGTTTTTTTAACTCTTTCTATTTGATGGTTAGAAATGGCAGATCCGGCAGCATTGTAACTCCAAGAAAGATTAATATTATTTGTATCATTTTGAGATACTGAGAATGTTTGAGGAGTAGTCGGAACAGCTGTATCAAGGATTATTGTGTCTAAAATAGTATTAAAATTTGGGTTTACTGTTCTAACACAAATTATTTTTTTAGACATTGTTTTTGTTCCAGATCCGCTTCCACTTGGATATGGATAAGGTATATATCTTGCTGAACTTTCACTTGATTCTGTAGCAATCCAAATATCTTCTGTAAAATCTAAATCGAAGGTCACATTATGATTCAAAATATAACTTAACTCACTATAATATGGTAGTCTACCGCCAACAAGTTGACATGCATTTTGAGCTGGATATGCAGAAAAATCGACACTTGAACTTTCAACTAATGAGTAATTAGTTGGGTATTTTGCATCTAAACCAACCTCACACTGAGGACTCGTGCAAGAAGTTACTGTCGATTTCCATTGATAATTTGTTGGAAGATATTGATGATAGACTTGTTTATCATCTAGAACTGTACCAGAGGGCCCATCAATATAATCATCTGCAAATAAATCTGGTTCTCCCGCTACATTCCCAGCCTCATCTTTTACTCGTATATAAATTTCTTTAGCACCATCAGAACCTTCTAAATACCAAGCATCTGTAATAGTTTGAACATTGATTTCATGAGGATTAATTGTTTCATAATACGTCCAATCGGTTGATTTGTTATTTGTGGTTCCACTGCCAGAATAAGTCCCCCAATTTGTCCCATCTTGTGAAAATTGAACTTTTAAATCTTTATTATTACCATTGTCATAATAAACACCTTTTGTTGTAACTAAACGATTTGCTTCGGTTATATATTCTGTACTTCCACCTGAAGATTCAACATAAAATCCAGAAAGGGTCGGAGTACTTAAATCTAAAATAATAGAGTCAGAGACATTCACCGAATCAAACTGAATATCATAAAAAGTTGGTGTATTATTACCATCACCTGTTAGAGTGGCTTTGTATTGAAGGTATTGATGATTATCAAGCTCACTTGGAGCGTCTTCGCCAGAGGTAAGAGTATAGTAGCCTGTCCAGGTACCGTCTGGTATAGCGGTATTGCCAGCTCTGGCCTTGATAGAAATGGCAGTATTTGCAGGAGTAGTGTCGACATTGAAAATGACTACACCAAAATCAGTTACCTCTTGGCCAGAATCAAAGACTTCTGAATTAAGTAATCCTAAATAATTAAGGGTGTTTGTGGGGATATCCCTAACACAACGAACATAATAATTGGTAGTTTTGTCGCTTAATCCTAAGCCTCCATTAGAAAAAGTAACAAAAATGGCCTGGCTGTCACTAGTTTGAGTAGCACTCCAAAAAAAGCCTGTACCAAAATTATTTCCATAAGAAGCACTATCCACATAAAGATCATGCAACTCATTGTAATATGGGAGTCTTCCACCCAACACACTACATGCATTCCGAGCAGGATAATCAGAATAATCCACAGCATTAGAGGCATTTAGGGCCATCTTTGCCGTAAAAGCAGGATCAATGCCTAGAGAACACTGTGGCTCACTACAGTTTGTACTATACAACCCCCAACCATACCTCTCTGAGAGATTTTGAGAGTACACCTGCTTGCCCTCTAGATAAGACTCGGCCAAACCATCGTAAATCCATCCTGAATTATTTACTGGTGATAAAGTAACATTGCCGTTTTCGGCGCTTAGACCTTGCAAAGTATCCCCCGCAAAGTCATCATCACTGGTCTGTAACCATGTTCCGCTCACATTCCCAGCATTATCCCGATATTGAGCATAAACTGTTTTTTCACCTTCTCCAGAAGTTAGGTTCCAGGATTTTGAGGCAGCATATGCCTCCCACTCCTCTGTATCGAAAACCCCATCATTACTAAACCTCATCTGCCCAAGATTAGACCCACCTATATCAACCGCTGAAGATGTATCAAGGGTTACATTTTGAGAATTAGCATAGGCACCACCGTTAATAACTACATTACCAGTCGGAACAGACTGGTCAATAGTGATATCTGCTGACGTTTCTTCATTAGCACCATAAGCTGTCCAGCCAGAAACCCTGCCCTGATCATCTATGGCTCTTACTTGGAGGTGATATTCTGAGCCATTCGTAAGGCTTGTGATATCAACATAATTATTTCCAGCCTCAGCGGTGTATATATTATCAGAAGAATCGAAGGCGGTACCAATTTCTTCAATCTCTACTTCTGGGCGAATATTTTCAGGTGTGACACAACCCGTACAAGTTAGATTATTAGCCGTAACTCTTAGAGTTGATTCGTTAGACCAAGCATCTGGCACTCCGCCGCTGACAGTAGTTCCAGACGAGTTTTTTAGACTTGTGGCGTCTGTTTTTGTAAGCACGATATTGGCGTTTGTAGGAGCCTCGAGGGTGTCATAGGTAATAGTGAAATCATTAAGAATTGGGGTACTAATTCCGTCAATTGATTCTAATGTGAGTTCTACTTCCAGCCATTGTGACGGGGCTGAAGTGATTATACTGCCCGAGACTTCATAATAACCTGACCATTCAGCTGTAGTAAGTTCTAATTCTGTATTAGCACCTCGAGTTCGAAATTTTATATTAGTATTTACTGGTTCTGTGCCATTCCATGATATGGTCGACCAAGAAACAATAGAACCACCATTAATTTTTAATCCACCTAAAACACCCTGGGTATAGTAATTATCTTGGCTTTTTATACCTATAAAATTAGATATACTTGATGTGTAACCTACTTTAAAAATATTTCCAGAATTATCTAACCCCATCATACAATCTCTTGAAGCTGATATATATTCTATACCTGTCCAATTTTGTGCAGGAGTATAATCCCACGCATATTGGGAAAGAGAAGGAGACACTAATAATTCTCCATTTTGAGTTAACGCAAATGTGTTATATCTTCCAACCGTGATTTGTTTTACGCCACTCCAACTTCCAACATCAATTCCCCCATAATATGGATTGCTTGGGTATTCTGCAACAACAGTACCATCATTTTTAAGACCAATTACGTGGCTATCACCAGCTTTGATAGAAATAATATCGCTCCACAGGGTTGTAATTGAAAGATCTGAGCCATTATAATGAAGTTTACCTAACACATTGCCTGATTCATTTAAACCAACTGTTTTATCACCCCCAGTTGATATAATTTTAACATTTGTCCACTGTGACAAATTTGATGCTGCAATACTATCCCCTCCTACATAAACGACAGTGCCTGTTTCGGTTATTGCAACTGTATGATCTAAATATGCAGAAACTGATTTAAGGTTAGGCCATGAACCAAAATTCAATTGACCATATAAATTACTACCACTACCAACTATTGTTCCATCTGATTTTAACCCCACAATATGATTTCTACCTGCACTTACTTCAATTAGATTATTCCAAGTAGTTGATAAACAACTTACTCCAGCACCACTACAAACAGCCGTACCATCAGATTTAATAGCAACTGCGACATTATCAGACCCAATAAATGTATTATGATTACTTTCAGAATCAATAATTACTCTATCACTTAAATCTGTCACTACATTATTAGATATTGTAGGAGAACCAGTACTAGTTTCGTTATTGCTAAAATCACCTTTTGTTGTCCAAGTAACTGAGTTAGCAGCCGATTTAACCTCACGCGGTTTCCAGAGATTCAAATATGGGAATAATTGTTGAGCTCCTTGAAAAATTACAAATGAAAGTATAAAAGAAACAAAAACGGTTTTATGAATAGGAGAAGTATATTTTTTATCTGAATATTT
>JBGSRK010000077.1:0-2959 GCA_041737595.1 Patescibacteria group bacterium
ATTAGTAGGTGGTCGTAGGTTGGGTCTAGGGGTTGTTCAATATCTGCTTGTTGGGTTTGGTTTGTTTGTATTTCTTCTTTTATCTCATATCTTTGTACTTTTAGTGTGAGTACAGAGAGTAGTATGTATACTCCAAGAGTAAGTGGTAGGAGAGATATGGTAGTGAGAATAGTTTTTGTTTTCATATTAGATAATAATATGTTTTAGGATTTAAACAAAGGGTATGGGGTATGATATAATACTCAGACATGGTGGATGTAGCTCAACTGGTTAGAGCATCGGTTTGTGGAACCGAGGGTTGTGGGTTCAAGTCCCATCTTCCACCCCATATCCCATAGTGTAGATATTCCCTTTCTAATTTAGTATAATTAAACCTTATGCCAATGTGGCTAAGGTTCTTTTAAAAATTACTTTGTGAAAGGGCAATCACCAGGTAAAAACAAACAATCCAAATACTAGGAGGATACTAGAATGAAGAAGTTAATACTTCTGTTTTTATCAATTTTCATCGTCTTACTTACATCAAGTTGTGACCTACTTTCCAGTGAAGGCGATTTTGTACCAGCACCACCACCATATGATGCAAACAACGTAATGAACATTCAGCAGTTAAAAATTGCTGATGGGCAAATTATGAATATTACATCACCAGTAATCGATGTTGTTTATCGAGAAAATGGAGAAGGTGCGGGTGCTACAGCGACTGAAATTATCACCTTACAAAAAGGTGAAAAAGGTACTATGCTCAGTGTCAAATGGGGTGATTGGGAAAAAGCAAGTCTCGAACTTGTAAATTACTACGGTCCTGATGGCGAACTGACCAGTGCAATGATAGTTGGAAAGTTTGATGAAATATCTCTTTTTCAACTAATCAGTGGACACGCTCGATACACTATTGACCGTTCTGACGTGATTCTTATTTACACTCAGAACGATGGAGAACTTCGACTAAGTCAAGTTCAATATGCAGAAAAATGGGGTCCAGGTTCGAGAGAATTGGCCTATGGTGGTTATGCCATCTGGGACGATGATTTTGAAGCTTTGCTCCCTCCCGCTTATCTAAGTTGGGGATTCTGGGAGTCAAATGGAACACCTGCTCAGCAAGTCAGTGATATGCTCAAAGCAGCAATGCGTAAAAACGTTGAACCTGTGTTCCAAGCAGTGGATTTGGATGGTGGTAGAGAAGTAATTGGTAGACAAACCGGTCTAGTTCTAACTTCAGAGGGAGAAGACTATGGAGAAGTTATATTTACTTACTCCAATACCTGGGGTCGTCAACCAAATACAAACCTCATTAGTTCCGGCGCTCTTAGTCTGATTGAATGGGTTTTAGGAGATACAACATACTATATGATTGTTCTGTCCCCTCGAATCTCACCAGTCGGAAACAGTCTCTACATCTTCACAGACAACAGAGAGACCGCATATGAGCTATCAGCTCAAAGCTATGCAAGAAACCCATCTGTTTTGTACGATTCCCTGAGAAGAGGAACGTATGATGGTGTATTGCTGTCGCTTTATGCTATCGGAGATATTGGGGCTGTCTACCAAAGCAGTGGTGACAGTGTTACACACGTTGGAGACAGCGGTGGAGTACAATGGCGGAGCTTAGGTCCGGTTGAATATGAGAATATCGAAATCGTACGCACATTGCTTGCGATTCTTGGTCCCGCTCAGTATCAAACCGGTCTCTATTATGCCTATCAACCAGGCTCTGGTTCTGGATTAAGTTACTATGTCGCGGCATTGTCTCTGATGTATGCAGATGAGCAGATTGCTCTGAAAGAATATTCAACTGATGTTGGAGTTCTTGATAGGGTACTTATTCCAGAATTGGACTTTCTTATTCACTAAGTAATTTCAAAATCAGCGGTAGGCAGTTATGCCCAACTATCTACTGCTGATTGAAATTTTTAAAAAAGTAGTAGTAAAACCCCTCCCACCACTGACCCCATATCCTATAGCATAGATATTCCTTTTGTAATTTAGTATAATATACCTCTTATGCCAATGGGGCTAAGAGTTCTTTTTTAAAAGTTTTTCCAAGGAGAAGAAAATGGAAAATATCAACTTATTCCCTAAAAAGGAAGCACGTGTAAGGTTAATGGATTATAATTCCAAATATCAGCGATTCTACAAAATTCTACTAGAATTTTTGTATACCAACCCTGAGCTTTACGCAACTGGAGTAGCGAATGCTTTTGTAAATGCATTCTTTCAATATCAACAAGAAATGGGAACTCTCATTTATGGCAATATCATTATGGGAAACCTTAATGATTTAATTGATTGCATTGTTGAGGATGAAGAACACAGGAAGCTTGTAAAAGAAGTTTGTGAAAAAAGTTTTCAATCATAATCGCACCAACTCCAGAACACACTGGGTAATAACTTTCAATAGTACAATTACCCAGTGTGTTCAATCTAGTTAAAACTGTAGTAAAACTCCTCCCACCACTGACCCCAGAACTTATTCTTTTCCTAAAAACCCCTCAGCTATACCCTTCATCTGAGACTCTTCTTCTATAAAATGGTAATCATAATAATCATCCTCATTTGTCTTGTTTACATCCGTTAAACCTTTCTTAAGAATAGAGAACTTAGAATCCTTACCTAATAATACAAAAGACATCTTAGACTTATTACTAACAAAAGTAATAGATCTAATCATATTGTTAGAAGACATAGATATTAATCTCTCTGTTACCTTGTTTGGAATCATATCAGTAAAGTCTGTAATAGATATATAATCTTTATCAAAATCCTCTGTAAAAGTCTCTATCTTACCCATAAACTTTATAAATTCAGCAAAGGAAGGATCACCTGAAATTTTAACTCTTAGTAGAGGGTAGTTTACATCCTTACCTTCGATTTTAAGATTGACCTTATCCCACTTTATTGAAAATGTATCTTCTGTAGGTTCCATATTTAAATCGATGATTAAATTACTTCTAATAGA
>JBGSRK010000087.1:0-3455 GCA_041737595.1 Patescibacteria group bacterium
TTGACTACAAGGGGCCCGAGGCCACCCAGCACCTCATCCGACTGGTTGATGGGGAGCCGGTGCTCGTCGGAGCTGACAATTCCCGCGGCGTGGTGCGCGACCCCGTAAGCGGCGAGTTAACGGTGGCTGACGTCGCCGAGGTGGGCATGGACCACGTGCTCGTTCACGACTCCCATCGCGCCGACCCGTCGCTGGCCTTCGAGTTGGCGCACTTGGACGACGGCACCGTCGTCACCCAGACCCCGGTCGGGATCTTCTACGACGTAGACCGCCCCACCTATGACGATCAGGCTCGCGCCCAAGTGAAACTGGCTTCCGGGGATGCGACCGACCCTGGCTCCCGTAACGCCGCGCTGCAACAGCTGCTACTCGGCAGCGACACCTGGCAAGTGCAGAGCTGACAACTCCCTGAGGCGAGGCCGACCGCGATTCTAACGTCGGTACCTCGCGGTTCTGAGTGCTGCTGCCCGGTCGATGTGGGGGTGACCTTGGTGGGAGGTACTATGTTCGCTGTCGGCCTAATGGGTGGGTTGATGCCTAGGTGGTGTGGGGAAGTCGGTGAGAATCCGACGCTGACCCGTAACCGTGACCACCATTTGTGTGGGAGTCGGGGTACCAGATCACGTGGGGGTGGTGTGGGGTTCCGTCGCGGGTTACGGGGTCGGCATCGACGCGTGAACGTCTGTGTTGTCTGTGGAATCCCCTCGGGACGTTTCCGTGGAGGGACAAGATGATAGAAGCAGCAACAACGAAACGTAGGCGAGTGTTGGGCTCGCTGGTGGTGGCTGCGGTGGTGACTGGCACGGTGGGGGGTGCCTGTCCCGGCTCTAGCAGCGGGTGGGCCGAAACCCGCCGATTACGCTGCCCAGGCCGGTAAGGCAGCCGACTACATTAACGGGCATAGTGCTGATCTGACGAAGGGTGATTTGGGTCCGGAGTTGGACGGGGCGCTGGCGTTGATTTCTGCCGGCAAGACCGATGCGAAGCTTTTCGGCATGATCAAGAAAGATATTAAGGCTAAGGGGCCGTCGTATTGCACTTTTAAGAATGTGGGTGGGTGTGCGAAGGTGACGATCACCTTGCTGGCAGCTGGCGAGCCGACCACCTATGGGGGAACTGATTACGCTAAGCCGGTGACGTCGTTGCCGGATTCGGCACTCAAGGAGCGCCCGTTTCATCAGGCGTTGGACATGATCGCGTTGGAGCGGCTGGGCAAACCGATCCCGCAGAAGCTATTCAAGTCGATCACCGACTATGTCTCGGCGCGTCCCGGGCGGAATTATCCGAGTACTGATGGTCTTATGCTCGCCGCCCTGTCGCATGTGGTGTCTACAGCATACGGTCAGGAGGGGATTACGGCTGTCAAGGCGGCGCTTGTCAAACGGTTGGATGCCGATCGTCAGACAGATGGGTGGGGTTGGCCAGACCACGGTGCGAATGTGCGTGCGACGACGCGAGTGGCACCGGGTTTGTATCGGGCCGGTGACGCGAACCACAAAGACCAGGCTGTCAAGGGTCAGGCGTGGCTGGCCGGTCAGCAGCAGGCTGACGGCTCGTTCCCAAGTAATGTCGTTAGTCCCGCGTGGACGATGATGACGACGGTGCAGGCGGTTCCGGTGTTGCGGGGTTTGCAGTCGTTGGACACTATTGGTGCTAATCCGGCTCGGGCGGTCACGGTTGATGGGTGGGTGCCGCCTCGCCGGTTAGTGAAGATGACTGTGCTGGGAGACTCCTACTCGGCAGGCAACGGAACCTTGGTTGATGGGTATCCGGCTGATGGGTCGTATCGCAGCCCTAAGAATTATGGTTCGGTGCTCACGCGCCGGTTGAATCGGGAGTTCGGGGACGATACCACGTTCCAGACTGATGTGCGGGCCTGGAGTGGCGCCCAAATCACTACCGGGGACCACACTATTGTCAGTCAGGCCGACGGAATGGATCCCCACACACATGTAGTCCTCATGACCGCCGGAGGCAACGACCTAGACTTCACCAGCGTCGTCGAAAACTGCTTCATTGAAAGAGTGTGGTCAGCGGCCAAGTGTGGCGGCTCTGTTGATGCGTCACGCAAGAAGATTGATGCCACGATGACGAAAACGACGACGTTGTTGTCGCACATACAGAACCGACTGGCCGACCCGGCTCACACACGGGTCATCCTGATCGGATACCCCTACCTCATCCCCGCAGACGATGATGCTCCTTTAACCGACGTGCCGTCTACCCGGGTGCGGGCCGCCGAGGACGAATTCCGCACCAGGCAAGCCGCCACCATCAAGGCCTGGAACACATCCCATGCCCTCAAAGTGACCTACACCCCCACCACCAGCCTCTTCAACACCCACGAACCCGAACCGCTGGTTCATAACGGTGACCAGAATCCGCAACGTTGGATCAACGCCGTCTTTGAGACCGCTGGCTACTCATATAATGGAAATGGCGTCATATTGTCAGAGCCAAGTCAAGATGAAAAGAATTGGTACCATCCGAATGTGGTCGGTCATGAACAGATTGCTGGGCTGGTCCATGATGCGCTCCTGTCGAGAACGGCCAGGAGTGCGAGCTTGTCTGAGAGTGTTGCGCAGGTGGCCTCGGCGCCGGGGGTGCGGATGCGTGCCGCTGTGATCGGGCAAAGCCAGGTGCGCCGGGGTAACCCGTTGAGCCTAGACGCGTCCTCGTCGTATACAGCCTTCGGCCATATCCGCCGCTGGCAATGGGACTTAGACGGTGACCGACACTACGAAATCGATACCACCACGCCTGAGATCACTCGCACCCTCACCCGAATCGGAACATACCAGGCACACCTGCGCATCACCGATACCACCGGCACCACTGACACCCTCACCTTCCCGATCCAGGTCACCCGAGACGGCGACGGCGTACCCGATACACAAGACAACTGCCCCACCATAGCCAACCAAGACCAAACCGACACCGACCACGACGGCATCGGAGACGCCTGCGACCCCCACACCACCACAAAGACACCACGATGACCACCCACAAAAACACACACGAACAGCAATACCGCCACGCACCCCTCAACGGCCTCATCATCGGAGCCATCATCGGGGTTGCCTGGGCACTAGCGATCTTCGGATACCAAGTATCCTCAATATTAGCAGGTGCAGACAGTAAACTCAGCTCACCTAGATTATTCATGTCATTTATTTTTCCTGCAGTTGGGTGGCTCACTGGGCTGTGGGAAAAGGCCGCAGTTTCCCGAGACAATGTGACAAAACAAAAACGCAGAGTTAAGGCCATCACTGCCGTCATGTCGAGCCTTGCTGGCGTGCTCATGGGCTCCATGGAATATTTTCTTACAAGCCTCAGGTTTGCTAGCAGCAAGGAAAAGCTCATACACTACCTTATTTTGATTGTGGTGTTCTCGCTAACAGGTTGGATTATTGGTACGATAGGCACCATCATCAAAGATGATGGCCATCGTTTTC
>JBGSRK010000134.1:0-2082 GCA_041737595.1 Patescibacteria group bacterium
GAGAATGATGCACCATAGATAAATGTGCAAAGGTTGTAACTAAACTAAACACACACTTCGCGATTGCCCTACAAGTAGTTCTTGTCAATTGAGAGTTCTTGACTTTGGCTAAGCCTCAGTTGATTTTATTTACTATTTCGCCACTTGTTACCAATGAAGCTGTACACCAATATTTTTATGTTTTGCTTCGTAGCATAGAAAAATCATAGACAGATTTTTATTTTGTTGGTGTTCTGTTTCTAACTAATTTTGTTTACTAGTTGTTCTATACTTTTGTGTGGAAAAGAAAATCACTTTCAACGTATTTGGCATCTTTGTTTGTCTATAGGGATCTACTTATACGGTGAAGAGTTCTTTAATCGATGAGCCTTTTGAATAACCAGCAGCAAAAATACAGTAGCAGCAGCTTCGAGGCCAAACATCTGAAGCTACTATTCCAACAGCAGTACTTGTTGACGAGATACACAGAATTATTTGTAGTGCTTATATTCGTTCTTACTGTTCTGAGTTTTGGTTTTCATCTGTCGGGAGTGTATATATCCTTCTGTACTTTGTAAAACCAGTTTTTCTATCGTGGGCTATACCTACAGACAGAGAGCATCTGAGATATAGAGTTCAAATGGTGGCTGGTTTGTTGGTTTAGTTGGTTTGGGTTTTGGTTGAGCATTGTAGCTACTTCTGACTAGACCATTAGATACATACTAAATCCACATAGCCGTTTTACGCTTAGGTCATACAGATCAGGTCACTTTGGTGTGTGTATTGTTGTTGAAAGCAATGGCCTCGGTAATGGCTTAGGTCTACAGTCTAATCGATTAACATTAATATTTTTGTGTTTGCTTTTCTAGCAGTAGGCAATTGTTTACGATGGACAGTCTAATTAGCCACATCACAGCAATATTTGTGTAGACAGCAGTGGAAAATACCTTACGTAAGTAGTACTCATCAGCACAGCTTAAGTTCCTTGTTTGACTAAGCCTAAATTGCTTTCTTACACTACTGTACAAATCCGTACACCATCCCTTTAATATTTTTGTGCCGTGTTTTTTCTATTTTAACCTCATATTGTCCAGTGTGTGGTATTCTATCTAGATTCCCTCTCCCCGGCCAATAGGGCAGACAAACTCTACAAACACCTACACTACTGTTTGCAATCTACTTGTTTATTTTTCTACTATATTTACTATAAGCCTGCACACCGTTAAATTCCGCTTTTGTCTGTATGCACTTACTCCTATACCACTCATAGTACTGTAATATCCATACCATGTATCCACTCCTGCACTCCACTCCCACACCTTACTACACTGTCTAGGTTCCATAGGCCCACTACTTTCTCTCACTTTCTCTACCATACAATAGATATGGCAGCGAGGGAGGGATAAGAGGCAGGGAGGGAGTTCAACAGCACTAATACAAGCCTTGTATAGTAAAAATATGATTATAACAGAATACTGACTTTGTGTATCTGAACAGACACATTGCAAAACTACAATTAAAACACCATTGTATTCTAAGCAGCCCTTTAATCCCAATTGATCACCTGCAACTCCTACCTTCTTTGCCAAAATGGCTAAGAATACCTTTCCTACTCAACACCATCCCAATCCAAAACCAAGTAAAGCCTTTTAACTTGACCTATTACACCCTATCCCCACGTATAATTCGTTGTACCAGAGCCAATGTGCTGAACAATTTGTAAAGGTTTTACTTGATCGCCTGCAGCTCCTACCTTCTTTGTAAAAAGGGCTACGAATACCTCTCTTCCTCCTCGCCATCCTATTCCAGTACCAAAGGCCCTTTTAACTTAACCTATCGTTCCCTATCCCCAGCCATAATATGCTGTACCTGAGCTAATCTACTGTATATTCTAACACTCCTATGAATGGGTTTAATCATAATATGCCTTCTTCGCTAGGTATCGCACCAAACTTCTACGCTATCCATCGGTCCGACATCTTCTCTCATCTTTGCCAACATAGCAGGGGGTAGATCGATATTAAGCCTCTTTGTTGCACGAACATCTTTTGTCCGGTGATACCTGTATCCTATTCTAGTGGGGTAATCTATGCCCTGGTAAGT
>JBGSRK010000109.1:0-1750 GCA_041737595.1 Patescibacteria group bacterium
AGGCGAGGACGAACTGGAACGTCGTCTGCGCGAGCGAAAGACCGAAACTGCCGATTCCCTGTCCCTGCGAATTGCCACCGCGCGCAAGGAATTGCAGCGCATCGAAGCCTTTGACTATGTGATTGTTAATCAGGATTTTCGACTCGATGACACGGTGGACAAAGTGCGTGCCATTATTTCCGCCGAGCATTTGCGGGTCCAGCAGCGCAAGGTGGATTTATGAACGAACCTTTTTCGAATCAGGAATCTCCCATTCCCCAGCCCGAGCCTGTTGCTCCCCAGCAGGCTGTTCGTGTCGCCATGCCTTCCCTTGTCCCAACAGCGACATATATCATCCTCGGCCTCACCGTGCTGATTTACCTGTTGCAAATGGCAAGCACGATGATTTTGAATGGAGACGATCTGCCACTGATGCTTGGTGCGCGCGTCACCGAATTGATCCGCGAGGGACAGTGGTGGCGGTTCATCACCCCCGTGTTCCTGCATGGTTCTGTGGCGCACATCTTTTTCAACATGTACGCCCTGTTATCGCTCGGCACGTTTTTGGAACGTCACTTCGGACATGCCAGATTTGTCGCGCTTTATTTTCTCGGTGCGTTTGCGGGAAACGTATTTTCCTTTTTGCTGACGGAAGGGTATTCGGTGGGCGCGTCGACTGCGGTGTTTGGCCTTGTCGCGGCGGAGGTCATCTTCTTTTACCAGAACCGAAAAATGTTTGGCGGCCAGGCAAAGCAGGCGATTGGCAATGCGGTTTTTATCATCGCGATTAATTTGTTTATCGGACTGTCGCCCGGCATCGACAACTGGGGCCACGTGGGCGGATTGTTCGGCGGCGCGATGTTTGCCTGGTTTGCGGGTCCGCGCTGGCAGGTGGCCGGAATCCTCCCGAATTTTTATTTGCAGGACCAGAGGGAACTTCGTGAAATTGTTGTGGGCGCAAGTGTGACAGTACTTGTTTTTGGCGCGCTGGCGACGATAGGATTGTTTTAGAGTTGCGTTCCGCCTTGAGCGTAGTCGAAGGGTGATAAATAAAAAAACGCGGACACTTTCGTCCGCGTTTTTGATTCTTCGAGTTGAGATTTAACTCACGTGTGCCAGTCTTGGGTCGAGGGCGTCGCGCAGGCCATCGCCGATCAGGTTGAAGCAGAGCACGGTCAACATGATCATCAAGCCGGGGTAGAACACGAGATGCGGTGCGGTGAATACCTGGTTGCGTTCCGATCCGAGCATGGCTCCCCATTCAGGTGTGGGAGGTTGCGCGCCCAATCCCAAAAAGGACAACGCGGCGGCGGAGAGAATCGCCGAGGCAATGCCAAGGGTGCCCTGCACGATCAGCGGGGTGAGCGCGTTGGGCAGGATGCGGCGGAACAGGATGTGGAAGGGATTTCCGCCGAGAGCGCGCGTGGCGGAGACGAATTCCATCTCGCGGACGGAAATCACCGAGGCGCGCATTACACGGGCGAAGATGGGGATGTCCACAATGCCGATTGCCAGCAGGGCGTTGATCAGCCCCGGGCCAAGCACGGTGACAATGGCAATGGCAAGCAGGAGAGAGGGGAACGCCAGCAGCACATCCATGACGCGCATGATGCCGATGTCCCACCAACCGCCAAAATACCCGGCAATTGCGCCGAGCACGGTTCCAAGGACGATGGCAAAGCTCACGGTGGAGATGCCGACCAGCAGGCTCAGGCGTGCGCCGAACAACAAGCGGCTGAACTGGTCGCGGATGTTACCGTCGATACCGGCC
>JBGSRK010000068.1:0-2828 GCA_041737595.1 Patescibacteria group bacterium
ACCATCGTCACTAAAGCCAGCAGCACCGGCGGGGCGAACACGATGAGCGCCAGCCACGGCAGTGGCATTGGCATCGGCCAGCGGGGGCCGACGCACGTCATAACGGCAACCGGCACGAACCCCACGAGAAAGCCAAGGATCTGACCAAGCCCTGTCGTCACGAGGGCCTGTGCTGCCACCATTCGTCTCAAGGTCGCCTTTGACGCCCCTACCGACGCGATGGCGGTGCGCGACCCCCTCGAGTCGGACAGAGTCAAGACCAATACCACGGCGCCCACGCATACCGCCAACAGCGTGCCCACTACCGCCGACCAGCGCATCACGGTCCCGGAAATATCCGAGTACCCCTTTTCCCATATGAACTCCGAGGGTGACCCGGTGACGTCCATGAGGGAATGTTGCAGACGGTCCCCTTCCTTCGCGGTCGGAATGTGCGGCAACCGTAACCACACCGTTGTGGATTGAGTTTTCACGTTGTCGGGGCTTACCCCAAGCACCTTGGCTGCCGTTCTACGGCTGATGAGATTGGGCACACCGTATCCCAGGGCATGGTGGGGAGCATGGATAGCTGGAAGCACGGTGGTGCCGGTACTGTGACGTTCATCATGGTCGGAGATGATGGCCTGCGAAACCCGTGTGGCATCGGGCGAGAACAGGACGACTCCATCATCGAGAGCCTTCATCACCCTGCCGTCTGCCTTCTCCCCAGTCAGCAGCTCATACAGAGTACCGTCGTCGATGGCCACCGTCGACGACATCGCTCCGTTAGGTACTTTGGGGGTGACTTCGAGACTGCTAGTGCAGTACTTCCCGTCCTGACCGCACGTCACCGGCTCCTCCGGTCGTAGATATTTCACGTGCGGCCCGAAAACCGCAGTGACCCGTTTGATCTCCCCGGCAACACGATCGTCCGAAGTCCTGACCCCGTCATCGTGTTCACCAGCGAGAACCCCAATGTGGTCTCCGAACTCCGGGACGTATTCGGCCTTGTCCTGGATGGCGAGACTGTCGCAAAAAGTAACGGCGGCGCATGCCAGCACGGTGATAGCCATGGAGGCGGCAACCCCTGGTACCGCCCGTCCTCGGTTACGGTTAAGATCGCGCAGCGCGAACCGGATCGGCAACCGCGACGATTTGCGTCCCGACACCTTGTCCACCAACCAGGGCATGGCAGACACAGCGGCCAGGTACAGCACGACAATGGTGACGATAATGCCAATATTCAGGCGCACCATCACGTCGCCGGTCGTTCCACGACGGCCATATATGACGCCACCGACACCAGCGAGCAGACCGATCGCCGCGATGACGATCGCTAACGTTGGTCGCCGCGCAGGCCGTGCCGCAGATTCGGCATGTTTGACCCCCATGAGGGCGTCTTGACGGGCAACGTCACGAGCCGGGAACCAACAAGCGGTCAGTGCCGCAAGCAGACCGACCACGGACCCGACGGCGGCATATCCCCAATCGACCCCATAGGTGATGTAGTCGGGGTACACCATTCGAATAATGGCCACCGCGCCATTGCCCATACCCACGCCGAGGCCCACCCCGAGGAGGGCCCCCGTCAGGCCCAACAGCAGACCCTGATGAATCATCACACCCATGAGGTCACGTCGAGCGGCCCCGGTAATGCCGAGCAGAGCGAGCATCCGCCGCTGTTGACGAGCGCCAATAGCGAATGCTGCGGCTGCGATAGTGGCTACGACAATAGCCGAGAGCACCCCAGCGGCCAGTATCAGCGCAAACATGTCCCGTTCGAAGGTGTCTCCTTGACTGGCACTCTCTTCGGCACGGCGGTCGGCGACGCCCACCCCGGACGCATTAAGCTTCTCGACTTGTTGCCTCGTGAGCGATGCACCGTTGACGTAATAAGTGAGCTCTCCACCACGGGCCAACGGGCTGCGAGGGGCTACCCAGAACGTTGGACCATTCCCCGGCCATTCTTCCCGGACCACCCCAGTGATGGTGTACCGGTGCCCGTTGACGGTTACTCGGGACCCCACCGACCAGCCATAATCTTTCGCAGCACCGGTGGTCACCCAGATGTTATTGCCGGTAGGCATGGGGCCACGCGGGAACTCCATGCGGTAGGGACGCATAGTCGTCAGGTCCATCGCCTTAACCGTTGCCGACAAGGTGGCAAGCCGCCAGGAAACGCTAGCCTCGGTAGTCCTCAAGGGGTGCAGCTTGTGGCCAGGCAGCCTCAGGTTGGCCAGAGCCGTCTGTTGCTGGGCTCGTTGGTGCGCATCTGGCTCGGCACCGTCGTCACAGTACGTGTTAGTCGGCCCTTGCTGGGAACAGTGACCATCCCAATTTGATATCGGGCTGATGACCATGTCGGCGTCACCATAGTTATTGAGGGCCTGGCTGCCGGAGACACTGCCATCCGAGCGCAGGAGCACCCCTAATCCGGACATGATGGCCACCGGTAACGCTATGAGCATCACGATAAGTAGGGAGCGCAACTTGTGCCTGCCGATGTCACGTACGGCCAGGCGATTGATGAGACGGCGGTGGGGCCGTCCTCGGGCAATAGCGTCTCCGGAGAGGCGAACCGCGCTAGTCGGCATCTCGGGCGTGGTCCGGGCTGACATCACCACCGGCCACGTTTCGGGTTGTCGTTGAGTAGTTCCATAGGATCGCTGACGACCTGAGACTCGTCGACGAGCCTTCCGTCTCGCAGGAAAATCACCCGGTCAGCCCACGCCGCGTGACGAGCCTCGTGGGTCACCAGGACGACAGCGACTCCCTCGTCAGCGAGGGTCCGGATGAGGGCCATGATTTCGTCGCCGGTGACCGAATCAAGAGCACCGGTGGGTTCATCG
>JBGSRK010000039.1:0-1531 GCA_041737595.1 Patescibacteria group bacterium
GTATATATATATATATATATATATATATATATCCATATGTTAAGTAACCCTACAGGTATACCTAGATATATGCAGGGAATAAACCTACAATTTGACCTCAGAAGCACCCGTTTCAACCTAAGTATTATTATTATCAACGGGCTAACAGTTAATGTACATGTACCTACCTGTTTATACTGTTTTTGCACAGTTAAGTTAAGAGTAGAACAAGAGGAAGAGATCCCACTATTTTGTCGTATTCTTCTTCTTTTCCTATCTTGGTCGCCAATAACAGGTAGCAACCCTTAATCAATCTAACTTAACCGCCGCCTTTATCAACATCTCCCGGAAGAGCTTCCTGCGTGACAGACCGGTAAAAGCCGGCGCGTCGGTCTGAACGGTCTCAGTGGGCGCGGGCGCCGAGGAGGTGTCAACGAAATTGTCGCTGGGAGGCGAGGGAGGCGGTGGTGGCGGGGAGGAGGCAACAGAATTGTCACTGGGAGGCGAATAAGGCGGTGGTGGCGGGGAGGAGGCAACAAAATTGTCACTGGGAGGTGAAGGCTGCTCAAAACTCTAGATCGGAGCGTCGGTCGGTGGTGGCGCGGTGTCGAAGAAAGCTGGCGCGGGCGGGGCAGGCGTTTCCGGAGCTACCGTTTCGGTCAGAGCGGAAGTGGTAAACTGCTCCATAGTTGCGGGTGCATCTGTGGAGGTGACAATCGGCGCGAAGGTGGACGCTGCTGGATGGCGATTCAGTCGAAGTAGCAATCAACCGGCGCTGACGTGATTATAGGGGCATCGGTGGAGGTAGTGGAGGTCACAAATGGCGCTGCAGTGGTGGCTATTGTGGCTTGGGTAGTTAGTGCAGAGGTTGTTGTAGTAGGAGCCAAAGAAGAGGTGGCGGCGGTTGTGGCAGTTTTAGCCGCCAAGGAGGCTACCCTAGCAGCCAGAGGGACGGCTACAGTGGTGGTGGGGGCTGCAGTTGTGGGGGCTGCAGATGTGGGTGCTGCAGTAGAAGGAGGCGGCACAACTATGGTGTAGTTACTGTCGACCGACCAGCCATTGGTGGCTCTAATCCTACGCCTAGGCAGTGCATGGTACCACTTGTTTGCAGAGTCAGTATCTGCAAGATAAACCAAAATTACCAAACAACAATCCTAAAAAAACTGTGTGCCATCATTAGTCATTTTTAGTAGTGCAGACAGTCATAAATGTTGCTGGTGGCAGAGTGAATCTGCTGAGTCTGTGTCTGCTCCCAAAATATAACGATTAAGGTTCACTGGAGAGATACTGACTTCATAGTTTAGCATAGTAGGTAGAGTGAGTGTGTTCACATGTAAATTGAGCGATATAGTCCATGCTGTCGATATATAGGAATGTACAAATACTTTTGCTCTGGCCGGCTGTGTGGTGACCAGTGAATCGACATGGGGCCCGGTGGATTTAAGATACATGACAGGTGGCTAAAAAGATACGACAGGTGGATGAAAAGACATGACAGGGGACACCGGCTTGGTCCCAGATCTAACAAAGTCTTGATCGCGCAGAACTACTA
>JBGSRK010000051.1:0-1751 GCA_041737595.1 Patescibacteria group bacterium
AAACAAAAAGCTTTTGCTGCACCTGCGCAACTGTCTTGAAGAACCCACACTATCAAGCATCTATGAAGAGTTGGGCTTCTGGGCCATGCCAAAGGTGCTTCCTGATTGGGAAAAGCTGATTGAATTAGCCGATGAAATAACCGTGAAGGATTACAATTTTGGCACCTACAGGCGTGCCCGGACCACGAAAATCAAGGATAAAGCCCGACAGCTCGGGAAGCCGCTTTGGATACACTGCTATATTGCCCAGGGCAAAGATTTAACCGCTGAATTTTTTGATGCTGTAGAACGGGATGAGCGAGTGAGCGGTGTTTTGCTCTACGAAATGGGACATAATCCCTATGCGAGCAATCCCTGGATAGGACTCATCGAGACGTTGCCCCATGGCAAGATCGCCATCAACAAAGAGATAATGGAGAAATTGAAAGAGATTCTGTGACATGAGCAACTGACGTTGAAAGTATGCCATATCCAAGAAGGGAACCCATTTTCCACAATAATTTTAATTGAGGATTCCGAGTATGATCCAAAAGCAGGGAGTTGTGTGTATGGCCTTATGGGCAGTGCTGACATGCTTTACGCAGCCCGCTTTTTCAAAAATAACAGTCAAAGAGTTGCGTTGCGAAAATCTGGTTAATCCCCTTGGCATCGATACCCCACAACCGCGCTTGTCCTGGATGCTGGCGCCGGGATCGCGCGGCCTGCGACAAACGGCGTATCAAATTAAGGTGACGGCCGTCGCTGCTCGCGGACAAGCGTCTGAAAACGTGCTATGGGATTCCGGCCGCGTACCCTCCGATCACTCCGCGCTGGTGCCTTATGCCGGTACGCCCCTGACGGCCGGGCTGTACTGCACATGGCAGGTTCGGGTGTGGGATGAGAACGAGGTGGCTTCTCTGTGGAGCAGCCCTGGCTTCTTCAGCATGGGTCCCATGCAGCCGCAAGACTGGCATGGCGAGTGGATCGGAGTAGACTGGATGGCCAATTGCGAAGGACCATTGCCGCTGTTGCGCAAAAAAGCAACGCTGCCGCAAAAACCGGTTCGCGCCATGGCCCATGTCTGTGCGCTGGGCTATTACGAGCTTTATATCAACGGCACAAAAATAGGCGAGGATGTGCTGAGCCCGGCCGTTTCCGACTATTCCAAACGCGGTCTCTACCTCACCCATGACGTGACACGGTTTCTCGAGGCCGGCGACAACGGCATCGGTTTGTGGCTGGGGCGCGGCTGGTCTACGGCCATGCTATCCAGGGCGACAACCGCCGGGCCTGTGGTAAAAGCGCAAATCGAAATAGAATATGCCGACGGCCATATAGAATGGTTGGTAACAGACAGCAGCTGGAAAGCCCACGCCAGCCACATCACCCCTCTGGGCGAGGGCTCCAGCGGTGACTATGGTGGAGAGCTGGTGGAAGCAGCCAAAGAGATCAAAGACTGGAGCCGCGCCGAGTACAACGACGCCTCCTGGTCGCGGGTAACGATTTACCACCCCCCAACTGCCACTCTTGCCAGCCAGATGATGGAGACCAATCAACTCTTGCAGGCTGTTACACCCATGTCCGTTACGCCACTGGCAGAGGGGTATTTGATCGATATGGGACGCAACTACACCGGCTGGTTTGAATTGCGCTTGCCGAAAAATCTGGCAGCCGGCACACGGGTCGACCTGGAATACGCGGATAAAAAATTCCCGGACGGAAAATTCCAGACCTATAGGCAACGCGATACCTATGTCGCGAAAGGGCAAGGC
>JBGSRK010000032.1:0-2740 GCA_041737595.1 Patescibacteria group bacterium
ATGCCCGGCTGGGCTTCATCCCGCGCTTTGTCGCTCTGCGCTTCATCAACCGTCCCGACCGGTTTCGGCTTGCGCCGCAGCCCTATAGAACTGCGCCCCATCCATGGGGCATTGCCAGCCGGATTCATCCGGCGCCGTTCCGTAGGCCGGGCATTCATGCCCGGCTGGGCTTCATCCCGCGCTTTGTCGCTCTGCGCTTCATCAACCGTCCCGACCGGTTTCGGCTTACGCCGCAGCACAGCCGCCAACGCCAGCAAAAACGGCAGCACGCCGATGTAGATCGCATCCTCCCAAAAATTGGCATAACCCCAATAATCGCCCTGCACAGGACTGCCAAAAAAGCCGGGGGCAAGCAGCGTGACCAGCCGCCAGGGCCAGAAAGAATATGTCATGGCGGTCTCGTAATCCACCGCCGCGGCGCGCTGCGACTGGAGTAAATACTCGCCTGTCGGCAGAAGCTGCACCGCCGCCAATCCCACCGCCAGCAGCAGCGCCAGGGCCAGGAAGCTCCAGGTGCGCAGCGCACGCCCGCTGGCGAGGCGCAAACGCTGCAAAACCCCAGGGCGCGAGCCAGGGAATTGAGCATTGCCATCTCGGCTATACGAAGCAAGCGCCAGGTATCCTGCCCACAGTCCGGCTAAAAGCCAGGTATACCAGGTGGTCTGGGCATGCCCGGCGAGCAGTTGCAGCGCCAGGCACAGCGCCAACAGCAGAAAACGCCTGCGCGGCCGATCCGCCCCTTCCCGGACAGGCGTCAGGCACAGTAGAATCCACGGCAGCCAGGCTGCCGCGGCGTTGATGCTCAAGAAACCCGCTCGCGCCACCAGGTAGCCCGACAGCCCAAAAGCCAATCCTGCCACCGCCTGCGCCAGAACTCCCATTCCCAGGCGGCGCGCCAGGCAGGCCATGCCGCTGCCCGCCCACAACAGGTGAAACGCCACCAGCAGCGCCTGTCCCCAGGCCAGGGCGGGTACGCCGCCGATAATATACAGCAGGAGATAACTCCAGTTCGGCGGGTAGAACAGCGCAGACTGGTAGTTTGCCAGCAGCGGCGCGCCCATGCCCACCAGCGGGTTCCACAGCGGCAGGTGGCCCGAGAGCAGCGTTTTCGCAGCCCAGCTCCACCAGGGCACAAACTGTAACATCGGCGTACCCCAAAACAGCGCCTTGCCCGTGAACAGGATCGGGACAAACAAGGCCAGAACCGCGATCAGCAGCGGTAGAAAAGGCAAACTAACCAAAAAAGATAAGCGCTTCACACAACTTACTCCTGAGCGACTCCGGCAATCACTTCAAAAACGGCATAATCACCTTCTTCGGTCAGCAGCCGCAAAAACATTGCCTGGTGTGGATCAAACCCGCCCAGGCTGCGCTCGGCCGGCCCCCAAAATACGTAGCGCACACCCCAACGGCGCAGCAGTTCCTGGCGTTGGATATCGCTGCCCGCCGCGCTGTAAAAGGCTTCCACCTGCGGCTGGATTTCAGCCAGCCCGGCGCTCTCCGGGCCATGCCCGATGATCACCCGCAGCGGCGCCCAGGCAGGCAGGGCATTACCCGTATCGTAAGCCGCCAGGACTACCTCGCCGGGCTGCGCCGTCTGCGCCATGCGCTCGAACAAGGTTGTTTCATCCCGCGGGCGAAAAACAGGCAGCGCCGGGCGGGCCGCCTGCATAAAAGCGCCCAGCAGCAAGAACAGCGTGGAGAGAAAAGCCAGGAAAAAAGGCGCTAAGACCAGCTTTCGCCGTCGGTCGCCTTCAGGCAAACAGGTCTCATACCACACCTCGATGCCAAACATCGCCAGCGTCACCCAGGCCACCCACTCGCCCTCGGGCAGGCGGCGCTGCAAATTCACCGGCATATAAGCCAGCAGCGGCAAAGCCAGCGCCCACCCCACCAGCAGCCAGCCGCGCCGCGGATCTCTGCGCATTATCGCTGCGCCGCCCCACACCGTGAAAGGCAGAACCAGGCCATAGGCCACCAGGTAATGCAGCGGGTGCGGCGAGTAGATCAGATTTTGCGCCGTCCAGGCCTGCAAATAGGCATCCTGGCGCAAAGCCCAAACGTTATACAGCACGAACAGGCCCGGCAGTATCCCCGCCAACAGCATCCAGCGCGCCACCCATCCAACATCCACTCCGGCGCTGGCAGCCAGGGATTGGCGACGCGCCAGCCGCCAGAGCAGGATGCCGCCGGTGTGCAGCACCGCCACAAAACCGATCACCAGAGTAGTCAGCGGCTGCACCAAACCCGCCGCCAGCCATAACAGGGTCAATTTAACCGTATGGCTTAGAGCCTGGTTGGGAGAAACTTCGCCCGACCAGAAACGCAGGTAAGCCAGCAGCGCCCACAGCAGCAAGGCCCGCGCCAGCGCCAGGTGGGGTACGCCAAACAGGCCCAGGAAACCAAAGGTTTCGGGGGAATAAAAATCAAGCGGCAGCGAACCCAGCCACCAATCTTTACCCAGCAACGCCAACGCCCAGCCCAGCCCGCCGCCCAGGGTGATCAAAGCCAGGCCAAAGCGCCGCAGGCGGACATCACGGATGAAAAACGCCAGGAAATCGTAGCTGGCAACGATCGAGAGCAAGCCCGCCGCCAGGCGAAACAACTGGTACAGCGCAAGAAGCTGCTCGTGCGCGCCCGGCGCAGAAGCCAGCTTGCCCAGTAGCAGATAGGGCAGGAACATCACCACGCCGGCCTGGGGCAGCGCACTGTAAGGGGTGCGAAACAACCAGGCGCCGGA
>JBGSRK010000015.1:0-13051 GCA_041737595.1 Patescibacteria group bacterium
CTCCAGTTTTCAGATGATGGTGCTATATTTGGAGTAATATAATTATTCAGTAATCTAACTGGGAGAGTCGTAAATTCAATAACACTCGTTTCATTAATATTAGACATATTACCATTTCTGGACACTATTTTAGTTTTATAAAGTTTATTAGCCTCGAGCCCTGTAAATGAATATTCAAAGGTACCATTACCGGCGGGGTCAACTTGTAACCAATCAGTTGTTTTCCCAATACCACTAATTAAAATATTATTCGCGTCGTAAAGATAATATTTAATACCAGAGTTTTCAAAATTTAGGTTGCTATAATTTATATTTTCTGAATAAACAGTAATTGTATTAGAATCAAGTGTTGAATTTTTTATCTTAACATTACCAGGTGATTCTATATTGGTATACATTTCATATTCAGTAGAGGGAGAAGGGTTTCCACTGCTATATGCATGAATATGTACTGAGTTATCAATATTCTTATTAACAACCCCTTCTTGAATCCATTCATAGTAATTAGCGCCAGTTTTAGCACCCCCCCCCATTTATTGATGCTAGTGGGGTATCACTTTCATCCCCTTCCACATGATCACCAGCAAAAAATTTAAATCCACCAATTGAGTCCGTTGGTTCTGATTGTTGCCATTTCCATTTAATAGATGTTTCTGTAATATTTTCATGGCTTAAATTATATGGCTTACCTGGTGGCATATATAATGAACCGTTAATTGGGGCAACAGGGGTTCTCCCAGTACCAGCTACGTAACTAATTGTCCCTGTCCATTGAGATTTATCACCATAAACAATACTGACACGTCCTCCACCCCCCCCACTCCCTTGATTTGTAGTAACAGATAAACCATTACCCCCAATAGCACTAATAACACCATTCCCCAACAAAGATCCAGTGGAAACATTAACCGTACCACCAGAACCACCTCCCCCAGAACGGGTAGTTGAATAGATAGCACCGTTTGCACCATTTGAAATAATTTGACCGTTATTGGTTACTGAATTAACTGTATTTAATAAAATGGCGCCACCCCCCTTACCGCCAGTCCCCGAACTATAACTACCAGCACCACCACTACCAAGATCTACAGGCTTTTTATCAACTCCATATGTATCTCCTCCAGTATAAAGGCTATAATAACCTCCATGCCCACCATAAGAGCCTCCTCCAGCGAAATAACTATTACTCTGGGCATAACCTGGTCCAAACCCACTCCCATTTGTACCAGTACCACCTGCGTAACCCTGTCCACTTGCATCAATCTTAGAACCAGCATCCACAGTAACATTCTTAGCATTTATTGTAAGACCCCTACCATTGTAACTAGGGGATGTTGATATTGTGTAATAACCGAGTGGAGTAAGAGTAGAACCGTTTTTAACTAAAAGTAGACCGTTCGGGACATTTAAAGTTGAATTACCACCAACTGTCATAGTTGAAGTTAGAGCATCCCCTACTGTTGCATCTCCAGATACATTAATAGTTGAATTTGATGGGAAAGTAAGAGTCCCACTACTTAAAAGTAAATCATTATAGAAATTAAAAGTTGAAGGGGTTGTAGTTGGGTTTGTGTTACTGCCTAAAGTAGCAGTCCCCCCGTTTACATTGAATGTACCTGCATTAACAGTGGAACCATTACCGACAGTAACTGTTTTAGATGATGGGATATTAAAACTATTTGAACTTGAAGTTAATTGTGCACCAGTACCTAAGGTAATAGTACCATCAGTGTATGTTATGGGGGCAGAAATAGTAACATTAGCAACATTAGCACTTAGTGTTCCCCCATTAACTGTTAATGATGCCCCTGAAATAGAAGTGCCTGTACCGACAGTAAATGTTTTTGTACTTGGGACAGTGAATGTATTAAGAGGGTTTTCAAGAACAGAATAAGACCCCGTGGTAAGATTCCCTGTCGCAGTGCGATTTATTTTTGCTGAAATATTACTATAATTACCAAGAGTTAATGTCCCATTATTAATATTTATTTCTGTAGTTACTGGTATTGGGTTGGTAAGTGAGGTAAAGCTTGGAAAGGTTAATACAGCCCCACTCTGTTCTAAAGATATAGCCGTATTATTCAATGTAGCAGGTTCTGCACTAAATAATATACTGTGGTTAGCATTCAAAGTAATATCACTTACCACACTAAATGTACCGCTCCCAATACTTACTACATTTGTATTCCCATTCGTCATAAATAATGAGCCAGAACTTAATGTAGTATTGGTCCCTGTATAAAATTTAGTGTTGTTACTACTAAGTTTTAATTCATTTGTGACTGAAATATCATTACTATTACCTATAGTAAAGTTGTAGCCTCCATTTAATATAAAGGTATTATATTTCTGTGTTAACCCCGACTGAGTATTTGTTAAAGCGACTGTCATTGTTACAGCCAGGTCAGGGTATACCGAAGTATTAATCAATGTTTCACCGGCCGAAAAATCAATATCGGCTGGTAAATTATCGTTATTACCCCCATAGCTAGACCAGGAACTTTGTACGCCAGTCGAATTAAGATAGCTTGCCTGCCAATGGTAACTTATGCCAGCTGTTAATTTACCACTGGGTATATTAACAGTAGCCAAATATACCCCGTTTTTAGTATCTATTATTGAGCCTTGATAAGTATTTATATTATCAATAGTACATATATCAGTCCCGGTGCACGTAAAGGCAGTGTCTACGGATCGTATCTCAATTTGTGGGGTGAAAACATTAGTTATACCTGGGCTATTTGACTGATACCAAAAAGATAGATTTATCCCAGATTCATTTGTAGTTGCCCCTGTGCCAAGCACAGTATTACTAATTGTTTTTTGGTTACCAAACCCTAATATACTATCATTTGCAGGATAAGAAAGTGTCCCATCTTCGCCACCATTATAACTAGTGCCTTTTGTAGTAATATTTGATTCTGTAAGGGCCGAACCTGACCAAGTAGAACTATTAAATTCGATAAATACTCTACCGCCTCCGCCTCCTCCTGAGAATCTATATGTTTCATTCCCCCCTTTACTTGCTAAAATACCATTTCCAGAAAAAATATTTGTTTTTATCCAAATACTACCACCACTACCGCCCGAGTATGTGTTCGTGCCTCCATTGGCAAGCAATGAACCGTTATTTATAAATGAATTATTAGAGATAACTTTTATTGCACCACCACCTGTGCCACCTCTGTTAGAGCCCCCGCTACCTAAATCTGTGGGCTGGTATACAGAACCGTAAGTTTCACCGTAAGGGACGCCACTACACCATAGACTCCTACCACCAGCACCACCATAACTTCCCCCGTTCCCACCCTCTAAAAGACAAGAACCAGCCCCTGGGCCATCACCTAAAATTGAACTCCCCCCTCCGATATAGCCCTGTAAGGAAGCATCAATCTTAGAACCAGTATCAATTTGTATATTATTACCTGCGTTAAGGGTCACCCCTTTACCATTTGTCGCTGCCGTACCAGTTCCTGTGTAATATCCTTTTGGTATGATACTCGAATTACCCGTTACTAAGATATCTCCTGTCCCACCAGCCACATTTACATCTATGACAGAACCGTCAATTGTATCTGTAGGCTGTATATTTAGTACTGCCCCATTTTTAACAGTTATAGATTTATATCCATTAACCCCTTGTCTATCACTATAAATAGTATATTGCTCACCATCAACAACAAGATCTCCACCAGCAATATCACCGGTTACTCCTATTGTAATAGAAATATAAGGTATCAAGCTTTTATTAGTAATGTAGTCAGAAGAATAAAAAGTTGATGTACCAGTGGTTGCTGTTAGTACTATTCCGTTATTAGTTAATAAACCAGCTTGCCAAGCTTGAGTAATATTTGTAATATCAAATTTTTGCCAATTTACAGATGCAGAGGTAGTAAGAGTAGATGTATAACCAGTATTATAATCTCCAGTTCCAAAAGTGGTTGAAGCCCAAGTATTGGTGCCATCTTTCTTTGACCAGGTTGCTCCTGTTTCCGTCCAACCGCTAGTTGTAAGAGGATAAATAGTAGTCGCAACGGCCGTTGTACTAGATTGGTAAAGATTTAAAGAGGCTGAAGTTATCCCCTCACCCGGGTTTAATAGAGTTGAATAATCAAAGTGTAGTAATGGACGGGTTGTTGAGGAGTTGCTAAGTGTAGTGGCAGTTCCATAATTTGTTGTTGTGGCCCCAGAATTGATATAAGTATCTTTTTTGGTGCTTGTTTCAAGTTCAACTTTAATAGTCCCTTTGTTATCTACAATATTTTGACCAGTTAAAAAAACAACTTGGAGATTTGTACCCGTAATAGTATTCCAGGTTGAACTATCTGTTGTTACTGTAATATTAGAACCATTCCAAACAATACCACCATCTGTTGAATATTGAACTGTGGTGGTAGTGGTGTATTTAATTGTATAAATATTTGGAGTTAAGGTGCTCCCCGATAGAGGTCTGACCGAGAGAAGTGGTATACCTACTGTGTTATTAGTAGTTAAACGATAATTATTTGGCTGAATATTATAAATTGTTGGATCGAGTATCATAGGATACGTCATACTACTAAGATCTGGTATTTTAATTTTTAATGAATATTTATTTTTTTCAGTTTTAACTAAAATGTAGTCGAGATATTTTATAACTTCATTTTTATCTTGGATAAAGGGTTGTGGCATTTGAGCCAATAGGGCACCTTCATCTAAAACAAGTATGCTTCCGTTAATATCTTCTCTAAGGTTTAATTTAGTTTCAATTATTTCATTTATTTCATAAGGATGCCCTGATTCTTTAAATATAAAGTTTTGCTTAATTCCGGTAGGTTCTGCGATTCGTTCAAGATTAGTATTAGTATAAATATTTTTATATGTTGCTTTATTGTTTTCTATAGTTGGATTTGATTTATTAAGTTGATCCGAGAGAGCAAACTTCATTTTATAATCTTTATCTAACTGATTTGAAATTTGAGGGGTAAACTCAATTGGCTTTGAAATATCTTTTTGAAACCTAAGGTTATACGGGGTTTTTAAAACCTCAAAATTATTCTCATCAAGATTAGTAATATTTGTGTCTATAAGTTGATAATTACCATTTTTATCTTGATAATTTATTTGTTCTCCATAAACACGATATTCTTTTTTCCCCTCAGAGTTTTGATAAACTCTAATGTTTGGTTTTCTTTCACTAGGAAGTTCTGCATATGCCTGTAATGGTTTTGATGGGCTGAAAATACTTGGGGCTAAAAATTGAGTAAGCGAAAAAAAAGTAATTGATATTATAAAGGCCATTAAGGTCGCATTATGGATTTTAGATGAATAAGGTTTATCAGTCCATTTTTTATATCTTCCACCTTTAGAGTAAGAGATATCATGAAGTTTTCTTATTTTAAGATGATAAAAATTTAACCCTTCGAAATACAAAAGACGAGCTTTAGATATAGCTATCCCAAAACGATAGAATATGTTTGTTTGTTTACCCTTCTTTTTCAAGCAAAATCCCCCTTAATAATTTCTTCGTATATTTTACTACTTTTTTCTAAATCAATGCAAGCAAAAAAACATGTCTATTCAAAAGGGACGGACCCTCTGGAGGGTCCGTCCCTTTTTATGCCTCTTATATAGGGTCTCTCCCTCGAGAGGGAGAGACCGTTAAAACTTAAAGTTTTTTAGATAACAATATTTAAGATCTTATTTGGGATATAAATAATTTTTTTTGGTTTTTCGGTGCCAATATATTTTTTTACATTTTCTTCGACTAATGCTTTTTCTTCAACATTTTTTTGAGTACTATTTTTATTCATCATTATATTAGCTCTGACTTTACCGTTTATTTGCACAACAATAGTCACAATGTCGTCCTCAATCATCTTCGGGTCAAATTTAGGCCATGGCTCAAGATGTACACTTTTAGTGTTCCCTAATTTCATCCAAAGCTCTTCTGCAAGATGTGGTGCAAACGGAGCAAGTATAATCGCGAATTTAGAAAGTATTATTTTATTCTGTTTCTTCTCTTTTGTAAGTGTATTTAAAAGAATCATAAGTGTACTAACAGCAGTATTAAATCTGAAATTTAATATATCTTCTTCAACCTTTTTTATGGTACGATTGATTATTTTTTCATGTTCTATTTTTGGTTCACCTTCTTCAGTTGGTAGTTCAAATAGATTCCAAGTTCTTTTTAAAAATTTATGAACTCCTTCTACTCCCTTTTCGTTCCAAGCCGCAACGTCTTCAAATGGGCCTATAAACATTTCATATGTTCTAAAAGTATCACCGCCAAAATTTTCAATAATTTCATCTGGATTAACTACATTCCCTCTTGATTTAGACATTTTTTGGTTATCTTTCCCAAGTATCATTCCGTGTGAATGACGTCTTTTATACGGTTCTTCAGTTGGGACAACCCCAGCATCAAATAATGCTTTATACCAAAATCTTGAATATAAAAGATGAAGAGTTGTATGCTCCATACCTCCGTTATAAAGATCGACTGGAAGCCAATATTCCATTTTATCTCTAGCGGCAAGTTCCTTGTCATTTTTTGCATCAACATAACGGATATAATACCAACTTGAACCTGCCCAATTTGGCATTGTGTCTGTTTCTCTTTTTGCTGAACCACCACATTTTGGACATTTTACATTAACCCAAGATTCAACAGCTGCAAGCGGAGATTCCCCTGTCCCTGTTGGTTCATATTTTTCAACCATAGGAAGTTCTACTGGTAAATCTTTTACTGGGACTGGGACTTCGCCACATTTTTCACAATGAATTATTGGAATCGGCTCTCCCCAATAATGTTGACGAGAAAAAATCCAATCGCGAAGCTTATAATTAATTGCCTTTTTAGCTAATTTTTTCTTTGAAAGTTCTGTAATTATTTTTTCTTTCGCTTCTTCTGGTTTTAGATCATTATATTCTTCTGAATTCATTAAAACCCCTTCATCAGTCCAAGGTTGGCCATCCATAAGATCTGTTTCAAAAATATATTTATGATTTATAAGTGAAATTTCATTTAACATTTCGTCTTTAGTTTTCCAACTTATGTGATGTAGATCCTTTTCTTCTTCTTCTCGCTCTTTTAATTCACCGTCAGCAAGTTGGATAAAGATGTTTTTTTGATAAGCATGTCTATTTACCCCTTTGTGTGGGGCATGGAATTGATCAATATGTGAAAGTTTAACATATCTTGCTTCTTTTATATTTTGATAACCAGTTTCTTCTCTTATTTCTCTTTTTGCTGCTTCAAGTGGGTCTTCTCCTTCTTCTATCCCACCAGTAAATAGACACTTCCAGTTAAATTTAGGGGAATAATCAAGAAGGTATTTTTCTTCTTTCCAGTGTTTAACGATTACAATTACCCCATTTCTTATTGTATTTTCAGCGTCTTTTTTAGGAGGATTAATTGGATCCACAAAAATTGGTGAAATAACCTGAATTATTGGCAAATCATATTTTTTAGCAAAATCCCAGTCACGCTCATCATGGGCAGGAACCGCCATAATTGCACCATGACCATAGTTCATAAGAACATAATCAGATATCCAAATTGGAATTTTTTCATTATTAATTGGATTTATGGCAAAACTCCCAGTGAATACCCCTGTTTTATCTTTTTCAAGCTCTTGTCTTTCAAGATCACTTTTAAATTTAGTGTCTTTTACATATTTTAAAACATTCTTTTCTTGTTCTTTTGTTGTTAATTTTTGAACCAAAGGATGTTCTGGGGCAATAACCATAAAGGTAGCTCCAAAAAGAGTGTCTGGACGCGTTGTAAAGACCCACATGTCGTTTTCTTTTCCTTCAGTATCAACTGCCTTAAAAAGAACTTCGGCCCCTTCTGAGCGCCCTATCCAGTTGATTTGTTGAGTTGATATTTTTGATAAATAATCAACATTTTTAAGATCTTCGATCAGTCTATCTGCATATTTAGTAATTTTAAGCATCCATTGGCTTAATTCTTTTCTTTCTGACTGAGCACCACAACGTTCACATTTACCATCAATTACTTCTTCGTTTGCTAACCCAGTTTTACAAGAAGGGCACCAATTTATTGGCATTTTTTGTTTATAGGCAAGCCCCATTTCATATAGCTTTAAAAATATCCACTGGGTCCATTTATAATACTGGGGATCAGTTGTATTTATTTCTCTATCCCAATCAAATGAACACCCCCAAGATATCAATTGCTTTTTAGAGTTTTCAATATTATTTTTAATTGTAATAGATGGGTGGATACCAGTTTTTATTGCATAATTTTCGGCTGGGAGTCCAAAAGCATCCCAACCAATTGGGAAAAGTACATTGTATCCTTGCATTCGCTTTAACCTTGAAAGAGCGTCAAGTGCACTATAACTCCGACCATGACCAACATGAAGGCGTTCACCAGAAGGATATGGGAATTCAATTAAGCAGTAAAATTTTTCCTTTTTATCAAAATCCTTGGCAGCGTAAATATTAGAATCTAACCATTTCTTCTGCCACTTCTTCTCTATTTTTTTGTGATTATATTCAGACATTTTCCCTCGTCATTCTGAACTTCCTGCCCATCCGCAGGCGGGGATTCAGAATTTAGATTCCAGCTCAACTTATCATAAATTGATTAGGCTGGAATGACAATTAATAATTACCCATTTGTAGCAAAATATTACCATAATTTATGCTTAATATAAAGAGCTCTGTGATTTTTTGAAACTAAAAAAGAACCGGGGGAAGGTTCTTTTTTAGTTTCAAATGTTTTTATTATCTATTCATTCCGCCACCGCGATGCATTCCTCCGCCAAATCCACCACCTTGTCCTTCTGGTTCTGGCAAGATTGATTCATCTATACCTTCTGATTCAAGAAAATCATGCATTTCAGTTCTTAATTCTTGCATTTTTTCTCCACGTTCTCCATTTGCAAGAGTTCTTACTTCTTCTCTTTTTGTTTGCATTTCTTCATGTTTTGCAAGAATAGCTATTTTTTGAGCCTCTGTTATTTTACCGTCAGTAACGGCTTTATTAAGGGCATCAGTATAAGCAACTTCTCTTTCTTCATGATTTTGTTCTCTGTCTTCATCTAATACCGCTTTTACTTCATCGGTATTAAGATTAAATTTTTCTACTATTGCCTGTACTCCTCTTGGAAAAGTATTTGTAGAATCTGTAGCTGCTTTAACTGCTCCGACTCCGTAAAGCCCAGATATAACAGTTGCTCCGGCGACTAATCCTAACGCAATTTTTTGTTTAGTTGTCATTTTTACTCCTTTTAACACTCGTCAGTGTAGTTTAATATTTGGTACCTACACTAATACTACAAATGACTTAATTAAAATCTTTCATATTTTCTGGCGCCTCAGGAGCATATGGAAGCAACATTCTTCGTTTACCTGGGTTTAACCTACGCCCTTCACCAGGAACAAATTTTCTTTGACCTTCTTCATAAAATCTCTGAAAGTGAGGTGACTCTTCAAGATTTTCATTAAGTTTTGTTGCTGATGCAAACCCACCCAAAATTACAATCCCAAGGCTAATAATAATTACTGTCCATAATAGATTTTTTTTATAACCACCTTCGTATTTTTTATATATATAAATAAGAACTCCAATAATTAAAGCTCCAATTAATACTAACCCCCAAGGTATTGAATCAAAAATTACTGGTGGGGTTGGTCCAACACCTAATACTCCAGCTCTTCGAGGTAAATAGAATGAAAGATTAAATATATAAATAGCAGAAATCCCCAAAAAAATACTTAATACTAAAAATAACATCTTAATAAATTTAAAGAAGTTTTTTGAACGGACTTTAATGTCGTTTTTTTTGATTTTTTCTAATATCTCTTTTTTTAAGTCTTTGTTCATAAATAATCCTCTACATTAATATTTAATTTTCTTTTTAATATCTCAAGTCCTCGCTTAACCCTTACACCAACTGTGTTTTTTGGGATTTCTAGAATATCTGATATCTCTTCATATGATTTATCCTCAAAATATCTGAGCATTATTACCTCTCTATATTTAATACTCATTTTCTCAACATTTTTTTTCAGCTTTTTCTTAATATCATCTGAATCGATATCTTTTTCTATCTTTTCAGCATTATTATCTTCATCAACCATCTCTTTAATTTCTGAAAGACCGACTAAAATTTTCTTCTTTCTTAATTCATTTAAAGCTTTATTATGAGCTATTCTATATATCCAAGATGAAAATTTTCTGGTCAGATCAAAAGAATTTATATTTTTATAAACAGATATAAATACTTCCTGAAGGACATCATTAGCTTCTTCTGAATCTCTTGTAATTAAAAGTACATAACGTTCGAGTTTTTTTTGATAGCGATCGATAATTTCTTCGATTCCATCTCCCCCGTTTTCTTGCATAAAAGACGCCAACTTCTCATCTGAAAGCTTTGATAATTCCATATATCTATACTACACCATTATTTAATATTATCTTTCAATAAATATTGCTGTTTTACGCCAAATCTTAATGAATTCTTCTTTATTTATATACTTATTCTTTAGCTCTAACCGATCTTTGCTATTTTTTTTCGGATTATTTGGATCATTTAAATATATTCCAACTATATTATTATTTTCAAATTTATACCCAGTTAATACAACTAGATGTGGGTTATTCTTTTTACCTAAATTTTTATTTATACTTATAATTATTGGAATTTCCAAATCTATGCTTTTTTTAATTGTATATAACGATTCACTAATCACTTGTTCTTTATATAAAATAATTGATTTAGCATTATGGTTCTCATTTACAATATTTTGTATATCGCTTGGTCTTATTAAATATGAATGTCTGAATGATTTAAATCCAAATTCTTGGATTGTTTGAACTAGTCTCGAATGAATCCAACCATAGTCTTTTCTTTGACCCAATTGAAGTCTGTAAGCTCTATTCTTTAGAGATGATTTTATTAATAAATTTAATGGGATTCTTTTTTTGTTATATTTATCAGATAAATAATCAAGAATCATTTTTACTGAAACAATACCACAAGAACGTCTTTTAAAAACTTTAATATGCTCTTTTGAGCCATCGATCTCCTCAAATTCAGAATAATATGGAATATTAATTATTTTTTTCATCAAAATTATTATAACTCAATCTAGAAATATTAGCTTTAAAATGATAGAATATTCGAGCTGTTTTCTAAATATATTATATTAATTAAATAGTTTTGGGCCTGTGGCGCAGTTGGTAGCGCGCCTCCATGGCATGGAGGAGGTCAGGAGTTCGAATCTCCTCAGGTCCACCATAAAAAATTTCGACCCATTTCAGCAGCTTTATCACCACCCGAAAATCGGGCTTCAGCGGGCAAGTTCAAGAGTAAATCGTACGGTTTGACGAAATCAAGCAAGAGCTGTCCGCCTGTTGAAATGCGGTTCCTGGGCGGTAGCACAGAAAGGATGAAAGTATATTACAATTATTCACTCAATATACCGAGTCCTTTGAGCCGTAAGGTTCCCTCGCCTCAAAAGAGGCGAGATTTTGGCCAGATTCCATTGTCGGTGTAATAAGAATGCATTTGGAAGCGATAAAATATACAAACAAACGAGGAGGGATTTATGCTAAAATTTTTCATCTATTGCAGAAAGTCGTCCGAGGAGGAAGAACGGCAGATTTTATCGATCGAGGCCCAGCTCCAAGAACTGCGAGACTATGCTAAACAAAATGATCTTTTGGTTACAAAAGAATTCACTGAAAGCCGAACAGCTAAGGAGCCGGGGCGACCGATTTTCAATCAAATGCTTTCAGAAATGGAAGAAGGTCATGCTACGGGTATTTTGGCTTGGAACCCTGACCGCCTAGCTCGCAACTCTATTGATGGCGGGAAGGTGATCTATCTTGTTGACGAGGGCAAAATAGAAGCCTTGAAGTTTCCGACTTTCTGGTTTGATACAACTCCACAAGGAAAGTTCATGTTGAGTGTGGCCTTCGGACAGGCCAAGTATTACACCGACAATTTGCGCGAAAACATTTTGCGAGGAATCAGGCAGAAGCTAAGGCGAGGCGAGTTCCCCTCCAAGGCTCCCCTAGGCTACTACAATGAGCCGAGACGAAGAACAATCGAGCCTGACAAGGAAACCTTCACAAAGATGAAAAAAGCCCTTCAGCTCTACGCTGAGGGCAACCATACCCTATCTGGGATCCGAGACGAAATGTTTTCAGCGGGCTTGGTTTCAAAAACTGGAAAACCGATACACCTCTCGACTGTTCATGGTTTTCTCAAGAATCCATTCTACTATGGTATGTTTTTCTATCGTGGCGAACTCCAGCAAGGGAGCCACCAGCCGATGATCACAAAGAAGCTCTATGACAAAATCCAAGTAGCCATGCACGACAACGGCAAGCCCCGCAAAAAGACTGATCCGAAGGGCTTCCCATTTCTAGGCTTCGCGAGGTGCGGGGCATGTGGGTATATGATAACTGCGGAACGCCACACAAAACCGAGTGGCCGCGAGTATGTATATTATCGCTGTACCAAGAAGAGCAAAGCCCAGAAATGCTCCGAGCCGAGCTTTTTGCGGGATGAAGTGCTGGCCGATCAAGTCACAGAAAGATGTCAAAGAGCTTCTATCCCCGACGAATGGAGAGACAAATTCCTAGAAAAAGTAGCCCTCTGGGAACAAGAACAAAATGACTCGACAGGCGTTATGAGTGGGAAGCTCAAGGATAAGCTCCGAGAGATAGGCATTAAACTAGATAGACTCTCAAATGGCTATCTTGAAGGGGCTTATGAGCTTCCAGAATATCACCTAAAGAAAAACAATCTAACCGAACAAAAGAAGGATCTGGAAGAGAAGTTATCCGATTTTGAGCGGAAAGGTAATCATCGGCTCGAACTTTTGAAAAACTGGATTCTTGAAGCCAACCAAGCGGGAAATCTGGCCAAAACAAAAAATTTCCCACTGATGAGAAATTTTTTGAAAACCGTCGGCTCGAACCGCATTTTAACAGGCGGACAGCTCTTGCTTGATTTCGTCAAACCGTACGATTTACTCTTGAACTTGCCCGCTGAAGCCCGATTTTCGGGTGGTGATAAAGCTGCTGAAA
>JBGSRK010000069.1:0-1575 GCA_041737595.1 Patescibacteria group bacterium
AGCTTGAAGCTGAGCGGCGAGACGGGCGTTCTCCTCCTCCCGGGCCAGTTCCTCGGCATCGCGAGCGCTCTCCTCTCGCGATCGCTCCTCAGCATCGCGACGATGCCTCCTACGGTCACGACGCAACTTTCGCATCTGAAACAGCCAGATGATCGGGTGAGGCCGTTGATCTGCCCGCACTGCTGGATAGTCCTGGTACGGCAAGCCTGTGAGCTTGCATAAGGCGAGCGCGACATCGTCAGCTGCAGCCCGCAAGACAGCGTGAGAATGGGGTGTCGCCGCGTGACGCGACATATCAACCGATGTTCCCAGGCTGAGCTGTCCCGCAACAACCTGAGCCGGCACGACGAGGGCTTCAGCATCGAGAGCCAGCCGCGCTACCTCAACGTCTAGACGATGAACCTGACTAGCCCAACTGCGTATCCCCTCGGGAGCCATAAGGACTACAGAGCCCTCGCATAAGTGGCGTAGAGCCTCAGCGTGGGCCTGAGTTCTCTCCATCCGACGACCGGACATGACATACACCTTGCTGACGCGTCCCGACAGGCAATGTTCGGCCGCAGCAAGATCACCGGGCCGATGCAGATGGATAGCGACGATGGTTGGTTGGGCAGGAAGAGGATGACCCGTCATCTCACCATGGGATCGACGCAACCACTTCATGACATCAGGCCTTCGTCACACGAGGCGGGGGCAGGGGCTTGCCGCCGGGCCTTGGTTTCACAAATTTCGAGACATCTTTGCCCTTGAGGTTGCCATGCTTGACCCGGAAACCATAAACATCAACGTAGCTCTGTCCGGTGAGATCGCTGATAGCACCCATGACCTCATCAGTAACCCACCGTAGGACGGCCGTTTCCTCAGTGCGGTCTGCCAGCACGTCGAAGTGCATCGGTTTACCGAAGATGAGGGTCGGATGGTCGAGCAGCGGGATACCCAACACCTTGCGTCTCACTGTCGTTCCGCTGATACCTACTGGGACCACAGGGGCTCCAGACCCCAGAGTCATCCGGGCGACGCCGGTCTTACCCTTGTATAAGCGACCATCTGATGAGCGGGTTCCCTCCGGGAAAATTCCGACGAGGCCCCCCTCGGCAAGTCGGCGTTCTACTGAACCCATGGCATTGACGCTAGTACGGCCACCCGAGCGATCCAGCGGCACCTGCTCGACTGCGCGCAAGAACCACGCGACGACCTTCGACCATAAGCCTCGGTCGCCAGCAAAAAGCTCTTTCTTCGCCGGATAGGTGAGTTTTCTGTCAATCATGGACGCGACGATGATGGGATCCAGGGCCGCAATGTGGTTGCACGCCAGGATCACCCCTCCTTCGGTGGGAATGTTCTCCTTACCGACGACGCGGGGGTGCCACAAGGCTCGCACTCCTGGTCCAAAGAGCGCATACTTGAAGAACTCGTACCACATGGGGCCTCCTCGGCGACCAAGCCTAGCGGCACCTCGAGTTCCCTAATGGGTGGAGGGATATGGAACACGACGGCAACGATGTCGATGCCGCCTTTGAAGCGCTCATCGCTCGCGAATTTGGGGAGGTCGTCACCGCCCCAGGTCGTCCTCGC
>JBGSRK010000112.1:0-2077 GCA_041737595.1 Patescibacteria group bacterium
CGTCGATCGGCCAGGTTTCCGTCAAGATACGTATTGCATTGCAGCGGACATACTCGTTCTTGTGGTGCATCAAGCCTTTCAAAGCGTCGTGTCCAATCAAATCGGTAACATGCAAGGTCATCAACGCTCGGTACTCGTGCGCTTCATCTCCACTGTTTAGCAGCTTTTCAAGTTCGCTCCGACAGTCGTCTGATACCGTTCCCGCTTCCGACCGTTCGTCAAGAATCAATCGCGATTGGCGTACATACCATTCGTTCTTGTGAGTGTGCAGCTTTGCCAGTTCAACGTCGCTCTTGGATCGCAGATCCTCGCCCGCCGCCAGTCCCGAAACCGCTTCGCCATAAGAAACGCGGTAGACGCGTCCACTAGTCCGGTGGACTCCGTCATGCTCGTGACATTCCCCCGTATCGCTCCAGTCAAACACATAGACTGCGCCGTCGGGACCGTAACTCAATTCCATGCCACGAAAGAAAGGATCCTTGCTGAACAGGATATCTTCGCCGTGTTTTCCAACGTAGCCGCTACCGTGGCGCTCAAGAATTTCTTGATTTGCACGGCGTCCGTGAAAATTGAAAGTGAACAACTTATCGCGGTACTGATCTGGCCAATTATCGCCTAGATAAATGTTGGTCCCGATATGAGCATGACCGCCGCCGTAGTCGTTAGCAGCTCCATCGCGCGATTGATTCCAGCTTTTGCCTGTGTCAAAGTGCCAGTGGTCGGCATGCATATCAATCAGTTCGTAAGTCTTCGTATTCGGATCAAGCGTAAACGGGCGTACAAAGTGCGCTCCGGGGATCAAGTGCCATAGGTGACCATTAACCGTATTGACGAAGAAACACTCGCCGACGGAATTCCAATCGTGCCCCCACGGATTTGTCGTACCATGCGCAATGACATCGATTTGTTTGGTATCTGGGTGATACCGCCAAATACCGCCTTCAACGGCAACACGCTGAGCGTCGGGGGTACCAGGCAAACCGATGCGCCCGGGGCAGGAGCCGCCGCAACGTCCGTAGAGCCAACCGTCAGGCCCCCACCTCAAGCCATTCGCAAAGTTATGGTAGTTCTCGCTTGCAATGTCGAAACCATCCAGCACAACTTCAGGAGCGCCGTCCGGGATATCGTTGCGGTCTCGGTCAGGAATGAAGAGTAGGGCGGGTGGACACATCACCCACACTCCACCGTGCCCAACTTCAACGCTGGTTAGCATCTGCAACTGATCGGAAAAAACAGTTCGTTTGTCGGCCACACCGTCGCGATCCGTATCTTCCAGAATCGTGACTCGGTCTCGCAGCGATAAATCGAACCGCTGAGATTGATCAGCATAAGTATAGTTTTCCGCGATCCAGATTCTGCCACGACTGTCCCACGTCATGTCGATCGGATTCTGGACATCTGGCTCAGATGAGAAAACGGATACTTCGAAGCCAGCCGGCATAACAAAATTTTGCGCCGCTTCATTGGCCGGCATCGGCATTGCGTTAGGATCGGCGTCGTTGTTGTAGAGTTCCGGGAAATCATCAGCTTGCACGATTCCTGAAGCGACGAAATTGCAGATCGCACTTCCAAAAACTATCAGGTTTGCAACAAGCAAATGTTTGCGAAGATTCGGCAGGGCGTTCATGGGCAGAGAATCAGCTAGGCGGGAAGAAACAATGTTCGACAATGCTGGCGACGCATTCCGAATCACTATTCTAGCAACTTCCCCAACCGTTCGCAGTTCCGACAGACAAAAAAAGGCTGTCTCGCATGACGAATCTGATTATGCCGCTTCTGAAGACGCAGCGGCGTCCAGATGAGAGCGCCGACGAAAACGCGGCTCAATTACGTCGCTCGCCAAACCGAGCTTTTCAAGGAGCTTGATTTCGTAGTAGCTGATGTCGACTTCCCACCAACGATGCTGCACAGAAGCGCTCGAAGGATCTTCGTGATGATTGTTGTGCCAGCCTTCGCCAACCGTGATGAGTGCGACAAACCAGTTGTTACGGCTTTTCTCACCGGTTTTGTAATTCTGATAGCCGAACATATGGCTGAGCGAATTGACGGACCACGTTATGTGCCAGACCGCTACAAT
>JBGSRK010000100.1:0-1766 GCA_041737595.1 Patescibacteria group bacterium
TGAGGAGTTCGTCGGGGCTGGAGGTCTCGCCGCCGAAGACGAGGATGCCGATGCTGGCAGAGGAGTTGTGCCGCACCTCGCCGTGGTCGAACGGCTGGCGCAGGGCGCACATGACCCTGTTGCCGATGCTGATCGCGAGCGCGGACGCGACCGCCTGCTCTCTCGATGCGGTCTGGATCGCCACCACGAACTCGTCGCCGCCCATCCGCGCGACGATGTTGCCGGGTCCGACACTCGCCGTGAGGCGCCGGGCGACGTCGACGAGGAACGCGTCGCCGACATCGTGCCCCTGGGTATCGTTGAGCGACTTGAAATTGTCGAGGTCGATGAACAGCAGGATGCCCTTCGTGTCACTCTGATCGCAATGGGCGATCGTTTCGGTCATCCGGTCGACGAACATGCGGCGGTTCGGCAAACCCGTCAGCGGATCGAAATAGGCAAGCTTCTCGATCTCCAGCGCCTGGCGCTTGCGCAGCGAAATGTCGGAAATGTATCCGTACCAGGTTCCTCCTTCTCCGTCGGGACTGGTCTCGCGCTGCGCGGTCATGCGAAGCCACTTTTCGTTCCCGCTCGGAGTCACGATGCGGAACTCGTGGTCCAGCAGCGTCTCGCCCTCGATGGCCTGTCGAAAGCCTTCCATGTATCCCGCGAAGTCGTCGGGATGGACCAGTTTCGACAGCAGGAAATCGCCGGCTTGGCACTCCTCCTGCGTCATTTCGACGATGTCATGGTATCCGACGCTCACATATTCGACCGTGACCTGCCGCCCGTTGTCGCGGGTCTGGAACTGGAACAGCGCGCCCGGGAGGTGGCTGGTCAGCTTTCTGAACGTTTCCTCGAGCTTCAGCCGGGCGACCGTTTCGGAGATTTCCCTGACCGACCCTTCGTAGTAGAGGGGCCGCCCCGTCGCCTTGTGGCGCACGAGGCGGGCGGACTCGCTGATCCAGATGCGTTCGCGTGTCTTGTGCCGATAGATTTCGGAAACGAAGTTCTCGATCCGGCCGTCGCGTTCGAGGATTGCGCGGAATTCGGCGCGACGCTGAGGCTCGACATACCATTCGCCGCCAATGTCGCTGACATTGGCGAGCATCTCCTCCTCGCTGTCATAGCCGTTGAGTTTGACGAGAGCGCGATTTGCGCTGAGCTGCCGGCCATCCGGAGACGAACGATAGACTCCCTCGGAGAGGTTTTCGATCAGCCCACGGGTATTGGCCCGCTCTTCCATGGCGCCGAGATACTGGGAGCGATAGGCGGCCGCCATGACGCCCATGATGAGCGCCAGGGCGCAGGAAAGGACGAGCGCAACTCCAAGAAAATCGATCGCCGTGTCTTCGCCCAAGCACTGGCCCCCATAATGCCGCATGAATGCCAGGCAAGCCTAGGCATGGGGGATTGCAATTGTTCTAACGCACGAAATCGTCTCGGGGGATGGTTAACGAAGCCAGCTCGGCTGGTTCACCAGCGTCCCGCCGCCTGGTCGTCGGCTGCCTTGGCGTCGACCCAGTTGCCCGTCGTCCCGTCGGACCGATGCTCCTTCTTCCAGAACGGGGCGCGGGTCTTGAGAAAGTCCATCAGGAAGGACGCACCCTCGAAAGCCGCCTGGCGGTGCGCCGACGCGGCGACGACCAGCACAATGTTCTCGCCCGGCCTGATCATGCCATGGCGATGAATGGCGACCAGCCCCGTCAGCGGCCAGCGGTCGACGGCCTGTCGCGCGATCCGCAGGATCTCCGCCTCCGCCATGCCGGGATAGTGCTCGAGCTCGA
>JBGSRK010000028.1:0-2547 GCA_041737595.1 Patescibacteria group bacterium
GGCCAGGTGCTTTGCTGCACCCTGGAATCCCATAAGGATGTGCACTGGAACAAAGTTGATCCAGTATGGTTAAATCTTCTGGGTGATAGTAAACTGCAACATGCCTTGAAACCATTTTGTTAAAGCCCAAAGTCAAAGTGAAGATGCACAAAAAGAGTGTCTTCAAGGTAATAGATTATGCCGCTATCACGTATCACTCTTGTACTCAAGTCCCCTTTGCACTCACCATTATCATACAGACTCCTGTATGCAATCAAGCCCTCCATGTGTGGCCCTATATCAGCCGTACTAAGGGAAAACATCTTAAACCCTAACCACTATACTACTCAGTCACCCCAAACTATTCTGTGCTCATTCCCCCATGCACTCACCAAGTTTCTCCCACACCGTGCTAAGTGGTCCTAATCAGGCTGGCCAGGTAGACCCATGAGGCCTTCTGAATCCCTGGGGTGGTGGTGCTGACCATCTCTAATCCAGCTGAGGCCAAGCTAAGCAGCTAAAAAGTGCGCTCTAGGAGATGCAGTCCACCAGGGCTGCTTTGCCAGTAACCCTACTCTTGACTCATAACAGTGCTGCTTATACCCAAGGGTGCGTGCCACCTAAATCAGAACAAAGCAACCGCTAAATGCCACAAATCTACACTCAGACACACCAAAGGCAAAGAAACAGTAAACTGCAAAGCGCCACCACCCGGCGGACACTTCCAGTTTCCAAACTTAACCAACATCAATAAAACAATAGAGCATGCGAGAATCAGTAAGCGTGACAAGACCTAGCACTATATCTGTGTCCTAACCAGAGCATCCGCACATAAACCTAGAGGACAAATCCACAAACCTGGGCGACCACCTGCATGACCAAAACACTTGCACATGAACCTTAGCCTATATAAGCATGCCTAAATCCGAGAAACCCGGCTATAGCTACATTCAAACACACCAACACCACTGTAGTAGACTTGCAAACACCCAACAACAACCACTTAGCTTACCGTAAAAGCACAAGATTGTCCCCCCAACTCCAACCTTCATAGCCACACGCTCCCTTGCCCTTATCAGCCATACACTTTCTTGACCTCTTTAGCTACTGGTGTCGTCAGTCTTTAGCACCCAAGAAGCCCTTCACAGCCCAAGAATATACCCCCAAGTCCAGCCTGCGTAGCCACAACTCCTCTTGCCCCTCTTAGCACCATATTTCCTCATCGTTCAGCACCTTCAATAGCAATCCGAAGGGCAGATATTTGAGCCGTTCATGCCCTCCATGTTTTCAGTGTCTGCCAACGGGTTCCCTTTGTGGGTCCTGGAATGCATAGAGGTGCACTGTGCATCAACTTCCAGGCTACCTGTGGGTGGACGCGGGTGCTGGGTGAAGTCACTAGGCAGGCCCAGCAGTGCACCAACTAACCTGCACCACACAGGCCACAGGTCAACAATGGGGAAAAATACAATTACGAGCCACACATTCTTGTTTAAGTTCCTATACAACCTTGTTGACAGTCTCTCCAGTGCTTCCCGATGTCCCCAAGTGTGGCTCACCGGGTGTCATACGGGTCTGGGTGTGCCCTGCGGTGGACTCGAGATCCGCTTGTGGGCTGGTTATGGGGTAAGGCCCAGTCCATAACGGTAATCAAACCAACTGGGATAGCCTGCAAACACACAATATGGACTTGCCAATATGTCACTCTGTTAGTAAGCCAATGATCTGCAGATAATAGTGTCCTCGAAAGTGCAGGTTACTGTGGTAAACATCAAGCCCCCTTCAGTCTTGTCCTCAAACTCCCCTTGTCCTTGTACTTAACTCCAAAACATGGTGATAGGTCAGGCAAGATAGGTAGACAGAGTAGAAACACGGGGCCAGGTGTGTCCTGGCCCTGGTTTCACTCGCTTTACAGACTTGCAATAAAATATGCACCCAGAAAGACAATACAAGGTATAAAAACTCTTAAAACCCAACATATTCTGCACTCTTTCCCGACATGCACTCACCAAGTATCTCCTACACCTGCTATGTGGCCTAATCAGGCTGGCCAGGAAGAGCCTTGAGGCCTTGTGAATCTTTCCCTTGTGTCAACAAGAAACTATGAAGTCTTCGAGTGAAAGGATACGGACCTGCCAAACTGACTGACGTTGCTGTGTAGAGAAACCTTAGAACCAAATCTAGTCTGTGCCCTTTCCCCCATGCACTTACCATGTTCCTCCAGTGTCTAGCGTACTACCTCAAGTTCACTAAGGAATCCTTCCCTCCTGTACTCGGCCCTCCGTAAACTCAGTCTGTTCCTTCATGTTGTCCTCACCCCCCTCCCGAGCTGTTCAATGAGACACCATAGGTGTAGGAACTGTGCAGCCCAATACAGTCACCTACTGAGTCCCACTCATGCACTTCCATACAATTATTCCCAAAACTCCCACTTTATGCACTCACCAAAATTTTGGGGCATGCTATATCCATCTCGCACTTGACCACCCACTTTTCTCTCTTCCTACTTCCATGCACACAACTAATTTCTCCAGTGCTTCATGTATATCCTCGCTAGTAGTCCTGGTGAAA
>JBGSRK010000012.1:0-1655 GCA_041737595.1 Patescibacteria group bacterium
TTGAAAAAACACATGAGATATTTTCAGAAGAAAACCTCAACCAATTAGCTATTGGTAGTGGCTTTAAAACAAGGGAATCCAAAATAAGCCCTAAAATCTTTCTTGATAATTTACTTTTCAACGCATCTTCTGACGTGAAAAAGAGTCTTAATAGTCTTAGCATTAACATCAAGGAGCACTATAATGTGGATGTTTCAAAACAAGGGCTAAATGACAGATATACTCAAAAAGCAGCCAATTATCTTCATGAAGTACTTGCCCAGTTTTGTTTTGCCATAGAAAAACCTATTGATGAAGGTTGGTTAGGGCTTTTTAATAACATAAGAGTTAAAGATAGCACCAAGTTTGTGTTGCCAGAGGTGTATGCAAAAGAAATGCCCGGTTTTGGAGGCGTTTCATCAAAGGCCGCAGCTTGTATCCAATATGAATTTGATTTAAAAACAGGATCAATACTTGATCTGAACATTACACCTGCCAATAGACCTGATTCCCGTGATGCAACAGAAACAAAAAATAATATAAATGCAAATGATTTGGTTATTCGTGATTTAGGCTATTATTCTTCAGATGTATTCAAAACTTTTATTCAAAAAGGGGCATTTTTAATTTCTAAGCTAAATGTTAAAACATTTGTTTATGAAATAAAAAACAATACATATCAGCAAATTGATTTTGGAAAGCTCCATAAATGGATGACAAGAAATAAACTTAGACAGATTGAAAAACAAGTATATATAGGATTAGAAACAAAGATTCCCGTGCGGTTGATCATAGATATTGTCCCAGAAGAGGTATTTGCGCAAAGAATCAAAAAAGTCAACAAACAAAACAAAAGAAGAGGCCACAAAACATCTGACGAATATATTGAACGCTCACGATTTAACCTGATCATAACCAATATTCCATTTGAAAAAATTCCAGCAAGGGCGATTATTACTTTATACCACACCCGTTGGCAAATAGAACTTATCTTTAAAATATGGAAGTCAACTTTTGGTATCCATAAAATTGGAAAAATGAAATACTATCGGTGGTTATGCAACCTGTATGTGAAATTAATTTTAATAGCTATATATTGGCAGACAATACTAGAAAGGCGTTCCCACTTTTATCGAACTCAAGGCAAACTATTAAGTATTGACAAGTGTTTTAAGACATTAAAAGATCAAACGGAAAAATTAAGAGAAGCCATAAGAAAAAAAGAGAAAAGTGCGATCAAGCAATTCATAGGTTTTATTATTGAACTAATATCCGAAAAACATTGGTTGGAGAAGAAGAGAAATAAGCTTAATTTTGAACAAACAATCTATTTATTGTATTGTAAATCAAATATATCTGTGTATATTTAACAAAAAAAGCGAGATAGATTTCATAGACCATATCTCGCTGAATACTAATAAATTAAAGTTCTTTGATATGAGCAAAATTATAACAAAAAACCCTGTTCTCAAAAGGAATGGGGTAAAAAATAATTATGCACTGATATTCAATGACTTACGGTCTTAGCTTGACGGCTATGCGCTCCATCGGGGTTAATATTCAACATTGATTTATCAATCAGAAAATGAACAAAATACACCATTATTTTATAAGCCTAGTGAAGCGTGAAGTAAATCGTGGAGAACTACAAAGTCTTTATTTATTCATAATATCTC
>JBGSRK010000066.1:0-1546 GCA_041737595.1 Patescibacteria group bacterium
CGTCGAGCCCGGTGACCGGGGCGTTGAGATCGTGGTGCGCCAACAGACTCAACCCGCCGGGCACGGCCAGTCCCAGGATGCGCTTCTGCTCCGGCAGCTGGTGGCCGGCGTCGCGCAGGATGCGCTCCTGGTGGGCGCTCATGCCGTGCTCGTCGGCGACCAGGCAGGCCGGCGAATCGGTCAGGCGGTCGGTGACGCGCACTTCCTTGACCTTCTCTTCCAGCACCTTGTGCATGCGGGCCAGCACCGGGGAGAGGTCCTTCTGCGCCTGCTCCTTCTGCTGCTTCTTCTCGGCGTCCTCCGGCAGGTCCAAGGCGCCCTTGGCCGCCGAGGTCAGCGGCTTCTTGTCGAACTCGCGCAGCGTGTCGACGATCCACTCGTCGATGGTGTCGGTCATGAACAGCACCTCGAAGCCCTGCTGCTTCAGCGCCTCGATGTGCGGGCTCGACTTCGCCGTGGCCAGGCTGTCGGCGGCGACATAGTAGATGTCCTTCTGCGGTTCCGGCATCCGGGCGACGTAGTCGGCGAGGCTGGTCATCCCCTGGTCGCGCGACGACGGGAAGCGCAGCAGCTTCGCCAGCCGCTCGCGCGAGTCGGCGTCGTGGTAGACGCCCTCCTTGAGCACCTTGCCGAACTCGGTCCAGAACGTCAGGTAGCGGTCGGTCTGCACCTTCTCGCCGTCGCGCTCGACCTCGGTCTCGCCTTCGGCGGCCATCTCCTCCAGCAGGGTCAGCGTCCGGGCGACGATCTGCTTCTTGATGAAGCGGGTGGTGGCGTCGCGCTGCAGGATCTCGCGCGACACGTTGAGCGGCAGGTCCTCGCTGTCGACCACGCCGCGCACGAAGCGCAGCCATTCGGGCAGGATCTCCTGGGCGTCGTCCATGATGAACACGCGCTTGACGAACAGGCGCACGCCACCCTTCTTGCGGTCGAGCAGGTCGAACGGCGCCTTCTGCGGCACGAACAGCAGCCCGGTCAGTTCGTGGGTGCCCTCGACCTTGAAGTGGGTGTGGCCGAGCGGGTCGCTCCAGTCGTGGCTGATGTGCTTGTAGAACTCGTGGTACTGCTCGGCGGTGATCTCGCCCTTCGGCCGCGTCCAGATCGCGCGCGCGGCGTTCAGCGTCTGCCACTCGGTCTTCTTGTCCTTGCCCTCGCCGCGCTCGACCTGCATGCGGATCGGCCAGCGCACGTAGTCGCTGTACTTGCGCACCACGTCGCGGATCGGCCACTCGTCGAGGTAGTCGCGGGCGTCGTCCTTGAGGTGCAGGATCACGTCGGTGCCGCGGCCCGGCCGTTCGCCCGGCCGCGTCTCGAAGTCGCCCTTGGCCTGGCTCTCCCAGATCCAGCAGTCCTCGCTGCCGGCCTTGCGGGACACCACGGTGACGGTGTCGGCGACCAGGAACGCCGAGTAGAAGCCGACGCCGAACTGGCCGATCATCGCCACGTCCTTCTTCTGCTCGGCGGACAGCGTCTGCATCAGCTTCCTGGTGCCGGACCGGGCGATGGTGCCGAGGTGCGAGATCAGCTCGTCGCGGGTCATGCCGGC
>JBGSRK010000108.1:0-1815 GCA_041737595.1 Patescibacteria group bacterium
CAGCTCCTCGCGCTGCAGCAGCGCCCACTGCTGCGCTGCTGCGTGCTGCAGGGCGGCTACGCGCTCAGGCGGCTCAGCCAGCCAGGACAGCAGCCGGGACTTGTACACCTGCACACAGGCAGAGCAGGAGTGGAGAGGGCAAGAAAGCCAAGTAACAAACCACGTGGAAGGCGGGTAAAGTACGTTTAGACAATAATTAGAAGGGGAAAATGACCGTTGTGTGCATATGAAAGTTTTAGACAAACATATCAAGCATTGCAAATAACAGGCCGGTTTACTTTGTACCCATATGGACATGATATGTGCATATCATTTTGGATTTAGTTTGTACAACTTTTGATTGTTACATAATACGTATACTTCACAGCACTACCAAGGCTACTTCGATCGTTAGAGTCAGTTGCCATGTTACTACACAGAGGCGTATAAAAGTCACATGGCTGCTTAGGTGGTTAGATCAGTTGTAGACGCAACCCTCAGTACCCAGTTGCCCCACGCACCTCCAGCTATGGTGGGTTTAGGAACAGTGAGAGACACGGTGTGTTCTACTACTTGAGCTTCTACACCACTTCCGCATCCGCCAGCAACAGCGGAAGCCGGCCAGAAGCCAGCACCTCCTGCAGCTGCGCTGCCCCCAGCCCATGCCTCCTGGCCACCAGCGGGTGCACGAAGAGGTCGCTCCAGCTAGCCAGCAGCTGCCCGCTGGCCTCCAGGGCGGCAAACTCTGCCTCGCTGACTAGGATGCTGTGCTCCTCGTCCTGGAGGTCCTGCGGGGGCGTGCGCCCGGGGTCGGTGGTGGTGTACACTTGGGGCAGGGCAAACACGTCACCAAACTCAGACAGCAGCTGAGAGATGAGGTCGGTCCGCTCAGTGGTGGTGGGACCTGAAGAGTCAGAAAAGTCTTCTTAATAAAAGCGGTTGTCTGTATTACCAGGCTGAAGAATACTTACTTGGATACACTGATGCCAAAGATAAGGTAAACTGGGGGTGATGCATAAGTGCCGTTGCATAGTCTCACCTTGTTAGCCTCTTAGGTTATTGTTTCTGAGTGCCTTGTTGTTAACTGCTAGCCTAGGAGATTCACTACTGACTGCCCATTCTTCATACACAGAAATTTACTGATAACATACCCCGGCACGAGGTACCTTGGTACACATAGCCTCTACCTTGCACTGAGCACATGCAAGTAAACCATGCCATATACACAAGACCAAGCCTGCTTCCTCCTTGACTCCAAGTCCCTTGTGCCCCCACCTGAGAGTGTGACCAGCTTGAGGAACGGCTTCTCCACCTAGTTGGCCACAATCAGGTCCGAGTAGTCCAGCACATAGGCGGGCAGGCCCTTCAGGCGGTTGCGGATGATGGGCTACAGGGTGGACACAGCCTCCTGGACCTCGCCATACAAGGCTGCAAAGCTGGAACTGTCCACCAGGAAGTCAAAGCTGCCAGGCACCTGGGACTGATGGAGCTGCACAGCAAAGAAATATGTGGGGTAGCACAGATACTAACTAATATGTCAAAAACCAAACAAATATTAGAAGACCCTAAACACTTTGTCTTTCACAAGTAAAAAGGACAATAGACATAAGTTCAAACTACACAAAGAACTGTAAAATGCTTAAAAACGGTTAAGGTGCTTAATGTCGATAACGGACCACCATACTACATTATCACAACTTCTATTACCGTTGGTAAAGCAAATACATTTTGGCATGCCGGCACTGCAGGTTTCCAAGCCGTGCCCTCCACCCAGCGTCCCTCCAGTCCCCCCCGCCCACCCCCACCTGCTGCTCCGCCCAGGCCAGGCGCTTGTCT
>JBGSRK010000001.1:0-4128 GCA_041737595.1 Patescibacteria group bacterium
ACAAAATCTAATGATTACAACTTTGTTACTCCAACTAAAGAAAAATCTATTCTACAACTCATCCTAAAGAGCTTAGAAGAAACCTTTTCTTGGGTTAGTAATGTTGGTTCCTTCTTTAGAGGTTTAGGGAAGAAGGGATAAAAAAACTAGTTTGCAGCTCAGGGAGAGACCCTCACGAGGGTCTCTCCCTATAAGAGAAAGATTAAATATAACTAAATAGATCGGATGAAATTTTTGAAATGCTTTTTTAGTACAATTCTTTTTTTGCGATAAACTTCAATCCCTGCAAGTACTGCAAAAAATAAAGCAATTGAAAGCACATAAACAGAACCTGTGATTAATAATTTATTATTTAAAAATATACCAATTAAAAATGTACCTACACTTAAAGATTGAAGAACCATTTTAATTTTTCCATAGATATTTGCACCAACTGGTCTACCTATTTTATAAGCTAATACTGAACCAAATATTACAGAAATTATTTCAAAAATAATAAATATTAAAAATATTTTTATTATTAAATACTCAAAGCCAATATAAATAAGAATTGTTGCGATGAGCATTTTATCTGCAATCGGGTCCAAAACTTTTCCTAGATCAGTAATTTTATTTCTTCTTCTTGCAATCGTGCCATCCAGAAAATCGGAAGAAACAGAAACTATAAATAATATAAAAGCTGATTTAATATTACCGTTATGGAGTAAATAACCAATAATTGGTACTGTTAATATTCTAAAATATGTTAACCAATTTGGTTTAACCCATTCTGGAATTGCCCAAAGAAAAACTTTTTCAATGATTATATCTAATTTATCTTGAAAAGACTGCGATTTCATAATAAATATTTTAACTTAAATAACTTAATAATCATAATTATTTGTAGTAGAATGGGCAAGATGAAAAAATTCAAATTTATTATAGAAAAAAATGATGGCCAAGCAAGAAATGGCACAATTATTACTGCTCATGGCAAAATTTCTACCCCTGTATTTATGCCAGTTGGGACTCAAGGTACAGTTAAAACTATGACTCCAGAAGAACTTTTAGATATTGGTTCGGAAATTATTCTTGGTAATACTTACCATTTGTATCTAAGACCAGGGGATAAGCTAATTAATAATATTGGAGGATTACATAAATTTTCACACTGGGGAAAACCTATATTGACCGATTCTGGTGGTTTTCAGGTATTTTCACTTGGACTTGCAAATAAAAATAAAAAAAGCTTAGTAAAAGTTAGAGAAAATGGGGTTGAATTTAGATCACATATAGATGGATCTAAACATTTTTTTACCCCAAAAAAGGTGATTGATATTCAAAACAACTTAGGGGTAGATATTGCGATGGTTCTTGATGAATGTGCTCCAGGAAAATCAACCAAAAAATATGCAAAAGAAGCCATGGAAAGAACTCATGTTTGGGCTAAAGAGGCTAAAAAATATTCAAATGATAAAAAATTTGAAATGGCTGTTTTTGGTATTGTCCAAGGGGTTACATATGATGATCTGAGGAAAGAATCAGCTCAATATATAAATTCATTAAATTTTGAAGGGAATGCTATTGGTGGTCTTGCTGTTGGTGAATCCAAAAATAATACATATCACACCCTAGACGTAGTTTTGCCTTATCTTTCTGAAAATAAACCCAGATATTTAATGGGGGTAGGAGAGCCTGAAGATATTTTGGAGGCTGTGATAAGAGGGGTTGATATGTTTGATTGTGTAGCCCCAACTAGAATAGCAAGAAATGGTACTGTAATTACATTTAACGGCAAAATAAATTTAACAAATGCAAAATATAAAAATTGTAAGAACCCAATAGAAAAAGACTGTGATTGCTATGCTTGTAAAAATTACTCAAAGGCTTACATTAGACATTTATTGGTAGCAAATGAGGTTTTAGGTATCAGATTAACTACAATCCATAATTTACGTTTTATGATGAGATTTATGGAAGAGATAAGAAATAATATTGGAAAAGGGCAATTAGTTAGATATAAAAAATCTTTTTTGAAAAAATACAAAAAATAATATTTTAGTTTATTGATTGCTTTTACCTAAGATGATAAAATAAAGAAAACAAAAATAAATAAAGAAGGGTAATTAAGGTATTTAGATGCCAGACGAAAATTCAAAAGAAATAGATACTTCACAAGATATAGAAGATTTAAAAAGATATATATTAAGTGCTGAAAATAGTCTTGAGGCTGCGAAAAAATCACTTGCAAATATTACTGGTGAGACTATTTCTAAGGTTAATAAAAGTTCTCTCATGACCGGAAAACTTGAGGGCTTAAGTGTAACACCTGATGGTAAAATCATTGAGGGGATCTTTGATGGTGAAAATATGATAGGTCCAGATGAGAAAATATTTCCTGTTCCTGCAAACTATGCTTCAAAATCAAAATTGATTGAGGGGGACAAATTAAAACTTACTGTTGCAGAAGATGGAACATTTATTTATAAACAGATTGGTCCTGCACCCAGAAAAAGTATTATTGGAACACTAAATTTTTCTGATAATTCTTATCATGTCCTTGCTGAAGGAAAATCATATGATATTTTATATGCTTCGGTAACATATTATAAAGCTAAGGCAGGTGATAGGGTTACGATAGTCGTACCTGATTCACTAGATTCGAGATGGGCTAGTTTGGATAACGTTATACATAATGTTAAAACAGAAAGCGAACCTGAAGAAAACATTTTAGATGATGAACCTAAATTGACGCAACAAATAGATAATATTAACCCCACTCCTCCTCTTGCACAGCCAGCTATTGAGCCTGTTTTAGACACAAAGGTACCTGAAGTCACAGAAGAACCAACTCCAGAAAATAAACCATTACCAGAGCCTCCTACCCACCAAGAACTACCCAATACACCTGTGCCTCAGGAGAATACTCCTGAACAAGTTCTAGAAACACAGCCAGCCTCTGAGCTTGATATCTAGCTTTTCCACAGTAAATACACATGTTACCAGAAAAGCCCTATTTAAGTATTGATGTAATAAATCTATAATGAATTAACACTTGGGTGGCAGAATATATTATTTTAATTTAAGGGAATATGCAAAACGTAGCACTATATAGAAAATATCGTCCTGAGATTTTTGATGACGTTATGGGTCAAGAACATGTTATTAAAATTCTTAAAAATGCTTCAATGGAAAATAAAATCTCACATGCATATATTTTTTCAGGACCAAGAGGGACAGGGAAAACTACAGTTGCAAGAATTCTAGCCAAAACTATAAATTGCGATAAAAGGAAGGACTATAACCCATGTGGTAAATGTTCTATTTGTGTCGGTATTGAAGAGGGGAAGGTTCTTGATTTAATAGAAATTGATGCTGCTTCAAACCGAGGAATAGATGAAATTAGAGATTTAAGAGAAAAAGTAAAATTTTCACCTACAGAAGGTAATTATAAAGTATTTATTATTGATGAAGTACATATGCTGACTAAAGAGGCTTTCAATGCTCTTTTAAAAACACTTGAAGAACCCCCATCACATGCAATATTTATATTAGCTACTACAGAACTAAATAAAGTTCCTTCAACAATACTTTCCAGATGTCAAAGACACGATTTTAGAAGAATAAAAATGATTGATTTGATAAAAAGATTAGATTATATAAAAAACAATGAAAAGATAAACATTACCCCAGACGCACTTAAATCAATTGCTGAGGCATCAGAAGGTGGATTAAGAGATGCAATATCTCTATTAGATCAAATGGCAAGCATAGGGTTAAAAAAGATAGAGGAAGATGATGTTGAATCAGTTTTAGGGCTTGCTCCCTATAAAATTGTTTCTGGTATTACAAAAAATTTACTTTCAGGAGATAGTAAAAAATCCTTAGAAATTTTAGATAAAGCATCAAAAGAAGGTATTGACCTCACTATACTAACTAAAAATATCCTCGAGTTACTTAGAAAATTATTAGTTGTTAAAATTAACGGTACAGAAATGATTGAGGGCACGAAAGAACAAACCGACGAATATTTATTAATTAACCAAAATATAGAAAAGAATAGAATTGTTGAGCTGATTGATGACTTATTTATTACACAAACTAATTTTAGACTAAATTTAGATCCACTTTCTATTTTAACGGTACTTT
>JBGSRK010000060.1:0-1897 GCA_041737595.1 Patescibacteria group bacterium
AAATCCCACGTCAGCAGCATCCTGTCCAAATTGGGAGTTGCCAGCCGCACCGAGGCGGTGACGCTGGCCCTGCGTAGCCACATTGTGCCATAACCATCCGCTCTCCCCCAAGTAGCGGAGAGGAACACTCCCCGGTCGTTGGATGCGGCCGGGGAGTGTTTGTATTAATATATTTATAAAACTTTCATTCTCTTCAACCTGCCGGCGTGACCGGCGCCTTCAAGAAAGGAGGATATTATCATGACCACTTCAAAAACACCTTATGGTTCGGGAGACAGGCCTGCATCTGATTTCGAAAATGCGTTCAGACGCGGCCCTGTATTTTCCCTTTAGCGGAGACTTACGCAAGAAGCGTGGCCCTAAACCGAAGCAGGGCGACAAAATCGCTGTGTGCGCCTTGTCTGACAAGTATCTGAAAGAAACCACCACGGCAGATGAACTGCGCACAGAGATTTATCAGGGCCAGTTTATCAACAAGGAGTTCGAGTTCCCGTTGAATGTGGTGATTGTCGTCAAGACCAATCTCAAGACATCTGCCCAGGCGCATGTCATTTTGTTCAGCACGGATTTGGAACAGACCTATGACCAGATTATCAAGTTCTACAGCCTGCGCTTCCAGATCGAGTTCAATTTCCGCGACGCCAAACAACTCTGGGGTCTCGAAGATTTCATGAACGTGAAAGAAACCGCTGTCACCAATGCTGCCAATCTCTCGCTCTTCATGGTCAATTTCAGCGCTGCCCTGGCAGAGCCGTTCCGCAAACAAAATCCAGACTTCAGCATGCTGGATTTGAAATCACACTATCGCGGCTATCGATATGCAACAGAGACAATAAAAATGCTTCCGGAAAAACCTGATGCTTTTTTATTAGCCGAGATTTTCCAGCAAATCGCCCGTTTGGGCGCTATTCACCCGATTTCAAGCCAGTAATTGACGAAGGTATTGTAAAGAACGAAAGGATAAATATTATGTTAATCAAAGCTAAAACCCTAAAAGGTTACAAATTGGACAGTCTTGACGGAGAAATAGGGAAGGTCAAAGAATTCTACTTCGATGACAAGCATTGGACGATTCGCTATCTGGTCGCCGATACAGGCAACTGGCTTACGGGCAGGCAGGTGTTGATCACCCCGTATGCACTGGCTGATGCAAATAAAGAAGAGCAACACATCACCGTCGATTTGACCAAAAAACAAATTGAAGACAGTCCGTCCTTGAGTAGTGACAAGCCCGTCTCGCGGCAATTCGAGGAGTCCTACTACGGATATTATGGAATGCCGATGTATTGGGGCGGCCCATACATGTGGGGATCTTATCCCTACATTGTGCGTGACCGCAAAGTGTGGAAAGAACCTGCCCATAATGAAAAAACGTGGGATCCCCATTTGCGCAGCACTCACGATGTGAGCGGCCATCATATCCAAGCCTCAGACGGCGAGATTGGTCATGTCGAGGATTTCATCATCGATGACGAGACCTGGGCGATCCGTTATCTGATCATCGATACACAGAACTGGTGGCCGGGAAAAAAGGTGCTGCTTTCACCGTTATGGATCGAGCGCGTTAGCTGGGACGATGCAAAAGTCTTCGTCAACCTTCTCCGCGAGACCATCAAGCAGTCACCGGAGTATACGGAAGAGTCTCTGCTAACTCGGGATTATGAGACCGGGCTATATCGCCACTACAATCGCCAGGGATACTGGGTCGATGATCCGACGAATAAGGGGCATTCTCGTTAAAGCAAACACGAGAAATAATTTTCTTGCCTGCATAACTTTCTTGACCGTGAAACTCGGGACGAATGGTCGGCTGAAATGTTCTCTATTTTGCCACCTGGTCAAGAACCAGATGGACGCATTCTCTACGGCGTTTGGCAGACTGGACATACTGGTATTT
>JBGSRK010000047.1:0-2088 GCA_041737595.1 Patescibacteria group bacterium
TATTGGCAAGCTTCTTATCGCGGACAGTAATAGGTGTAGCTCCTCCCGCCTAATCCTGTGGTGGTTGCGCCGTCATCCCGCCTACCCACCAAGTTTTCTTGGGCAGATGCCGCAGTGGTCGTCACTGCTAGTAAAGAAAGCGCGACTGCTGCTATGGCAATGCTAGGGCGAAGGGGTGCCATTACTGATCAGTCTTTCTTAGAGGTGCGGAGGTATGCGATAAAAAGAGCATAGACATGCTGATGCCCATGTCCATAAGGAGTTGCGGCAGGATTGTCCGAAAGTTAGTTGCCGAATAGACAGCATCAGTGGGGATAGCTACCGCCAAAAGTTCACGCTGGGTGTTAGGGAGCCAGAACTCGCTCTAGGACAGGTCATCGCGCATATGCTCAGCGCCATACCGACTGGAGGTAGGCTGAGTCTCACATGTCAACAGGGCCACGGAACGAGGAGGCAAGCGTGAAAGCTGCGGCACAGGATCAGTGGAAGCTTCTGGACCTTGCTCAGACCGATCGGCGGATCGCTCAAGCAGAGCATCGTCGTCGGACTTTGCCCGAGTTGGCCGAACTCAAGGACCTTGCAGTGCAGCGGCGAACGCTTGCGGAGGAGGTCGTCGCTAAATCTACCGCTCTGTCGGACGCCAAAATGGAGCAGGAACGTATCGAGGGCGACCTCGAACCAGCTCGCGCCCGAATGGAGCGCAACCAGAAAACCGTGGATGCGGGCACCATCACCGACCATAAAGCGTTGCGTGGCCTGACCGAGGAAATTGAGCACCTAGGGCGGCGCATCTCTCGATTAGAGGACGACGAGCTTGACGCCATGCAGGCCGTCGAGGATGCCGAGAGGGCCCATGCCGACGCTGATCGACGCCGTATTGAGCTTGACGGACACATTCGGACTGTACTGGCATCCCGCGACGCTGGTCTCAAGGGTATTGACGACGAGCTGAGCGAACTGCGACGGGTGCGCCAGACCCAGGCAGGAGGCATTCCGACCGACCTCTTCAAGCTATACGAACTGCTGCGCGAGCGCACCGGTATGGGGTGCGCAAAGCTGGTGCACGGGGTATGCGAGGGATGCGGCATTGCCACCAATGCCGCTGACCTGCGCAGATACGAGGCAGCTGGTGACGATGAAGTGGTGCGATGCGAGGAATGCGATCGCATCCTGGTGCGTACCGGAGAGTCCATCTGAGCCCTTCTTGTGGCGGTGATGCCGGGATATCCGTAGAATTAGCGGTCGGACGAGCCATCCGGGTGATCGCGGCAGCGGTGAGTTGTCGAGGAAAGTCCGGGCTCCATAGAGCAGGGTGGTGGGTAACGCCCACCCGGGGTGACCCGCGGGACAGTGCCACAGAGAACAGACCGCCGGCCGGCTTCGGCTGACCGGTAAGGGTGAAACGGTGGTGTAAGAGACCACCAGCGTTCGGGGTGACCCGAGCGGCTCGGTAAACCCCACCTGGAGCTAGATCGAAAGGGAGGGGCGCTTGCGCCCCGACTGCGCAGACGTTCGAGGACGGCCCGTCCGAGTCTGCGGGTGGATCGCACGAACCCGTCAGCGATGGCGGGTCAAGATGGATGGCCGCACATCGGGACCACCGCAAGGTGCCCGAAGACAGAACCCGGCCTACAGGCCGACTCGTCCGTCGTACCAGCCTTGGCCTGCGGAATCGTGCTGCCGTCTCTCTAGTGTGTTCGCACCGTGGCTACGCGTGCGCCGCAGCTCACGCAAGAGGTCAACTCGGGCTAGCGATCCGTGGTTCTATCGCCAGAATGAGTTCCGTTCCACGGTGGAGGTCATGATGCTCGGCAGCAATCGTTGTGTCCGACTGACCGTGACCGTATCGAGCCTTGTTCTCTTCGCAGGGGCTTTGACCGGCTGCGGGTCCGGTAGCGAATCCGATGCCGCAACCGCGACGAGCCCCATCGTGACCAGCTCGCAGAGCTCGGACGCCAGTTCCCCGGCCGGGGGCGACGCCAAGGACGATGTCAAGGTCACGTCGTGCGCCTTGGACGCATCGTCCGGTATGGCGGTCGCGAAGGTGGACGTCACCAACAACACCGGCGCTGAGGCCTCCTACACCTT
>JBGSRK010000003.1:0-3942 GCA_041737595.1 Patescibacteria group bacterium
CTCTTAATTCTTTTCCTTCTTTATCACAAAAAATTAAGATTTTTTTATAAAGTCGATATTCAACTTCATCTAACTTATGACCAGTTATTTTTTCAGCTTCTGGATTAAAGAGAACAATCTGACCATCTTTATTGATAACAATTAATGATTCTGCTACCGATGCCATAATCGCCTCATCTAGCTCTCGTTCTTCTTCTAGTGCTTTTGATTTATCGGTTATTGATCTATCTTGTTCTTCGATTGATTTTGAAGCATTACTAAAAATAATATACGAAATTAAAATATATATAAATGAAACAGAACTTAATATTATTATTATTTTGATTAAATAATAATTAGTTTGGTCTATTGCTCCAGAAAGAAGCCCCTTTGCCCTCACAATACCTCTTACTTCGCCATCACTTGATTTTATAGGAGTTGTAAAATTTAAAATGTTTTTTTCATAATCAATATTGTCTAATTTCGTTTCACCATTAATTGCAGAGGAAAAAGAAGAATCTTTAGAAACCGAACTCCCAATATCGGTAATTGAGGATGAAAAAATGATAATACCGTTAGGATCAATTAGTTTAACATCAGTAATACCTGGTATTTCTTCTATACTATCTATAAATTCTTTATAGTTACCAGAAATCTTTAAACTATATTGTTGGTTAAGATTAAAAAAATCTTTTGCATTATTTTGGATTTGCTCAGAAAAAATTTCTTTAGTTCTTTCTATAAAAAAATTTCTTATTTCGTTTTTAGTAAATATATATATTAAAGATATGATTACTAGGAATGATATAGTAACCAATAATAAAAATTTTACTCTTAAATCAAATTTCGCCCTCACAATCAAAGTATAAGGTATTGAGTCTAAAGAATAAAGAGTTTAAAATAGATTAGATTAATATAGAAAGGTATACATGACCAAAGTAAAAGTAGATAAAAGTTTATGTATTGCTTGTGGAAATTGTTTTACAAGTTGTCCTGATTGTTTTGAAATGGGGGATGACGGTAAATCACAAGCAAAAGATTCTTGCAAAGATAATTCGTGTGATTTGACGGCTGTAGTTGAAGAATGTCCAGTTGCAGCAATAACAGTTGAATAAATAATATAAAATAACGGCTTTAAAGGCCGTTATTTTTGTTTTATAATGGGTGGCTATGGAAAACTTTATATTAAAAACAAAATTGAACCCAAAAGGGGACCAACCCGAGGCAATTAAAAAGATTGTAGATGGTTTTAATTCAAATATAGATGATATCGTGCTCCTTGGGGTAACAGGTTCCGGGAAGACTTTTACTATGGCAAAGACTATAGAAGCTATCCAAAAACCGACTTTAATAATAACTCATAATAAAACTCTGGCGGCTCAATTATACAGTGAATTTAAAGAATATTTTCCAGATAATGCAGTTCACTATTTTGTTTCATATTACGATTATTACCAACCAGAAGCGTATATCCCACGTACAGACACATTTATAGAAAAAGATGCAGATATTAATGAAGAGATTGATCGACTTCGTAATGCTGCAACTTCATCTTTGCTTTCTAGAAAAGACGTAATTATTGTAGCTTCGGTTAGTTGTATTTATGGGCTTGGAACTCCATCTGATTATGAAGCAATGAAAATTGTTATTAAAAAGGGAGATACTCTTTCCAGAGAAAAAATTCAAAGAAGATTAATTGATGTTCAATACGAAAGAAATGACCAGGATTTTTCCAGAGGTAAATTTCGAGTCAGAGGAGATTTGCTTGATGTAATACCTTCATATGAAGATCATGGTTATCGAATAGAATTTGATGGTGATAAAATTGAAAAAATTAGACTTTTTGATCCATTAACAGGTGAAATTTTAAAAGAACTTTCGGAAATTACAATTTTCCCGGCCAAACATTTTGTAACTCCAAAAGAAAGGATTAAAGAAGCTCGAGAATTAATTATTAAAGAACTAGATACACGAGTAAAATATTTTAAGAAAAATAATCAGCTTTTAGAAGCTCAGAGAATTGAAGAGAGAACAAAATTTGATATAGAAATGATAGAAGAAACTGGCTACTGTTCTGGGATTGAAAATTATTCAAGATTTTTAGCAAACAGAAAGGCAGGCGATGCTCCTTCAACTCTTCTTGACTATTTTCCGGATGATTTTTTATGTTTTGTTGATGAATCTCATATGACAATACCTCAAGTTCGAGGTATGTATAATGGAGATCGTTCTCGAAAAGAAACCTTGGTAAATTTTGGGTTTAGACTTCCTTCTGCCCTTGATAATAGGCCACTTAGATTTGATGAGTTTATAAATCGAGTAAAAAAGATTCTTTATGTATCTGCCACTCCTGCCGAATATGAACTTTCAAAGGTGTCAAATCAGAAAATTCATAGCCCAGCTGAATTTTATAAATCAAGAAGAGAAGGCAAAGAATACATTAATGTTGCTGAACAAATCATTAGACCTACGGGGCTACTGGATCCAGAAATTGAGATAAGGCCTGAAAAAGATCAAATAGCTGACCTTTTTTCCGAAATTAAAAAAAGGGTTAAAAAAAATCAACGTGTGATTGTTACTACTCTTACAAAAAAAATGGCAGAGGCACTCACTGAATATTTAGCTGAATTAGGCGTTAAAGTACAATTTTTACATTCAGAAGTTGCAACTCTTGAAAGGCCTGAGATATTAAGAGACCTAAGACTTGGTAAATATGATGTGATTGTTGGAGTAAACTTATTAAGGGAAGGTCTTGATCTGCCATAAGTTTCCTTAGTATCAATACTAGATGCAGATAAAGAAGTTTTTTAAAGAGGTGAACAGGCCTTAATCCAAACAATAGGTAGAGCTGCAAGACATTTAGAAGGAAAAGTTATTATGTATGCAGCAAAAGAATCACGGGGTATGAAAGAAGCAATTTCAGAAACAAACCGACGGCGAGCAATCCAAAAAAAATATAATGATGATCACAAAATTACTCCTTTATCTATAAAAAAAGCGATTCGTGATTCAATAGTAGAAGAGAAAAAACATGAACTTTCTGATGTAGAAAAAATAGATATTTCAAATGTACCACCCGATGAACTTTCTCGACTAATAAAGGACATAGAATTAAAAATGAAGCTTTCGGCCCAAAATTTACAATTTGAAAAAGCTGCAGAATATCGTGATCAAATTTCTGAAATTCGAGAACAACAAGATAAAGTAAAATTTTCAAAAAAGATTAAGTAATAATGGAAAGCGACCAGGGGTAAAAACCTGGTCGCGATCTCGTTGGGTATGGTCCAACCTGGTCTTAGTTGTCTAATAGTTGGTCGGCGAGCGGAGTATGCATATATGTGGTACATCCCTGGATTTGCTGGAACGGGATACCCCTTGTATCCAAGTGCCAGGTTGACCCAGGTTTGTCGCAGTTCCTTCCACTTCCATTTGCCGGTCGGCAGATATTGTTCTTGAAGAACTCCTGAGCACGACATCTCACACACGTTTCTTGGCCGCACATAATCGTTTCGCCTCCCTTCGAGATTTAAGTTACATTGGGGTTTGAAAAACAAAATAGCTCCAAATCACGACGACTTGAAACTATATAGAGTGGTTACACTCTTTTTATTTAATTCCCCCATACATATAATTATACTCTCTTGTGTCAAATATTCTAATATCTGTGTTAAACAATACTATTGAATTTACTTGACAGATGAGCTACAATAGGCGGGCATTAACGCTCAAAAGAGGAGTGAAGGTGGATAAAATCGTCGTTCGCGGTGCTCGCGAGCATAATTTAAAAAATATAGATGTTACAATTCCTCGTGACAAAATGGTTGTTGTTACTGGACTTTCTGGTTCAGGGAAATCATCCCTTGTATTTGATACTATTTATGCTGAAGGTCAACGAAGATATGTAGAATCACTCTCTTCATATGCGCGACAATTTTTAGGTCTAATGGAAAAACCGGATGTAGA
>JBGSRK010000128.1:0-1787 GCA_041737595.1 Patescibacteria group bacterium
GTAGAGACCAGCATGCCTCCTGCCGCCAGGAATTTCGGGTGGCGCCGGTCGTAGATCGTTCCGCTGGCCGGCGCGACGAGCATCATGAACAGGGGCACCACCATGGAGATCAGTCCCACCTGCGAGGCCGTGTAGCCCATCGCGCCCTGGAAGAAGAACGGGGTCAGCGTGTTAGCCATCGATATGGCGGCGAACACCAGCATCGAGCTCACGAGAGGCAAGGTGAAGTTTCTGTTGCGGAAGAGCGACAGGTCCAGCAGCGGCTTCGCGCACCTCGACTCGTAGAAGAGGAACGCGACCGCCGACAGCGCGAAAGCGACCGCGTACGCGATCAAGATATCGGTCACTTTCAGGTCCTTTGCGATCCCGGAGCAGAGCATCATGAGCGAGACCACCGAGACGAACAGCGTCGACGCGCCGATCCAGTCCATTTCGAGACGCTTCCTGGTCGTCTCCGGGACCTTCATGTACCGGGCGGCAAGAGCGAGGAGCACCACGCACAGCGGCACATTGATGAAGAACAGGTACTGCCAGCCCAGGTTGTCGGTGATGAAGCCCCCCAGGCCCGGGCCGACCAGGGCTGAGCCGCCGAACACGACCATCATGAATCCCAGCGCCTTGCCTCGCTCCTGCGGCGGGAACACCATGTAGATAATGGCGGCGCCGATGCATGAGACCATCGATGCGCCGATGCCCTGAGCCACACGGAAGACGATCAGCTCGTTCAGCCCCGGCGCCAGCCCGCAGGCCAGCGAACTAAGGCCGAAGATGGCCCAGCCCGCCATGAACATTTTCGCTTTTCCTGTGTACTCGGAGACCTTCCCGAAAAAGATGAACAGGCCCGTCATCGACAGCAGATAACCCGTGACTGTCCACTGAGACTGTGCCAGATCGACGTTGAAGTGACCCGTAATAGTCGGCAGCGCGATGCTCACCATGGCACTGTCCAGTACGGCCATGAATGTGCCGATCAGGATGATCGCCAGGATCAGGTACCGGTTGTGGTAAACCACATCCTGTGCGTCTGCCGTTCTATTGATTGATTGCTGCATTAGTAATCCTCCTCCCTGGTATGAACTCGATGACTCGAAGCCCGTTCAGGCAGGGCTCGCCGGCATACCAAAGGGCCCTTTTAGTAAACGATATGTTCCATTTCAACATGTATTGAAATGCAACCTATTAATACTTATTCATTTCAAAAGTGATTGAAACTGATTTCAATAACTATTTAAACCAGCAACCGAAGGTTACTGCCGGCAGGCGACATTGCCGGCATAACGATGTTTGAGAAAGATATTTACGGGGATGCCGATAACTAGATATGCCGCTTCGACGCAGGCGACAGTACTCGGGAAGCCCCCGATGCAGCCCGTCGATGTCTGCTAAAAAATGGCAGGTTGTGAGTTTCCGTTGACCCACGAGGTAAAATGTGCGAATTGTGGCTCTTACTATCCACTTGATCAGGTGAAGCAGGAGAGCAACGGTTACTATTGTCGCAAGTGCTACCAGAGCCGCAAAGAAGCCAGGAACGGGAAAGCGGATGAAGAGAACTGCTGTTCGGTTTGCGGTAAGGCTATAGACCCGGAAACGGCCAGCGTCCTGTATGCTAACGCCAGCTTTTGTATCGAGTGCTACGACAAATCCACCCCGTACCTGGATGTGAAGCCGTTCGGGTCACAATTGGGAGATGAGTTAGCGTCTATGCGCACCGATAAAAAAGTCCTGTGCGGGAAATGTGGCAGGGACCTCGGGCCCTTTGACGTTAAGGTCCTGGACGGCGGGGCCAC
>JBGSRK010000133.1:0-5837 GCA_041737595.1 Patescibacteria group bacterium
AGCGGCCGAGTAGCGCGCCGCGACGCCCCCAAGTCGAAGTTTGCGGCGCCGGTCATGGTCACCATGGCCGGCGTCGTGGCGGAGCCACGCCCGGACAGTCTTGTCGGCATCGCGCCCGGCAGTTGTGTCGGCTTGGCCCGCTTCCGCAAGCCTGCTTAGATATGCCGAACGACCCTGACCGCAATCGGCGGCGGGGCGGCTCAGGGAGAGGTCCTCGCCATGTCCAAGCCCTTCAAGGGGGTTCGGGTTCTCGATTTCACGCAGGTCTTTGCCGGCCCCTTCGGCAGCTATCAGCTCGCGCTACTCGGCGCCGACGTCGTGAAGATCGAGCGCCCCGGCGGCGACGACATGCGCTACGGCCCGCCGAACAAGGCGTGGTCCGATCGCGGCCTGTCGACGAGCTGGATGGCGATCAACTCCAACAAGCGCAACATCGCCCTCGACCTGACGAAGCCCGAGGCGGTCGCCATCGTGAAGCGCCTCGCCGAGACGGCCGACGTGGTGCTCGAGAACTTCCGCCCGGGCGTGATGGAGAAGCTCGGCATCGGCTGGCCGCAGCTCAGCGCCGTCAACCCGCGCCTGATCTACGCGGCGGTCTCCGGCTTCGGCCACACGGGCCCCGACAGCCGCGCCGCGGCCTACGACGGCAAGATCCAGGCGATGAGCGGCCTCATGTCCATCACCGGCAGCGAGGAGACGGGCCCGACCCGCGCCGGCTTCGCGGTCTGCGACGCCATCGGCGGCATGACGCTCGCGTTCGGCGTCTCGAGCGCCCTCTACCAGCGCACCCACACCGGCAAGGGCCAGATGGTCGACGTCGCCATGCTCGATGCCGCCATGACGTTCATGTCGTCGTTTTTCGTCGACTACACGGTGGGCGGCCACGTGCAGGGCCCGAGCGGCAACCGCGCCCAGAGCCGGCTCCCGACCGCCGACCTCTTCAAGGTGAAGGACGGCCACATCCTGCTCGCCGTCAACAACGAGAAGCAGTTCGCCGCGTTGTCGAAGGCGATCGGGCATCCGGACCTCGCCAAGGACCCGCGCTTCGTCGACTGGCCGGCGCGCATCGCCAATGATGCGGCACTCCGCGCCATCATCGAGGACGTCTTCGCCGCCAACGATGCCGCCTACTGGGACGACTACCTCAGCAAGGCCGACGTCCCGTGCGCGCGCGTGTGGACCATCCCCGAGGTCGTGAAGAACCCGCAGCTCGCGCACCGCCCGGTGCTGCAGGAGGTCGACACCGAGCACGGCCGCCTGACCATGATCGGCTCCGGCTTCCGCATGGAACACGGCGGCGGTTCGATCGAGTTCCCCCCGCGCCTCCCCGGCGCCGACACCGACGAAGTCCTCGGCGCCGCCGGCTATTCCACGGCCGAGATCGCCGCGTTCCGTGCGTCGGGCGTGGTTGCCGAAGGCATCGAGCTGGATCGCCGGAAGAAGTAGGGACGTCGTTGATGCGGCGGGCACAACTCCTTTACGCTGCGACTTGGTTAGCTAGAATGGGTTGCGAACGCGTCCGGGGCAGCCTCGGGAAGCTTGCTTGACACTATGTGGCTAGAGGCACGAAGTAGGCAAATTAGAGATGGAGAATGCGCGGGGGAACACGCATGGCTGAAGCAGGACTTCTACTCTGCGGAACTGTCACAACTGACGGCATTGCCAAGAAAGCACTCGATCAGCTTCGAACTTCCATAGATCAGTTTTCAACAAGATGCACAGAATATCTAGCTCTGCCTGAAGCAACGGCGGATATGATTGCGTTCGGGCCATTTTGCGCGCGCGTATTGCTTGAGAATTGCTGTGCCGCGCTTTTGGGACGATTAGATCCATTTCGGATTCTATATCTCAGCGAGTTTCAATCTCAGCCAGAATACGAACCGAGCAAGCGGGCAAGATCGGCATTTTCCTGGAGTGGAGACGTCATTCCAGAGGAAAGACCAGCTGTCGAACTATGGAGTGTAGATCACGACACAAGTAAAATTAGCCGTGCGCTTTTCTCAAAACATGGCGACCACATATATTGGAAGCCCGCGGTGAACAAGATGTTGGATCACTTGGCGTCTATAGATCCGGATCCCGATCTCGCTGAGCTTCGGCAGTTAGAAGCAGAATCTTACTTGTCTCAAACGGAAGGACGCATCACGCAATTATACTCAACTCTCTCCAAATCAGTCCACTGGGAGTATTTTAGTAGCGTCCTAGTCTATGACGAGGTGACGGTTAAAACCCTAATCCGCGACACTTGTCTCTTGGTGGGCCATCTCGGACTAACGTCACATTATATACCTACAGCATTTGGATCGCTTGCTCCTGAAGAAGCCGTCGCCGCCTATAAGCCATTCCGAAGGGCACTCTCATGAAAAACCAAGTGCCAGACCACCAAGACGCTGACCTTATCCTTGCCGCCGAAGAGTGTCCGCCTGAAACGTTTTCGCAGTATCACAGGTTCACTTCCTCTGCCGACGAGACGATTATCCGCAAGTTGAGCGCCCATGGTCCGGTGCTGCTAAGGGGTGGTCGCGGTAGCGGAAAGAGCGCTCTATTAATTGAAGCGCATCGTCGAATGGTTCAGGCAGGAAATACCTTTCCGGTCTACGTAAGTCTCCGCTACCTTCCGCTACTGCAATCAGATGGCGAGGAGTATATCAAGCATTTCTGTTCCCACTTGGCGCACGCGATAAGCCAAGAATTGATTGCACGGTCTATTGAATATGACTTCGGAAGTCCCGTAGATCAAGCGACTTTCCAGATTGAAATGCTGCGGATGTCGCAAACCATCGGAAAGCGCATAGTTCTTCTCTTTGACGATGCCGCGCACATCGGCCGCGAAGCGCCACTTGAGGCATTCTTCGATCTATTTCGGACATTGTCGAGCAATCTCGTTTCTTGCAAGGCGTCAATCTATCCAGGGGTAACCCGATTTGGTGTCAGATTCGATGTCTATAATGATTCAACCGTTGTTGATGTCAGTCGGGCAGACGTAAGCGCTAACACAAATTTTTTCCCTGAAGTTGTCCGGGCTCGCTATCCGAAGCTCGCCGAGAGGGCCATTTTTTCGGACAGATTGAGCCCAGTTCAATTTGCTAATCTCTTAGGCAGAACTGTTGTCGGGAACCTGCGGGGGTTTATTCTCGCATGCAATAGGTTCGTCCATCAAGAGCGAATTGGAATTCCTGAAATACAGAAATGTATGCTGGAGATGGCTACCGATTACTATTGGCCACTGATGGAGGAGGTGGCACCCAAGCTGGGGATATACGAACCACTCGTGGAGCCTGCTCGTGATGTCGTTGAGGTAATCGTTGACCACGCGTCCAAGCCGGTCAAGGATCGCTCTAGGCCGATTGCGCCGGATCGCGTTTTGATTCATCGTCAAAGTGTCAGTGAATTTGCGAAGATATTTGAGATACTTGAGTATCTTGGGTTTCTCGCTCGAAGGGAGGCATCCAGAGCGTTGAAGTCGGGTGGTCGCGGACCGGTGTTTGCATTAAATCTCTGCCACCTGCTTGAGGCAACACCAAATCAACGACTGACCTATGAAATGGTCCAAGAATGGATGGCGGGATCTGGCGAACTCGCGGAGCTACATGTTTCCGGGCAAGCCTTCAGTAAGATCAGCTTGCCCAGCCTGGCAGAAACGAAAGGCTTGGCCATTCTAGATCGACCTGTAAAAACGTTGGCGAAATCAAGGGCTTACCCGTACGGATTTACTGAAAATTTGATTGGGCGACTTGAGGCTGACGGCATTGCGACGGTCGGGGCATTGGCGCTTTCGACAGATACACAACTTGATGCCGTGCGTAGGGTCGGCGAAGCGACAATCAAAAAAATTCGTGGTGTTGTTGAGCAAGCCATCTGGATGTGATCTCTGATGCGTCCAGCTAGCGCATTTGTTGTCCATGCCTTAATGGCTGCGCATGGGGACCGGGGGCCATAGCTGCTCAGACAACGTCGCGGCGCGTTGGTGGACGCCCGACACACCGTCGCCCTCCCCCCAGTTCCCCCACCTCGTCTTTCCTGCTTAGCTCGGGGCTCACCCACGTTCCGGAGCCCGCGCCATGACCACCGCCAGCGTCGTCACCTACGAATCGAAGAACGGCATCGCCGTCATCACCCTGAACCGCCCCGAGCGCATGAACCGCATGGACGATGCGCTGATGGACGGGCTCAACGCCGCGTGGAAGCGCTTCATGGCCTCGCCCGACGATCGCGTCGCGGTGCTGACCGGCTCGGGCACCAAGGCCTTCTGCGCCGGCGCCGACCTGCAGAACCCGCCGAAGGGTCTCTATCCCGGCATTCCCGGCGTCGGCGTTCACGTGGACAAGCCGATCATCGCGGCGGTCGCCGGCTGGTGCGTCGGCGGCGGCATGGTGCTCACCACCATGTGCGACCTGATGATCTGCGCCGAAAACGCGGTCTTCACCTATCCGGAAGTGCGCGTCGGCTTCTCGGGCGGCCTCATCACCAATCTCGTCACGCGCATCCCGCACAAGATCGCCATGGAACTGCTGCTGATCGGCGAGCAGATCGACGCCAAGCGCGCCTACGAGGTGGGCTACGCCAACAAGGTCGTGCCGGTCGAGGACCTCATGCCGACCGCCATGCAGTGGGCGGCGAAGATCGCAGCCAACGCGCCGCTGCCGACCCGCGCCCTGAAACAGTGGGCCTCCGAGACCCTGCCCAAGGGCCCGACCGAGCTTGGCAACATCGCGCGGATGCGCGTCGACGAGATCGACAACTCGGCCGACTGGATCGAAGGCCGCGCTGCTTTCACCGAGAAGCGTCCGCCGAACTTCAAGGGCAAGTGAAGGCGCCCACGCCGGGCCCATCCACCGCCAACCACAGGCGATGTGTCGCGGAGGGCCGCTCCTCGGCTTGTCTCGCGTTCGAGTAGGCAATACCACTGACCATCTCGAACGGGAGACGAATCGTGAGCGTCCTGGACTCCATTGGCAAATCGCTGGAAATCGGACAGGCGGGCCTGGTGGCGCTGCGCGCCGCCGTCGATGGGCCGCTCGGCGAAGCGGTCGTCAAGGCGGCGGGCCGCATCCTGAAGGCGCCCGGCCGCGTCATCGTCACCGGCATGGGCAAGAGCGGCCACATCGGCGTCAAGATCGCCTCGACGTTCTCCTCCACGGGCACGCCGGCCTATTTCGTCCATCCGGGCGAGGCCTCGCACGGCGACCTCGGCATGATCTCGCAGGGCGACGTGGTGCTGGCGCTGTCGTGGTCCGGCGAGACGGCGGAACTCGCCAGCATCATCACCTATTCGCGCCGCTTCGCCGTGCCGCTGATCGGCATGACGAGCCGCGCCGAAAGCGCCCTCGGCCGGTCCTCGGACATCTGCCTGTTGATGCCGCAGGTGGTCGAGGCCTGCCCGCACGGCCTCGCGCCCACGACGTCGACGCTGATCCAGCTCGCCCTCGGTGACTGTCTGGCCATCGCGCTGCTGGAGGCGCGGGGCTTCTCGGCGCAGGACTTCAAGACTTTCCACCCCGGCGGCTCGCTCGGTGGACGCCTGAAGCTCGTCGGTGACCTCATGCACACCGGCGACCGCCTGCCGCTGGTGCCCGAGACCGAGCCGATGTCGACCGCCATCGTCACCATGTCCGCGAAGTCCTTCGGCTGCCTCGGCGTCATCGACGGCGGCGGCCATCTCGTGGGTGTCATCACCGACGGCGACCTGCGCCGCAACATGGGCAGCGAACTCCTCTCGGCGAAGGCCGCCGACGTCATGACGCGCGGGCCGAAGACAATCGCCGCCGGCACGATGGCGGCATCGGCGCTCGAGACGATGAACGCGAGCCGCATCTCGGCGCTGTTCGTGGTCGACG
>JBGSRK010000056.1:0-1905 GCA_041737595.1 Patescibacteria group bacterium
TCCGAGAAACGGCTTTCACTACTGCTTTGCGGTCGCGAGAATCCAATTCCGGTGCGTACGTCCGTCTCGCCATATAGCGCAGCACCTCCCTTTCCCCCTTCGCTTCTTAGCACCCCAACAGGATAATTGGCCTGCAAATGCAAATTCTTCATCGTAGTCACAAACGCGAGGACCACGACAATAACTGTAGCCACAGCCGGTAACCGGTACAGCAGCGAAACCGGACAGGCTTTGCCGCGAGAGTGTTTCTCTGCGAGGTAGATCACCCGTCCGATTGCGCCAGCGATAAGAAGCATCAACCCGAGATTGAACGGAAGTGTAAGGAACACTGCTAAGTATACGACAAAAAGCACCGTGGCGGTTTGATGCGCAGACAACCAGTCTCTGGTACGGAGAGCGGCTTGTCGTGAACGACCTAATGCCGGCGACCGCGAATCGACAGTTCTTTCGGCAGATACCGCGTGAAGCACCTGCTCTACCAACCTCTCAGCAGGCCGATGTACAGGAAGCTCTTCAAGCGCGGTATCAAGCTCAGTAAGCATCGCGGAATAACGACTACACCCTTCACACCGCGTAAGATGAAGCGCCTCATCTGCCCCAAGCTCCTCGGCCGCAAGCTTCTCCCGCACCAACTCACAATTAGGCTCAAGCTCATCTGACATAACTATCGCCCGGCCTCCCGTTCAATTACCAACTTGCGCCGCTGAAGTTTCTCGGCAAGCGCCGCGCGCGCGCGGCTTAAATGTGTCTTTGCAGTATTAAGTGGAATATCAAGCGCCTGCGCGGCGTCTTTTAAAGCCATCTTTTCGGTTGAACAGAGAATCAACACCTCTCGCTGCGGAAGCGGCAGTTTAGCGATCTGCATTTCAAGCCAACGCGCAGTTTGATGCGCCTGATTCAGATCTTCCGGCGTGCCCTGTTCGATGGTCTCTGCTTGATCCAAAAACCGCTCTCTTTCAGCGCGCGCCATAACGGTACGGTAGTAACTGCGAACGGTATTTGCAGTAATCGCAAAGAGCCAGCTTTCAAACGGATACTCCTCCCGGTAGCTTCGCCCCGAGCGATGAATCTTGATGAATACCTCCTGAAACAGATCAGGCCGATCCGCCTCGGGGACTCCCGCGCGCACCAGGTAGGAATAAACGCGTGACTTGTATTGCTCCATCAGCTGCGCGAACGCCCCATTGTCTCCGGCAAGATGCCGACCAAGAAGTTCAGCGGCCGGAGAATGCTCACTCATCGGCACCAGCCCCAAACCGGAAAAAAACTCTCGGCAGCAAGCACCGCCATAAAACACTCCTCGATCAGCTCTTCTGTTACGGGATACGCAGCAGCCCGCACTAAGGTTTCAAATATCTGACAAGCCAAAGCAGCAAAAGCACCTCTGGTCGTAGCTTCTCAATAACTTCGGGCAACTGATTCCTGGAACTGCTCCTGGAACCGCTCCTGAAACTTTTCAAAGTTAACTGGAGCAGGAGCAGTTCCAGTTCCAGGGTATCTTTCCTAACTAACGCTTATTTGCCCGAAGTTATTGAGAAGTTATTTCTGGTCTTAATAACTACCAGATAACACTGCTCTTGTAGGGAAAACTTAATTATGATTCGCGATGCGGGAATTCTTTTCGGGAAAAACGACGCTATTTCGCCCTTTCCCTATTGGGTCGAGGTGCCAAGTGCCTAAAAACCGATAAGCTAAGTTCGCTTCCGGGGGTAGAGCCGACGGCGTGCCGTCGGCTCTCGGATTATGCCTCGATTATTGCTTTCAGATCTTGAAGAAACTCTTCCACCTTGCGGCGTTCTTCTTGCCTGAAGGGACTATCCGCTTTCCCTTGAACCGGCTTAAGCCGCAGCGCTTCGCGCAACATTTGGCGTGCAAGGCCGAACACCTCAGCTGCTATCACCCGCA
>JBGSRK010000097.1:0-1663 GCA_041737595.1 Patescibacteria group bacterium
ATGGCCACCACCGGAATATTCATTTTTCGGGCTTCCTGGACGGCAATATTTTCCTTATGAGGATCAACGACAAAGACCACATCCGGCAACCCATTCATATCTTTGATGCCGCCAAGGGATTTTTCCAGCTTGGTAGCCTTCTTTTCCATATTTAAAATTTCTTTTTTGGGAAAACGCTTTAAACTCCCGTCCTCTTTCATTTTCTCAAAATTTTTCAGTTTATCGATGGATTTCTTTATGGTCTGAAAATTGGTGAGCATCCCCCCCAACCAGCGGTGATTGACGAAAAACATGTTGCAACGTTCGGCTTCTTCATGGATGGCGTCCTGGGCCTGCTTTTTGGTGCCAACAAACAGCATCTTGCCGCCGTCAGCAATTCTGTTGACCACAAAATCATTGGCAACTTTAAAAAGCTGAACGGTCTTCTGGAGATCAATGATGTAAATGCCGTTGCGGGCTCCAAAAATGAATGGCTTCATCTTGGGGTTCCAACGTCTGGTCTGGTGCCCGAAATGGACGCCTGCTTCCAATAGTTCCTTCATGGTGACTGTGGACATACACTACTCCTTTTGCTAGTTTTTTTCCCGCCGCCCCGGCTGCCACCGGATCAACTTGCCAGACAAGCACTAGCCCGGCCTACCGGAACGTGTGAATTTAAACAGTTATTTTTATCACATATCTAACCAAAGAGGCAATAAAAAATTCGTCGCCTGCCATTTCTCGCTTTTCCCTTTACCTTACATACGATAATTCTTGACCAAATATGCCATTCTTGGCATAATCGTTATGAATTCCGTTACATCGGGCCGGTACTAATAATTTTTATGAATCAGTATGTTTTCCTTAAACAATTTCCTTTTTTCGAAACCTGGCGAAAGCCTAAAAACACCTGAGGGGGAAATATGAAGCAAAGGCTTGGTATCTGGTTGGTCCTCATTCTTTTTATTGCCTTTTCCGGCTCGGCCCAGGCCCAGCAGGAAAAATGCGAATCCTATGGCCAGGGGGCCCAGCAGTTCTCCTTGGCCACCGGCAGCCCCGGCGAACTTGGTCTCCTCAAGGCCCTGGCCGAGGCCTTTACCCCTGAAACCAACACCACCCTGGTATGGAAAAAAGCGGGGTCGGGGAAATCGCTGGCCCTGCTCAAAGATAAAGAAGTGGACATGATCATGGTGCATGCCCCAGCCGCGGAAAAAAAGGCGATCCAGGAGGGTTGGGCGACCAAGCGGAATCTCATCGGCTCCAACGAATTTTATATCGTCGGCCCGGCCAGTGACCCGGCCAAAATTGCCGAAGCCAAGAGTGCGGTGGACGCCTATACTCGAATCTCCAAGGCCAATGCAAAATTTTTCTCCCGGGGCGACAACTCCGGCACCCATAAAAAGGAAATGTCCATCTGGGAAAAGGCCGGAATTAAACCAGGCGGCGACTGGTATATCGTCACCAAAGACTTCATGACCGCCACCTTAAAGCGGGCCGACGCCGACAAGGGTTATTTCATGACCGACAGCAGCACCTGGGCCGCAGAGAAAAAGACTGTGCCCGACCTCAAGATTTTATTTAAAGGCGACAAGATGCTGATCAACACCTACCACGCCCTGTCCCAGCCGGCCGGGGCCACGCCCGGAGCCGAGTCGGCCGCCAAATTCATTGATTTTGTGGCTTC
>JBGSRK010000139.1:0-2657 GCA_041737595.1 Patescibacteria group bacterium
AATTACCTTGTCAAAGTCAGCGCGCACTGCTTCACGCTCAGCGTCTAGCGCCTCCTGCTCAGCACGCACCGATGAGGCGTGTGCCTGGAATAATGAAACCGCAAAATTTGTATCATAGGCTTTTAGTAGTTTGGGTTTTAGTAATCAGTTCAAGCTGATTTTAGCTTGTTCTGCCCCTACTTATCACAATGAGATCGATACACAGTAAAGATACGACAAACGCTAGTTGAATTCCGTGCAATTAATCTAGCGCATTGGGGCTGACTCTGAAAATCCTTCAACAATAGTTACCCCAGCTACAACCTTCAACGCAAAGCTGTGTATAGACTTTGTTTCTCAGAACGAGTTGCCTACGAAGCACATTTGATAACACCGTGTTGTTACGTTTTCTATCTTCAAACTAACTCTTTGTAGCCAACGATTCTTGGCATACTCAGCAGTCAGTTACGGTTACAGTTACATCATTCCGCGGATAAATTCCCCGACTCTTCGGGTACAAATATCTACAGGTATGGCCAAAGATACCAGTTCTTTCCAAACAAATCTATCTTGACATTTAACAACCCATCGTTCTCTATTTCTGAAACCATGTAAAATCTTTCCACATTGACCTTTTCCCTACCAGTGACAAGAATATGTGTGCATACTCAGCAGTGAGTCAACACTACATGAAAGATATAACATGCCATGTGGCTTCATGGCATAGAAGGAAATAATGTCAAAACATTCAAGCCGCAGGCAACCAGGCTACATGCCACTCGTGGCTTACCAGTCTCAATCTGTCTAAGTCTGCTCTTTCCGAATCCAATCTTGACTGCTCCTGGTGTGCTTCCTCCTGCTGCCTCTGCCTCTCCTCGTCACACTGTCTTCTCACTCTTTCTAGCTCTCTCTGGGCCTCAAGCAGCTGCACCTGAGCCTGCCGCTGGCTGCCGTCAGCCTCCCTAGTAGCCGCCATCAGTTCCTGGCGGCTGGCATCTACTTGAGACTGTAGAGTCAGTAGTTCTTCCCGTGTGCTGGCCATCTGCGCCTCCGCACTGCTCTGAGCAATTCGCAGCTGTTCCTCAGCGAACTGACGCGCGTTGGCGGCACGCTCACGCGACAGCTCAGCATCCTGGGCCTGGACAATTGCAAACAGAGGCGTAAGGCTTAATTACAAATCACTCTCCAGAATATGATATAGTAGGCAAATCAATATAAGTGCTAGAGGATAGACAGTACATTGCTGGTCTCCTATTCCCTAGATTTCCCAGCTACGCAGCTATTCCTCGGCAAGTTGGTGAGCGTTTGTGGTGCGCTCACGTGCCAGCTCAGCATCCAGCTACACCACTCACAACGCAGGTCAGAATCACGACAGTAACTTGATTCCTTAGATTTCCCAGCTGACAAATCTGCTCGCAGCCACCACCCGCCTCCAATGCAGCCTAAAACTGCATTAGTCAGGCTGGCGGCTGTCACCTGGTAGCCGCCACCAGTGCCTGGCGGCTGGCATCAACTTGGGATTGAAGGGTCCATAACTCTTCCCGTGTACTAGCCATTTGTGCTTCTGCACGGCTTTGAGAAATATACATCTGTTCCTCAGCGATCTGGTGGGCGTTTGTCATGGGACAGCTCATCAGCATCCTGGTCCTGAATAGACAACCGTAATCAGAGGACTATCCATCCATTTCACAAACCAATGAAACCACTTGAATATTTAGGCATCCAGAGGAAGCAGTTCGACAACATCTATACCATATTGTAATACAGCATAACTACAAAAAAAATTACATAACCTACTACTAATCAAAGCAAAGCTCGCTTGTAACGCACCTCTCTCTTGAGCTGCTTCAGTGCCGCTCTAGCAGCTTCCTGCTCGCCCTGCAGTCCACTCAGTTGCTTGCGGCTCTCAGTCAGCCTCCCCTCCAGGCGGCGCAGCTCAGCCAGAACGGCTGCTGACTCAGCCTCCTCCGTGGCCACTCGTCTCTCTAGAGCCGCATCAGCCTCACGTTGCCGATCCTGGAGCTTCTGCTCGCCCTGCTGGAGGCACTTCTCACGCTCCTGCAAATAAACATAGAAAACTCTCCAGATATACAAAGGATAAGACAAACTGCTTTGAAATAACGAGTATATAAGGTAGTTGAGAGACATATTCCTCGGAACGGCTATATTTACATTAAACTGCTTTCCTTTCCTCTACTTTCCCAAAACTCACTTTTGCTCGGTCCTTGAGCACCAACGCTCTCCTCTGTTCCATGTCTGCCCTGAGTGCTACTAATCAAACTGTTTCTGCCTATTGCACCTGCTCTCACTCTCAGCTTCGTGAAGAGTGAGGGCAGCTTCCTACCATTCTGCAGCAGCTTCCTGGCCTGCCCCACTTGCTTCCGCCTCGAAGACTCCCAGAGTCTGAACCGCAGTGGCGCTGCCGACACACTGCCCTCAAGCCATATGCGGCGGACACTTCCACCAAGTATAACCGACATGCCATACAAGGTACTGTTGCAAGAGGCCCAAAGAGACTGGGTTACAACTGACCAAACCAGCTACCAATCAAGCAGGATATAACCCATTGCCAGTGCCTGTCTCTAGCTTACCGCAAGGTCCTTGAGCACCTACGCTCTCCTCTATTCCAGGTCGGCCCTCAGCGCTTCTAATCGAACTGTTTCTGCCTATTGCACCTG
>JBGSRK010000119.1:0-1797 GCA_041737595.1 Patescibacteria group bacterium
GGGCTCGGCGGGCCGGGTGGCGTCCCAGACCTTGTCGAGGCAATCGTAGCGGCGGGCGAGCTCCGCGCAATCCGGGCAGGAACGAAGGTGATCGACCACGCGCTCGGGCGCGATTGACCCGGAGGCAACGGCCAGCTCGCGGCGGATCACACGGCAGGAGGGTTCAGTCAAGCGCTTCACGATCACGTCCATCATTGAGAAATTGCTGGAGCTTTTGACGGGCAAAGTGCAGGCGGCTCATCACGGTTCCAACGGGCACTCCCTGGGCCTCGGCGATTTGCTTGTAGCTCAGGCCGGCCTCGGCAAACAGGATGAACGTGGAGCGGATGGCCGGGCTCAATCGATCAAGGGCCGCGTCGAGCAACCGCCTCTGATCCGCGGCATTGAGGTTTCGACCCGGATCCTCATGCCGCGCGGTCGCACTGTCCACCGCCGCCTCGTTCGAGTCCAGCGACACCGCCAACCGCCGTCCCCGCCGCCGACCCAGATCCAGGGCCGCATTGGTCACGATCCGCAAGAGCCAGGTCCGAAACCCGCTGCGACCGTCGAACTCGGCCAGGTGCCGCAAGACCTTGACGTAGGCGTCCTGCACGGCGTCAAGGGCGTCCTGATCGTGGCCGAGCAACCGGTACGCGACGCGGTATGCCAATCCCAGGTGGCGGTTGAGCAACTCCCCCTGGGCCTGGATATCGCCGCCAAGGGCGCGGTCAATCAGGTCCTCGTCGGGGGTCGCCGCCACCCGCACCACCTGTGGCTCGTCCATGTCGTGATCAATGCTCCACGGACATTGACGCTCTGGAGGGCCACCGTATTCGATAACCGGCCTGTCTGGCCAGTGGTGGGAAGCCAATCGCGCGAGCCGAGGAGCCAAAGCGGTCCTGCTGGCGAAGCGAAATCGAAGTGCAGGGAGCTGGCGACCGAATCCGCTCCCTGGGGGCCGAAACTTGAGGGAACTTGATCTTGACCAACGGGGGGCTCGTCAGCACAATGCCGCCGCGTTTCGAGGAACCTCCGCCGACCACTCGCCCCGAGCTGCAGCACTTCGACCGGATTGCACCTTCGTGAATCTGGCTCCAGGTGGCCGGGACCCGGCATGTGTTCCCGTTCTCCCCTCGCCGTGACGACGGCCCTGAATCGCCGAGTCAGGCCTCATCCGGATCAGGGCCCGGGGTATCCGTCTCAGGAGGAGACTGGCCGTGTCGCGTCTCAAGCAAGAGTGGAAATCGTGGTGGCTGGTGCTCGTGACCGCCGCCGCAATGGCTCCCGCGGCCGAGGCACGCGCCTCGGGCATGGCCGCCTTTCGCCTTTACCACCTCGACAACCCGGCCGCCGCGCCTGTGAACGAGGTCATCGCCCTGGTGCTGCCGACAGGCTCGGTTGTCCCCCGCGACCTCGCGAGCGACCCGCCCACGATCCTGCCGGATTCGACGGGCTACCAGTCGTCTGGATTCGACCCCCAGGACCTGGAGGTCACACTGGGCAACGGTTCGCTGGAGCGCCCCGACGGCACGCTGGAACCGTTCCAGGCCATCCGGCTCGATTTCGGACCCGGCGGCCTGGCCGCGGGCGGCAAGCTGTTCTTCCAGCTCAAATGGAGCCCCAGCTACGACCCCCTTGCCGATGGCCTGATTCGTCTCGTGCTGCCCATCGACGTGACGAACCTGGCGATCGAGACGATCGAGATTGCCGATCAGAGCGGCGGCGAGGGCCCGCAGACGCCCGGCGGCAATCCCCCGCCCACCGGCAATGTGCCCGAGCCGTTGTCGATTCTGGTCTGGGCCACCGCCCTGCTGCTGG
>JBGSRK010000099.1:0-1775 GCA_041737595.1 Patescibacteria group bacterium
GATCTATACAGACGCCTTATCAGCGTAGTGGGATAGGCTGATTTGGGATGAAAGAAAGACTCTGTTTTCTAATGAATATCTGGAAATTCTTACCAAGTTTGGTATTCAATAAATACAAGTTTATGGAAGGAATTATCGACAATTTTTTAGCGTAAAATTGACACCCATAAATAGTGTCAGGTTATCTTTAAGGCCGCCAGACCACTAAAAGAATTAAGCATGACTTACATTCATCATTTTTCTCTGCGTGAAGCGGTGCAGGATATCAAGGCTCAGGCGGTGGTTTTCTTTGATGAGATCAACATATTTCCCGTCAGCGTGATGGAATTCAAATTGGAGGAAATACAACTAGGGAATTGGGAAACATGGTGATCGGAAAGACCTCTACCGGAGTATATTATGAGATCAACCTAAAGTGTAGCCTTTTTACAGGTATGGCAAGAGAGCGTTTGTTAAACAAATAACATTAATAATAGAAAAAGAGCCATTTTCCTTCCCAGTCTTAGTAGTCATTATCTCTTTCCATGTCCCACTCCCTGCCCTCGCCTTGATACCTCCCCTCCTGGTATAATCCGCCCATGCCTGACACCTGGCGGCTGCTCTCTCACCCCCCTGCACTCGGCGCCTGGAACATGGCGGTCGACGAGGCCGTGCTCGAGTCCGCCGCTCGCCATGCTTCTCCGCCCACCTTGCGCCTCTACGCCTGGTCTCCGGCCTGCCTATCTCTCGGCTACGCGCAAAAAGCCGCCGATGTCGATCCCCACGCCCTGGCTTCCGCCGGCTGGACCCTCGTGCGCCGCCCCACCGGCGGGCGCGCCGTCCTGCATACCGACGAGTTGACTTACGCCGTCATCGCCCCCCTCGACCACCCCCTCGTGACCGGCACCATCCTCGAGTCCTACAGCCGCCTCTCCCAGGCCCTCCTGGCTGCCCTATCTATGCTCGGGCTGCCCGCCCGCGCCGATAAGGAATACGCCGGGCAGGCGCCCTCCCAGGCCAACGGCCCGGTCTGCTTTGAGGTGCCTTCCAACTACGAGATCACCGTCCAGGGCAAGAAGCTGGTCGGCAGCGCCCAGGCCAGGCGCTCCGGCGGCCTCCTCCAGCACGGTTCCCTGCCGCTCTACGGCGATTTGACCCGCATCACCCGCGTGCTGGCCTACCCCGACGAGGCTGTCCGCCAAAGAGCCGCCGCCCGCCTGCTCGAGCACGCCACCACCTGCGAGGCCGTTCTCGGCGCTCCCCTGGCCTGGGACACCGCTGCGCACGCCTTCGCCCAGGCCTTCCAGCAGACCTTCCACCTTGATCTCAGCCCCGGTCCGTTAACCCCCGCAGAAGAACGCCGCGCCGCCGAACTCGTCCAGGAAAAATACGCCAACCCCGATTGGCTTTTTAGACAATAGGGACTCTGTCGGTTACAAACCCCACCCTTCCCTCCCCTGGCAGCAATGATTTGGGTAGAACATCAGGCCTTGCCAGGGGAGGAAAAGAAATCAGCAAAAGAGAGGGGCTTTCAGCCCCTCTCTTTTGCGAAATCTTCTCCCCTTCCCGCACAAGGTTCGTGGCATCCATAACAATCCTGCCAGCGGGGAGGGGCGGGGGTGGGGAGTTAAGGTTGAGGCTTGCTCTCCACGAAGATCACCTCGCCGAAGCCTAATCCTCGCAGCAAGCGCGCCAGGTAATGCTCCGCGTTCTGTTGGGCCAGGTCCAGGATTCCATCATCCACCGCCGCCTTGAGGATTTCCTTTTCCGCCGCCTCGCGCGCGGTCTTCTCCAGG
>JBGSRK010000004.1:0-4431 GCA_041737595.1 Patescibacteria group bacterium
GCTTTTTCTTCATCATTAACATCTATCTCATCAATTTGAATAGTAGTCGCAGGAGATTTATCTGATTGAACTTTTTGTTCTTTAATTTCAGGTATTCGTTCAGGGGTAATAGGGATATTAATACCCATTTCTTCATCACTCATTTTTAATTGTCCATCACCATGTTCTATTGACATTGTTATAATCTTTCGTTTTCGCTATACTATATGAATAATTATGACAAAAAAAGATAAAAATTGGAAGATACTTTCAGAAAAATCTGAAAAAGAAATTTTGGGTCTCCCAAAATGGCTTGTTTCAATTTTATCAAACAGAGGCATAAAAACTGAACAAGAAATTAGTTCATTTTTAGATCCAAAATATGAAGAACTACTTTCTCCAAATTCTTTTACTGGGATAGATGATGTGACAGATAGAATCTACAAATCTCTTATAGAAAAGGAAAAAATTGTTATTTATGGTGATTATGATGTTGATGGTATCACTTCTACTGCACTTATGTACGATCTTTTTAATACAATTGGTATAAATAAATTTGAAACATATATCCCACATCGTGAAGAAGAGGGATATGGTTTAAACGAAAATGCTATAGAAGAAATTATAAAAGAAGGTGCCAATATCATAATTGCAGTTGATTGCGGTATTACATCTAGGGACCTAATTGATAAATATTCTAAAAAAGTTGATTTTATTGTAATAGACCACCATGAGATTTCTAAAGAAAAAATTCCCCAAAATGCACTTATTATCCACCCAAAATTAGTAATAAAGGGGGCTAAAGAACAATATTTATCAGCATGTGGAATGGCGTTTTTTTTAGCTAAAAATATAATTGACGATAAAAGATTTAAACAAAAAAGTGGGCAAGAAAAATGGTTACTTGATCTTGTCGCTCTTTCTACTATTTGTGATATTGTCCCACTTGTAGGACAAAATAGAATTCTTGCGAAATATGGTATTTTAGTCCTTTCAAAAACAAAAAGAGTTGGACTAATGGCCCTTGCGAATGTTTCTTCTATAAATCTTAAAGAAGTTGGTTCTTATGATATTGGTTTTCTTATCGGGCCTCGTATAAATGCTTCTGGCAGACTTACACATGCAAAAAAATCTCTTGAACTATTTTTAACTAATTCAAAAGTAGAAGCGATTAAAATTGCTTCAGAATTAAATAAAATAAATATGGAACGTCAAAAATTAACCGAGAAAATTCTTAATGAAGCAAAGGCCGAAATAGAATCAAGTGATAATAAAGACCATGAAATATTCTTACTCTCTAATAAAAATTGGCCAAGAGGAGTCGTTGGAATAATCGCATCAAAAATATCAGATATATATACAAGGCCAACAATTATTTTCGAAAATGATGGAGAAGCCCACCATGGTTCAGCACGTTCCATAGAGGCACTTGATATAACAGAGGCATTATCTGAATGTGAAGACTGCCTTATAAAATTTGGAGGTCATGCAAAAGCTGCTGGGCTTTCTGTTTCTAATGAAAAATGGATATTGTTTAAGGATAAGCTACTGGAAATTGTTCGAGGTAAAATAAAAAAAGAAGATTTAACCCCAATAGTAAAAATAGACACAGAAATAGAAATTAATGACATTTCTGATAAAACAATCGAAACAATAGAAAAACTTGAACCTTTTGGTTATGGGAACTCAACCCCGGTATTTATGACAAAAGGTGTAAAAATTGATGGGGTAAAAAGAGTTGGGGCTTCAAAAGAACATATTAAGTTTATGATAGATAAATTCTCAGCAATTAGTTTTTCAGATACCACACCATTAAAAGATGGTGATATTATCGATATTGCTTATTCTCTTCGTTATAATATCTGGAATGAAAGGAAGAATATTGAGATCAGGGTTATTGATATAAAGGAGACAGTCTAATGCCTACTGATTTTTATGAAAATACAATACTACCCCAGGGTTTTAGTAAAGAAATAGTCGAGAAAGCCTTTAAATACGCCACAAAGGCACATTCTGGGCAGCTTCGGAAGTCCGGAGACCCATATGTCTCCCATCCTATTGCTGTTTCTAAAATTTTACTATCAATTGCCCCTGAATCTTCAATGGTCGCAGCTGCGCTTTTACATGATGTGATAGAGGATACTAAATATAAATATGAAGATATAAAAAAGGAATTTGGGAAAGAAATAGCAGATTTAGTTTTAGGGGTAACAAATCTTGGGGAAATTGACTTTTCGACTTATTCAACAGAAGAAGAGGCAGAAGAAGCAAAAATAGCTCTAAAAAACGAATCACTTCGCCATTTATTTTTATCAATGTCTAAGGATGTCCGAGTTGTTATTATTAAATTGGCCGATAGATTGCATAATATGCGGACCATAAAATCATTAGCTAAAAATAATCAAACTCGCATATCAAGAGAGACATTAAATATTTTTGCACCACTTGCATTACGTTTAGGTATTGGTGAAATAAGGGGCGAACTTGAAGATCTTGCTTTCCCTATAGCATACCCAGATGAATATAAATATCTTAAAAATGAGGCTAATCGTCGTTATAAGGCAGCAGATAGGTATACTTTAAAACTTATAAGAACTATTTCTGATAAATTAGAAACCGAAAATATAAATGGGAAAATAGAAGGCCGTGCGAAACATATATATAGTTTGTATAAAAAAATTACTCGCCCTGAAATAAATTGGGATTTTGATAAAATATATGACCTAATTGCATTAAGAATAATTACTAGAAGCATAGAAGATTGTTATAAAATTTTAGGAACAATCCATTCTCTTTATCGTCCTTTACCGAATTATATACGTGATTATATAGCTGCTCCAAAGCCAAATGGCTATCGCTCTATTCATACTTCTGTTTTTGGGCCAGAGGGTAGAATATTTGAAATACAAATTAGGACAGAAGAAATGCACGAAGAAGCTGAATACGGGGTTGCTTCTCATTTGCATTACTCAATGGAAAAATCTTCCGGTAAAACAGATAAAGATCTAGAAAAAGGAACATTTGCAAAAAGTTCGCAGACAGATTTTTTAAAAAGAATTAAAGAATGGCAAAAGCAAGTTGGTTCAACTGATGAATTTATTGAAGGTCTAAAAATAGAGTTTCTAGATGATCGAATTTATGTCTTTTCTCCTAGAGGTGATATTTATGACCTCCCGGTTGGGGCGACTCCAGTTGATTTTGCATATGAGGTTCATTCTAAGGTCGGGGATACTTGTAGGGGCGCAAAAGTGAATGGGAAAATTGTCCCATTAAGTTATAAATTATCCACTAGAGATGTTGTTGAAATTATTTCAGGGAAAGAGCCTTCTCCAAATCGTGCTTGGCTTGATTTTATAAAAACCTCAAAAGCTAAACAGCATATACGTTCTTTTTTTAGAAAATTTGAATTTAGTAAAAACCATGCAGAAGGTAAAAAAATTGTTGAAGAAGAGCTTTCACTTCTTAATCTTAAAATCTCTGATATTACAGAACATAATTTAAAATCAGCACTTTCTGATACCTCATTTAAAAACATAGAAAGTGTATTTGCGTCAGTTGGTGAAGGGCTTACAACTCCTAGGCAGGCACTTAAGATAATATTAGGGAGATCATATATACCTGAAGAAGATAAAAAAACCACCAAGATAACTCCAGAAAATCAAGAAAATATTCCAAAAGGGATGAAAATACAACTAGCCCCTTGTTGTAATCCTAAAAAATCCGATAGAGTTATCTGTTATATTACCAGAGGTAGGGGTTTTACTGTTCATAAAAGGAGTTGTAAAAATATAAAAAGCTTAGAAAAAGATAGAATATTAGAATATAACCCTTGGAAGAAAACAATATTCTCTGAAATTGAAATAAGAGCAGCTAATCGAATTGGGTTGTTATTTGATATCTCACAAATTGTTTCTAGGTTGGAAATAAATATTGATACTATTAAAAATAGACATATCAAAGAGGGTAGTCAGTCTAAAATAAATATAAGTGTTCAAGTTGATGATGTATCCGAGTTGGCCGAACTAATAGAGGCTATTAATGATATTAAGGATGTTTTTAAGGTGAAGATTGTTAAATAAAGATTATTTAGCAATAAATTGTTATTGCACTTGATTTTTATTGTGGTAAATTAAGAAAAGTAATAGGTGGGAAGAGTTGTTAGAGTGTATCTTAATGTTTCTAACAGTACTGTCATTCTGAGCGAAGTCGAGGAATCTAGTTAATATTTAAAATAGATCTTTCGACTCATTTTATTCACTCAAGATGACAATAAGAAAAAAGGAGAATATAAGTTTGAGTAACAAAATTGTACAAAAAGTTCGAGGTATGCGAGACATTTTGCCAGAAGAGCAAAAATATTTTAATTACCTTAGAGATATATTCGAAAATGCATGTGAACATAGTGGTTTCGAAATAATTTACACTCCAACTATCGAATCTATAAATTTATTT
>JBGSRK010000027.1:0-1536 GCA_041737595.1 Patescibacteria group bacterium
CCCACACAAGGCAAACATCCCAGTCATATCGGTCAACACGTTACCACCGTCCAACAAGACAATCGTCCCCAAGATACCTCAATTCACGACAATAAACACATTTATCGAGTGTTTGTGATAAAAGCTACGAGATCGGTGTTCAAAGAAACGAGTATGTCTCCGAACTAAAGACAATCGGGGACCTTGTAAAGTCAATAACTGTACAATCCTTTCCACAAAGTACCCATCCAAAATTAAAAGGTGTTCATACTTAACATCAAAACGCACCCCAACAGCAAGAAAGCCACTTGGACAATGAAGATGAAGCCAAACAAGACAGATTAACTTGATGTCTACACACAACGCTTCGTAAACCTCAAAAGTTGTTCTAATGATACCCTGAACAGCACCGTCAGTAGCGTACCTTAAGTTGCGCCTGAGCGTCTGGGTAATATACTACACGCGGTTACAGTCGAGGACTGACTACAGTGAACTTGCAGTAGGGGTACGAGCAGTGGCGGTCAGCACCGGGCAAACAGTGAACTAAGGCAAAGGCTGCCTGTGAAACTCTCTTACAGTAGGGGATGCACTAGCCTAGGCACTGCTACTGAGGGAAACCTCTGCACTGCACTGCAACACCCTACTGCTGCAGACAGGTGATAGCGCAAGACCGCCCACTGACTGCGAAGTCAGTGACTGGGCAGTGGTGAGCTGATTCTCCTACCGATCCGATGCGGCATCCAAAACATCGGATCGCCACACTAACGTTAGTGCCGTTAACGGCTTACGTCTTTTCCACGGCACTCGGTCCTTCTTGTAGATTGAACCCTTCGCATACGGTATATATACTGTGTTTCCTAGTCTGCAACTTCCTATCTTGCCTTCTTACAGAAAATCTTGTTTTCCTAAGTTTCGTTGATAGTTAACACACAGGTGTATTATCTTTCTCACTGCTGATACAACACGTGAACAAAGACCCAATCCCTCAACTGCAGGTGGGCAGAAAGCGACCTAACTTTAGTCAACAGACTCTGTGAGTGTTGATTTCATGCTGTTGACCTGAATAAGCGTTCTTTCACTCAGTCATAAGAGAAAGTGTAAGCCTACTACACTGGAATACTTGAGGGCTGTAATTGGTGGACTGGTATGGGATGGGGACAAGTACTTGACTTTCATTGGCCAACTGCTGCTCTGGTAAATGGTATCACCACATGCCGAATCTGGTATCATCACCACGCACTATCCAACAGAGTTGCACCAAGCCACATATCATGGAACTGCTTACTTACTTACTTACTTACATTATCCATCGATCATACAATGGGAATGGCATCTGATAATAAAGCAGACCAACCAGTTCTGTCTTGGCACTTGTTATACCAACGTTCAGTGTTCTTTAACCCATGTAGGATATAGCCTGGACTATCCTTTTTTGACCTATCATTCAGAATCTTATGTGTGCTTTCACACCAGCTGCTGCATAATGAAGGGGGCTTACCAGCTGACATTTTACCCTTTAAATTGGCAAAGGTAATCCTTTTGACAAGCCTATCATAG
>JBGSRK010000020.1:0-2180 GCA_041737595.1 Patescibacteria group bacterium
TTTATCGTCTTCTACTAATATCTGTATAAATTATGAATATTTTTCTGGTACAGCTGCATAAGGTATATATTGGGATCATGGATGATTTGGATTTTTATTTGCTATAAGCCAAAGGCTGGTGCAGTGAGCGGACCAGATCCCCAAGCAGAAGCTGTCAGATGCATGTGCAGTTTTCGCCCCTATCGTCCTGTGTGTTTGTGTCTACTGTACTGTCATTTAACACTCATTCTTTGCTGTCACAGCTGCGCAAGGTATTGGATGAGTAGTGGATGAGTAAGATCTGCCACCTAAGTCAAAGGTTGGTGCAGCAAGCGGATCAGAGCACCTGGTGGAAGACATAATTATAGAATCATTGAACTCTGACGTCAGATTAATTCAATGCGCCCTTCTCAGCCAGTGTGGGTTTGTTTATTGCACTGTGCATAAAAATCGATATTTTGTATTTAATTAACATGGTGTTTTTCTGCTACAGGTACCCAAATTGTATTGGGAGAGTGGTTTCATTAGATCCTTTGCCGTAGCCAAAGTCTGGTGCAGTTAGCGGACCGGATTATATCTAGGTGTAAGGAATAGATTTTCAATTCTTGAACTCTGTATGTCAGATTGATTGTGTCGCTATTGCTATATGTGTGTATCATTGTTTTTTATGTTTGTTTGATTAATTCGGCGTTTTCCTGTTATTACAGCTGCACAAGGTATTGGGAGAGTGGACGCATTAGATCCTCCGCCCAAGCCTAAGGCCGGTGCAGTTAGCAGACCAGATCCCCAAGCAGAAGCTGTCGGCTGCTGGGCGGATGAGTACAGGCAGAAGCAGTGGGAGGCGCAGCGCAGATAGAAGCTAGAAGGTGGGTGTCGTACTTTTTCTTTGAGTTCGTATATATGGCATACAACTGGCATTTGATGATGATGATGGTTCATAGCTGAATTCGTTGATGTATTATTTCTATGTATCATTTGATGATGGTAGAAAGCTGTACTTGGCAGATGGAAAGTCTGTCAAACTTTTGCGTTAATGTACAATTTCTGTACTTTTATTGCTTTATATGATGGTGCTTCCACTAAGTACACAAAGAGTGAATAAAGCAACGGATGTAGTGGCCATCTGAAACTGAGCAGATGGTCTATAATGTCGAACAGGATACAGTCATGGAAAGGTAGACACAATTGGAGGGAAATGCAAATTTGAGAATGTTGTTGGAGAAATGTGGTAATGCAACAGGTGTGATCAACAGCTGTAGAATTCATCGGAAAGTGTGTTTGTAAACGATTAGAAATTTGCAAAGGAATTTGCAACGGAATTTTTGTTGTCTGTAGGGACGTGCTGAAGGTGAAGGAGGGATTTCTATCAGAACTTGATCTTGGAGTTATGTCTCTGAATTATATCCCGTTTGTGCCATAAGCTATCAGCAAATTTTGTGTATTTGTAGCTATTAACAAAGAAAGGTTGAGATGGCAAGGAATGACCGAAGGCGAGCGGTTGCATCCTAAAGTACCGACGTTCGCATTGTGTTTAATACATCCTTGTAATACCCGGAGAAGTGTGATAAGATTGATGCACACAAAGATGCTGTATGTTGCTTATCTTGTGTGACTTTAGTTGTGGGATCAATAGTTACACAATCTTTTCGTTTGTAGGTATTAACAAAGAACGGTTGAGATGGCAAGGAATGACAGAAGGCGAGCGGTTGCATGCAAAACTCTTGCTTGATCTTGCTGATCACAACGTGCTCAACACATCTGTTGAACTTCCTGAAAAGAGTGATAAGAGTGACGATGCTTAGAAACCAGAAGGTAACTTTCTGTCAGAGCTGTACCCCCGAGGACGATCTGGTACTTATAAAATTCCGGAAGGTTCCGAAAGTGAGTCAGCAACGACAGAAACTGCTGCTTAGTCATCATCTAGTAAGGAATGGAGACGATATCCCAAATAGTTTACTCTTGTGGAAGATGATCAATTTGCTAATATTGCATAGATTGAAGATCTTCCACAAAGTGAGGAATTCCGATTTGGTGATGTTTCTGTTTTGTCCTTGTCAGCGCGACAGAAACTTGCTGCCAGAAACGCATCTGATGAATAGATTGTAGATTTAACAGTAGATTTTGCAAAGAAAGTGGATAAAAAGCCAAGTCAGAGCGGTTCCAGAGCACCAGAGGCGCAACTGGCAGTTGATAAGGTATCA
>JBGSRK010000084.1:0-5831 GCA_041737595.1 Patescibacteria group bacterium
GTATCTTATGTCTTTTGCGGTCGCGCTGTCTTTGGTCGGGCAGCTTTTGATGGCCTCATTAAAAAGATCGATGGCGTCATCAAACCAGCCCTTTAAAAGGAAACAAAGGCCGGTTTTGTCGAGCGCCAGGGTCCGCAATCGGGGGTCCCGCTGGGCTTCCTGCAGGATGGGGATGGCCTCGTCGAATTTATGGTTTTTGATGAGGCAACGGCCGTATTCGTACTTGAATTTGAGGTCGGTGGGGTAGTTTTCCGAGCAGAGGCGGTTGTGTTCGAGTTCCGTTTCGTCCAGAAGGTGGTGGAGTTTGTTGTATTGGTCGACCAGCTCCTGCCTGCCCTGGTTGTGGCGTGCGTCGTGATGGAGCTGGCGGAGGTCTTCTTTCATTTTGCGGATACGCAGTTCGCCCAGTCTTCGCTTAAAGGAGAAATCCTTGCTTTTTTGATACCAATCTTCCAGCAGTTTTTCGGCTTCGTTCCAGCTTGCTTGGTCGCCGACATCGGCAAGGGCCTGGGCGAGGTCCATGACGTTGGTGACGCTGGGGACCTCTTTGATGCGGCGTTTGGCCTCATCGAGGGCACCGCGGCGGTACTGATCGCTTTTGATCGTCTGGTCCTGATTGTGCAGTTTATCCTGGAAGCTCTTGTCTTTAAGGGACTTACGGAAATCGGCGTTCTGTCCGTAGCCGCCTTTTTCCATGGTCATGCTGGCGGAAAGGTCGCGGAGTTCGTCGCGAAGGGCATCGTCGTTGGGTTTGAGTTCCACGGCGAGCTGGCAGGCGGCGACGGCCTTGGTGAATCGGCCCAGTTTGACGTAGGAGTCTTTAAGGAGTAAATAGGTCGCCAAAGAGGGCTTGCTGCCGGCGCGGTTGGCGTCGAAGATCAGCTGGCTGATCCAGTCGGCGGTTCGGGTGTAACTGCCGGCGACGCAGGCTTTGAGCATGGATTCGGCATAGTCGAGGTTGTCGGGGTCCTTGGCGAGGAGAAATTCGGCGTTGAGCATTTCATCAATGGGGGTTTTGCCGCCCCGGTATTTCATTTTGTCGACCATGGAGGGTTTTTTTCCGCCCTTGGCCTGGCGGATGAGGGCCAGGCGGCGAAGGGGGGCGTGGCCGTCTTCGAGCGCATCGGGGGCCAGGCGAAGTCCATCCAGGTACAGATCGATCGCGTAATCGAAGTTGTCCGTGCTGGCTACTTCTTCGGCCCGAGAGAAGAAGGCGCGGGCCTTGTTTAAAACCAGCTCATAATTGTCTTCATGCGTATCGATGATCCATATTCTCCTGATTCAGGGACTAATAAGTCAACATTTTACGGGAAACGGCGTGTTTGTCAATACTTGTTGGATTGACAGGTGCCGTTTTCGGCCTATTACGATATCGACGCTTTTTCGCCTGTTCTTGACGGCGTGCGGCAGGGGGGTGCTCAAAGTAAAAAGCAAAAATACAAGATATAAAATGTGGGCCGCTTCGCTTGGCTATTCAAATTGGGTTTGTTTGTACAACTGTGGCTCTGGGGTTGATTGGGGCGGTATTCATTTCAGACAGGATTAACAGGATTATTTGTCTTCTTAAATTGGGTTTGTTTGTACAAATAGCCTACCACGGAAATCACCGAAGGACACTGAAATGTTAATTTGGGTGCACAGTCGCAGGTTATCTAAGTTTGGCTTTGTTTGTACAAATGAGGTTTTATAGCAAAGAAGACAGAAGTACAGAAGACAGAAGTCAGAAAAAATGGATAGAGCATCTCCGGGGCACGGTGTGCCTGGGTGGGGGGCGGTATTTGGTTTTCAAAGAGCCGAAGCAAGCGTTATTGCCGGGTCTGGATTCCCGCCTGCGCGGGAATGACAAGACGGGGCGCTGGCCGCCTGCTCCACACTGGGGCGGATGGGGCGCTTTGGGACTGAAAAATCTGGTTTTTTGGGGGCGGTTGTTTTGTAAAGGTCAGATGGATAAGGGGATAAAATTATTGTCGATGGACGATTTTTAATTCTCCAGGAGGTATTGTTTGGAACTGATTGTACAGATGAGGATTGGCTGGATTGTGGGATTTGGCTTAGACTGCCTGAAAACCCCTCCGGCCGCGAAGCGCGGCCACCTCCCCTTGAAATAAGGTGAGGAGCCTGAGTTTTGCTTGTTTTGTGGGGAATGTGGATCACGATAGAACAATATATTGCCACAGAGGGCAGGGGGAAAATATTGATGATTGACGATGGACGATTGGAAAAAAAAGAATTATGAATTCAGAGCGGGAGTTGAAGTTGATGGGCGGGTTTTGGATTATGTTTTGTTTGAATAGTTGCTGTGAGTATAATGGGGGGGGGACTTTAAGGGTAGTAAATGTCCGCGGGTAAAGATCTAAAGTACTATTGCTAAGCTACTTGGCCGCGTATCGTCGGGCAATTTTAACTGGAAGCCGTATATATAGATATTGCATCAATCTCCGACCTTATCATTTTGTTCGATTCGAAAGCGTCAGATAAAGGAATTTCCATCAAGAACACAGCTCCGCCCTCGGATCCGTTCTCGGCCCAAATGTGGCCGTTATGCCGCTTGACAATTTCGCGTGCGATGGCCAGGCTCAAACCAAATCCATCGGTATGCTGTTCCATGTGGTTCCTGCTGAATTCATCAAATATGTGCGGCAGATTTTCAGGGGCAATCCCACTCCCCTGATCTGTCACCCGGATACGGACCTTTTCATTCTGAATCGCCATTTCCACGGTAATACGGCTGCCGGACGGACTGAAACGCACGGCATTGTCGAGAAGAGATACCATTACGCCGATGAGTTCCTCCGAATCGAGAGTCATATGCAGCCGGTCATGGAGTTTGACTTCAATATCCACATCCCGCTGGCGGGCTTTTGGGGAGACTTCCCGGACGGCCTGATGGATGATGTGGTGCGGATCAACCGGGGCACAGTTCATCTCCCGCTTGCCGTATTTTAAATCGCTCAGCAACATGACCGACTCAATAAACTTGTGCAGCCGCTTCGTGGAGTTGTAAATGAGTCCCGCCAGGGTTTTCTGCTGTTCCCGGCTCAAGTCCTCGTCTTCCATCAGCATCTCGGCGGGAGTCAGCAACCCGTTGAGTGGGGTTCGCGTTTCATGGCAAAGCAGGTTCAGCAGCCGGGTTACCAGTTGATCGACTTCCTCCGAGGATTTCAACTGCAAAAAAATGCGTACTTTGGCCAGCAATTCGTCTTTGTCATACGGCGTGGTGATATAGTCATTGGCCCCGGCCTCATACCCCATGAGCCGCTCGCCAGTCATTGTTTTAGCCGATACCATGATGATCTTTGTATGGAGCAATTCCCTGATGGCCCGTATCTGCCGGCAAACCTCATATCCATCCATGTCCGGCATCATGATATCCAGCAATATAAGATCGGGCCTGAATTCAACGGCGGTCCGAATGGCCTCTTCTCCCGCGGCCGCGGTTTTCAGGTTATACTCCGTCCCCAGCAGTTTTTCGAGGATTCTCAAGTTGACAGGCGTGTCATCAACCGCCAAGATTCTGTATTGTGCTTTCATTGGTCATATCCTTCTTTTAGATAAATTATAAATGCCGTTCACACAGATCAAGGCCATTGCCATCGGGCAAATGCACGTCCAGGAGAATCAGCGAAATCGGCCGCGAACGAACCCTTGCTTCCGCATCGGCAATCGTGCTGACGCAGACCGTTCCATACTCGGCGGTTCGCAATAACTTCTCGAGCACTTTGGCCGCAATCGGATCATCATCAACAATGAGAATAAGCGGAGAATGCAGGTCGGCGTCCGATATACTGCCATGAAGCTCTAATTGCTTAGCGAGCGGGTTTGTACAGATTGCAGCAATAACGATTTCTCCAATTTCCTACGACTCCAAAGTTTTCAAGCCTCATGATTCAACCTGACATACAAATATTGGCGAGGCGATCTGTCAGGATGTCGACTATTTTTCAGGGAAAATTAACTACAGAGGAATCAGTATTTTTAATTTCGATATCAGGTATGCAGATAGGATTGCTTAAAGGTCCGAAAAAGCTGCCCGATGCATTATGCTTGTTATCCATATCTGAAACATGGGGATTTCTCCTGATTTAACAATCAGGGTTTTTGTCTATACATTTTTTCAGGCCATGTTTTTTTGCTTTTTTTATATAGATTATCTGTCGACATAGGGACTAAACAGACTTTGTCTGAGCAGGTAACTGGAATGGCATCACTGAAGATTCATATGACGCCTATACAGGCTATTGAAATAAGTTTAGAGTAAAAAGAGAGACATCAACGTGACGAATGCCCAGAAACGATTGAGCATACTGCGGGATTTATTTAATTCAATCCGGCACACCACGATCAAACGGAGTTTGCTGCCAGTTGCTGTTGTGGTCATTCTGTTGGCCGCCTTATCCTACATTATCTGGACAGTCCGCCAATCCAATCAGCACCTGCGGGCAGACCTGCTTGCCAAGGCACGGTTGGTGGCGGAAGCGATTGACAGTGATAGAAATATGCAATCACTGTCGGGAACAGAAGCAGACCGGGATCAGCCTGCCTATTTAAGACTTAAAGAACAGCTTGCACAGATCAAGACTCACCTGGAGAACTGCCGATTCATCTACCTGATTGGTCGAAACGCCGAAGGGCAGGTCTTTTTCTTTGTCGACAATGAGCCGGTCGGTTCCGAAGATGAATCCCCAGCGGGCCAGATTTACGAGGAAGTCCCCCTTGAATTTCTGCAAGTGTTCAATCAGAAAACTGCCCAAACGGTCGGACCGGTTACGGACCGCTGGGGAAAATGGGTTACGGCTCTGGTCCCAATCGATGACAGCCGTACGGAAATGACCGCCGTCCTTTGCATTGATATCAATGCCCAATACTGGACCCAAATGGTGATCTCAAAATCACTGCCGACGGCCCTGCTGACCGGTATCCTGTCTATTGTCCTGGCGGCCAGCCTGGTTGTTTTTTTCCGTCGGAGACAGATCGTCAGTTCAACGCCTTTATGGATAAAGTATTTCGAACCTTCCCTGGTTGCCGCGGCCGGCTTTACCCTGACCGTGTTTGCCGCCTGGATCGCTCATGTCAACGAAAAGGAGCTCCGGGAGATTGCCTTTCAGCGGCTGGCCAACAGCAAGACCCTCACCCTGAGCAAGTCATTCAGCACGCTTCAAAACACCGAACTGGAAGGGCTTTCCTGTTTCATACAGGAAAATCCAAATATCAATGAGGAGGGCTTTCAGAAATATACGATGCACCTCCTGAAGAATCCCGCGATCCAGGCATGGGAATGGATTAAACCGGTGCCGGAATCGGAGAGAGACCCTGTTGAAGCAGGTATCCGGGCAGACGGAGTCACCGACTTTGAAATCTGGCAAATGAATTCGGAAGGAAACCGTGTCAAAGCCTCAGGGCGAGAAACCTACTACCCGGTTTTTCGCGTTTCTCCACTGGCAGGAAACGTACAGGCCCTGGGATTTGATCTCGGTTCTGAATCCGTTCGCCAGAGTACCTTGGCTGAAGCCATCCGTTCCCGCTTAGCCACCTGCACCAATCCTCTAACCCTCGTCCAGGGCACACGGCATCAAAGAGCAATCCTGGTTTATCAGCCGATCTTCGACGGCGAGGAAGTCAGCCGTTTATCGGGTTTTGCGTTAGCCGTCCTGCGGACGGACTACATGCTGAAGACCGCCAATCCGGACCGAATGATTGCGCTGGAGCTTTCCCTTGAAGGGCCGGCCGGGAAAGCGGAAACCCTGGCTTCTTTTTGGACGAACAATCAAAGTGGCAGATCCTCGTTTTCGCTGACACGCCCAATCTTCGCTTTTGGAAAGGTATTTCTGGTC
>JBGSRK010000089.1:0-1771 GCA_041737595.1 Patescibacteria group bacterium
CTTATCAGCAAACGTCACTGCAATAACACAACTCGGGGCGGTTAGACCAGTGTAGGGTGCATTGTCAATGTGGTGACAGAACGCGCGGTACAATATTACCTTGCTCACGGTCAGACATAGTACCGTGCTCATGAGACGCGCAAGGATATGCTATGTGAAACGGGCTAGTTATATGTTCGTTTCAATGTCCACATCATTGTCCACATGTGTGAATGTTGACTTGGATGGTCATTACGTAATCCTAGGGGGTATGTCATCTCTAGTGGAGTGTGGGCAATGAGGGCAACAACTTTTCCGTACCGCTGGTCACCTGATACATAGGTTAACACCAAAGGTGGTGGTCTAACCTATCCAGGTTGTCTGGTCTCTTATTTGTTGTCTAGGTATGGACAAATGTAGGCCGCTACAGGTGACCACGCTACGCTTTGTCTACCAGTTAAACTTGGGGTGTAAAAATGCATACCTAACTACCATATCCTTGTATTGCCAGGTGTAGACATATACTTTTGGGTAGATGGCAAACCCCGGCCCGGGAAGGCAACCCCAGATGCCGTGACGAAGGGTACTTGGACCGTTACGGTAAGCCTGCAACTTGCGGCCGTTTTCTTGAATATACGTTGCAGTGGTCTGACCGTTCTGCCTCTTATGTACAGGCACTGGATGACTCAACCGTTATACGGACTTTGGCAACAGACGAAATAATTTGGACAAAAGAGGCACATCCAACTGGCCCACCCTCACCAGTGACCTGCACAATAGGGGGTGATACCGGTGACCCATTTGCTGCGGACTTAATCAAGCTGTGTGCAAAAGATGCAAACAAATATGGCTTCTTTGACGCAGACGGTGTCAAAGGCAAACTTGCCACGGGTAGTACTGGGGCTGACAAGGATAGTGTCATGGATATCGTGTTGGGTGACGAGTCCCTTTTTTTGGTATGTAACGGGAATAAGATGTTCATCACCAAGCGAGCACGCACACTTGCCGAGAAGTTAGAGGAGGGTCAGGTTGAACCCGTCGTCATTGGGACGAGTTCTCCGCTACCTCTATCGCATGAATTACAAGCAGCGTTGCGAGAGCAGTTGGTACTCTTACCTGCCAGCAAACGGAAGATGGTTGAGATCATGAAGTGCCTGTGGCGACGCGAGGCGTTTGTTCCGGCTGATGATACTGAAGCTGAGCAGTTGAAGAAGGCCCTAGAGTCTATATTTAGAGGGGATGGGAAGGTTATTGCCCGAACTTGTCTACCATCGTATGACATAGTGGATGAGCTAATCGCGCAGGGCATCCTTGTTGACAGTGTTGAAGGTGGGATCGTTGGCGTAGGTGTGTCGCCTAACATAAGGCAGCTCTTGGACGATTTACCTGCACCACCGCGGACCAAAGGCGGTAAGGATCCGGGGACGAGGTCTAAATCCAAGGCCAAGGCCAAGACCAAGGGTAACGTAGGGGTGGGTGACAAGCGTGATGGTGAGGCGTTGCAGTAGGGCAGTACAAAGCGATTGAACATATTCGAGTACATGGAGGTGGGGCAGTAGAAGTTCCCAAGTATGGCTCCAGAAGATCTCAAGTCTGCTGCAGAGACGCAGATCAAGAATGATCGTGAGTGGATGACGGCATCGGCTCGTGAGAATGAAGCACGCTACAGGTGGGAGGCAGAGAAGGAACGGACATCTCAGTTAGAGACGAGTGCCAAGTTGCAGTCGGGGTTTAGAATGATTACCGATGGTGCCGATCCAAAAAACTTGAAGTGGGTGCAGCTGCTCACAAC
>JBGSRK010000024.1:0-1714 GCA_041737595.1 Patescibacteria group bacterium
GCAGACACAATGCATCCTAAGTCGAGAAGAGCAGTGGTACAGGTTGCGGGGTTAGAAATAAACAGTAATAACAACAGATCCTATCCGATTGGGATAAAACAGTAAAGAGGATAAACTTTGTTCTAAAAGTACCTGTAATTGGTTTTCTTGTAGAGCAGATAGCCCCAAGGCCCAGATGACTCTTGTATAGCATAAGATACACAGTGCCGCCAATACCGCCTACATCCTTGGTCGAGTATAACTAACCAGCTTGATTAGCAGCCGAACAGCGCAAGTTGTAATCCGCGCAGGGCCCTATTCAGGGCATGCAAGATTACCAAGTATCACACCGCAGTTCCCGGAGATCTCCGTGTATGGTATTAATGGTATAGGTACATGAGGCCTTGTGCGATATGCTTGTTCCTTGTGTAAATGTGTTTGTTCTGTTGTTTAGGTCCCAGAGTCTTCTACTTGGGGCAGGTCTGTACTTCAGAGCCCGAGCAGCAAGGAACTGCTTGCACAGTCCACTAGGGGCCCGCCGCAGCCTGTGGAGGAGGAGGCTGGAATGTTAAAAGTCCCTTAGTAGACAGGTCTGGCTGGCTACGGCAAACAAGAGGCAGCTGCTCTGGGGCATCTCGATGTTGAGGATATTAAAGAGGCGGTTGGCCAGCGTACACATCGTTACTGCTAGCAGCTACCAGACCACAACAAGCTTGACTACAAGGGTACAAATTACTGCATGGTTGCAGTTGGAGACAGTCAACTACAGGCAGATACTCAGAACCAGGAAAGCAAGCAACCACGTGAAGGGCTTTACGATATAGGTATGACCGGACACATTCCTGCTAGTGAGTCGGAAGCAGTGGCGCAAAGTGTACTTCTGAGTGGTCGGTCAACTGAAGTACAGTTGGGGACAAGTCTAGCAACTTGTTGCAACCACTTAGGTGGACGGTAGGACCTTCAGGTTGAAGCCACGGTCAACAACAAGGGAATCAGGGATGGGGAGGGTTGGGAAGCCATCAGTCAAGAGACTTAGATTGAAAATATCTGTGATTCGGAGTATTTTAAACACACGTTAAGCACCCCAGTGAAGTTTGATACCACGAATGAGAAGCAGATAGGTGGGATCAGCGTGTTGGATAGTCACAGTAATACAGCTAGACTAAAAATGTTTAAAGCAGATGATCTTTTGGCAAGGGACATGCCGAAAGATCAGGCTAAAGCCACAGGTTCCGACAAAAGAGTGTAGCTGACTGAATGTTTTCTGAGAAATAGACAAGAGCTTTTGGATGCCAAGGCTCAGGTGGCAAGTCTTGAAGCCGAGAAAGACAATTTAAGAAAGGATCGGACATCTAATGAACAAGTGATATTTAATCTCCAGCTCAAAGTGACCGAACTCGAGGCAAAGAATTTTTCTTTACTTGTCGAAAAGTCAAAATATGAGTCGGAGACGATGACTGCTAAGAATGAAGTGTTGAGCCTTCGTGGTGATAATGCCAAGTTGATAGCTGATACTTTACGATACAAAGAAGAGCTTTCCAGAGCTAGCTCAAAGTTGCTAGGTCTCGAAAAGATGTTGAATGAACAGTTTGGGACCAGTAGCAGTGCGAATGAGCAGTAGACTAGCAACGCTAAGTGTAAAACTGCTACCTTTACCGCGTGCGAAGCTTTGCTAGATGAGAAGCGTGTCAAAGCTGCCATGGCTGCTGCAACTGTCAACGTCAACAAGATATCA
>JBGSRK010000074.1:0-4189 GCA_041737595.1 Patescibacteria group bacterium
CGATATCGTTGCCTGGGTGCGCGAGGTGGAAGACCCGCGCAGCTTTGGTGTGGCAATTGCCGATGCCGATGGCTGTGTGAAGCGCCTGGTGGAAAAACCAGATTCCATGGAGAACAAACTGGTGGTGGTGGGGTTTTATTACTTCAAGGATGGCGAAGCGCTCATCGGCGCCATCGATGAGCAGATGCGCCGCGGCGTGCGTTTCCGCAACGAGTACTTCCTGGCGGATGCGGTGAATATCCTGCTGGAGCAAGGCGCTTCGATGCGCGTTCACCCCGTGGAAACCTGGCTGGATGCCGGTACGCCCAAAGCGCTGCTGCAAACCAACCAGTACCTGTTGCACCACGGCAGAGATAACTCCGCCGCACTGAACACACCCGCCGGTGTAGCCATCATCCCGCCGGTCAATATTCACCCCGGCGCAGTGCTGGAAAGCTCCGTCATCGGGCCGTATGCCTCCATCGGCAAAGGCTGCCACATCAGCGGCTCTGTCGTGCGGAACAGCATCATCGAAGAAGGCACGCACATCAAAAACCTGCTGCTGGAAGGCTCTGTCATCGGGCAGAAGGTGCATGCCAGCGGCGCTCCCTCCCGCCTGAACCTGGGAGACCTCTCTTGGATGAACCAGGAAACATAGTGGAGTGTTACGCCGGGCATACCTACCCGCAGCGCCCGCTGGCGGTGTGGTGGCAGGGGCTGCGCTTGCCCGTGAGCGCGCTGGAAGCGGAATCCCGCACCCCGCAGGGCAGGGAATTCCGCGTGCGGGTGGAGGATGAGCGGCGCTTTCAGTGTACCTATGCCGAAGCCGCCGATGCCTGGACGGTGGATTTGATATTTGACAGGCAAGAATAGACGTTTGGCAATAGCGTTCCGGGGGCGGGGCGGCTATACTGAGGGTGAGAATTGGCAATAGCCTCTGTGGATAAACTCGGGTAGCTCTGCAGCCTGCTGCGCAGCGTTAATACGGTCATCGAACCAGAAACGCACCTGGGTTTTATTTTTTTGTTATTTTATGGTACTTTTTGTGAATTTTGGGTATAATGCTTGCATCTGCACGTAGATAGGAGAAACCAAACCAGCATGCGTGAACACTACCTGGCCCGCCATGTGCGTGAACTGAAGCCTTCGGGCATCCGCAAGTTCTTCGATATCGCCGCCACGATGAAAGATGTCATCTCGCTCGGCATCGGTGAGCCGGATTTTGACACCCCCGCCACCGTCCTCAAGGCGGGCATCGATTCGCTCCACAAGGGCGAAACGCACTACACCTCCAACGCGGGCATCATGGAGCTGCGCCAGGCGCTCTCTGCACACTTGCAGCATCACTACGCCGTGGAGTACGACCCCGCCTCGCAGCTTGTCATCACCGTGGGCGTCTCTGAGGCGCTCTACCTCACCATGACCGCCCTGCTGGAGCCGGGCGAAGAAGTCATCATCCCCACGCCGTGCTTCGTCTCTTACCAGGCGGAGGTCATCCTGGCGGGCGGGGTGGCGGTGGAAGTGCCCAGCCGCATCGAGAACAACTTTATGCCCGACCCAGCCGATATCGCCGCGGCAATCACCCCGCGCACCAAAGCCATTCTCATCGGCTACCCCAACAACCCCACCGGCGCGGTCGCCAGCCGTGAAGTGCTGTTGGAAATTGCCGCCCTCGCCGAAAAGCACGACCTGATCGTCATCTCCGATGAAATTTACGACCGGCTGGTGTATGGTGTGGAACATATCTGCTTCCCCGCGCTGCCCGGCATGAAGGACCGCACCGTGCTGCTGGGGGGCTTCTCCAAAGATTACGCCATGACCGGCTGGCGCATCGGCTATGCCGCCGGCCCCGCGGAGATCATCAAAGGCCTGGTGAGAATCCACCAGTACACGGTGATGTCTGCTCCCACCACCGCGCAGGCTGCCGCCCTCGCCGCGCTGCAAACCGGCGAGCCTTTTGTGCAGCAAATGCTCGCAGAGTATGACCGCCGCCGCCGCCTGATTGTGGATGGGCTGAACCGCCTGGGGCTGGAAACGTTCGAGCCTCGCGGCGCCTTCTACGCCTTCCCCAAAATCTCCATCACCGGCATGGATGACGAAACCTTTGCCCAGCGCCTGCTGCAAGAGGAGCGCGTGGCGATGGTTCCCGGCAATTCCTTCGGCGCGGGCGGGGCAGGCTTTGTGCGCTGCTCGTACGCCACCGCCTACGAGAAGATCGAAGAAGCCCTCTTCCGCCTGGAGCGCTTCATGCGCCGCGCCGGCTGAGGCTGCATACCTTTTGTTCGTAACTACCAACGGGATGCAAAATACTGCATCGATGATTTGACCTTTTGCATCATTTTGTTTGCGCTGGTTTAAACCGGCCTTCGCGTAAACCATCGGACAGCGCCCACATAACGGGTCAGTGCGAGCTCTGCGAGCCCCAAAGTGGGCGAGCCCCGAAGTGGGTGTGGCAATCTCCTGAAGGTGCGTGAAGATCGTTTCGCTATCGCTCGCGACGACAGCTATTCAAGTAATGCCCGAACTCTTGTCCGAACCGGAGTTTAATTTCTTCCAAACCACCCATTCGCGGGTACAATGGGCAGTTAACCACCCCAACCCCTGTATGGATTGTGCCCTATGCCCTACCAAGCCGTAATCGGATTAGAAGTTCACGCAGAGCTGCAAACCCGCTCCAAAATGTTCTGCGCCTGCCCGGTGGTGGATTCCATCAGCGCCGCGCCCAACACTGCCGTCTGCCCGGTATGCGAAGGCCTGCCCGGCGTGCTGCCCGTGGTCAACCGCCAGGCGGTGGATTATGGCTTACGCGTGGCGCTGGCGCTGGAATGTGTTGTTGCCCCCCGCTCCTTATTCGCCCGCAAGAATTATTTCTACCCCGACCTGCCCAAAGGCTACCAGATCAGCCAGTACGAATACCCCCTGGCAGAGCATGGCACCTTGCCCATCCTCACCGATTCCGGTGAAGTGCCCATCCGCATCCGCCGCGTGCACCTGGAAGAAGATACCGGCAAGCTGACCCATGTAACCAGAGATGGCGAATCCTACTCGCTGGTGGACCTCAACCGGGCGGGTGTGGCGCTGCTGGAAATCGTCTCAGAGCCGGATATGCACACCGTGGAAGAGGTGCGCGCCTACGCCACCGGGCTGCGCGTGCTGCTGCGCTACCTGGGCGTGAACAGCGGGGATATGGAGAAAGGCGTCATCCGCTTTGAGGCCAACGTCTCCGTGCGCCCCGCAGGGCAGGCATCCCTGAACCCGCGCGTGGAAATCAAGAACCTCAATTCCTTCCGTTCGCTGGAGCGCGCCGTTGCCTACGAAATCGAGCGCCAGAGCCGCCTGCTGGATCAGGGTGAATCTCCGCAGCAGGAAACGTTGGGCTGGAACGAAGCCGAGGGGGTTACCTTCAGCCAGCGCAGCAAAGAAGAAGCGCACGATTACCGCTACTTCCCCGAGCCAGACCTGCCCCCCCTGGTGGTAGAGCCTGCCTGGGTGGAGCAGGTGCAGGCAGCCCTGCCAGAGCTTCCCGTGGCGCGCTACCGCCGCCTGATGCGTGAATTTTCCCTCAGCCATGCCGAGGCGCTCAACCTCACGCTGGAGCCGCAGCTTGCCGCAACCTTCGAAGTCGCCGCCCGCGCCGCCGTGGGCGTGCCATACAAGACCACCTTCAACTGGGTCACCGGTGAGCTGGCAGCGCTCCTCAACCAGCATGGGCTGGGCGCAGAGCGCTCCCGCGTGACACCGCAGGAGCTGGCAGCCTTGCTGCAAACCCTGCAGCGGGGTGATATCAACATCCCCACCGCCAAGGCCGTCCTCGCAGAAATGTTCGCCACCGGCAAACAAGGCGCGCAAATCATCTCCGCCCGCGGTTTGGAACAGGTTTCTGATGCCGGGGAAATCGCCGCTCTGGTGGCAGAAACGCTTGCCGATCACCCCGCCGAGCTTGCCTCCTACCGCAGCGGTAAAGAGGCGCTCTCCCACTGGTTCTTCGGGCAGGTGATGCAGCGGGCGCGCGGCAAAGCCAACCCCGCCATGTTGCGCGCTGAGCTGGTAAAGCAATTACACGGCAGCGATTAATTCACCCTTCCCGGATGAAGGAGCCAACCATGCCCAACCCCCCCGAACTGCAATCCGCCCACGGCCTGTGGCAGATCTACCGCCCGGAAAGCGCCCCCCACCGCTTCACCGCCCAGAGCGAAGCGCAAGCCCGCGC
>JBGSRK010000091.1:0-5345 GCA_041737595.1 Patescibacteria group bacterium
GGCCAGGCCGGGGAAGGCCAGGCTCAACAACGGGAGTTTGTCGAATTCCTGCGGGGTATCCATGCCTTTCAGTATACCCAGGGCGCGCGGGCGGAATATTGCTTTTGGATGATAAATTGGAATTCTGCCGTTTTTAACGGGACAGAGCCCACCACAAAGGGCACAAAGTCTTGCGCTGCGACTGCAAGGAGTATCGAGGCGAGACAATGGGTGATTGCTCGCATTTTTTCCTTGTGACCGTCGCGGCTTTTGTGTTTGAAATAGGTTTTCTGGTAATTACGGGAGGCCCCGCTTTTTGAGTGGGTGGAAAGTGCAATTTGTGACCGTGGGTATTATATAATAGACACTATAATGATTTGTTTCGGCCCCCTATATATGGTGGTAGCATGCCAGTTTTTGTGCAACAGACCGCCATATAGAGGAACAGAAATTAAAGCGTAATAAGGTCTAATGGGAGTAACCCGGCTTCGAGGAACTTCCCACCTGTTTATACTGGCTGAAATGTTCGCGAAATTTTTGGGGCATGCTCTGGAGTCCCGAAGTTCCGTTTCGGGAAAATGCGCAAGTATAACTTGCGCACTCCAAAGTGCCCCTTGCACAGATCATGGATCGCTTTTGATCCCCATTTTATTTGGCAAGGAAATTATTTATGCAACACTGGTACCTTACGCCTGCATCGATTGGTTATCTGACTCAGTTGATCCTGAGCCTGGTGATTACGCTATATCTTATCCGTCGCTTGAATATTTACCAGCCACAAAGAACCCAGACCCTGCTGTTAACTGGATTCTTTGTCATGGTCACACTGTTTGTGGGGTTGTTATTTCTGGACGCGGTTTCATTACCCACGCCGCGTCTTTACATCGTTTTTTGGGAAAATACGGCTCTGGCGGGCGTTTTGGTGCTGCTGCTTCAGTTCGCCTATCGATTTCCAAACCCTGATCCCCGCCGCAAAACTGAAACAGCGATCGCGTTGGGAGCGAGCGTGCTCTACCTGCTCTACGAGGCGCAATTCGCGTTTTATCGCTATTCCCTGTTGTCGAGGCAGGGCGACGTGGACTATCGGCCGCCGGAAGCGGATTATGCGCTGTCGATCCTGTTCATTTGGGTGCCCCTGGCATTCATTCGTCAGTCGCTGGCCGCCGACGAGCGGAGCCTGCCCTGGTTTAAAAAACTTTGGAAACCACAGGGAATGGACGCGCAGGCGGCGCGTTTGTTCGCGCTTATTTTTATTCCGCTTTTTGCGTTGACCATTATCAACCTTTTACGGGCGTTCTCTTTTATTTCCACCAGCACCTATAGCGCCTCGCTCTCCCTGGGCATTTTGCTTACGTTATTCCTGTTTGCCTCCGTGTATCTGAATTATCTGCCAGAAAACTCGTCCTTCCTGGGGAAGCTCTCTGGCGTGACTCTGACCCTGATCCTGGCAGTGCTTGGCCTGGTGAGCTGGGCGGTGACCCCTGCGCACCTTGCCGCCTATCGGCCGCTGCTAACTGATCATCAAACGCTGCATTTTGCGCCCAATCTACAGGGCGGCTATGATATTGCCAGAATCCCCTTTCGTTTCGAGACGGATTTGGGAAACAAGTTGTCTGTCACTTCACGCGGCGATGCCCGCAACCAGATCCTGGATTTTGATTTTCCATTTTATGGACGGACATATCATGAAATTTCCGTGACGAGCGTTGGCCTTTTGCGCATGGGGCAGAAGCTGTACCATCCCAATTTGCAAAATGATTACGGCCACTTCGCAGGCCTGTTCCCCCTGCTGGTGGATTTGGAGCCGGCTGCGGGCGGAGGGGTATTTGCGCGGGTCGAGCCAGACCGCATGGTCGTGACCTGGGATCATCTGCCCGCCCTGGACCAAACGGATGCCATCTTCACATTTCAAGCGGTTTTGTACCAGGACGGCAGTTTCGATTTCACGTATAACGGTCTGCCTGATCCGCCCAGGTTCGACCCGGATGCAACTCCTTCAGCCCATCCCTGGTTTAGAGGTGTGACGCCCGGTCTCTCTGAATCTGTGGTACAGGTGCAGGATTTATCCCAGCTCATGCAGAGCGGGGCGCAGGGCGTTGTTCAGGATTTCTACCTGGACTTCCGGCAATACCTCCATCAATTTTTGGCGCCGCTGGCCTGGCTGATCGTGGGCAGCAGCCTGCTGATTGTCCTGGGGCTGCCGATCCTGGTTAACTACAACCTGGTGCGGCCGCTGCAGTCCCTGTTGGCGGGGGTGGAAAAGGTCGAACGCGGGAATTTGAATGTGACGATGACGGTTTATTTCCGCGACGAGATCGGCTCCCTGACCGCATCCTTTAATAGTATGGTGGCGCAGTTGCGTATCTATGTGAGCGAATTGGAAAGTCGTGTAGCCGAGCGCACCCGCGCCTTGCAAGCCGCCAATGACCGTCTGCATATCGAGATCGACGAGCGGGCGGCGGCTGAGGCCGAGCTCATCCAGCAGCAGCGTGACCTGGCTGCGGCGGAGGAACGCGAACAGATGGGACGCGACCTGCATGACGGCATCGGGCAGGTGATCGGGTTCGTCAACGTGCAGGCCCAGGCGGCCCAGGCGCTTTTGGAGAAGGACCAGGTCGAGGCGGTGCGGGAAAATTTGGAGCGCATTGTCCAGGTGGCGCAGAACGCCCACATCGACCTGCGCCATTACATTTTGGGCCTGCGCGAATCCGCCGCCAAACCACAGCACAGTTTTTTCGGGGTCATGCAGGAATCCCTGCGTGCTTTCAGCCAGACCTGGGGTATCGAAACCGTCTTCAGCCCGGCCCAAAATACGCTGCCGGTTCTGCCGGATGCCTTGGAAGATCAACTGTTGCACATCATCCAGGAGGCGCTGGTCAATATTCACAAGCATGCCGAGGCGCGGCGGGTGGAAGTGTTGATCACCTCCCAGTCGGACGAGATCATCTTTATCATCAGCGACGACGGGCGCGGGTTTGACCCGCAGACTGCGCCGGGCGCGGGCCAGAAACACTTTGGGTTGAGCATCATGCGCGAGCGTGCCGACCAGTTTGGGGGGCGGTTGGAAATCCGTTCCGTCGTGGGGGAGGGTACCCGTGTGCTGGTGCATGTCCCGCGCATCCTGCCGGTCTCGAAAAAGAACCAACTGGAAGCCGACATCCGCGGATTACGAATCCTGTTGGTGGATGACCAGCCGCTCTTTCTGGATGGGATGCGCAACCTGCTGACGGCGCGTGGCCTGACGGTGATTGGCGCGGCGCGGGACGGGTTCGATGCCTTCGACCAGGTGCGCGCCCTGCGCCCGGACGTGGTGCTGATGGACGTTCAAATGCCGAACTGCGATGGGATCGAAGCCACGCGCTTGATCAAGGGCGGCTTTCCCGATACCACGGTGGTGCTGTTGACGGTCTCGGAGGACGATGAACAAATGCTGGATGCCATCAAATATGGCGCTTCGGGCTATTTATTGAAAAGCCTGGACGCCAGCCAGATATTTTCCATGCTGGCCGAAGCCATGCGCGGGGAAACCCAGATCGCCCCCGAGCTGGCCTCGCGCATGTTGACGGAATTCAACCAGGCGGCGGCCACCCCGCCCCCGGCTGCCTTCCGGGACGAGACGATCCCGGCCGGGGTGACCATGCGCCAGTGGGAGGTTTTGCGCCTGGTGGCGCGTGGAATGACCTATAAGGAAGTGGGCAGCCAGTTGAAGCTCACCGAGCGGGCCATCAAGTACCATATGGCCCAGATTTCGGAGCGGCTGCAACTGAAGAACCGCGAAGAGGTGATCGCCTACCTGCGCCGATACCAGGAGGAGCGCAGGAAGAAGGGATAGCCGGGTAGTCGGATAGTCGGGTAGTCTCAAACCAGCGTTTAGTAGCAGGGACATTTTCGATTTCAATCTTGCGAAGGGCGCCAAACCTTTGCAAGATTATGTTTTAAGCGGGATATTTCCTTCATCTTTCATTTTTCGGAAAACGCAAAGAATCAGTATCTTCTCAATAATCCGGGGTAACTGCCTCTCAGGCGCTCCGGAGACCCGCCAGATATGGTGAAAATGTCCTGTTTCACCACGTTTTCTGTATATATGGCGGTATGCGTTTTCAGGCTACCCCGTTTTTTTGAGAAGATACAAGAATCACCCCAAAACGTGACGAAAACCCCAAAATAGGGGTAGCGGAAAATAGGTAAGTTGTACACGTAACGGGAGGAAACCGTACGAAAAAACTTCCGAAGCCCCCAAGGCTTCGGAAGTTTTTATACTGTTGGCGAATTCATTTTTCACTTGTAAATGTGCGCCTGCAAAACAGGTTTAGGGGCAATTCCCGATGTCGCCAACAGTATCAAAGGTTGTCAGCGCGGTGATCAGCCCTCATCCCCAGCCCTGCAAGGGAATTTTTTTAAACACAACCGTGTATGGTCTTCTCAAAGTAGATTGGCAAATTGGCCGATTTGGAACGTGAATGTCGCGAATTTGCAAATGGCGCGAATTTACTCAAGGAAATTGTTAGCGTGCCAAAGTGCTGGGATGACCGCCAAAGTTAGGCGGCAGTCCTAAAGGATGCTTCGCGATTGAACTGCCGCCCCATCGGTTTGGTTCACTAACAGGAAATTTGCGAAATTCGCCTATTCGCGGTATTCGCGTTGAGAATCCTTCGACTTTAAGAAAGTCATTCAAACGCGAGTCCACTGCAAAAACAACCTTCTTTACCGCGAAGGAACGAAGAGCGCGTAGAAATTCAACAAAACACAAAGATATTTAATAAATCCCAAAGGATTTTTTAAATTGGTGGACGCTCAAGCAGTTTGTCGGAGAGAGGGGTCTTTTGATTAAAAAATAGCACATCCAGAAAAAAAGCGAAAGATTTATGTGTGGATTGATAAAGGACAAAGCCTTCAATCGTTTATTAGTGGATACGCTCGCGCTCTAACATTGTCATTAGGATATGTAATCGCTTGAGATTGATAGCCAGACAAACCAAACACCATTCGCCGATCACTTTTTTCAAGCCGCGTAAGGAAAACTGGCGGAATCCGAGAATTTCTTTGATGATGCCAATCACGGGTTCCACGGTGCATTTTCGCAGACGATAAATCGCTTGCCCGAGTTTATACGCCATTTTTTCCAACGCGGTCGCGTCCTCGGGCAGCGCGGGCAAGTCCGTTCCAAGCAGGGTCTTCAGGTCTTTGCGATGGGCTTCACGCCCGGTGGCAATATAGGGTTCAATACCGCGTTGTTCCAAAGCCAGGATATTGTGTTCGCTGAAAAAGCCGTTGTCCAATGCCGCGGCGGCAGGCTTGCCCAAGCGAGGAGAGATTGCGTCCAATGTGGGTTCAGCTTCGCGCTTATCATTGGGATGATTGGATAA
>JBGSRK010000137.1:0-1537 GCA_041737595.1 Patescibacteria group bacterium
AGGAAATGGCGGTGGCGGCGGCCACCGGCGACCCGCGTTTTTCGGCTGTCACCGAAAAGGAATTATCTAAATTGGAATATGAAATTTCAGTGCTGACGCCTAAAAGGCAGATAGATTCTCCGGAGGAGTTCATTGTGGGCAAACACGGGATAATCGTCCAGCGGGGCGGACGCAGTGGGGTGTTTCTGCCGCAGGTGGCCCCGGAGGAAGGCTGGACCCGGGAAGAGACCCTGTCATATCTGTGCCTGCATAAGGCCGGTTTGCCGGCCGATGCCTGGAAGGACAAGGAGACAAAATTGTTCGTGTTCGAGGCCGAGGTGTTGGAGGAAAAGGATATTAAATAAATGCAAAATTCAAAATATAAAATATATAATTATGCGACAAAAACAGATCATCGAAGAAATGGCCCTGCTGGCCGAAAAACTGGGCCTCAATATCAAATTTGACGAATTCGACGGGCGGGGCGGCTGGTGCCGGGTCAAGGACAGCCAGCGGATAATCATCAACAAACGGCTGGGGCCGCAGGAGCAGATAAAAATATTGTCCCAGATTCTGGCCGGCTACCAGATCGAGGAGCAATCCATGGCTCCAAAGATCCGCCAGCTTATCGAGGAGGCTCGGGAGGAATTGCAGCCTGATTTGGATATCACAGACAGTGTGGCCTCCGGCGAGTCTAAAACAAAGGAGTAACATGGAACAGACGCCGATCAATCTTATCAATTGCCGGGAATGTCAAAAGGCAGTAAGCCCCAATGCCAAAACCTGCCCGCATTGCGGTGCGCCCTATCCGACCAAGAAACAATGGAACGGCTGGGGCTTCGAATGGAAAAGCAAAACCAGCTATTACGGCTGGCCGCTGGTGCATGTTGCGGTGGGTTTGAATAAAAACAACAAATTGCGGGTGGCCAAGGGATGGATTGCCATCGGGCAGTTCGGACTCGGATTGATTACCATCGCCCAGTTCGGGGTGGGATTTTTGTTCGGCTTGGGACAGTTAATATTCGGCATAACGGCGGTGGCCCAGTTCGCTATCGGCATTTTATTCGGGCTGGGGCAGTTTGCTACCGGGTATGTGGCCATCGGTCAGATGGCCTTGGGATATTACGTTTTTGCCCAGGCTGGTTTTGCCAAATACCTTTGGACAAAAAATTGCCAGGACCCCGAAGCGATTAGGTTCTTTCTGGACCTTAAAAGACAGGCCCTGGCGTTAATCGGAAAATGACAAGATTGGAGGATGAGTATGGCAGTTTCCGGAAAATCCCTGACGGTTTATATTATTGCCGGGGTATTGATATTCTTCGGAATATTGTTCCTGATGTCGGCCCGAGGGGAATACACCCAGAACCCCGGGGGACGCATCATCACCGGGCTGGCGCTGATAGGAGTGGGGATTTTTTCGGCAGTGATGGTAAAGCGGAACGAGCCGAAGCAGAAGATCGAGATCACCCAAAAAATCGACCTGTCCGGCTCGGTTAAGCCCGAGGAGATGAAATGCAAACAATGCGGGGCTCCGTTGGACAGAAACTCGGTAGCGGTA
>JBGSRK010000010.1:0-190243 GCA_041737595.1 Patescibacteria group bacterium
TTTCCACCCCTCTTCCCCCGCGACTCGAAACGGCCCGAACTAAGGGCTAGCTAGCAAAAATCCCCGTGTCCGCCCGAAACGTCGAAAAAATTGCCGAGATGAGCCCGCCCTCCTTACAGCCTTCGCGCAAGGCTACGGCGTACAAGTCGCATAAAGCTACGGAACGGGCAAGCGCGAACTGTAGAAACCCCAAAAAACCCGAGGAAAACCCCGAAAGTGCCCCGATCAGGCCTCGTCCCGCCCGAAGTGGGTTCGAGCATCGTCGAGAACACACCACCAAAAATATATTCACGCCCTTGGGTGAAAATATATTATTAATGAATTGGGGAATTGAGTACTCCTGCTTGATAAAAAGTTTATTTATAAAAATAGTGATTATTATTAGATTAGTTATTAGATAATCCATGAGATAATTGTTATGAATATCAGTGAGAAGCTCAGCGAATCTCCTCAGGTCCACCAACAATATGGAATCAAAAAAAATAAAAATTGCAGTAATTTCGGGAGGACCTTCATCAGAACATGAAGTATCCCTTAAAAGTGCAAAAAATGTAATAAAGGCTCTTGATTTAACAAAATTTGAAATTTTGAGTATCCGAATTTCAAAGGATGGTTTATGGTTTGATGAAGTTAAAAACCTAAATTTAAGTGAAAAAGAAGGCTTATTACATCTTAAAAAAGAGAAGGTAGATATTGTATTTATCACAATTCATGGTGAATATGGAGAAGATGGCACAATCCAAGAACTTTTAGAAAAACATAAAATAAAATATACAGGTTCAAATAGCAATGTTAGTAAAGTTGCGATGGATAAGGTATCTTCTTCTAAAATTTTAACTGATGCAAATCTTAATGTTCCTTCATTTATTTCTATTAATAAACATGATTATGATCTAGAAAAGAACAAATATATTGAAATCGCAATTGAAGCTTTTAATTTTCCACTTGTTGTAAAACCAACAGATAGGGGCTCTAGTGTAGGGATAAAAATTGTTTTAAATAAAAATGAACTAGAACCAGCAATCTTGGGTGCTTTTAAATATTCAAAAAATATTATGATTCAAGAATTTATTAAAGGGCGTGAATTAACATGTGCAGTTTTGGAAGGTAAAAATGGAGAAGACATTCCCCTTATCCCAACCGAAATAGTGCCTGATTCAAATTATGACTTTTTTAATTATGATGCAAAATATCTCCCTGGTGCAAGTATTGAAATTACTCCACCCGATCTTTCTAAAAAAATGATATTAGATATTCAAAATGCTGCCATAAAAGCACATACTGGGATTGGATGTACTGGGATTTCAAGATCTGATTTTATTTTAAAAGATAAAGTTTTATATATTTTAGAAATTAATACCATCCCTGGGATGACAGAAACAAGTCTACTACCTCAAGGAGCAGCAGCCCTGGGGATTGAATTTTCAATACTAATTGAAACAATAATAGAATCTGCACTAAGAAAATAAAAAAATAAAAAAATAAAAAGCGGCTATTTTACTAAATTTAACCGCTTTTTATGTTTTTATTAAATTAAGTTAGAAAGATAATAAAATCCAATTGCTATAACTGTTAATATTGCGCTTCCGGCGAGAAATGCAATAAACATTCCAAAACCAAACTTAAAACCTTCTACAACCCCAAAACTATGACACTTAAAGTTTTCATTGATTTTTTTATCTTTGGTTTCTTCTTTTGCCATTTTAAAGACCAGAAAGATCAGTTGAATCTAACTCTTTAATATCTTTATCTACTTCAGAAAGATCTAAATCCACATCTTTTTCAAGTTCTGTTTTTATTTCTGTAAGTGATGTGTCTTCTGCTGTTGGCTCAGGAGTAATATCTTCTACTTCAACTTCTTGTGGCCCCCATACATATTCGTATGTTGCCCAACCAGCTACGCCCATTACAAAAACTAAAATAGCGATAATCGTGTAAAATTCCCATCTTTTCAAACCAATTACTTCTTTTTTTTCTTCCATATTCCCTCCGAGCCTATTCGGCAGTTTTAATTAATTGAACTAATTCAACTAGAGTAGTTCTTGCATCAAGAATTTGAGTTTTTGCTTCAACAAAATCTTCAGCAAGTATTGCTGCTCTTGCTGCATCTATTTGAGTCTTTGCTTCAGCTTCAAGAATTTCCATTTTAGTTACATCAACACCATCTGTTTTTAATTCTGTAACCCTAACAACTAATTTGTCATAAATTACAGTTATTTTTTGGCTAATTTCTGTTAAACGAGAGGTATGAATTTCAGAAACTACATCTTTTACTGCATTATAACTTAATCTCATTTGAGTTCTTGTTTGAGTTAATACCCCTTTAACTTCATCGACTGTTGTTGCAACAGCTATTCTTGCTTTAAGCTGTTCCATTAAAGCAATTTGCGATTCAATTCTTGATTGTATTAATGCTTTGTTTTCAGCTGTAATATTAGTCATAGCTTGAACTCTAGTTTTTGTCTTTTCATATTTTTTGATTGAATTTGCAACTGCTTTTTCAGCCTGTGTTTTTACTTTTTCTAAAATTTCTTCTTTTAGCTTTTCTTTGATTGCTGTTTTTGCATCATTCATTTCTTGAATTTTAAGCTTAACATCATCCCCAAAATTTACCGCTCGAGTATTTACTTGAGTTTGGACCTGGACTTCATTTTTATTCTCAGTCTGTGTTGCAGGTACATCTTCTGTAGCTGCAAAAACCATAACTGGGACCAAAACCAACCCTAGTATGGCTAAAGTTAAAGACTTTTTCATTATTCCTCCTGTTTAATATTTTTTTATCTACTCTATTAATTATAACAACTCTGTCAATATATGCAAAATTAATCTTATTCAAATTTTATTATCATAAACCTTTCTTTATTTGCATAATCAGATAATATTTTTATTTTGAAATTACTAAATATTTTTTCTGCCATCTTTATAATTAATTTGCTATGAGTATGATCAATTTCACAATAAATAACTGTACTTTTTGTTACATGTTTTTTTATTTGATTTAAAAATCTTTTATAAACCTCAGTTCCATTTATCCCACCATCTAGTGCAATAAGTGGTTCATATCGAATCACATCTTCATCAAGATATGGTAATCTTTCGTTTGGAATATATGGAAGATTTGTCACAACTATATCAAATTTATTATCCCCCCATGGTTCAAATAAATCTCCTTTTTTAAAATCTATTTCTAAATTAAGATTTTTGGCATTTTTTTTCGCGACAATAAGTGCTCTTTCTGATATATCTGATGCAGAGCAAATCGAATTAGGTAATTCTTTTTTTAATGCACATATTATAGCTCCACTACCTGTCCCAATATCTAAAATACTAATGTTTTGTTTATCATTTTTTATATTTTCAAGTACTTCTTGTATTAATATTTCTGTTTCTTGCCGAGGTATTAAAACATCTTGATTTACAATAAAATCCATCCCCCAAAATTTTAATTTACCAATTATTTGCCAAACTGGTTCGTGTTTTGATCTTCTTTCGACCCAATTTTTATATGTTTTTTCTTGTTTTAAAGAAAGTTTTTTATTTAAATTCGCATAAATATATTCTAAATTTTTATTAAGTACTTGAAATAATAAAAAACTAGCAGAGATTTTAGAATCTCTTATTTTATTTTTATTTAATAAATCCTCTGCCCATTTTAGAGATTCTTTAATAGTCATAAAAAGTTAAAAAATAAATTCTTTTTTATTTATCTGTACTTTATCGCCAATCCCCGCACCCTGTCTTTTAAGTTCTTTATCTACTCCAATTTTCTTCATAATATCTTTAAATCTTTGAACAGCATAAGGGTTAGAAAAATCAGTTCTAACTGCAAATCTTTCGATTTTAGGACCAGTTAATACATATTTATCATTTTCTTTTTTAACCTCAAAAAAGTCCTTAGAAACAATATCTTCCATAGTAAAAACTTTATAATCTTCTACGGGTTCTATTTTTTTATTCTTTTTCGCTTCTTTAGCAAGTTTCTTTTCTATTTCATGTAAAAGTTCTGGTAAATTTTTATGAGCCACCGCTGATATTAAAATAATTTTACTTTTAACTACTTCTTGTACTTTACTTAGTTTTTTTTGAAGCTCATCTGGCGGTACGGATTCAATTTTATTAATAATAACTATTTCGGGTTTGTCTGAAAGATCAATTACATAGTTTTTTAATTCTTTTCTAATCACCTGATAATCATCTTTTAAATTTTTATGCAGACCATCAAGAAAATGGACTAAAACCTTTGTTCTTTCAATATGCCTAAGAAAATCATCACCAAGACCCTTTCCTTTAGAAGCCCCTTCAATTAAACCTGGAATATCTGCTGCAATAAAACCCTTTTCTACTCCATAAGTCCCTTCCTCTATGACTCCAAGATTTGGGATTAATGTTGTAAATTCATAATCAGCAATTTTTGGTTTTGCGGCCGAAACAACAGAAAGTAAGGTAGATTTCCCAACATTTGGGAGCCCAACAAACCCGACATCTGCAACCATCTTTAATTCAAGTATGATATTTAATTCCCCACCTGGTTCGCCTAGTTCAGCCACTCTTGGTGTTTGTCTTACTGAAGTTGTAAAATGAGCATTCCCAAAACCTCCTTCACCACCTTTTGAAACAACAATTTCTCCGGCTTCAGAGAGATCCCCTATATGATCCCCTGTTTCTTCATTTATTAAAATTGTCCCAACTGGAACTTTAATAATTAAATCTTCACCATTTTTACCATGACATTTTCTTTTTCCACCTCTTTCTCCACTTTTTGCAACAAGCTTATGATGAGTTTTAAAATAATATAATGTATTAAGATTTTCGTCCGCCTGAAAAATTACACTCCCGCCTTTTCCTCCATCACCACCATCTGGGCCACCAAATTCTCGATATTTTTCATGCAAAAAAGAGACGATTCCATCGCCCCCATTACCTGCCTTTACATATATTGATACCTTATCGCAAAAAATATTATCCTCCGCTGTTACTGTCTGTATTATATTTCAAAAACTGTATTATTGATAGTAAGATTAAAAATAAGCCATTGGGTTAACTTTAGAACCATTTTTAATAATTTCAAAGTGAAGGTGAGAACCCGTTGAACGTCCAGTTGAACCCATATAGCCAATTACTTGCCCTTTAGAAACATATCCACCCAACATAACAAGTGTTGTCATATGAGCATATCTTGTTTGAAAACCATCCCCATGATTTATTAGAATAGTATTTCCATAACCGCCATTATAACCGTATCTTGCTTCAGTTATCTGACCATTATCAGCTGCATAAATTGGTGTACCTATACTATTTGGAATATCAATTGCCCACCAGTGATAGCCATTATAATAACCACTTCTTCCAACAATTGTTGGGAATTTGAATGAACCAGTACGTGCAATATAGCTTGAACTACCATAACGCCCTGTAGTAGTGGTTTTTACTGTTGCAACAGCAACTTTTGGTGTAGGAGGTGGATCTATTTTCCCATCAGGAACAATTATTTGCATCCCAACAATTAAATCTTCACCAAAAAGATCATTTTGAATTTCAATTTCAGAAGCAGTAGATTTATATTTTGATGCGATACCTGCAATTGTTTCCCCAGATTTTACGGTATGAATAATCCCTGTGATTGTTGGGACATTTATAGTAGCTCCAGGTTTCACAAAATTCTCATCAGTAATATTATTGGACCATTTTATAGAATCAGTTGTAACACTAAATTCTTTTGCAATACTCCATAATGTGTCCCCATTCACAATTGTATATTTTATAAATTTTTCTTTAGAATCAAGAGAACTCTCTGTTGTTGTAATTGGTATATTTGCAATCGCATCACCAGCCATAGCAATTTCAGCTTTTAACTGACGATTATTTACCTCTTCATAAGCTTCATTTGACATGTTCTGGGATATATATGCCGTTGTCATTGCGAGTGTTTCAATGTCTGTTATTTCGGTTCCAATTTCATCTTTCCCTTTTGTCATTTCATAAACACCAAATGGGTCTACCTTACCAATATCCGATTTGGAAGCAACTTTTTGGATAGGAGCCGGGATTCCAGAAGAAAGAACAATTAGAATCATTATAACTAACGCAAAATGTGTAACCTGTCTTACTGGTCTAAAAAATATGGTTTTAAGTCCATATACAAAATCTTGCCACGATTTTTTCGAGGTTGTCTTCGCAGTTTCTGCCTTTCCTGCAATATCAAGATTTTTATAGCCAACTGATGTTTTTACTCGTATTTTCCGAGAACGAGCTCGGAATTTATCTATTTTTGCTAAAAAAACTAGTTTTAGTCCTTTTAGGCTAAATCTTCTTAAAATGGGAAACTCCTATTTTATCGAAAGACGTCAAAAATTATAACAATCCATTTATTAAAAGTCAACTAACACTAGATATAAATTAAGTTGCAATATCTCTTTTTTGGAATCGCCAAATTGAAAGCGTCAAAAAAATAATTATTGTTGTTGAAAAAACCAAGATTGACCAGTCGGGAATTTGATTTTTCCCAAAAACTGTCGGTGCGTCAAAGTAATGAAAGAAAGAAAAATATTTAATATTTTCTAAACTTTCTTTAAGACCAGAAATAATCTTTAATGCATACATGACTAACAGGACAGATGTAGTTAGCATTGTAGAACGACCTTTTTCAGAAAAAAGCACCGAAAAAAATGTCGCCATTGAAAAAATCGCAAGACCACAAAAGATACCCACAAAACTAACTGTGGCATAATTTGCTACTTGATAATTAATCCCATGAATTAATGCTGCTCCCAATATTCCATAAGCCGATACAATAGTTAAAATAGTTATAGCTAAAGAACCACCGAAAAATCTCGATAAAAGTATTTTTATTCTTGAAATGGGCTGAGCTAGAGTAAATTCAATTGTTCCACTTTCTATCTCGCCAACACAAATTGCATTTGCAAACGATATTGCCATAATCGTCACAAGTATTGGCCAAAAAAAACTAAAATATTCAGTAGACATATATGTTTCTAACTTAGAAAACATCGAATTTGCACTGTCCATTCCAAAAGCATCCATAAACCCTTTTGGGAAAGCCCCCATCATTTTATCTAGCTCTGCTGCCTGGGCTTGGATTGCAGGGAAAAGAGCAACGTACATTTCAATGAACCCAAGTGCGCCTACACAAAACCACAAAATCATATTTGACTTATCTTTAATAAATCTTATAAAAACGCCCCACATTATTTTACCTCTCCTCGATCATTTTTTTGTTTAACGTTGACATAATATTTTAAGAATATTTCTTCTAGGCTCGCGTGAGTTATTTCAATATCATTAAATTTGTAAGTAGATATCTTTTTTACAATTGAATTTAAATCACCTCCAACGGTTAAAATTAAGCCCCTGGGTATTTCTTCAACTTTTTCTACCCCATTTATTTTAAAATCAGAAGGTTTAAATTCACCCGTGAATTGAACTACTACTTTATGAAGTCTTTTGCCTCCAAGCTTTGAAACAGGTTCAACTGCTACCATTTTACCCTGCTTTATTATCCCAACTCTATCACAAAGTCTTTCTACTTCATTAAGATTATGGGATGAAATAATAATAGTTGTTCCAAGTTTTTTCAAATCTTCTAAGACTTCATAAATAAGTGTTTGGAGCAAGGGATCAAGCCCTACTGTTGGCTCATCCATTATAAGTATTTCGGGTTTAGACATTAGAGACAAGACTAGACCGAGTTTTTGTTTATTCCCAGATGAAAGATTTTTAAACTTTTTATTAATATCAAGTTCGAACTTATTAGAAAGTTCTCGTGCATTTTCTGATTTACCTCTTATAGATTCAATATATTCAATATGTTCTTTACCGGTCCATTTATTATTTAATCTTACATTTCCAGAAAGATACCCAATTTTTGATTTTAAAAATACACTATCTTTAATTGAATCTTTCCCAAAAACTTTTATTTCCCCTTTTGTTGGATGGATAAAATTCATAATACAACGAATAGTAGTTGTTTTACCTGCACCATTTGGACCTAAAAATCCAAATGTTTCACCTTTTTTTACAGAAAAAGTTATTCCATCAACTGCTTTTACGGGTGGATTTTTTATTGTTGCTAGAAAATATTTTTTAAGATCTTTTATTTCTAATGCATTCATAATCACTTAATTTTATTATTTTTTGCTGATAGTGTCAAAAATTCTTCAGGATATTCTTGATATTCAATATTTTTTTCAGAAGCTCGCTTAAGGACACTAATATAGTTTTCATGTTCTATTAGTAAAAGTCTTTTTGCTAAACTTTCATAATTATCAGACTTTAATACCTTACATTTTTTTATACCAACAACTGGGCCTTCATCATATTTTGAAGTCGCAATATGGACACTTGAAAACGTATAAGGATATTTATATTTTGTCTTTTGTGCCCATTTTAAGACTGATTCATGCACAAAATGACCCCACATTCCTTCTCCACCAAAATATGGGACTGCACCTGGATGAGAATTAAATACTAAAAATGAATCATTTCTGGTTATTGGGAATAATCTTAAATATCCTGCAAGAACCACAAAATCAACATTCTCCCGTGTAAGTTGGGTTACGATTCTTTTATGAAAATCATCTGTATTTTCTTGTGCTCTTTTTTGGACAAATTTAATCCCCATTTTTTGAGCTTTTTCTAGTGCGCCACAATCTCTGTCAGCAAAAATAAAACACATATCTAAATTAATCTTTTTAGATTTTATTGCTTTTGCAATAGCCTCAAATGTAGTCCCACCCCCAGAAACTCCAACGGCAAGATTAAATTTTTTTTCTTTATTTATCATTTACAAATATTTAACCTTATTTATATTATGACCTTCAACCGTTGATGAATAGTAAATTACTCCATCTGGAGCTGCTAAAAAATATAAATAATTAGATTTTGTTGGATATAAAACAGCTTGAATTGATTGGATTGATGGATTACAAACTGCACCAAGTGGTAAACCTGATATTTTATAAGTGTTATAAGGTGAATCAACTTGAGTGTCTTCCCAGGTTACATTCTTTTTTGTTGAATTAAGAGCATATAAAACAGTGATATCAGATTGAAGTGGCATCCCAATTTCTAAACGTTTTTCAAATACTCCGGCTACTAATTTTCGATCTGTTTCTTCGATTGCTTCTCTTTCTACTATTGAAGCAAGTGTAACAACTTCAAAAGTGTTCATACCTGATTTTTTTATCTGCTCACGATCATCATTAGATAACTTTTTATTAAAGTTATCTAACATCTTTTTTACAATATCATCCGCGGTTGGTTTTAATGAGACTTGGTAGGTATCAGGGTACAAAAAGCCCTCTAAACTATCACCTTTTTTAAGCTCTTTTAGAAAATCATATTTGTATTTTTCAGGGTCATACTTTACAGCGCTTTCCCAATCATTACTGTTAATTATTGTATTAGCTGTAATTCTTCCCTGTATTTTTTGGTTAGTCCAACCCTCGGGGATTGTTATTTTTGTTGTTACCACTTTACCAAGTGTAATTACTTGAGAAAGATCGACCATATTTAAATTCATAGGAATTTGGTATTCTCCTGCTTGGACTTTTCCAGAAAGACCCTTATATTTTAAATATAATCCAAATACAAATTTATTTTTAATTAATTTTTCATCTGATAAACTATTTGTAATTTCATCTAAACTCTCACCAGATTTAACTACAAAATATTTTGATTCAGTTGAGCTTGAATTAGGTTTATTTATTGTGCTTGATATACTAAAAAATAAAATTGTAAAAATTTATAATACTCCAATCAAAATTATGGTTTTTATCGCAATTTTTTTTTATTTAGCATTTGGTGTTTGTGGTTTTATTCTACTATCTAGCAAGATATGACTCCAGTATTATACAAGCTGCTTCTGAATCTATTTTTTCTTTTATCTCAGATTGTTTATGCCCATATTTTTTTAGTCTAGCCTCTGCCTCTATTGATGTCTGAGATTCATCTTCAAAATCAACTTCCACATTATATTCATGTTTCACAACATTAGCAAATTCCCTTATACTTTTTACATTTTCCCCTTCTTCACCATTCTGATGTCTTGGAGTCCCAAAAATAATCTTTTTAGGTTTTTCTGAATCAATTAATTCCCCCAGTTCCATCATAAAATTATCTGAAACATTTAAAACTAAAAGAGGGCGGGCAATTATTCCTGATTCATCAGAAACTGCCACCCCCACTCTTTTTTCTCCAATATCTAATGCCATGTACTTCATAATTTTATTTGTCATCCTTGTGAATTAAAAATCTAGATTCAATTTTAGCAAGAAAGACATATTGTTTTAATCCTGTGTTTTTGAAATTACAGTCTTAAAATAAATATGTTTTTCAATTCTTGGCATTCTTTTATAAAAAACCGGGAAATGTTTTATTTCGACCCCTTCAACACCATCTACTCTGTTAAGATAATCAAGTGAACTCCCTTCTGGTGAACCAGAAAGCTCCACTCTCATCTTATTTTCATCAATTTTTGTAGCAATATAAGCTTCACCCGAAAGTCTGCCCATAATTTGATTTTTATCAAAATCCGCTGATACAAATTCTGCAGCAGAAGTAAGGTTTTCACTCTCAACGATTTCTTTACCATCACCTATTTGGTCACCAAGTGTTGATTCGGCTAATTTTTTAAGATTATCATCCTTAAATACTAATGCGATGACAGTTGATTTTGCCTTAAGTTCAAATTCAGTAGCTTCACCATTTACGGCAACTGAAGGTTCTGCTGAAACCTCTGTGATTTTCATTGCTCCTTCAAGCCATCTCTCATCCCGTACTGTTTTTTCTAAAATTACTCTTTTAGCTTCTTGTTCAATTACTTTTTTTATTTCATCTTTAGCAGTATTCACATCTGTTTGAGTAACATAGGTAACATCACGAGACGTCCCACCAGCAAAAGCAGCCGCATTAACCCCATATATTTGGCTAATTGTTGCTCCAGTTAAACCAGGAATAAAAAATGTTGTAGATGCAACTAAATTATACTGTTCTCCAACATTTTCAGCTTCTACACTAACGTTAATTGTCCCATTTGTAATTGTCCCTCCAACACTTTTAAAACCTGGGACCGTTACATTTGTAGTTGATTTATAAACAAGACCAGCTGGGCTAACAAAACGAGTCCCTGCAACAAGCAATGTTGTACCTGGATCACTAGTATAAGCATGGTCATTAACTGTAATTGTGCCCTTTGCTTTATCTCCGACTTTTTTCTTACCAGTTGCTTTATATTTTTCAGTTTTCTCTACATCTTCAGATATTTCACGAGCAGGGATTGTTTGGGTCCCATTATCTACTGAACTTGCACTCTTATCGGCAGTGAAAGTAAAATCTACTTTCTGTTTTTCGGCTGCAAGAGTTAATGTCACATTAGCAAGTGGTACAAAAATATATCCAGCCACAAGCCCAATAAGAGCTAAAAATCCTGCCGTTATACCAATAATTTTCCATTTTAATTTCTTTTTTGATTTTTCTTTAACTGGATTCTTTATTTTATCACTTGAAATTTCAACTTCTTCAGATGTATCTAGTTTATTCCCATCAGGAGTAACAACTTCTGATGTTGGGGCAACAATCGCTTCTGCCCCAGGTTTCATTTCGATTGGGACTTCATCATCTTCAACAACTGATTTTGGTTTAACATCGCCATTTTTCATCTCAATGCTTGAAACATCATCTTCAGGAATTTCTTTTTCACCTTCAGTCATATGAACTACTTTTGGCTCTTCCCCAGGTTTTGACATCACAGCAATCCCAACTTGTTCTGCAAGTTTTTTACCAACCTTATCCTGTGTAACAATCGCAATCTCTTTCCCTAATGAATCCGCTTGTTTTTTTAATATTTTTAAATTTACTACAGACTGTAAGAGCAAGGCTTCTTTTGGAATTACAAGATCAACGGCAACATGTTCTGTCCCTTTTAATTTATCGACAACCGAGGTTATCTCTTCATCATTATCTAAATATATTGTTTCTCTATCCATTTTATGCCTGCAGGGTTTTAGTTATTTTTCTCATTAAACTTGGGAGTACATCTTCTTCCCCCATCTCCACTATTAAATTAGCAAGACCCATTGGAGTAATATCTTGTTGATCTTTTATCTCTCCAGTCTTATCTACTATATTAACAACATCAGCAGGTTTAATAAAGTGAACTTGTGGTTTTTTAGCAAATGGTAAGTCCTTCCACCAATCACCATCGGTCAAAATTTCTTTTATTTCTGGTAAAGCAGATGCCCCACCACATAAAAGTATTCTTGAAGGCAAAAGATCAACATTTGAAAATTCCGAAAGTGCGAGTTCTACACCGCTTCGCCAAACATTTGCGTCTGAATATAATGCGTCCCTAACTATTTTTTTAGATTTTTCTTTAAGAAGATCACTCGCATATGCCAATTTTATTTCTTCGGCCCTTGCAAAACTAACATTTAAAACCTGCGCAAGCCTTTTTGTAAAACTTCTGCCTCCGATTGCGAACATTTTTGTGCCTTCAAGGCCACCATTTCTAACAACCGCAATATCTGATGTACCACCTCCGATATCTATAAAAATAGCGTTGAATTCACCGGCCTCCCCTATCCCAACAGAACGAGCAACTGCATATGGTTCTGCAGCAACTGTAATCAAATCAAGTTCAAGATCTGCAGAAATTGATTGGAGTGCTCCCAAGTGAACCATTGGAGCAAAAGCATTAAAGACTCCAACAGATACTTCTTTGCCCTGAAAACCAATTGGATTTGTTACACGATAACCGTCTATTTTTACATCAACAATTGAGGCATTAACAAGCTTGACGTCAATTTCTTCATGACCAGTTTCCCAAGCTAATTGTTTTCTGACTTCATCAAAAACACGCCATTGAATTTTATTTACAATATTTTTAAGTTCATTATAATCAATTTTTATATTTGGTTTTAATCGCTCATAATGAACGGTTGTTGTAACCCCCTTAACAAGTTCACCAGCAATCCCAATTACACAGGACTCACATATGGCCCCAGCCATTTCCTCTGCTTTATCAAGTGCCTTGGCACAATTTTCAACAACACCACCGATATCAGTTACGGCCCCGCCTTGCATATCACCTAATTTTTGTCTTTGTCTACCAACACCAACTATATGAGCCTTACCGCCTTCTCCAATATGAAAAACAAGTGCTTTTACAAATTCTGTTCCAACATCAAGTGCCGCATAATGCGGAATTTGTTCTTTTTTTTTCTTCTTTTTAAATTTATTGAGTAGTGGCATTTTCCCCTTTAACATATCTGCCAAATAATTAAATAAAATTTGTACTTTGTACACTTTCATTTTAAGTTATTTTATAGCATAATTCAAATAGGTAATAAATTTAAAAAATGGAGGCGGAATGATCGAAAAATTAAAAAAACTCCGAATCTACAACATTGTAGTCGGACTTGTATTGCTTGTTCAGGGAATTGTAATGTGGGCAATCTCGAATGAAACGGCGGCTAAAATTACAACTAACTACCTAGGCAAAACGAGTAGCATACCGGGTATGCCCACAACCTCTATCGAGCAATTTGCAGAGTGGCAACTGGGGCCAATTGTGGCTTCATTTTTGCTACTTTCTGGGCTTTTCCTTTTGGGATCTGCCTTTGTGTGGAGAACTAAATATGAAGAACAGATTCAAAAAGGGATGAACTTATTCCGCTGGGCGGAGTACTCTATTACCTCATCCTTAATGGTAGTAGTAATCGCCATTCTCTGCGGAATTTATGACCTCTCTACGCTAATATTAATCTTTGGCTTAAACGCTTGTATGATTCTTTTTGGCTGGATGATGGAATTGCATAATCAAACCACTAAAAAGGTTGATTGGACTGCATACTTATTCGGTTGTTTTGCTGGCATCGTGCCTTGGGTAGTAATGGGGCTATACTTCTTTGCCGCACTTAAAGCCGGTGGTGATGCTGTGCCAAGTTTTGTATATGCAATCTTCTGGAGTCTTTTCGTGACCTTCAACGTATTCTCTGTTGCAATGATTTTGCAGTACAAAAAAGTTGGTAAATGGAAAGATTATATGTATGGCGAATATGCATATATTACTCTTTCTCTAGTAGCAAAAGCCCTTCTTGCTTGGCAAGTTTGGGGAGGAACTCTTCGCTAAAATTAATTAATTAATTAATTAATTGTTAAAATCGCCCAAGACTGGGCGATTTTATTTTTATTCTAGTATAGCTTTTATACGCCTTACGCCCGAAGATGAAGATTCTTCTTTTATAATTTTAAATTTACCAAGTTCTCCTGTATTTTTTACATGTGGCCCACCACATATCTCTTTAGAAAAAGCCTCATTTGAATATAAATCACCGCCAATTGTATAAACTTTTACTTTATCACCATATTTAGAATCAAAAATGCCTGTTGCCCCATTACCTTTTGCCTCTTCGACAGTTGTAACTGTCTCTAAAACTGATAATTTATCATTGATCATTTTATTTACCATATCTTCAATTTCTTTAACCTGTTCTGGGGTAACCTTCTCTGGATGAGAAAAATCAAATCGCATTCTTTCTGAAGTTATATTAGCACCTCTTTGAGTAACATGAGGGCCAAGCACTCTTCTTAAAGCTTCAAGCATTAAATGAGCTGCGGTGTGATATTTAACTGTTTCTTCCGACTGATCTCCAAGCCCACCTTTGAATTTTTGTTCTGCTCCTTTTCTAGATAATTCTTGATGATTTTTAAACTCTTTTGTATAACCCTTAACATCAATTGTCATCCCATTTTCTTCAGCCAGTTCTTCAGTAATTTCTATTGGGAAACCATAACTTTGAAACAAATCAAAAGCATCTTTCCCTGTAATTTTTTTGCAATCTTTATTAATAATTATTTGATTAAATTTTTTGAGTCCGTTTTCTAAAGTTTTTCTGAATTTATCTTCTTCCTTATTTAACTCTCTATAAATAAAATCTTCATTATCTTTAAGTTCTTGATAAACCTCACCCATTTTATTAATTACTTCTTTAGCGACTTTTGAAGTAAAATTTCCTGTTATCCCTAAATTTTTACCGTGTCTTATGGCTCTTCTTATTAATCTTCGAACGATATAACCCCTATCAATATTTGATGGTTCAATTTGTTCCGCAAGGACAAAGGTTGCTGCCCTTAAATGATCTGCAATAATTCTAACTGATTTTATTTTTTCATCAGTATAACCAGTAGAGAGCTCTATAATTTTTGCGATAATCCCCTCAAATAAATCTGTTTCGTAAACTGACTTTTTACCTTGTGAAAACATGACTTGTCTTTCAAGACCAATCCCTACATCAACATTTTGTTGGGCTAATTTCTCAAATTTACCATCCGCGTTCTTGAAATACTCCATAAAAACATTATTTCCAAGCTCAATATATTTTTCACAATTACAAGATGGGTCACAAGATTCACTACATTTTTCTTTCCCGGTATCAATAAACATTTCTGTATCAGGTCCGCAAGGGCCAGTTTCAGAAACAGGGCCCCACCAATTTTCTTTTTTACTAAACCTATATATTCTTTCTTCAGGAATACCTATTTCATCTTTCCACGTGTTATAAGATTCTTCATCAAAAGGGGCATCATCATCTCCAGCAAAAACCGTTATTGAAATTTTATCTTTATTAAAACCTAAAACTTTTGTATAAAAATCAAAGGTATGCCTGATAGATTCTTTTTTAAAATAATCACCAAGTGACCAATAACCAAGCATTTCAAAAAAAGTTAAATGACTAGAATCACCCACCTCATCAATATCAACAGTTCTTAAACATTTTTGGGAATTTACAATTCTTTTACCAAGAGGATGGTCTTCTCCCATCAAATATGGAACCAATGGGTGCATTCCCGCGGTCGTAAAAAGAACAGAAGGATCATTTTGTGGAATTACAGGATAAGAAGGAATTCTCTTATGACCGCTTTCTTCAAAAAAAGTAATAAATTTTTCTCTTAATTCGTTTGAATCCATATTGCTATTTTATACCAATTAATAGATTAAGTGAATCAGGCGATCCGGCATTCGCCGGACCGCGCTGAAGCACGACAATCAGTTCCAAGGTGGCTTGACACCAACGCTACAGCTCAGCTTCCCTCCATCTATGTTGATCGTCGGGAAAGAGCCAGCAATACCGTTGATCGTACGGGAAAGAGTACACGCAACCTGTGACGCCTCTTCGTTATCACAGCAACTACTTGTGATGGTTGCAAAGCCACGATCGTGGTGAATCTCGTACTCCACTGGGGTATTGTGCGTACCTCCAACTTCTTGAGCTATCATTGCAAGATCTTGACCAGTTATTTCCACCGTCATCCCGTTCACCCCCTCTGTTCAATAAAGACATTCAGCTGACGAATCGCGACATTATCTGGGCTTTGAACGAACAGATGACCATCAAGTCCGAGTTTCGTGAGTTTCTCCGCCAATTTCCGCTGGAAATACAGCTTTTCGGACCCCGAAACCAAGGTTTCGATGTGCCTCCGAGTTGTCATGACGTTCACAACAAAGTGAGCGTCTTCAGGGCTGATCATGCCGATCATCTGCTCTGCTTGTACAATGATAGGACTTTCTGCCGTGCCTGGAGTTCCCAAAGCTATCATCCTCCCTCATTAGAGATTGCTTTCAATTTGTGATTTTACTTTATAATATTTAAAAAATCAATAAATATGCGAAGAGCGCTCTAGACCAACAGGCCTTTAATCACCCATGCTAGGTGAAAGAGCGCTCTCACCGGGATCTTTGACCCGGTGTTCGGTGGATACATGTTCCGTGCCCCCTCTACTTGTGCCACTTGAGAACGAGATTGACTAGACAAATCCTTCGATCGGGATCAGGGACCTCAATCACGATCTGTTCCTTGATGCCGTCAAGCTTGGTGCGCCCTTTCATGGGGCGCCCCTCACTATCCCAACGCCTGTGTTCCTTACGGAACTTAATCAGTAGCGGAACAACAAGTCTTTCTTCGGTTGAAGAAAGCTTGAAACCGCCTTCTTCCTCTAAGTACTTGGTCAAATCGGCCTCAGGGCTTTTGACGCTTGCCATTGTTTCCACCTCCTTTGAGGTATAAGGTTCACAGAGATCTTACAAAAAAAACACTCCCCATTCGGAAGTGCCGATTTGCAAGAACCCCTGTCTGCCGTTATTGTATCAATTGACATTATTTAGTCAATAGCGAGAATATACAAATATTAATAATATTTTTAGTTTATTATTATACCACCACCTAAAACCAAATCTTTATTATAAAATACTATTGATTGGCCCTTTGTCACTGCTCTTTGTGGTTTATCAAAAATAACTAAATATCTATTATTTACATTTTTAACTAAACATTCCGCATCATCCATTCTATATCTTATTTTCGCACTACATTTAAATGGGAATTCAACAGAAGTAAGCCAGTTTGTATTTTCGATATCTATTTCATTTTTATATAATTCACTTTCCTCACCTATAACTATTTGATTTTTATTAGAATTTATTCCGACAACATACATTGGTTTTTTTGAGCCCCCACCAAGCCCTTTTCTCTGCCCAATTGTATATGTAAATATCCCATCATGTTTTGTAATTTCTTCTCCGTCGATATTTATTATTTTGCCTATATTCTTTTTTATCTTTTCTTTTAAATAATCTTCCGTCTTGCCATTAATAAAACATATTTCTTGAGATTCTTTTTTCTTTGCCGTCTTTAATTTTAGTTTATCGGCTATCTTTCTTGTTTCACTTTTTGAAATTTCGCCAAGTGGAAATATAATATTTTTTAAATTATCTTTATTAATCCCATATAAAAAATAACTTTGATCTTTATTATTATCAAGACCCCGAAAAAGAAATAAATCATTTTTAACTTTCTTGATACGAGCATAATGGCCAGTAGCCAGTTTATCGGCACCTAAATCCTTAATTTTTGTTAGTAAATAATTAAATTTTATTAATTGGTTACATTTGATACAGGGGTTTGGTGTGTGCCCTTTTTTATAATCTTCTATAAAATCATTTACAATATATTTATTAAATTCTTTTTCAAAATTTATAACATAATGGGGTATACCGAGTTGAGCGCAGATGTTTTTTGCATCAGAAACAGCATCCGAGGAACAACAATTTTTATCATCATTATTTGATTCTTTATAACAAAATAACTTCATAGTTACCCCAAAAACATTGTCTTTACCATATTTTTCTACACAAAGTGCTGCAGCAACAGATGAATCAACCCCTCCAGACATTGCGACAGCAACTTTATTTAACATATTATTTTAATTCCTCCGTATAATTAATAAAAATTTTACCAAGTTCCCCTAAAGTCAGAAATCTACCAACATTACTTTCCCACCAACCTTTTTTACGCCAATTCTCGTCAAGTGCAGACTGATTTATTATTTCAACCTCTGGAAGTTCTTTTTTGAATAATTCATATGTTCTTCTTTGATGATAGGGGGATGTTACAAGTATTAATGATTTAATATTTTTTTCTTTAATGATCTTGGCACTTAAGTCTGCATTTTCGAGGGTTGTTTTTGATTCTTCCTCAATTATAATATCTTCTTTAGGAACCCCCATTTTAACTGATATATTACGCATTGCCTCGGCATTTGAAACATCCCCTTCTGCAGCAGCGCCAGAATACATCAACACTGGTGCCCATGCTTCTTTATAGAGTTGGACTCCTTTTTCAATTCTTGCAATATTATCACCCCCAGAAACAACAACAATTAAATCTGCTTTTTTTAATATATCTTGAGGTGAAAGATACCAACCAACAAAAAGTGGAAGTGCAATAACTAAACAAATAATAATCGCGGCCCATAGGGATATTTTTTTTACTAATTTAAGCATTTATTAATCCGTAAATTCCTGAGAAAACATTTTGCCATATGGACCACCATCAATTACCCCAATTCCTATTTTCCCAAATTCTGCAGTTAAAATATTTGCCCTATGCCCCGGGGAATTCATTAAACCCTCATGTGCTAAATCAACATTTGGAGCAAGTGCCAGGTTTTCTCCAGCCGCCATATATTTTATGCCAAAATCATCCATTCTATCAAATGGATCTTTACCATCAGGATTATTATGAGCAAAATAACCACGAGCAAACATATCACGCGAATGAACTCTTGCAAGATCTCTTAATTTTTCATCCATAACAAGTGGATCAAGCCCACGAGAAGTTCTTTCTTTATTTAACTTTATGAGCATTTCATTTTCTGAATCTTCATCTATGGTTACTTTATCTGTCTTAAAGCCAAGATCAACAGACTCTCCGGAATTTGGTTTTACAGTTAAAAAAGTTAAAGTATCATTTATTGCCCCTCCAAAAACATTCGAGGCATAATTTTCAAGAAGTTGAGATTTAGAGAGTAGAAAACCACCTGTTTTTGAATTAACTATATCTTCTTTATATTTATTTTGTATAGGGAATACTGCAACCAATGTAAGAAATATAGCAACAAAAATTAATCCCCATAATACTCCTGGGATAGCTCCAGCCCCTTTATTAAATATAGATTTTCTAATCTTTTCAGGAATTAGAGGATAAATAAAGTGAAACGCAATATTAAGAATAAATTGAATAATAATCCAAATAATAAAAAATGAAAGCACTTTCCCAAAATTAGGAGAAAGAGAAAATTTACCCGCAAGATAAACAGAAAAAGATACATAAAATTTTACTGAAACCAAAAATGCTAAAATTAATGTTCCTAAATCATATAATTGTTTAATAAAACCTTTAAAATAACCAGAAATACCAAAAAGAGCTATTATTCCAATTATTGCTAAATCTGCCCAGTTCATATTTATATTTTAATTTATTTTAGTGGACTTTAAAAGGACAAGCTATTTTAGGCGACCCACCATGCATGAAGCATATGACTTTGCTTTTTTAAATAAACTTACAGCCTCTGAACTTCCAGCTTTTGGATAACCCATTTTTGATAAAGTTTTTTCAGCTACATCTATATCTCCATCAAATTCAACAGTTTGTGAATTTGGATCAACTTTAATATTCTTTAGCCCTTTTTTAATTAAAGAATCTTCAATGCTTTTTGCACAACCATGACATTTTATGTTAACAACTTCTATTTTTGACATTATTTCTCCTTATTTTTAGATTTATAATCTTTTATTGCTTCTCCTAATGCGCTAGCGGCTAAATTTGAACAATGCATCTTTATTGGTGGCAGACCACCAAGCTCTTTTGCCACTTGTTCATTCGTCAGTTTTTCTGCTTCTTTAATAGTTTTCCCAATCATCATTTCAGTTACAATTGAGGAAGTTGCAACAGCAGCACCACAACCAAAAGTTTGAAATTTAATATCAGTAATGATATCTTTTTCAACTTTTATGAACATTTTCATAATATCACCACAGGTTGGATTCCCAACTTGCCCAACTCCATCTGGATTTTCAATCGTCCCAACATTACGTGGATTTGAAAAATGATCCATTACTTTTTCATTATATAAATCAGCCATTAACCTACCTCCTTTATTGTGTTTACCTTAACTAAAATTGCACCTTTAGCAAGAAATTCTTTATTCTCAGGCATTTTTTTAACAAAATCAACCCAATCCCCTTCAGTAAAATATTCTGCTTCTCCGATTATTTTATACCCGACAAAATCTTCATCCCAAACGATAATAGATACTTTTTTATTTTTTATGATGTTTTTAATCGTTTTCTCCATAAAATTATCAGTTATTAATAATTTATCATCATCAATAACCTTAACAAAAGCTGCAGTTGAAATATTTGGCTCATTATTTAAACAAGTTGAAATTGCAATTGGGTTATTTTCTATTAGATTTTTTGCTTCTTTAGATATCATTTTTGATCTTCTCTATTATCTAGAATTATTCTATTGGGCTCATTGCTCGGAGTTTTTCAACAATGCCGGGCAATATTTCCATTAGTTTATCTATATCTTCTTTTTTATTTAATTTTCCTAAACTAAATCTAATTGCGCCGTGTGCTTCCATATCACCATAGCCCATTGCTTTTGTAACATGAGATGGCTCTAGACTACCAGAAGTACAGGCGGAGCCACTTGAGGCAGCAATATCTTTCATATCAAGATTAATAAGAATAGATTCTCCTTCAATTCGATGAAATATAAAAGTTGCAATATGGGGCAATCGATCCTTAGATTTCTTTGGACCAATAAGTTCTGTTTCTGGGATTTCTTTTATAACCCGTTTAATTAAATAATCAGTCAAACTTGAAGTTTTTTTATAATAAGATTCACGGTTGTGGTTAGCATTTCCCATAGCTTTTGCCAAACCAACAATATATGGGGTGTTTTCAGTCCCTGCTCTTTTACCCTGTTCTTGAGCCCCACCTTGTTGCTGAACTAGATATTTTGTACCTCTACGAATATATAAAAGTCCAACACCTTTTGGCCCATAAAATTTATGTGCAGTAAGTGAAAGCATATCTACACCTAAATCATCTACTTTTACCGGCACAAAGGCAAAAGATTGAACTGCATCAGTATGAAATACTATTGGATTATTATTATTTATATTTTTTCTTTTAGTTTTTTCTTCATTTATTATTTTCCCAATACTTTTAATTGGTTCTAGGGCCCCCATTTCGTTATTACCCATGATTATAGAAACAATCACTGTATTTTCTCGAATAGCATCTCTAACATCTTCTGGGTTAATAAGTCCTTCTTTATTAACTTTCAGATATGTGACCTCAAATCCAAAATATTTTTCTAAATATTTAGCAGTATCTAGAACACAATGATGTTCGATAGAAGAAATAATTATATGAGGTTTAATATTTAAAACTCTAGAGGCGTAAAAAGAAACTCCTTTGATTGCAAAATTATTGGATTCAGTTGCTCCACTTGTAAAAATTATCTCACCAGGTTTTTCGGCTCCAATAATTTCTGAAATTTTATGTCTAGAATCACATATGGCTTCTTTTGCTTCACGACCTATTTTATAAATACTAGAAGGATTCCCCCATTTTTCAGCAAAAAATGGAGACATTGATTTTAGGACTTCCTCACCCACTGGAGTAGTCGCTGCGTGATCAAAATATATCATTCTTTTATCTCTCTTTTTGTTGCTCTTTTAAGAAATATCCCCTTATCATATCCTCCTCTTTTTTTGAGTTTATCCTGCCTTATATCTTCAACCAAAGACATATCAATACTTTCTCTTTTTGCTATAGCATAAATAATCTCTAACAAGTCTGCTAATTCGCCAGGTTTTTTTTCGGGTGAAGCATCTAGATATTCGTCTGATTCTTCATGAATTTTAGCTATAAGTGCCTTTACTATTTTTTCATTATCTTCTGACTTTTCAGATACTGAATCAACACCAATACTATCAAGGTATTCAACTATCCCGTCTCTGACTATTTTGTCATAAAATACGTCATCACCATATTCTGAACTATCTGCTGGTATATATGATCCTTCTGAACTTTGTTTTAAAATTTCATTCATTATTTTCTCCTTTTTAAAGTACTTAAACAGGCTTTGCATTCACTAACTTGTTCTATTTTCATATTTTCAATTTTTTTATAGTCTTCCCATGTCAAAAGTACTCCAACTGGATCAGAATATCTAAGAACAACAACACCTTCACCATTTTTAAGATTTTTTAAAATCTTTGAGGCATCGTTTGCAAGTTCATTTGTAGTTATAAATTTTTCTTTCATAAAAATGTTACCGTACATCTACGGTAACATTTTTAAGATCTGATTGTCAACAATTAACTAAGTTTAAAAGTGGCTATAATTGTTTTTGCGTCTGCAAACCTTTCTGTAAGGTCGGTTGGAGCGGCTTGTCCAGAAGACCATGCGAAAATATAATCCCCTTTTTCTGAAATATAGCCTGGTTTAGGCCCCTCTGCTGTTTTAAGTTCTTCCCATTTAGCTTTTGTATAAACAGATACTGCAAATAGACTCGCATAACCATCTTCTACTGGATCAGTTTCTGTCCAATTTTTATCAGTTGTAGGGATTGCTACATAAAGTGCAACCGAATCTCCAAAATCTTTTTTAAATAATTTGTAGCCAGCCCAGGTTTCAGGGAAAGTTAATTGAAAACCATATTCTGTGTTTTCATAAACTAGTGGGCTTTTAGTTGTTGTAAAATCCTTTGATATCCAACCAGTTTTACTACTGTATTCAACTTTATACCAACCATCTTTTTCTTCCAAAATAGTTAACTTTGTTCCAAAGGGGATTGTAGCAAGAATTTTTGCAGTAAGCGAAGGTTCTTCACGAAGATTTAAACCCACTTCAGAATTAATATAAATTATATTTTTATCTGTTACTTCTAATTCCTCAGTTTTTTCTGGTTCTTCTTTTTTTACTTCTTCTTGAGTGTTATTAGTATCTTCGGTTTTATTTTTTTGATCAAAATAATAAACAGCTCCCAAGACAGCTGCTGCGGTAAATAAAATTGTTACAGCAATAATCATTAACATCTTCCAATTAATTTTCTTTTTGGTTTTTTTAGGCTTGCCTTTTACTTCTTCAAAAACTTCTTCATCTTTTGTTTCTGCTACTGCCTTTTCTAAAACATCTTCCTTTGTTTCTTCTAATATTTGTTCTTTAGGCTCTTCTTTTTCATCTTTCTTAATAGATTCCTCTTTCTTATCAGTAGCTTCGTCTACATCATCAATAGAAGGATTTTCTTCTTCGTGTTTTTCTTCTTCAACTGCTTCCTCTAGATCTAAATCTTCCTTTGGATCTTTAATGTCTTCAATTTCAAATTTTTCTTCTTTAGTCATAAAAACCTCCTACTTTATATTAAACAACGTTTTTGTGTTTTTGTCAGTTACATTTGCTATTTCTTCAATTGAAACTTCTTTAATTTCTGCAATTTTTTTTGCCACTTCTACTACAAAGGCTGGTTCATTAGTTTTCCCTCTATATGGTTCGGGGGCTAAATATGGGGCATCTGTTTCTATTAATAATTTTCCGATTGGAACAATTTTTACAGATTCTCGAATATGATTGAATTTTTCTTGTTCAAAGGTAACAAATCCTGTAAAGCCTAAATAAAAACCAAGATCCAAAAATTTTTGAGCAAATTCTTTTGAACCAGTATAACAATGGATAACACCAACTTTAGTGGGTTTATATTTAATTACCCAATCTTTTAGAATTTTGAGTGTATCTTCTTCTGCTTTACGTGTATGAATAACAACCGGTAATTTAAGTTCTCCCGCTAATTCTAATTGAGCTATAAAAAGATCCTTCTGCCTTGTTATTATGTCATTTTTGGAATCAACCCAGGAATCTAGATTCCCGCTTTCGCGGGAATGACTTTCGTCTAGATTAAAATAATCTAATCCTATTTCACCAATAGCAACAACTTTATCATTTAAAGAAAGTTCACGTAGCTTATTTATTGACTCTTCTATATTTAATAATTCTTCAGCATCATGAGGGTGAATCCCAACACTAGCCCAGATATTTGGATATAAATTTGCAATTTCTACAGATTTTTCACTGTGTGACAGTGTTGCCCCAATATTTATCATGGATGACACATTTGCTTTATAAGCACGCTCTATGGCTCCCTCTGCATCATCACAAAGTGGTTCTAAATCAAGATGGCAATGTGAATCAAAAAATTTCATGAGATTATTATGGCAGTTGCTATACAAATTAATATTACAATACTTGAAACTGCTTTTTTTATGGTTAATTTTTCTTTAAATATTAATTTTGAAGAAAAAAGAATTAAAACTGGAGCAAGTAACATTATAAGTGATGTTTCAACTACCCCTAATTTTTGTATTGCAAAATAATAGGCCGGGTATTCTATCGCAACTGCGATTGCAATTAAAAAAGTTTGCCAAATAGATACCTTATTTGTTTTTCTTAAATCAGTTTTTGTAAAAATAAAAAATAAAATTGATAAAATACCTATTCTAATAGTATAAAGTGCCACAGGAGAAACTACTTCTAAAAGAGGCTTTACTAAATTTGATTCTATTGCCATAAGGATTACAAACCCGAGCATAGCAGCTGTATATTTATGCATTTTAAGATGATGTTTTTGTACCCTTGTCACAATAAGTGTAGTCGCCGCAAAAAGAGCAGGTATTAATATATAATAGTTTCTTTCATCTGGGAAAATAATAACAGCTAAAATCATAGTTAGTAATGGGTGAAACATTGCAAGTGGTTCAACATCACAAAGTGCGCCTCTTTTTAAAGAGTAATAGTAAAGATAATTATAGAAAAATCCAACTATTATAACTCCTAAAAACAAAATGTAATGTATACTTTTTATTTTTGAAAAATCTAAACCACCCCAAAAAAAAGAAATAAATACCATTAAAATAAAAATTAGGGCACTACCAAGAGTTAAAAGTGTTTTTGATGGCATTTTATAAATCGATAAAACACGCTTTGACTGAATAACCTCAAAAGCATTACCAACCGCTGCTATAAATGCATTTATCATTTGCGTGCTCCGATTTTTTTAATTATTTTTATTTCTTTATTTTCTATTGGGCCACATATTTCACATTGGGCAGGTGGCATAAGTGGCATTAAAAGAGAACCTGCAGCCCCCATCAAAAGACCTATTATAAGTAATGTTTGAAGGGGTAAATAAAAACTTAATACATATAAGATTACATAAAAAATAAATCTTGAAAAATCAACTGTTGATTCCATTATATATATATATTCTGAACGTGACTCTTCATCTGCATGTAGATAATATTCTGAATCAAAGGGAGATTGACTAACTGATCGAGCAAAAGACCTTCCCATATTAACAGCAAAGGCCTGTGTTATTGTTTCAACAAAAACTTGGAATATCCCAATTATAGCGCTCGCTATACTGCCTGTTTTAATATAATCAGTTCTTTTCCCTTTATCTGCTCTATGGCTGACCCAATATGTTACAAAAACTGTAATGATAAGTGTTGCAGAAGTAATAATACCAATTTTAGAGTAACTGCTAATAATTAGAAATAAAAATAAAGGCCAAATTTGCATACCAGCAACTGTTTCCCACCCTAAACCACTATATGCTATTAGATGTTTTTTAATACTTTTTAAATTAACCTTAGAAAGAACTAGCTTCCCTTTTCTAAAATTTTTATCCTTTGTTTTCAATAATATTAAAGATGCAAAGAAAAGGAGAATAATAACAATCAAAAGTAAGCTATTAATACCAAAATATGAAGCCAGAAAACCCCCCACAAGTGGGGCTGTGGCCCCAATTATCGAAAGTGTTATAAATAATTTACCAATTTCCTTTGTTGCTTTTGCGGTATGTTTTGAACGTGAAAAGTCATAATGATATGCTTCCCAAAAAAATGCCAACGAGATACTCGCAGCAATTGCAAGCATCCATGGAGCCCAATGATATTTTTCAATTGAAAAAAGTTGCCATAAATGGAATATCATAAACGGTAGACTTAAAATCATAGAGTGTTTAGGACCATTATGTTTAATATATTTAGAAGAAAAGAATTCAAAGATAAATTCAAACATATATAAAAACAGATAGTAAAGAAAAATATTGGAAATTCCAAAATTTATTTTATATAGGTATATAGGGATAAATATAGTAATTAACGATAAAGCAAATGAACGAATTGCCATAAACCAATATATTTCGTTAAGTTCTGTGAACCTCATACGAAATAAATGATGTTTTATTGGATGTCCTAATTCTAAACTCATAACCCCCCTTAAGTTTTATTCTTCAATTCTTGGAAATAATGGTTCCGGCTTTAATGATTTCAGTTGTTTTTTCATTTTATCTGAAGTATCTGGTAAAAATGGATCAAGTTGATCAGCCACTGTAACCAACATATCATAAACTTCTTGAAGTACTTCTTTTAATTTATTTAAATCTGTTTTTGAGAGTTCCCAGGGTTTATTATCTTCAATAAATCGATTGCCATCTCTTATTACAGACCAAATATTTTCTAATCTCTTTGAAAATTCAAAGCTTTCCATTAATTCTTTTTGACAATCACCTATTGTTTTTGGCTTATTAACAGATATTTTTATATTATATTTATTAATCATAGAAATAGTTCTCTGGAGTAAATTACCAAGTTCATTCCCAAGTTCTGTTTCATAAATCTGTTTTTGGAGTTCTTCGTCAAATGAGCCATCATGATCCATTGGAATACGAGTCAATAAATAATATCGAAATGGATCAGTCCCATATTTATTAATTATTTCTATTGGTTCAACGACGTTTCCAATAGTTTTGCTCATTTTTAAACCACCTTTTGCAATAATGAAAGAGTGCACTATAACTATTTTCGGTAATTTAAGACCGGCAGATTTTAACATTGCAGGCCAAAGTAGAGTATGCCAACGATTGTTATCTTTCCCAACTATTTCAACATCGGCCGGCCAATATTTTTCAAACTTTTCTTTATTTTTTGGAAAGCCAAGAGCAGTTAGGTAATTTGTAAGAGCATCAAACCACACATACATTACATGTTCCTCGTCTCCAGGGACTGGTACACCCCATGGGAGCCTTGTTTTTGGGCGTGAAATAGAAACATCTGAAAGTCCAGTTTTTAACATCCCCATTGCTTCGTTATATGAATTTTTAGGATAAACAAAATCTAGATTTTTTTTAAAATGTTCTTTTAAAAAATTCTCATATTTTGATAATTTAAAAAAATAGTTTTCTTCCTCAATTTTTTCTGGTTCTTTTTGATGATCAGGGCATTTGCCATCGACCAAATCTTCTTTAAGTTTGAATGATTCACATCCAACACAATAAAGCCCAGAATATTTCTTTTTATAAATGTCACCACTTTTGTTCGCTCTTTCCCACATTTCTTGGGCAGCCACATGATGAGTATCTTTTTCTGAAGTTTGAGTGAATTCATCATAAGAGATATTTAACTTTTCGAAAAAATCTTTAAAAACTGGTCTTAAATCTTTAATCCAATTTTCTGGGGTGGCTCCCATTTCTTTTGCTTTTTGATAAAGTTTTTGTCCATTTTCGTCAATTCCAGCTTGTAAAATAACATCATAACCAAGACTCCTATAATATCTAGCTAGAACATCTCCATATAAAACATCTAAAGTATGACCAAGATGTGGTTTTGCATTTGCGTAAGGGATTGAAGTAACAATATAAAATTTATTTTTATTCAACTTTATCCTCTAAAATTAATCTATCTAAATCTTTTTTAAATTGATTGAAATTTTGAAAAACGATACCCTTCATACCAATCTTTTCAGCTGTTTCAACATTTTCTTTTCTATCATCTATAAAAATTATTTCTCCAGGTTTCTTATTCAATTTATTAATCGCAAATTCATAAAAATCTATGTTAGGTTTTCTCATCCCGACCTTACATGAAACAAATATTTTACTAGGTTCAAAAATTTCTTCAAGTTTCCAATATTTTTTATTAGCCTCATCAAACCCGTCCCCAAAATTAGTTAACATCGCGAGCTCGTATTTATTTTTTAAAGTTTTAACATAATTTTTTACTTCATCTCTTATCTCATAACTACTAAGATGAGTATTTCTTAGCTTGTGATAATCTTTTTTGGTTCCAAGTTGTTCCTGGATAAATTTATAAAATTGGTTAGTAGTTATTTTCCCTTCATCTAAGTCTAATGCTATAAAATCTTGTTTTGGTTTTAATTCACCTTCAGAAACACCAAAAAATTTAGCTAATTTTTTATATGTACCACCAGCATCATTAGTAGTAAAAACCCCATTATTATCAAATAGTAATGTTTTTATCATTTCTACCTTCTATTATAACAACAAATTCACCTTTTTCAGTTATGTTTTCTATAATTTCTGATATTTTACCTCGATATATTGTTTCATGTATTTTTGTAAGTTCACGACAAATACATACTTCTTTGTCTCCATTTCTTTCAAATAACTCAGTAAGCAGTTTTTTTATACGGTAGACTGATTCATAAAGCACAACAGGTTTTTTTTCATTTGATATTTCGATTAATTTAGTTTGTCTCCCTTTTTTGTGTGGTAAAAAGCCATAAAAAACAAACTCAGAAACATTAAAATGACAAAGTGAAAGTGCAGTTGAAAGTGCAGAAGCTCCTGGGATTGATACTATTTCTATTTCTTCTTTAGATATTAGCTCTACTAAATAGTTCCCAGGGTCTGATATCCCTGGCGTCCCTGCATCAGTTACCAATGCAATGTTTTTACCATTTTTTAGTTCTGTAATCAATTTATCTGTTTTTATTTTATTAGAGTGTTGGTGGTAAGAAATTAGCCCCTTTTTGATTTCGTATCTTGCTAGAAGTTTCGATGTAACCCTTGTATCCTCACAGGCGATTAAATCAACGAGTTTTAAAATATCTAAAGCTCGAATAGTAATATCAGAAAGGTTACCGATTGGTGTTGCTATAATGTATAATTTTCCACTCATTTTATTTCAAACCTTGTTAAATTATCTTCTATTTGCGCGTTTTTGGTATTAATTGATTTAACGTCTGACATTGGTGACCCTTTTTTTGTCCATTCAATTAAATTATTAAGTGATTTTTCTTCCCCTTGGGCGAATATTTTGACAGATCCATCCATTTCATTTTGACACCAACCAAAAATATTAAGTTTTTTTGCTTCTTTTTTAACAAAATGTCGGTAAAAAACTCCTTGGACATCCCCATATACTGAAATAAATATTGCTTTCATAAAATTTAATTATAGTACTGTTTATATATTTGTCGCCATTCAGCGAGTGAAAGAGTCTCTGCTCTTCTTTCTGGATTAACACCTGCTTTTTTTAATTTTTGAATTACTTCCTCTTTACTATATGGTCCAAAACTAAGCATCGAATTTGCAAGTTGTTTTCGTTTTTCACCAAAGCCAGATTTGACAAGTGTAAAGAATTTTTCTGGGTTAACATCAGAGAATATGGGCGTCTTATATGTTGAAATTTTAATAACAGCGGAAGAAACTTGTGGGGTTGGGTAAAATGCATCTCTTGGTACAATTGTTATTAGTTTTGCTGTCCCATAAAATTGAACAGATATTGAAAGCATACTCATTCTATTTGGTGTAGCACAAATTCTCTCTGCCACTTCTTTTTGAACTAAAAGTACCATATCAGTTGGCTTATTCTTTTCTTCTAAAAACTTTCTTAAAATTTTTGAAGTAATATAGTATGGAACATTTGCGACTATTTTGTAATCACCTAAATCACTAGGATCAAACCCAATAATATCCATTGTTTTAACTGTTAAATTTGTGCATTTAATACACATGGTTTTTAGAATCTCAACCATTTTTGGATCAAGCTCAATTGCAATTACATCTTTTGCTCTTTGAGTTAATTGTCTAGTAAGAACTCCCATTCCTGGTCCAATTTCAAGAACTTTTTTCCCTTCAAGTGGCTCAGCTGCATCGACTATTTGTTCAAGATATTTTTGTTCAAATAAAAAATGTTGGCCCAGATCTGTGTTTGGTTTTGCGCCATACATCGAAAGAATGTCTTTAATTTTTCTAATTTCACCCAAATTCATAAAAAATCGGCTCCTTTGCCGATTCATTATAGCTCAAGTTTAGCTTTAAATGAAGTTTAATCAATTAATTGGACGGATACTTTTGGTATATAACCATCTCTTAGGCTACCCCCAATTATTTGGAAAGGTTCTGTCCCCATATCCATTAATGGACCATTGAATGGACCTGAACCAATTATTTTTACTTTTACTTGCTTTCCGTTAGAAAGATTTGTAACTAAAAGGTATTTTCCAGTCATCCCTTTATAAAATGAAGTAACCATGCCACTATAATAACCAAAATTTGCTCGTCCAGTAATTATTCCAGATGCAATAATTTTGTCTTGTTTTAAATTTACAGTTTCTTTTAATATTAACCTTCTTGAAACTTCAACTCCATTTTTATATAAAATTCGATAAGTTTTTTTTACTTTTCCATTTACACCATTTTGAGTAATCTTTTTCTGACCAAAAGGAACATTTGAGTCACCATTATAAATAGTCTCAAATGCAACTGATTCAAAAGTATCTATGTCCGCTTCATTTACCCTTGTAATAACTATAGTTGCCCCAGGTGTTAAAGTTTCTTCATTTTTATAATTCAATTCATCTTTTGGAGCAAGAATTACCTTTGATTTTGTTAGGATATTTGAAACTGTAGGTTCCCAAATTCTAATATCTTTTATTCCTCCATCAACCTCAATATAGAAAACAGGAGCTCTTTTTATAATTATTTTTTGTCCAGCGCCTCCTTCTAACACTGGGTCTAATATTAATTCTTCAGATATCTTATCTTCAGGGTAAATTTTAATATTATTTTCCGAAAGTGCTGTTAATGTCTCAAATGAACTACTTTTAATTAATAATTTTTTTGCATCATCTTGTAGAACAATAAAATATTCTCTATTTGTTTCTCCTTTAACTAATAATTGTTTTTTTACAATTAACCATGTAGAGAAAATAAGCAATAAAATTAAAACAAACAAAGTAGCTTTGCATTTAACAATCTTTATTAGAATATTTTTAATTTTATTTTTCAAATTGTGCCCAACAAATAGGCAAATAATAGTTTAACGCAATGTTTAGTATATTTCAATTAATGTTTATATATATAATCTTCAGAATGTTCTTCTTGATAATTTTTTCTCTGCCAGAACTGATAGCCGAAATAACCAGCCGCAAGAATTCCAGCAACTATTGCTATCCAAAAAATAATTCTAAAAAATATTTCAAGCGGTGTAGCTTTTTCAATTGATACAAAATATACAGAAAAATGATCTGTTAATATAGTAGCGTACTTTTTCTTATAATCTATTGTATGTTTAAGGTAGCTAATAGAACCATCACTTTTGATATAGCCAATTTTAGCTGTACTTAGAGCATTATTATTTACCTTTGTTAAATCAAATATTATTTGTATTTGTGTTTTAAAAGATTTTAATAATTCTCCCTTCCCATTTTTTGCAAGAATTTCGTAAATACCAAATAGCTTAAATTTATCATCAACCTTGATTTTACTTGTTTTAATATCCATATTTTCTATTAGAACAAAAACATCTTCGCTTACTGAACCGGGTGGGAATACTATTAAAATTGACTTATCTTTTGAGGTAACTTCTCCACCATCTTTTTTTGTTACATTATATTTAACACGGTCCATTAATATCTCAAAAGTATTTGAATATTTTGAGTAATTGTTTGCTTCATCTTTTGCTCTTACCCTATATTTATAATTTTTACCTGGCTCTGCTGTAAAATCTGCATAACTATTTTCATATGATTCATCTATAACTTCCCATTTTTCTTCAGTTTTTAAAGTTCTTTCAATTTCATAACTATAAATACCAATATTATCAGTAGATTCTGTCCAAAAAAGATTAATCGTGGCTTGGTCAGAATTATATTCTCCTTTTAGCCCACTAGGTTCAGTAGGTGCTTCTGTATCATCAGAATTTGAATCTTCATATGTATATTCTTCTGAATCATAATCTTCGTCAGCATATCCTTCATAGCTGCCTGTCTCGTAATCATAATTTTCATCCGCACTTGGCTCATATTCACTATAATTATCTCCTCCATCAGAATAATCTGGCTCTTCGACAACTGGCTGTGTTGGAGCCACAACCACAGGGGTAGGTTGTACTGATGGGGCTGGAGCGACAACCTGATATGAATTGATTTTTATAGTATAAGCTGTACTCCAACTTTTACTATAACTTGTATGACCTTCTGAATCATAATAATCAAAAGCTCTAGTTCTCCAAACCCAGGTTCCGGGACTTAAAACAACAGTACCACTTGTAACTTCAGTGTTTTGATTTAAATTTAATTTCCAACCATAATCATTATAGCCACTTGTTTGTTTATTCGGGTAAGAACCACATTTAGGGTGGCTAGAGCTAATATCCCCGGGACAATTAGACACTGGTGTTTTATCTGGATGGTGACCATCTGGGTCTTCGGCGGGCTTAGTACCATAACTTCGCCAAAAAGCTTCAGTTGATCTTCTATACATAACCTGAACACCAACCTTATTACCATTTGCATCAGTGGCTTTTGCAATAAATCTTACTGATCGAGATGATTCATTTGATAATAAATTTAAAGTAACCGTTGAACCATTTGCACTAACAAATGCTCCACCGCTTGGACTATGTTGGATACGGACATTATAAGGGACTGGAGGTACATTTGTTGATGCATTACTTCTAAAACCAAATATTGAAATTATACCCCCCATTAGAGCAAAAATAAAAATCAATAATGAAAACTTTTTAAAAAATAATTTCTTTTTCATTGCTTAATATATTTTATCAACTATTTAAGAATATTACACTTTTTTTATTGGGGCATAATATGTTGAAAGAACCTTTTTGCCATAACCTGGGAAATAGATTGTAAGTTCGTCGTCATAAACCTTCCGAACTTCACCAACACCGAAATTTTCATGTTCAACCTTATCACCAATATTAATAGCCCCAGGGATTCTTTCTTCTAATATTTCATCTTTATTATCTAAATCACTATCAGTATTAATAAAATTTAATAATTGAGGAGGTATATCAGATAAAAATCTAGAAGGCATATTTGATGAAATACTACCAAAAAATAATCTAGACCTAGCATAAGTAAGATAAACTTCTTTTTTTGCGCGAGTCATACCGACATAAAAAAGTCTTCTTTCTTCTTCTAATTCTGATGGGTCAAGGTTAGATCTAGAATGAGGAAATATGTTTTCTTCAAGACCAACAATAAATACAACAGGATACTCAAGCCCTTTTGATGTATGTAAGGTCATTAAAGTTATCCCCTCTGCATCTGTATTATAATTATCAATATCAGCTATTAAAGAAACTTCCTCTAAATAATCAGTAAGTGTAATTTCGCCTTTTAAAACTTCATATTCTCGAGCGACAGATAAAAGCTCATTTAAATTTTCTACTCTTTCTTCCGCTCCATAACTATCATCTGTGTAATAACCCTTCAAACCAGAAATTTGAATAGTAGCTTTTATCCCTTCTGAAAGTGATTCGTTAAATTTTTGTTTAATTTCATAAATCTTTTCAAAATATGTGCTTAAACTTTCATAGGTTCTCGTCATTAATATATTTTTAATATTTGAATCCAATATTCCATTTATTTTAATATCATTTTCATCACAATATTTTTTTATTTTATTTAAGGATAATTGGCCAATTCCAGAATTTGGATTTTGGATAGAACGTGTAAATGATACCCAGTCGTTTACCCCAGAACAAATTTTTAACCAAGAAAGTGCATCCTTTATTTCTTTTCTTTCATAAAATCTTACCCCTCCAATTACCCTGTAAGGAATTCTGTACCTTAAAAGTTGTTCTTCGATTATACGACTTTGTGCATTTGTCCGATAAAAAATAGCCATATCTTTTATATTATATTTTGAAGAAAGAGATAATATTTGTCGACATATGAAAGATGCTTCCCCAGTTTCATTTGCTGATTCATAAACAATAATTGGTGTTCCTGCTTCGTTTTCTGTCCAAAGCTCTTTTTTTGATCTCTGATTGTTTTTTTCAATTACCTTTTGAGCGGCTGCAAGTATTGATTTTGTGGAACGATAGTTTTCTTCAAGTTTCACAATTTTTGCATCTGGCCAATCTTTAGAAAAATTTAGTATATTTTCAAAATTTGCGCCTCTCCAAGAATATATAGATTGCCAATCATCACCAACAACACATAAATTTCCATTTTTCTCAGAAATCATTTTTGCAAAAAGATATTGAGCTTCATTGGTATCCTGATATTCATCAATTAAGATATATTGCCAAATATTTTGATAATAATTAAGAGACTCTGGATGTTCTTTAAAAAGTTTTACTGTATTTACTAATAGATCGTCAAAATCCATTGCTTCATTTTTTAAAAGTTCTTTTTGATATAAATTATAAATTAATGATATCTTGTCACCGTAATAATCTTCAGAATACGAATTATAATCGTTTGGAGAAATCATTTTATTTTTTGCATCAGATATTTTCGCTTTTATTGCCTTAGGAGATATTTTTGAGTCAGCCATTTCTGATTTTTTCATCGCGTCTTTAATTACTTTAATTGCATCATCTTCGTCAAATATTACAAAATTATTTGGGTAACCAAGAAGATGCCCCCATTTTCTTAAAACACGTGCACAAACAGAATGGAATGTACCCATTGTGGGGAGATTGTTTATATTATTCGACTTTTCTGCACCATGAATCAGTTTACTCACCCTTGTTTTCATCTCAGTTGCAGCTTTATTTGTGAAAGTAATTGCAAGGATATTTTCTGGTTTTATTTTTTTTTCAGAAATCAAATAAGCAACTCTATGGGTGAGAGCTTTCGTTTTACCACTACCAGCACCAGCAAGAACAAGAATCGCTCCTTCGGTTTTTATAACAACTTCTTTTTGGGCTTCATTAAGCCCACTAAGCAAATCCAAAATAAGCTCCTTTTAATTATTATATAATAAAACTAGTCTTCTTCTTCAATTTCTGAATCTTCAACAACTACAGAATAATGCTCGTCCGAAATTTTTTCTTGACTGTATTCATTTTTGCCTATTTTATAAGTTGCAAATATTGCACCAGCGTAAGCATACCAAAAAGCATAAATCATAATAAAACTAATAATTAAAATTATGCCAGTAGATGATTCCTTAATAGCATTATTTTCTATAAGATTAAGGATTATACTATCAGAAATATTAAAACGAATTTTTTCTATTAAATCGGAGAATAAAGAAAAACCTGCAATAATGAGGGTGAAAGCACCACCAAAATATAAATAGTGAGTAAAATGTTTTTTAAAATCAATTGTTTGTTTTTTTAATAAGTTATTATAACTTTCATCTTGCTTATTAACAAAATCTTTCTTAATCTTTTGGTTATATATAAATATTTTGTATGACTGATAACCCCAAATCATAAAGAAAATAATAGAAGCTACGATTAACCAGATAATAACCATAAAACCACTTTTTATAAAGTAATTATCCCAACTTACACCAGAAAGACCAACTTTAAAATAATCACCTATTAGATCTAAATAATAAAATCTAATTCCAAGATAACTATAAGAATATTGCCATGATAAAAAAATCAGAGAAAAGATTATTTTCCCTATAGTTGGTTTAAATATGTTTTTTATTTCTTCATTCATTTTTTGTTTTAACTATAATAGCACAATCTGGACATATATTTTCACATGTTTTACAACCAATACATTTTTCAATATCACACTTTACGGTAGCAGTCCCTAAATAGTTTTTGTTTTCATAATCAAATGAAAGACATTTTGCGGGACACTTTTCTATACAAAAACCACAAGATTTACAAACTTCCGGGAAAGTTGACCAACTCTTATTATTTTTTTCATATTTTATTTCTTTAAAATTTTTTGACGCCATTTATCCTCTTTTTTTATTGATTTAATTATACCCATTCCCATTTCAAGAGCCTTGTGATTAAAATGCTTCAACTGAGGTTCTTTTAAATATTTATCTTTAAAAAATTCACTTAAAATTTTTATTGTTTCTTTTTCTTTAAGCCCACCAACCTCTCCCATGAGTGCCCCAAGGATAATAATATTAAAAACTTTTGGTACTAGTTTTTCCTTAGCAAAAAATGTTGCAGGAATTGCTATTTTTGTATTTTTTAAACTCGAGATTTCTTCTTCTTTAATTAAACTATTATCAAAAAGAAGTATAGTTTTTTCATCAAAATATCTTTCAACCCTTTTTTTTGCACGAATAGCAAGTAAAACTACAATATCTGCTTTTTGAAATTTTGGAAAAGAAATTTTATCATTAGAAATTTGAGTAAAAGCAAGAGAGACACCCCCCCTTTGTTCAACCCCAAAATTAGGCATATAAGTTACATCATAACCGGATTTATAGGCAACTTTTGCAAGTATTTTAGCAATTACTTGAATACCTTGCCCACCCTCACCAGCAATTAATATTTTATTTTTTTTCATCATCTACAATTCCTGTTTCATAAATTCTTTTAAGCGTATCTAAAAAATCAAAAGTTTTTTGAGTATTAGTTTTCCAGTTTGTGGGGCAATAAGATAATATCTCTAAAAAAGAAAAAGCATTATTATTTATTTGATTTTCAATTGCTAATTTTAAATATTTTTTTAATTGTGGGATATTATCAACACTTCCTCGTGCGATAAAAGCTTTTTTGTCTGCTACTTGTTTAATTAAATTTGGTCCAAAAATTGGTCCTTCTACAAATTGACCTTCCGGGGTACTCTCTGTGTCTTCTCCAATTATAGTTGTAGGAGCTGCTTGTCCACCAGTCATTGCGAATACTGTATTATTAACCAAAATTACAGTTAATGGTTCATTTCTTTTGGCTGCATGTAAAAGATGATGTAACCCGATTGCATATCCCCCTCCGTCACCCATATAACTTATAACTACCTTTTTTGGCTGAGCTAACTTTATACCAGTTGAGACAGAAACACCTCTACCATGATGAGATTGTACTGAATTAATATTATAATAATCCCAAGCAAGAAGAGAACAACCAATATCTGTAACAAAAACTGATTTATCAGAAATTCCAAGTTCATCTATTACAAAACCTAAATTTTTAAGAACAATACTATGGCCACAACCAGGACAAAAATCAGATGGTTTACTCTCTATTTTTACACATTTAGGGTATTTTGGTTCACTCATTTTATCATCTCTCTTAATTTTTCTTCTATTTCTTCTGAAATAATACCTTGGGCAGGTTTATATAATCTTTCTACTGACAAATCCTTAACTCCAAAAAGTGACTCTAAAACTAACCTACCAAACTGGCCAAATGATGATTCTGCAATTAATATTTTTTTAGCATTTTTTACCGCAATCTTTGCTTTTTGTGCTCCAAATGGTTTTAAAGTAATCGGTCTAAATAAACCAACTTTTAAACCCTCTTTTCTCAATTTTTCAACTGCTTCTCGTGCTGCGCTCCCTACTGTCCCCCAAGCAAAAACTACTACTTCTGCATCGTCACACTTTATGACCTCTGATTTTTCAACTTTTGAGCCTATTGCGGCAAAATCCTTTAATTCTCTTAATATTATTTGAGATAGCTCTTCTTCTTGAGAATAAGTATTTCTAATGTTCACAGGATGATCAAAGTCTAATATTGATTTTGCTGCCTTAACCTTACCAGCTTTTTTTAAAATTACTGATCCCATTGTTTTTGAAAGATATCCATCACCTAGAACTATAACGGGCAAGCGATATCTGAAGGCCCAATCAAAAGCAAGTATCATAAAATCATATAATTCTTGTAAATTTGAAGGCCCAAGAACTAACCTCATTGCTTCTCCATTTCCACCCCTTGTAGCAAGATTCAATTCTTGTTGAGAATAAATTACAGTACCGGTTGAGGGACCTCCTCTTTGACCAATATATGCAACAAATGGAATTCTTTCTGCCTCAGCCATTACAATAGGATCTTGCATAAGAATATGCCCCGCTGCAGCTGTTGCTGTCCAGGCTTTTTTACCACCAAGCGATGCCCCAAGTAAAGTAAATCCTGCTGATGGTTCATCTTCTGTTTGAAGAAATAATAGTTTTTTGTCTTTTGCAGCCTCCTTAGCCCAACCAGTTAATATTTCTGTGGTTGGAGTAATAGGGTAACCGAAAAAAGCATTAGCTCCCGCTGCTAAAGCTGCTTTAATAATTATTTCATTCCCAGTTAATAGCTCGATAAACCCCTCCTTATATTTCTATTCTATCATATTTTTTCTGATATTTTCATCTTAGCATCAAGCCCAATTGCACCAACCCCATCATCAGTTAATATAAGTGGGTTAACTTCAACTGACTCTATTTCTGGGTGTTCAGATATTAATTGGGCTAGACCCATAAGAACATCGATTAATTTTTTTTCATTATAAATAGTATTCTTCCTATATCCTTTAATAATTTTTGAAACTGAGGTACTCGCAATAAGATTTTTAAGTTTTTCTCTATCAAAAGGGCCAATAGTGACAGCAACATCTGAAATAAGCTCAACAAATATACCTCCTGCACCAAATAAAATAACGGGTCCAAAAACTTTATCTCTCTTTGCACCAATAATTAATTCTAAACCTTCTTTAGCTGTTTCCATCATAGTGATACCTTCTATTTTAGCTTTAGGAAGATGTGTATTAACATTTGAAATAATCTTATTAAAAGATTTTTCAGCCTCTTCAATTGTTGTAACTCCAAGAACAATACCACCTACATCAGTTTTATGGATAACATCAGGAGATAAAATTTTCATTACAATAGGCTTCGCCAACTTATCAAAACTTTTTTTAATTTCTGATTTATTTTTAACTACCAGATTTTCTGAGATAGGTACATCATACAAATTTAAAAGACTAATTATTCTAGTTTGACTAATATTTTTATTAGAAAAATTAATTAATGATTTTGCAATTTTATGTTTTGGATGCTGAATTATTCTTTTAATTTCAACTAACTTTGTTTTTTTAAATTTAGATTGGAAAGAAAAAGCACGGATAGCTCTTTCAGGATATGAAAAAACAGAAATATTATTTTCTGAACATATCTCCTTGGCTCTCTTTATTAATTCTCCACCAATAAAATTAACAAATATTGGTTTTTTTGTTTGCTGTTTTAACCTTGCGATTTTCCAAGCAATTTCTTCAATTTCTGTCATAGCTTGAGGTGTCGCGATTATTAATAACCCATCAACTCCTTTATCTTTTTCGCATAAACTAATAGCTAGTGAAAAATCATCACTTGTTGCATCCCCCCTCAGATCTATTGGGTTTGCAACAGATGCTGCATTTGTTTTAGAAATTAAATTATGGGTAGTAAAACTTGAAAGTTTTGCAAGTTCAACTCCTTCTTCAGAACAAGCATCAGCCGCAAGAACGGAAGGGCCCCCTGCATTAGATATTACCGCCAAGCGATTCCCCTTAGGAAATGGATTTTGGGAAAAAGAAACCGCAAGCTCGAATAAATCACTTAGATTTTTAGCCATAATAACACCTGATTCTTTTAGCGCTGCTTCAAAAACTTTCTCATCTTGAGCAAGTGCCGCTGTGTGTAAACTGGCGGCCATATTTCCATCATGGGTCATACCACCCTTTAAAATAATAAGTGGTTTTTTTGAAGTAAATTTTTTAGCTGCGTCTATAAACCCCGGACCATCTTTAATATCTTCTAAATAACCAATCGCAAGTTCAACATTGTCATCGTCTTCCCAATCTGTAATAAGATCTTTTTCTGATATATCTGATTTATTACCCAAACTAACAAAATATGAAAAACCAAAATCTTCTCCATTAGCAAAATCAAGCATAGCAGCCCCCATTGCCCCACTTTGAGAAAAAATACCTACTCGATATTTTGCAGGAAGTTTTGCTGTCGCAAATGAAGCATTAAAATTATCAAAGTTATTTATAACCCCTAAACAATTAGGGCCAAGAACTCTTATCCCATAACTCTTTGCAATTTTAATAATTTCTTTTTCTTTTTCTAACCCTTCATTGCCTGATTCTGAAAAACCAGAAGTAATAATTATTACCGTAGGTATTTTCTTTTTACCACATGATTCAAGCACCTTAATAACTAATTTATCTGGAACAGAAATAATAGCAAGATCAATATTATCTTTTACATCTAGCACCGATGAATACATTTTACTTCCTAAAATAGTTTCTGCATTTGGGTTTATACCATAAACTTTTTTATCTTTTACGTTTTTTAAATTATCAAAAAGAATATAACCAATTTTACCTGGTTCTCGTGAAACCCCTATAACCGCAATTTTTTTAGGATTTAATAAATTTTTCAAAAGACCCTCCAAATTATTTAAGACAATATTATTGATCCAACTATTTTTGTAAGTTCATCTGCATAGCCACCGGTTTCTTCGAAGATAAATACTGTTGCCCCTTTTAATACTACAAAAGTAGTCATTTGAACCCCTGATGAGGCATTATATGTAAATTTTTTACCTGCTATACCTGATACTGTTATATTTTCAACAACAACATTTGATTGTTTTGATAAATCAGCCTCTACAATCTCTTGTGACTTCTTAGTCGTTCGGATAATTACTAATGGTAATTGTGAAGGATCAAGTGATGGTGATAACTGTGTTCCAAGTCCAACATAACTTTCAGATTCAGTCGCAGGGTTTGACCCATAATCTTGTACAACCCAACTTACGGGGTATCTTAATGAATAACCAATATTTTTATTTTGATAAGTCTTCCAATCCTTAATTGGGTCTTCTGCTGGCGGTTGTGTAGTTGTATAACTTTTACTAATCCAACCTGTTTTTTCTTGATAAGTAACTTTGTACCAATCTCCCTGAGTTTCTTCAGCTGTTAATTGTGTCCCATTAGGAATTATTAACAAAGAACGAGATTTAGGTTCCGGTTTTTCTCTCATAAAGAGTCCTCCATCGGCCGTTACCCATAAACTAAGTTTTTGAACAAGAGGACGATCCCCTGTTTCATATTTTACTTCTGTTTTTTTATTATTTTGAGGGATAACATGAGGGGTAAGCAAAACAACACCAAAAACTAATATAATTATTGAAAAAATTACAATTGAATAAATTACCCACTTATTCATTTTTTTGAATTTTGGAATTTTTAGTGTCTTTTTTCTTGGATTTAAATTTTTTGCTAAAGCCATTTTGAACTTCTGATATTATTATATGTCAAAAGTCCAGAAGTAGCACCCATTTTAGACACAACAGATGCAGCGTTAATAGAAGATATCTTTAAACAATATGAAATATCATAGTTATTTATTACACCAAAAACAAACGTAGAACCAAATGAATCTCCAGCGCCAGTTGTGTCTATAACATTTTTAGAAAAAGCATTAGTATGAAATGTCTTACCACCCGAAATCGCATGTGAACCTTCTCCATCTTCTGTAATTACCGAAATTTTAGCCCCCATTTTTTCAATTTCTGTAAGTAAACTTTTTTCATTTTTGGGGATTTTTTTATTTTTAGTAAAAACTAGTTGTTCAGCTTCTTGATAATTTAATATAATAATTTCTGCTTCAGATATCATCTCCTTAAGATAATGATATCCTTCCGAAAGTTGTTCAGAGCCTGGGTTAAAAGCAATTTTAATTTTATGTTTTTTTGCAAAAACAAAAAAATCAGGCAACAATTTAGCAGAAGAACCTGTTAAAGAACTAATATAAAACCATTTAGTATTTTTAAATGGTCTCCATCTTTCGATCATAAGATGATTATTTGCTCCTCTTTCTAAAAATCCTGTATGCTCATTATCTTCCCCTAATATAAAAATGGAAAGACCAGTATGTAATGATTTATCTTTTCTAATAAATTTAGTTGAAACACCATATTTTTTTAATTGTTCAATCGCAAGGCTACCAGTGCCTTCTGAACCAATATTGCATACAGAAGCTGATTTAAGACCAAGTTTTGAAAAATTGATTGCGGTATTAAAAGCTCCACCTCCATAAGAATAAAAAGAAGATTCAGAAACTAATTTTTCTCCATATGGTATTATTAAAGATTTTTTTTCGCCCAACTTTTCAACTTTTATTTTATTGTATTCAAAAAAAATATCTCTGGTTAAACCACCTATGGAAATTACATCAAACATTTTTTGACTCCTCTCTTAATAATCCCATTATATCAGCTCCGCGAATATGGCCCAGCCCACCATTTAAACAACTTTTTTCATTGAATTTTAAACATTTATCATTGTGACCACCAAAAATCATAATTGGTACTGGGTCGTCGCTATGATCTTTTAAAATACAGGGTGTCGCATGATCGCCCGTAATACATAAAACTCCTTTATAATCTAAAAGTAATTTAAAATATTTATCTGCTTTTTCTAGAAAAGCTATTTTTTTTAGAAAATCTCCCTCTTCTTCAGATATTAAATCTGTTGCTTTAATGTGCATAAAAACAAAATCGTAGCCATGTTTTAACAATTCAAGTGATTTGGTTATTTTAGCTTTAACATCGGTTTTTTCATCACCCGTTGCACCTTTTACATTGATTACATCCATTCCCATATATTTTGCTATTCCTTTATAAAGATGGCCTCCAGCTACACAAGCAGCATTAAGATTATATTTTTCATAAAATGATGGTATTTCGCCAATGAACCCTGCCCCACGTGTTAATAAAAAATTTGCTGGGAGTATACCACTTAAAACTCTTGCTTCATTTTCTGAAGCCATATCTAACTCTTGGTGTGTCTTAATTTGATATTCCCAAAGTGCATCTGCTGTCATTTTTGCTTCAATTGAATTATCAATAGGTTCTGGTCTAATAACTTTATTACCTCCTATATGATTTTTTGCCTTATGAGGATCTGTGTCCATAACAATTGTTGAGTGATGGTGGACTTCTTTAGAAACTGCGGGCCCTTTTATCACAAGTGTTGCTCGATGTAAGAGTCCAGCGGTTAAATAAAAATCAAATGTATTAATTTTTTTATGATGAATTAAATCAGTTAATGATCTTACATCTTTTATATTCCCAGCCCGAGGGTCCAATACTACTAAATTTTCATCCACAGACCCAAAATTTACTCTTAAAGCAAGATCATTTTTACTAAGGTTAATACTTATACCAAGGGCTTCGAGTACCCCTCTCCCAGGCAAATACTTTTTATAATCATATCCAAGAATTTCAAAATGAGAATCATCACTTGAAGGATATTCTCCTTTGGGATGAGCATTTTGGAGACCACACATACTCATTGAAGCAAGTCTATTTAGATTAGGGATTTTTGCCATTTCAAGAGGTGTTTTCCCCCCAAGATCTGCTATAGGTAAATCTGCTAAACCGTCAAAAATTATAAGTAATATTTTTCTCAACTAATCCTCCGGACTATTTAACAGCTCCTCGATTCTAATAAGTCGGTTATATTTTGCTAATCTTTCAGAACGAGCTGGAGCACCAGATTTAATAAAATCAGCTCTACAAGCTACAGAAAAATCAGCAATGAAAGAATCTTCTGTTTCTCCAGAACGGTGTGAAACAATTACTTTCATTTTTTCTTTTTTAGCTTTTTTAACAGCCATAAAAGCTTCTGATACTGTCCCAATTTGATTTAATTTAATTATTGTACCATTTGCTAAATTATTATTTGCTCCTATTCCAATTCTATTTTCATCAGTAACAAAAAGATCATCTCCGATTGATAAAGTAGGAGAAATTTTCAAGGTTAATTTTGCCCAATTTTTGTCATTTTCATTTAACCCATCTTCAATCGAAAACAATTTATATTTTTTCGACCATCGAGATAATAAATTTATTAGTTCCAAACTGGTTATATGTTTTTCATCAGCTGCTAAATAATAAATATCATGGCCAGCTTGATAAAATGAATTAGCAGCAACATCTAATGAAATTCTGACTTTTCCCTTTGAATAACCAGATTTTTCTATTGCTTCTTCAATATTTTTTAAAATATCTTCATTATTCAAAAAATTAGGAGCAAAACCCCCCTCATCTCCGACGGAAGTATCATACCCAGAGTTAATTAACATATTTTTTAAATAATGATATATTTCTGAACCGGCTCTTAACTTATCTCTAAAATAATTAAAACCAATGGGGACAATCATAGTTTCTTGAATATCAATATTATTTGAGGAATGTTCACCGCCATTTAGAATATTAAACATTGGAGTGGGTATATTAAATTTTTTAATTTCTTTTCCTGAAAAATTAAAACTTAAATATTCAAAAAGTTCTTTTGATTCAGCAATTGCCATTGCTCTTGCAAATGACATTGAAACTGCAAGTATTGCATTAGCTCCAAGAAATGATTTTTTAGGGGTACCATCTAAATTACATAAAAATTTATCTAAAGAAATTTGATCATCAAAATTTTTTCCGACTAAATTCTTTCTAATAGTTGTATTTACCCTTTCCACTGCAGTAAGTACTCCCATCCCCATATATCTTTTCCCACCATCACGTAATTCTTTCGCTTCCTGCGCCCCGGTTGATGCCCCAGACGGAACACTGGCTTGTCCAAGCGCGCCATTTTCGAGCTCACAAACAGCGGAAACCGTTGGGTTTCCGCGCGAATCCAATATTTCAGAAGCGGTAATTGATATAATTTTCAATTAGCCCTTACCTCCGTATTTATCTGAAGCTTTTATTATTGTGGTTTCAATAGGTTTTACTTCTGTATCTTTTTGTACAATAGATTGAGTGATATTTTCAGCTACTGGTTCTATAATTTTTACTGCAACAGGTTTCTTAATTTCTAATTCATCTTTGTAGTCATAACTAGCGGTTGAAGTAATATTGATTGAACCGTTAAAGTCATCTGTTTCTACTTCAACACTTCCTTTGACTGTAACTTTGTATATTTTACCATCTTTATTCAACCAAGCCAGAATCTCTAATGAATCAAGATTTATTGAGTTATAAACTGTTTCTGCTAATAATGGGTTAGATTGCGCAATAATTGATTCTATAAATTCTACTTTAGGAACAATTTTAAATTTATCGTAAGTAGTACCTTTCACCTCTTCTTGCCCCAAGTTTTCAAAACTTTCTACTTGAGCCATATAAAATAATTTACCCCTGCTTTCAGCTCCATAAAATGATGGGACAGAGTTAATAAGAAAACCATCATTTCTATCCCAAGAATCAGTTGTTTGATTATAAGAAAAACTAGCGTCATCTTCTGAAACATAAATTTTTTTGTCTGGAATCGAGTTAACCGTTGATAATAACTCTGTATTACCAGTTGAATTAACTTTCCAGACACCTTTATTTGTTGATGGAGTTTTAATTAGATTTTGATATGCTTCTGCACTTGTTTTTTCTGGATCACTTGTTTCTAATAAATTTATATCTTTAAAATCTAGTGTTTGTTCAAAAGTAACTATTGCATTAATTTCACCTTCCATGGCATTTTGAACATTCGTCGAAAGTTCTTGATCAATAATACTTTGGTTCTGTTCAGCAGGTTGTTCTTTTGAAGAATTGATTACTGCAAAAATTATACCGATTAATAATATAAGACCCAAGATAGCTCCACCAATAATTAATAGCATCTTTTTATTAGCCAAAAGGTTAAATTTTTGTGCCACAGGTTGAGGGGTTTGATTTACTGTTTGAGGGGCTTCATTAGATGAACCAAAAACACTTTCATAGCTTGGAACTTGACCAGGTTGTTTTTCATTTTGTTGAAGATTTGGTGTAGCACTTTGGACTGTATCAAATGAACCAATTGGTGGTTGGGTTGGTTGTGGAGTTATACCTGGTGTAATTGGTGTTGAATATGCATCTAATAAATTATCAAGTTGATTTGAAGCACTATTTTCGGCTGGCATTTGAATGTTTTGAGTAGGAGGTTCTATGGTTGGTGCTATATTTGAAGTCGGTTCGACCATTGGGTTAGCTTCTGCAGGACTAATCATAGGTTCTCCTGCGCCTATACCTGAAGGTGTAGACATGGTATCAAAATTTGGGTCAACTCCTGACATATTTGTAGGTTGATTATTGGGGGTTATATTCATTGATTGTGGTTGAAAATAATTTTCTGGAGTTGGCTGAATTGGAGTTTGAACAGTTTGTGGAACATCTTGAACCATATCTGGCTTAATAGAAGATTCTGTTGGGTTAATTGCTACTGGTGATTCTTCGTTTATTGTTTGTACATCTGTCTGAATATTATTAGCAATTGGTTGTTGGGTTTGAGAATTATCGTTAGATGGTTCTGTTGTTTGGTCATTTGTTATTTGTTGAGGTTGAGACTCATTTATTTGAGATTGGTTAATTTGAGGTGTAATTTCCTCTGAATGTTCTGAATTTTGTTTTTCTTCTACAACTTGCGCAGAATTAATTCCATCGTTTGGGATTACATCTAAATTAGGGGTATTCTCTTTAGGATTACTCCCTACTGATGATGGAAAATCTGGGATTGGTATTTTGGGACTATTATCCTGTTCTACTGGTGTATTAAAGGATGGAGTATCAGAAGCCTGTTCAATCTCTTTTTGTATTTCATCTCTAACAGGAGTTTTTATATCTGATTCGTTTGGTTGGTCAGCAGAAATATAATTTTCTTGCAAGCTAGTATCATTTTGGGGGACAACCGGCGCAATAGGCTCTGTTTGAATTATTGGTTGTGATTGATCTGGCTCTACTTGTGCTGTATCAAATTGTGGTGCATGATTTTCAATATTTATAGAGGGAGGAACAGTTGGCTGTTCTGTTTGATTATCGGTATTAGTTTGGTCAGCAGAAATTTCAATACCACAATCAAGACAAACGTATTTACCGTTAACATTTATAGCTTCTTTGTGGCAATTAGGACACTGCAAGTGACCCCCCTTGTTTACATATTAATTATTATATCTTTAACTGAATTTGGCAAGTTATTCTTTAATTTTGCTTTTCAATTCTTCTATCTCTTTTTGAACATTTGCAAGTTCAGACATTATAAGTCTTTCTTCAACTTCAGCAATTAATTTTCTAGTATTAGAAAGAGCATCTGGCATCACTGAAATTGATGTTGCCCCCCATTCTACTAATTTTTGGGTAATTTCTGGATAAACACTTGGTGCCTGACCACAAATTGAACAGGTTATGCCTGCTTCTTTACAACCTCTTACAGTTCTTTCAAGCATCCATAACACTGCTGGATTCCTTTCATCAAATTCTTCTGCCACAACAGAGGAATCACGATCAAGCCCTAATGTAAGTTGGGTAAGGTCATTTGAACCAATTGAAACACCATCTATGCCTTCACGAGCAAATTCATCAATTAATATAACAGCAGAAGGGACTTCAACCATAATCCATAGTTTAAATGAAGAATCTGTCTCTTTAGAAAGCCCAGCCTCTGCCATTATTTTCTTAACGCCACGAAATTCATCAATTGTTCTTACAAAAGGAACCATTACATGTAAATTATTGTATTGCTCACGAACTTTTTTAATTGCTTCGATTTCTAAATTAAATACTTCAGGATCTTTATGATATCTAAAACAACCACGATACCCGATCATAGGGTTCTCTTCTTCTGGTTCAAACTTTTCACCACCAGAAAGATTTCTATATTCATTTGTTTTAAAATCAGTAAATCTATAAACAACTGGTCGAGGATAAAAACTTTGAGCAAATTTCATTAAACCCGTGGTTAATTTGTCGGTAAATTCTTTACCTCTTCCTTCAGCTATCATTTTTTTAGGATGTTCTTTAATATCTTCTGCAATTATAAATTCAGCTCGAAGAAGTCCTACACCGTCAACATCTTTTGCTGCCATTTTTTCAGCCATTTCTGGTTCGGCAGAAATTACATAAAGTTTTGTTGCGGTAATTATTTTAGATTCTTGTTGGGTTACTTGAACTTCTGGGTCTATTTTTTCTTTTTGAGGAGTAACATTACCTTTATAAACATTCCCACTATGACCATCTACAGTAATAGTACCTATATTCAAAAGATCTTTTGTCGCAGTGTCTGTACCAACCACACAAGGAATGCCTAATTCTCGAGAAACAATTGCAGCATGACAAGTTCGTCCCCCCTTATCTGTTACTATTGCAACGGCTCTTTTCATTGCTGGTACAAAATCTGGAGTTGTCATTTCAGTTACAAGAATATCTCCCTCTTTTATCTTATCCATTTCTTTTGGAGAATGAATAACAACAACATTTCCAGAAGCTATACCAACTGAAGCGCCTGCACCACTAAGAATTACTTCTGCTGTTGTAATATCTCCATCTCTCGGCTCATCTCCAGTATCTTTTTGAGGGTCTTTATTATCTAATGTTGTAACAGGTCGAGATTGAACCATATATACTCTTCCACCTTCTATCGCCCATTCTGTATCTTGGGGCTTACCATAATGTTTTTCTATCGCAAGTGCTAAATCAAATAATTTAAAAATTAATTTATCATCAATTTTTTGAGAATTTTGTTTATTTATTGGAACATCAACCCCCGATTTTGAAAGATCATCTAAATTATCTGTATCAGAAGAACCTGATTCACGTGTAAGCATCCATGTTTGTTTTGTAATTTCTTTTTCTGATATTTCTCTAGTTTTTTTATCAATTAAATATCTATCTGGAGTTACTGCTCCAAGAACTACTACTTCTCCAAGACCATAGGCAGCTTCAATTGAAACATGGTTTAAATCATTATTTGTCGGATCAATAGTAAACATTACGCCTGCTGTGTCAGAATTAACCATTTTTTGGACAGGGACTGCTATCCCAACAGAAAGTTGGTCAAATCCATTATCATTTCGATAATAAATAGCACGAGCTTCAAACAATGAGGCCCAACATTTTAAAACAGCAACACAAACTTCGTTATCACCTATTACATTTAAATAGGTTGCTTGTTGACCTGCAAAAGAAGCGTCTGCTAAATCTTCGGCCGTTGCAGATGATCGCACTGCTACATAAAGTTTTTCAGTATTAGTATCTTTAGCTAATTTTTTATATGCTTCAACTATTCCTTTATGTAAAAAATCCGGGAGCGGAGTATCCACAATTAATTTTTGAGCTTTTTCAGCTCTGTCTTGAAGGTCTTTATTATTTTCAAAATCAAGCCCGTCTAATAATTTTTTAAGTTTTTCGTCCAGGCCAGTTTTTTTAATATAATCGAAATATGCTTCTGATGTAATAATATATCCCGGCGGGACAGGGAAACCTGCTCTGGTGAGTTCACCAAGATTAGCGCCTTTCCCACCAACTAATTGACCATCATCTTTCCCTACTTCTGAAAACCATACTATATTTTTAGACAAGAATAACCCTCCGTTATTTATTTAATTTTGACATACTATTAAGCTTATTTCAATCTTGTTTTAATAAACAATTTGCTACTTATTTATTAAATAGGCAATTAAATACTTTCGCTTATATACTTTACTAGATATCTCTACTCGACCCTCTGTTTTAATAATTTTGTCTACATTAAAAAATTCTTTATACATATCCAAGAAATCAGACAAAGCAAAAACTCTTTCTGTGATTCCTAATTCTTTCATTAAATATGTATCCTTTTCTGGACCGGGTGACAATTTTATTAAATTCTGAGCATTTTTATCACCATCTTTTAAAAGTGTTCTAACAAAAAAGTATCCTCCTTTTTTAAGCACTCTGTGAACTTCGGATAAATATATTTTTCTTTCTTTTTCTGTTAATGCATTTGAGGTTGTAATATCAAGAACTATTCCAAAACTTTTATCTAAAAATGGGAGAGGTTCACCTATACTTTTTTTAATATATTTAACAGTAACATTATTCTTTTTGGCTTCAGATTCTGAAATTTTTATTGCCTCTTTCGAAATTTCAATTCCAATAACTTCATTGCCCAAACTCGCAAGATAATTTGCGTTACGGCCAGTCCCTGAACCTAAATCTAATATTTTATAATTTGTGACTGACTTATTATTTTGCTTTTTCAAATATTTTAAATAAGTTAAAAACGCATTTTGCGGTTTTACAAAACCACTAAGCATTTTTTTATTTCTATATTCTTTATCCCAACTATTTGCTTGAGCCATAAAAATATTTTATCACAACAATCTTAACTAAGCTTTTCCAGCACTCCCAAATAATCTGATTTTCTCAATAACAACTTTTTCTACTGCTTCACCACCAGCTGGTAAGTATTTATAAGGGACTACTTGGTCTGGGTGAACCTCAAATTCATGTAAAATTCCTTTATGAAATGCCACTCTTAATTCAGTATTAACATTAATTTTTACCACACCAAGCGCGATGGCTTTTTTAATTTGATTTTTAGGTATTCCAGAACCTCCGTGTAGAGAAAAATATTTTTTTACTAGTTTTTTAATTTCTTTAAGTCTTTCAAAATCAAGTTGAGGAGGATTTGAATATATACCATGGATATTACCAATAGAGACAGCGAGAACATCTACTCCTGTCTCTCTTACAAATTTTAAAGCTTCTTTAGGATCAGTTAAATTTTCTTCTGCAATTTCAATTTTCTTTGAATGAGATTCAGAACTACCTGCTATATGACCTATTTCCCCCTCAATTGAAAGATTATGTAAATGGGCTAATTTTGTTGCAACTTTTGTTAGTTTCACGTTTTCGTTGTATGGGAGTGATGAACCATCTAGGTGGATTGAAGTATAACCAGCCTCAATCGCATTTTTAACAGACTCTAATGAAGCACCATGATCTAAATGTAAAACAATTGGTATTTTAGATTTTTTTGCTAACTCTTTCACTTCTGCGGCGGATATTTCAGGTGTAAGATGCTTCATTTCTCCTTCTGAAGTTTCAATAATTACAGGTGAATTCATTTTTTCAGCAGCAGAAATAATTGCTTTCGTTATTTCTAAATTTGAAGTATTAAAAGCACCAATCGCATAACCACCTTTTTGGGCTTTTTTAAATATATTTTTTGATGTTGTTAACAAACTCGTATCCTCTCGTCATTCCCGCGAAGGCGGGAATCTAGATTGCCAATCAATTGTTGTAACTATTTAATTATAAAATAATGTCAAATTATTTTTTCTTTTTTGTTTTTTTATTTGAATCTATTTTTTTAGATTTAGAATTTAGAATTAAGACTTCGGAAATTTCATCTTTGCCCTCAACTATATTTACTATTTTTGTAAAAACTTTAAAATCTGGAGAAACTGTTCCTACAAGTACACCATCAATATCTGTTTCTTTTATAAAACTTTCTACATTTTTATCATCAACACTACCACCATAAATAATATGTGTTGAATTTGCAGTTTTTTCTCCATAAAGTGCCTTAATCAAATCCCTAATTTGTTTTATTGCTTCATTTGCTTTTTTGGGTTCACAAACATGACCAGTTCCGATTGCCCAAACAGGTTCATAAGCAATAATAGATTTTGCAATCTCATCCTTAGTCAAATCAGAAAGTGAAGCTTCAAGTTGTCCAGTTACAACAAGCTTTGTTAAACCATCCATTTTTTCATGTAAAGATTCACCAACACAGATAACTGGAGTAATATTATGTCGTACTAAAGATGCTGCTTTTTTTGCCACAATTTTGTCTGTTTCTAAAAAATATTTTCTTCTCTCAGAATGGCCAACGATACAATATTTAGCAAACCCTTTTAATTGATGAGCTGAAATCTCACCAGTGTAAGCACCAGCATCTTCCCAAAAAGTATTTTGGGCACAAATCTCAATATCGGAATTTTTAACTATATCAGAAGCTGGATAAATAGATAAATATGAAGGGCAAACGGCCACAATTGTTTTGTCAACTTTAATTGTTTTTATTAAACGCTCTAAAAGAAGTGTGCTCTCTGGTACAGTTAAATTCATTTTCCAATTACCAATAACAATTTTAGTTCTATTCATTTTCCCTCCCTGATTTATCTTTTTCTATTATGAAGAAAAATATATGATAAATCAATTTTTAATTAAAATTAAAAATTATTTTTTAAGTACTTCTAACCCGGGTAATTTCTTTCCTGATAAAAATTCTAATGTTGCTCCCCCACCAGTTGAAACAAAATCAAATTTAAGATCTAAATCATTTACAGCAGCCAAAGTATCTCCACCACCAATGATAGAATTCGCATTCGATTGACTTATTATTTTTGCAACTGCGATAGTCCCTTTTGCACTATTTTTGTGTTCAGAAATTCCAACTGGCCCATTCCAAAAAATCATTCCAGCAAATTTCAAAGGTTCTGAATATTTTGAGATAGTATTGGGCCCCACATCAACAATAATGTCAGATTTTTCAACTTCATCTATCGATTTTGATTCAGTTTTGGCTGAAATATTTATACTTTTAGCACAAATAACATCATCTGGGAGAATAAGTTCAACTCCTTTTTCATCACATAATCTTTTAATATCATCCGCCACATTTTCAGATTCTGGTTCATAAAGAGATTTGCCGACATCGTAACCTTCTGCTGCCAAAAAAGTATTTGCCATTGCTCCGCCGATTATTAAAACATCTGCTTTTTGAATTAAGCCAGAAAGCACATCAATTTTATCAGATATTTTTGCTCCTCCAGAAACAACCACAAATGGTCTCTTGGGGTTTAGGAGTATATTATCTAGATATGTAGCTTCTTCTATTAATGAAAAACCTGCATAAGATGACAAAAATTCTGTAATAGCAACAACAGAAGCATGATTTCGATGTGAAGCAGAAAAAGCATCATTTACATATAAATCACATCCTTCAGCTAATTTATGTGCAAAATCTTTATCGTTTTTTTCTTCAACATCATAAAATCTAACATTTTCAAGGAGTAAAACATCCCCAGATTTTGAAGATTCTATAGCTTTTAACTTTTCATGTCCGATACAATCAGTTACAAAAGTAATTTTTTTATCTAAGTTTTTTTCGAGTTCGGAAACAATTATTTTTAAACTAAATTCTTTATTTTTTTTACCTTCAGGACGTCCAAAATGTGAACATAAAATCACTGTCGCGCCTTCAGAAAGAAGCCACTTTATAGTTTTTAAACTTGATAAAATCCTTTCATTATTCGTTACTTTGCCAGAAGCAATAGGAACATTATAATCAACTCGAACAAGGACTTTTTTACCCCTTACAGAAATATCTTTAATATTTTTTAATTTCATTTATTGCCATCCCTTGTTCTTTTGTAATTTTAAAATTAATTTAAAATTTAGAACTTAAAATTATAAATTTCTAACGACTAGATCTGTAAGATCTGCAAGTCGGTTAGCGTATCCCCATTCATTATCATACCAACCGAATACTTTAAAAAAATTACCACCAATATTCTTTATTAAAAGACCGTCAAAAATAGATGAATAATTACTTCCTCTCCAATCAGTTGAAACGGTTGGATCCATAGAAACAAAAAGATAATTTTTCATTTGCCCCCTTGATGCTTTTAGCATTGCTTTTGTTATTTCTTCTGGGGTTGTTTCTTTTTCTAATTCAACAACTATGTCATTTATTGAAACCGTAGGAGTCGGAACACGGATTGCGACACCATCCATAATATCTTCTAATTCTGGGATAACTTCTTTAAGTGCTTTTGCGGCACCTGTAGTGGTCGGAATAATATTAACGGCTGCGGCCCTTGCTCTTCTTAAATCTTCATGTGGAACATCTAATATTCTTTGATCATTAGTATAAGAATGAACCGTAGTTAAAAACCCTCTTTTGACACCAAAAGAATCAACCAAAACCTTCATAATTGGAGCAAGACCATTAGTTGTACAAGAGGCATTTGAAATAATATGATGCTCTTTTGAATTGTATTTTTCTTCATTAACTCCTAATACAATTGTTATATCATGGTTTTTAGCAGGTGCGGAAATAACTACTTTTTTTGCACCAGCTCTAATATGTTGACCAGCGAGTTCTCCGTCAGTAAAAAAACCTGTGCATTCAAGTACTACATCAACTCCAAGTTTTTTCCATGGAAGTTTTGACGGAATTTTTTCTGCAAATGTTTTAATTTTTTTACCATTTACCTTAATACAATCCTTTCCTGGTTCTATTTTTGCTTTCCATGTACCATAATTTGAATCAAATTTTAATAAATGCGCAAGAGTCTCATTATCTGTAAGATCATTAATTGCAACTACTTGAATTTTTTTATTATATTTTTCTGTCAAAATCTTAAATACTTGTCGACCTATTCGTCCAAAACCGTTAATTGCTACTTTTGTCATTTTCATTCCCCTTTTTCTTTTGCTTTTTTATTTTCTCTTTTGCATACTCTTTTATTTTATCAAAAAAAACTAAATTTATCCCTATAAGTTCTAAACCTACAAAAATAAGAAGCCAGCCAGGAACAATTGGGAATAAAAGACCTGCAATCCCAGCGAATATTAAAATAAATCCAGCAATTCTTTTTAAAATAAATTTTTTTTCTTCATTCATACTTCTATTATGACTGTTTTATAAAACAATTGAAATACAAAAGAACTAGAAAAAATTAAAATTTTAGAGTAGTTTTTATAAATTATTATAATATTGTTTTACCGCGTTTATTATAGCGGTCATATTCATTAAAATTTCCGCCTGGATTAACTTTTTTCAATACTTCGTGTCTAGCTTTCACTGCAATATCATTTTTAAGTACATTATCCATTTGGCTCATATGTTCTGGGTCGGAAATAACTCCTTTTTCTTCCATGGCCATTTCTGAACTATTTATCGCAACATCTCTTGTCAATTTTCTTTGTGATGGAACTCCTCTTTTAATATATTCTATTTCTTTTTTATAAGAGTCTCTCGTAGATTCTCTACCAGTAATTACATCTTTAATTTTCTCAAATTTTGTTGTTGGTTCTTCTTCGGATGCTAGTTTTTCTTCCAATTCGTCGATTCTTTTATTATCTTCTTCGGCCATTTTTTGAGCCATTTCTTTATCATCTACTCTCAAGTAATTTTCATCACTTTTATCAGCTACAAGTGCATTTCTTGCTTTTTCTATTGCACTTGTTTCTAAGGATTTTAATTGCCCAGTAGTTAAATCACTTAACCCTAATATTTTTTTTCTTTCATGAAGATCTTCAGATTTATAATCTACATCTTCGTTTTCTGCTTGATCTTTTTCTAATTCAGTCATATAAATAACTCCTTATAAAATTTTGAACTGCCTATATAATACTCCAATTAATATTTGTATTGCAAGGGGGGAAGGTTATTTTACGTTATTGTGAACAATAGCACGACAATCTATTTTCAACCACTCAGGGGTTCTTATACCTTGACCACTAAAAAAGCCAGCGAGGTGCAAGCACTTCTCTGGCTTTTTGGCAGTCCCAAGGGAACGACAAGTCGTATTCTCACCGCTATTCATAGTTATATACTAGTGAAAGCAGAGCACTTTAGCTGTCATTCTGAACTTGTTTCAGAATCTATGTTTTTATCATGCAGGGCTTCTTACCCCTTGAAACTAAAAAGAGCCCGAGCGGATAAACCGTTCTGACTCTTTTTGGCAGTCCCAAGGGGATTCGAACCCCTGTTACTAGGATGAAAACCTAGCGTCCTAACCCCTAGACGATGGGACCATAAAAATTTATGTCACGTAATAACCTTTCTCTGATCTGCCCGTGACTTTTAAGCTGTTTTTCTCTCTTTCGAGCATCTGCATAGTTTTTATACTGCTCTAGGTGTGCAATAACAAACGGTGCTCTTCCTTTAGTTGATTTATTATAACCTCTATTATGTTGATATAGTCTAGATTCAAAATTTTTTGTTATACCAATGTAGAATCCTTTGTCCCTATCACTTTTCAAGATATAAACATAACAAATCATTATTCGATTATAAAGGTTTTTTGTCCTAACCTCTAGACCCTGCCTGCCGCAGGCGGGGATGGGACCGTGGACGCCACAAATTATACCATTCTTGAGCGTAAATTTCAATTCTAAATTATAAAACAAATACTAAAGCTATAAAGATAGTTATTAAATCTTTTTTTATATTATTATTTGGATTAGTTATGCTCATATCCACCTTAATGAATCAGATGGTTTATTCCATCTATCTCTCAAGCCACTGCTGTTTAAGATAAACTTCAGAATCGTGATTATTTTGTAACCAATCTCGAAGTGAAAAAATATTAAGAACTACTAATGGTTTTGCCTTCATGATTTTGTTATTTAGTTTGTAATAAATTTCTTCCTTGCCACCCAGAAATCCTAAGGCTATCGACTTCTTAATATTTGAAGTTTTTTTATTAACCCCATATGCACTTAAATCTAAAGTTGGTGTTATTTTCCAAAACCTTGGCAGATTATCATATGTGAATCCTTGATCACCTATATTCCCAACCTTCTCGACTCCCAGTTCTTGCATATTCTTATTATTTAAACCAACAAAAACAGTAAAATCAGGCTTTTTTGCGAACATTTTTCTAAGTTTTTCTTCTGCTGGTCTTTTATTAAATTTTTGATTGTAACAATTCATTAATAACCCATATTTTGGTAATTTTTGATAATCGAAAACAGCCAATACATAAGTAAGTCCTAAGCTTGTTGGTATTTCTAAAATATCACCAATTTTTATGTTCATCGATTCTCCAATGATATAATATTATCTATTATCTTAATAGGGCTTTCGTACCTTCATTTATGTAATGGCTATAATTAGGGTTTAGTGTAGATATCCCATTAATTTTATTTGCTAAATTAGTCAAGCCACCGTTATTATCTATTAATATCTGTTCAACGCCTCTCGCCTGAGCGTAAGTAAGATTACTATAAACTTCCTGCACGATACGACCATCAGAAGACCACTCTTTTGCCCTTCGTACTATATCAACCGTTCTCCCTACGTAGTTTATAACCCCAGCAGATTTCTCCACATATACCGAATAGGTCCTGTCTGCTAACCCATTAGCGGCGGTAATGGTTGTACTAGATGCCACCAAGGCTTTGGCCAATATCGTTACGGAAGCTGCTGTAATGCCAGCGCTAATAGCGCCACTAATTGCCCCGCCAATTGCACCCGCAGTACTGCCCTTACTAAAACCATTATTAAATGAGTTACCGATGCTTGACTTTTTACCACTCGCCCTGTCGATAGCCACCTGGGTAAGACCTCCAGCAACCCCACCAGCCACATAACCGGCAAGTGCACCCGTTATTGCACCTGCAACGAATGCACCAGCAACATAACCAGCACCTGTGCCAAGCCCTCCCGTAGCTAAGCCGACCACCGCACCCACCGCAACACCAACTACCGTCCCAACAACCCCACCAACAATGGCTGCAGCATTGTTTTTCACCCAGCTAAAAAAACCTTTACCACTAGGGTCAATCCTAGTAATTGGGTTATTGGCCGTGTAAAGATATGGATTTTGATCTAGCGCAAATTCACTGGCCACCACAGGATCTTTTGAAAAGAACCGGCCCGTTTCGGGATCATACATACGAACCTTCATGAAGTACTGTGCAAGGTCAGAGTCGTACCAATAAGAAGCATATAATCTAGGGTTAAGTTCATTGAGATTTGCAGGTACGGTGTCTGATATAGTTTCCGACTTAAGAACGTTACCCCAAGAATCATATTCATAATTAACCACCTTAGCACCGGTGGTGTCCGTAAGCCCCAGTACATCGCCCTTAGCATTTTTTACATATTGATACGTTTTAAATGTCCCATCTGAATTGTATATAGAGATACTGATAAGGTTTTCATTTTCATCCCAAGTATATGCCCTAATCAAATTGCCATTTAAATCAGACTCAGAAATCAGCATATCTCCGTCATAAGAGAAATTTATATAAGATTTAGTACCCGCTGTGTCGGTTTTAATACGTTGGATTCTCCGTCCAGAATTTGAATCATAAATGTACTCAATAACAACACCAGAAGGCAAAATTGCTTTCTTGAGCTTATTTGAACTATCATATTCATAGTTGGTAATACCTGATTTACTGTTGTTGCGACTTGTAACATTCCCTGATTTATCATAAGAAAAAGTAGCCGAATAACTATTATTTTCGTCGTTGGCCGTGTAATTATACTGAGTAAGCTTATTACCATCACCGTTCTCATCATAAGTATAATTTATAACGCCATCAGAACCATTTCGTGTGAGTCGGTTACCGGCAATATCATAACTATAACTATATTTTTCATCTTCAGTTAATTGGTTCCTTACATCATAGGAATAATTAAATCTTTCTTGCCTTACTTTATCAATTATCGAGGTAACGTTTGAATTGGCATCATATTCATAACCAAACGACGCCAGAACCATAGCATTGCGATTAGTAGTTACCGTTGATATAGTACGTCCACCATTGTCATAACCAAATCTAGTTATATCACCATTTGCTTTTGTAATTTGAGTAATTTTACCTTCCGCATCTCGCAATATTTGACCACTTGCCAGTACAGCGCCATTACTATTTTGTATATTAGTCACACCAGTCACCTGGTTATTCACATCGTAAGTCAGACTCACTGTATTTGTTGCGGAAACAGATTGAGTGATATTACCGGCTGCATCTACAGCATCTCTTGCAATACCATTAGTATTTGTTGCAATTTGAGTAGGTCTATTAACTGGGTCATAACTTACTGAAACGGTTTCGGAACCAGATGAAACCTGGAGATCATCAAAGGAAGCATTAGTTTGATAAGTCGCAAGTTCTATTTGACCTTCTTTAAGTCCACGCGTAAAGGTGTAATCAATAACTTTTACATTATTTACATATAGTTTTACATTTTCACCCAAAGACACAATTTTTATGTTGTACCATGTATTTACAGCCAAAGTCCCAGTACCATTTGCGTATTGTTCTGTCTGACCAGTTATTACTGCCCCGGCACGCCATAATGAACCGATGTAGCCAATATAATAGTTATTGGCTCCACTAGAGCGATAAAGTAATCTAAAATACGGAGCAGTGGTTGAAGAACGGCGTACTCTAAATTCAACTGTACCATTAGAAAAGTTTAGATTTCGAATAGTGCTTTTACGATAAGTAGTTATAGCAGTTGAACTATCGGTTTGATTATATGTACCGCCAGTTAGATTCCAGCTACCAGATATAGGCGCAAGTGAATCTTGGCGTGTAATATTAAAATCGTTTTTATATAACAATTTATTCACACTTGTAGTACCAGTAACTGCTGTTACATTATGATTTTTGTCATAAATATTATTTGAGCCACCCTCAGGAGTTACTGAATTTACAACAGCGCCCATCTTGTCATAAGTAGAAGTAGAGGTATTCCCCTTTTCGTCAGTAGTAGAAACAATATTCCCATTTCTATCATAAGTTACATTTATCGTATTACCTTCTGGGTCGGTCTGTGAAATAATTTGATTTAATACATCAAAGTTATAAGTAAAAATCTTTCCTTTTGCGTTTATCATTTTTACTTTATTCCCCACCTTGTCATATTCAAATTGAGTAGTAGCACCAGCTTCATCTGTCGCTTTTATCATACGACCCAGTAAATCATAATCCATTAATCTTGCATTGCTTTTAGGGTCAGTTGTCTTGATTACATTACCACCTACACTATATTCAGTAATAATTGTTGTTCCTAAAGGATCAGTAACTTTTACTGGCCGATTAAGTCCGTCATATTCAATAGTAGAAATCTTACCAAGCGTAGATATATTCTTTATAATTAGCCCAATACTGTTATATTCGTTAGTCATAATTTCTCCTTTAGGAGTAACAGCCGTAAGAATATCTCCCTCCGAATTATAGGTATAACGGCTTACTTGTAATTTAGGGTCAGTAACCGAAACTATTCTGCCCATCGCATCATACCCATAAGTAGTAACCTTGGCGTTACTGTCGGTAACACTTAAAAGAAGTCTTTTACCATCTGTAGAATAAGTATATCTTGTAATTTGACCCTTCATATCTGTAGAAGAAGTCATATCATTCCCTACATATACATAAGTAGTTTTATTACCATCAGGATAAGTTGTCTCTAATAGATTACGATTAACATCATATTTATAATTTATGGAGTAGTAATAAATATCGTTTGTAGCAAGATCAGGGAATGTTTTTGTAAGATTAAAATTTATATCATAAACATATTTTTCACGATAATTTTTAGCATTTGTCATCGTAGACAACATATTTGCACTATCAAACCCCAATTTAGTCACTCGACCAAGAGGGTCAGTAATAGTTGTTAATCTATCGACATATGTAATATTTGTTGCATTTCCGAGAGCATCCGTAATTGCATTAACTTTGTCCCCAGTATATGTTATCGAAGTAACAGCACCAGCTTTATCCCTAAATCTTTCTAATTTACTTGTTTCAATATATGAATATTCATAATAATTATCTTGACCATCAAACACTTTAGATAACACTCCATTTGCATCATATTCGTAACGAACCGCTTGATTTGCATTATTATTAACCTTTATTAGGCGACTGGCGGCATTATACTCAAACGCAAGTGACCGATTCTGATTAATTATACGTGAACAAAGACCATTAACATATTCATAACTTAAAGTATTACCTAATAAATTCGTTTTACGACTTATTTTCCCATCGGTACCAAAATAGCTTTTGTTACCAGATTTATCTAAAAGATAATATGTTCCATCCAAATTTTTAGTTAGAGATACAGTTATTCCTGCTGGTTTCTTATAGGTACCATCAGTATTTTTTGTATATACATTAATATTTCCTGATCCATTTTTGTAATAGATATTTTCAGGATCAGATATATACAACCTCTCCTCAAAACTAGCACTCCAACCACTCCCTAATACACCTTGATCTTTCCAAATTTCAGGGTTATAAGTACTATATATAAGCCCACTTAATGGTTGAGCAGATGTATTTGTAAATCTCGCCGACATCTGCCAGCTGGCGGAGCCTTGAGAAACCTTTAAGGTAAGTGAGTTCCAGCCCTGTCGCAAATTTGCAGATACTATGTCACTATCAAGAGTTAGTGTTCTAGTAATTTCTCGAGAAATAAGAACTGTTCCATTTAACCAAGCCTTAATCCCATCATCAGAACCTAATCTTAATTGTACTGTCTGATCTGACGGTGAATAGACATAAACATGAGCGTAGGCAGAAACATTAGTGGCCGTATCTACTTGGAAATTTGATAAACGGTGAAAAACCTGATTAAGTCTAACTTGAGTAGTCTCTGTTTCTGTTTCGGGGGCCCATAGATTATTACTTCCAGTCATACCTGGGCTTGGTTTCATAGTAGCTTCACCAGGTATAAATGCTTTAGTCAGCCTACTAGCAACCACTGCTTCTTTATATGGACCATTAAAAAGCCATGTCTTTATATACCCATTTGCATCTTGATTAAAAGTCTTATTAGAAAGCTGATTTGAATCATAGCTTCTGCTAAATGAAACACCACCAATACTTGAAGGTACTGACATATCAGTAGAACTATAAGAAATTCCACCCGTTACAGCATCAACTGGCCCTACTTTAGAATAAATCGAGTCAGACCCAATATGAGTTATAGAAGAAAATGATGGAGCACTTACCGTAACGGTTTTGAGACCCTTAACTACACCTTGATCAGAAAACCAAGTAATACCTGGCTGTATCATATCCCATTGAAGAGTATATGACCCAGCAATAGTTGGCACCTTCACTTTTGCTAAAACCGTTGTTATCCCACCCTTAGCAGCCACATTTGCTGGTATATCTGTCTGTAGCCCTGATTTTAAGACGGCACCGGTAGTATTATTAACCCAGTGATAACTAACCTTAGTTTGGCTAGATAACCAAACATTTCTACCCGTGTTTACAACTGTAATTGGAACTTCCGTCGTTGTACCTGCAAACATGGACGGTACATCAGTAGGATAATAAGTAGCATTATAATCATTATAACTAACGGTTAATTTAGGATAACTATTACTGTAGTCAGGGTTATTCTTGGAAACCCAGGTGCGATAGCCCCAAGTACCTTCTGCGGTAGAGGCAAAACCAATAGAACCAATCCAAGATCCCGTGCTATTTCCACCTTCATACCAATGTCTCACTAGACTCGATACATCTTGATGGTACCAACCATATGGGTTTGCTTGTGAAGCAGACCCCCAACTATTAAGAAAAGCTGGTTTATTATTCCAATAAACATTAGTGGGGTTATAAGAAGCAGTTGTATAAGCAGTTACACTACTTGTAGGACAAACTCCATTACAGTTACCATATTGGTAAACATCAAAAGCAGCACTTAAAATTCGAGCACCAGAAAGGTCAGGTAAAGTAAACTTTGTTTCGGTTCTCATAATCCCTTTTGTTGAACCAGTCCCTACATATAATGCACGTTGATCCCACGATGTTGTTGTAGGATAACCACTTTGGACATAAGAATCCTCGGTTACATATTGAGTAATTGTAGGATCAATATAAATTGGGAATACACGCTCAGGTGCACTAAGCCACCTTAAGTCAGGTTTTACTGTTAAACGATAACCACCAGTAATAGTGCTTAAAACAGTGGGTACATTATAATTATATGAATTCTGTTCATTATCTTTACCACCTTTCGAATCCCACATTAAAAAACGTGGGATACGAAATATTTCAGTATTAGTTCTTGCACTTACAATTTTATATGAACCATCACCTATCGCCGCAATTGTCCCACCACTTACAGCTAAGTCAAAAGAAAATTCTCCTAAAGAACTCTGTTTATAAAGTGTAATATATTCTTTTATACCATCATTAACTGAGTAAAAAGTTAAATCAGTATTTGGTATTACATTGGCATAATTAAGTTTATTAGTACCAGTTGTATAAGTTTTTGATGAAGCAGTTGATTTTGTAAGAAGCGTAGCACCTGTTTTAGATTTGAATTCACCAATATTGGCAGTAATAGAAACACCATCTTTATTTAATGAAAAACTTTTTTTTGAAAGATTCTTACTGAGTCTTAAATCAAAACTATTTTTATTATTTTTATAATCATCACCATATAAAAGACTACTTAAAAGACCAGTATCCGTAATATTTGAATCAATGTCCTCAAAAGTCCTTACATTATTTATTGTACTTTCATAATGCATAGGTATTTCGGCTGTTACTAGCTCCTTACTACCATCGGACTTAAGATAAATTTTGCTATTTTCTGTTCTTTTTGATGTAAGTTCTATTTTACCAGTGGCGGGTGGGGTAGGTTCTGCCTCAGCCGTAGCATCAGCAGCAGCAAAAGCAACTGATGGAGTAACTGGTAAAAGAGAAAACATCATTATAAATATTAAAAACCAGGAAAACATTTTTCTAAGCATTTTAGACCTCCTCCCCCAATTTATTAGTACAAAAAAGACCGCACAGGGCGGTCGTAAAAATATCCTCTAACGCTATTATAGCCAGTGAGTTGTAAAACGACAGGCTTGTATGCCTGTCCCCCTTTCTCAAAACATTAAGCGAACTGCTCAACATTGATAATCCTTATATTTAATTAAGCTAATACTATACCTAGGTATAATTAATGTCAATAGTTTTTATTTGTCATCTTAGTTATGGCTAATAATAGTAAGTAAGCGGTAGAGTATATTATTTTTGCTTGTCCCTAAATTTCAATTATAAATTATGATTTTACTTTTAGTTCTTTTGCAGTTTGTTCGAGGTCTTTTTTATCTACACTATCAGGAAGGGGCGTTTCAATCCCTGCTGCTTTTGTTGCAATCACATCTCCTGTGGCAATTGGACTCCCAGGTGTAACAGTTGCTCCTATTTCTGCTTTTGTATTTTCTAAAACTGATGGGCTAACCCCTATTCCTGCAGCAAGTTCTCCAATAGCTGGGGTTGTAGGAGAACCAGGTGTTGGGGCAGGAGCAGAAGCTCGTTTTATTTTTAATTTTGATTTTATTGGTAATTTAAATCCAAATACTGATCCTTTGCCTTCTTCTGAATGAAAAATAAGTTCTCCACCATGATCATCCATAACACGTTTTGCAAGATAAATCCCAAGCCCTGTTCCATCTGGACGAACATGTCTTGCGTTATCGGCTCGATAAAACTTAGTAAACAAATTTGCCTGTTGAGCCTTAGGGACACCAATACCTGTATCTGTTACTTTAAAAATAACGTTTTCTTTATCATGTTCAAGGGTTATTGTGGCACTTCCTTCAGTCGTATAATAAACCGCATTATCTATAAAATTCATCATTACCTGTCTTATTTTTGTTTCGTCGGCCCAAACATGAGGAGTTTTGCCCTTTATTACAAGTGATAATTTTAATTTCTTTTCTTTAGCATGATTTTGTAATTGTTTAACTTCTTCCCCTGCCACTCTTTCCATATCAATCTCCACTGGTTCAATAAAAAATCTGCCTGTTTCCATTCTTGATACATTCAAAAGATCATTTATTAACCCAACCATACGATTTGCGCCCGAAAAAGCCTCGTTTACGAAGTCGTATTGTGAAACTTTTATTTCCCCTGCATCACCTTCAAGCAACATAGAAAGATAGCCCTTGATGGCTGTAAGTGGTGTACGAAGCTGATGAGAAGCCATTGAGATAAATTCATCCTTAGCTTTATCAAGTTCTCGGAGCTGACTATTCTTTTTTTCAAGTTCATGAGTTGCTTTTTTAATCTCCTGCCGTAAAGTAACATTAAATTTTTCAATCTTTTCAAAAGACTTTGCATTAGTAATCGCAACTGCCATTTCTGGAGCAATAATTTCAAATATTTTATGATCAGAACCAGAATACATATCACCAGATTGTTTTTCGCCAAGAAGAAGTACACCAACTGTGTCTGCATTTGTTTTTATCGGCACAGAAACAGAAACATTATATTTTTTTAGAAGTTTTTTATAATGAGATGAGTCTTCTAATTCATCACTAATTAATATGCCATCTTTTGCAAGCTTAACTATATCTGCTTCTTCTAATTTTATTGCTTCTTTATAACCTATGGTTTGAGAATTATATATCTCGCCAACATCTGTTAAAACAACTAAAACCCCTCTTGTAATTTTCATTTCACGCTGCAGAAGTTCAAGTATTTTATACATCATTTCAATAAGAACAATTGTGGAACCGATTGTATGCGCAAAAGTATCTAGAAGTGCCTCTGGATCATATTGATTTTTAAAGAATATTTTATCTGTAATACGCGTAATCCAACGCTTAAGTGGTTGGAAAGAGAAAGCCATAAGAACAGCAAGAGTTGTACGAACGGCCATTTGTCCAAGATTTAATGTGTTTTGTCCTGGGAATAAAATACGCTCAAATCCAAAAACACCTCCAGCGTAAATTGCCGCCATTGAAAATACCAGAATTGAATACGCCACAGACCGCGCCACCACCATCCGAATATCCATCATTTTATGTTTGACAATCGCATAAGCAGTAAATGATAAGAAGAAAATTAAAGAAGAAGGGATAATGCTTGAACCAACAATCTTCCCTAACATTAAAGAAATCCCCAAAATTGACAATGCAATAACAGCAGTTAAAAATACTCCAAAAAACATCAGTTTAATCTGTTCTCTAACTATCCCTTTTGATTTATAGCGCTTATATAAAAGCATGCTAAGGGCTAAAATTGAATATAAAATAAAATATATTTGAAAATATATATAAAGTTGGCCTGGAATCATTTCAGCTATATTCCCATCAACTATATTTACAGATAAATTTGAATTACTTAATAAATAAGGGAGAAAGAATAAAGGTGGCAAAAATAAAACTAGTTTGAATATTTTATTAATTTTTGGTTTTTCAATAGGAAAATATATAGAAAAAAGCAATAAAAAAGAAGCAATAAATAATGCTCCTAATAATGTGGTCCTAGACCAAAAAAGTTCTCCACTTACAGTACTTGAAAAATCGGCAAGTATATTAGTTATTAACCATAACACCATTGATGCACCAATCCCGGCAAAACTAATATTGATACTGTTTTTTATATTACGCAACAAAACTAATATTGAAATAAATATTGTTACTAATAAAACTAAAATTCCAACGTATGTTCCAAACACTTTCCCTCCGAATTTAATAAGCTATAAACCATTATATTATTTTTTAGCAATAATTAGAACACTAGTATTACAGTAAACTAATTTTTTTGTAATAACATTTAGCCCACTATTATTAATGGCTTCGATTATTTCGTCTTTTTTATATATTCTAATATTTTTCGGATTAACTAAAAATATATTTAACAAAAAAACTAAAATTAGACCTGGAGTATATATAATAATTTTAGGGATATATTTAGCCTTAATCCCAGTTAATGAACATTTTATAATTTTTAAAATATTATTTTCAATTGAACTGGTTATTACTAATTCTCCATTTTCTGTTAATAATGAGTTAATTTCTAAAAAAAATTTATTTATATCATCTACCCCTATTAGAGAATTTATTGAAATTATTTTTTCAAATTTTTTATTTAATGGATAATGATATTTATTCATATCATGGATAATAAAACTACCTTTTTTGATTTTTTTCTTCGATATTTTAACCATCTGTTTTGAACTATCCATCATAGTAAAATTGCCAGTATCACCATATAATCTTTCAAAATTACCAGTACCTGAACCAATATCTAACACATTTTCATTGGAGTTTATATTTGAAGCAATAAATATGTTATTTAATAATTGATTATAAGAGGGTAACGCTAATAAAGAATTATATAAATATGAATAAACATGCCATAAATATTTTTCTTTCATTTTTTTAATAACTCATAAAAATCAATTTCATAATATTCTGGGGTGATTTTTAATTCTTTTTTATACACAAATTGTTTTATTATAGCCATCTCAATAAGAGATGCTGCGGCCGTAACACCTAAACTAGTACTGGGAATATATGTTTCTCTTTTGAATATTTTTTGAGCCAAAGCTTTTGCAGTATAAGTAGGAATTTTAGGGCAAAACTTATTTATTGGGATTCTATGTTTGTTTATGGCCTCTGTTGTCATTTTTTCTGGTTTTTTTAATCCAATATAATCTTCAAATTTTATACTTTTATCAGAAAAAACAAATAAATTCGCCCCTAAACCAATTGCTTGAGCCGCAAGAACAATTTTATTATTTTCTCTGGCTACCTTATGAAGTAAGTATAAATAGTAAGGCAGATTATATTCTATAGCATCTACAATAATATCTGATTGTACAAATCTTTGTACATTTTCTTCTGACACACCCTCTTTAAATATCTCTATCTTGAGATTGGGATTTATTTTTTTACAATTATCTAAAATTATATCGATTTTTTTTCTATTTATATTAGTAGAATCCGAAAAAATTTGTCTATTTAAATTTGAAATTTCAAAAATATCAGGTTCAGCAACTTTAAATTTTTCTATTCCAAGCCGAACAAGTCTTTCAAATAAAATTCCACCCACACCACCAAGCCCAGCTATTGATACTGAAATATTTTTTATTTTCTCTTGTTCTTTTTCTGTAAAAACTCCAATATTCCTCTGAAAAATTTCATCATAAGTATATTTTTGTTTTTTATCGGACTTTTTGTCGGTCATAAATCCCCCTTGCTTTGTGCTTCCATAATAACATAAATGATACTTTCATAAAATTATAAATATAAATACAAATTTAAAAGAACTGACCTTATCAAAATTGATGGAAGTCGGACTTCCATCAATTTATCTACTTCACTTTATAAAAGCACAAGCAAATTATGTACTTCACTTTAGTGACGTATCTAAATATTTATATGTTTATTTTTTCTTTTAATTTATTCCGAGGTAGCATGTTTAATCATTACCTCTACTTCTTGACTTGCATTAATGTATTTTACTTCTCTTTTCTTGTTTTGATTTGCCCAAACTCTAAAAATCTCATCAGCAAAGCCCTGCCCTATCATTTTTATACCCTTAAAATCTAAAGTTAAAATATCAAATTTACCAAGACCAAAAAGAATTCTTCTTGCTTGAGATCTGGAAATATAAACTGTATCGTTTTTATAAAGATTTACTTTTATTTCTGTTTTAGTAAACTTAAATGTTTCAGGATCGGAATACTTATTAAAAACATCAGAGAGATTTTTGATAGCGTCTTTTTTAATAGAAAAAGAAACCCGAGTCCCGCATCTTTTTGGGTTAGTAGCAAGAAAAACGTCGGGTATGGTATTATCAAAAATAATTTTATGCCCCGAGCCATATATTATAAATTTATCTGCAATCTTTGAGGTAAAAAAAATCCCTTCACCCGAATGTGCCTCTGGCGCGGTGGTTTGTTTCCCTTTCATTAAATCTTGTATTGCTTCAATATCTGACTTTAATTTTTTTTTCTTCCTTATATTATTAAAAATACCAACACCATCATCTGAGATATTAAAATTAATCAGATTATTATCTTTTTCAAATTGAATATTTATTTTTTCAGATTTTGAATGATCTATCGCATTATTAAGCATTTCGGTAAATGCATAAGTAATAATTTCTTTTGTTTTTTTACTAACATCACTAAACAATGTTTCATCTTTTATTCTGTCCCAAATAAAATCCTCGCTCAGGTCCTTATTTTTAAATTCCCGCATTAAAACCTTGCTTGCAAAGTTTTTAGAACCAAGAACATAAATAGCTTTGTTGGCCCTACCAATAAGAGATATTTCACCTAGGCGAACCATTTCACTCATCTTTCGTTGTATATACGCACGACTATAGCCAGTTTCAAGTGTAATATCTGAAACTTTAATTTGCCCTTTTTCTTTTATTCTCTTCTTTACTATTTCTTTTATTTTTTCCATGATTTGTTTACAACTTATTATAATTAGATTTTATATAGTTGTATATAAGTTGTCAACTATTAAACTTGATTATTAATCTTTTCTTTTAACTTATTCCAAAATAAAAAGGTTGAAATAAAAATCCAACCAATAAAAAGCACCCAGAACCACCAAGGAATATTTCGGCCCCAACCAATTACATAAATATATGGCATAACCCAAGCGGCTCGATTAACCACTAATGGGAAAATAAATCCGTTTTCGGTTAGAATATCTGTAATTTTAAGATTTAAATTTTTGTCTTTATATCTTTTTCTAAAATCTACTGCCTCGCGCAAAAGCCCATACCAACCGAAGTAATAGAATGGGACAGAAAATAACATCAAAAAAATAAATATTTTTGGGTCAACATGATATTGGTTAACAGCGAGATCGTTCCATATCTGAATAATATTAATATTCATCCCTTATGAGCCCCCCTAAACTAACAATAGAACGAACCACAACTTCGTTACCTGGTTTTAAATAATGTTTTGCAAAAATTCGAAGCTTTTTATCTGGGATATTTTCTGTTTCTCTAAAAATAAGATTCGGCTTATCATCATAAAAACCTATCATTACGTCACCACATCTATCAAGTTTTCGATAAGTTTCACCTGTTGCTTTAAGATAAAGATTGATCGTTTCCCAAGTTCTATCATCTGCATAATCAATCTTCCCTGTTTTCTCGTCTACTTTATACGGGTTAGGATAAATAAAATCAGCCACTTTTGCTAAAGCCCCAATAGTTCTAATATTAGGAGTAATAAAAACAAACTCAATTTTTGTTTTAAAGTGTAATAAATTTTCCATGAATATTTTAAGGCCAAGAGTAGCATGCATTTTTTTCATAAAGCCAAGCCCTTGATAATCAGGGTCAACAGCCGTAAGCCCAAATGAATACACATATCTTCCATCAATATGAATTTTTTTAATCGGGGCTACCCCAATTAGATCATCCTTATTATTTCTTAAAAGCATTAAATATCTTGTATGTAAAATACTGTTTTCCAAATATTTCTTAGGAAATTTGCCCCAAGCTTTTTCAACCACTTTTGAAATCTCTTCAAGCGCTTCGGATTGATTTTTTTTAGGGATATTGTTTAGCGAATCTTTAATTATTTCGGCATAAAAATGAACACTCTCTGCAGAGCGTACCACTCTTAATTCTTTAACATTACTAAATTTAGAATAACGCTTCATTAATAATTGCTTTAACCACTACATTTTAACATAATTTATTATTTTTTATCATAAAACTTGTAATTCAAAAAAAACTAAAAATCAATTAACTCCATTCACAATAAATGTGTATATACCACACTACTATACTTCACTTTATGAAAGCATAAGCATGTTATGTACTTCGCTTTAGCGAAGTGGTTAGACAAAAAAATTAAGAAACTTTTTTTCTATATTTTTTTAGAAAAACTTTAATTGTTTTTGATAAAATCTTTCCAAAGTCTTTTTCTGATTTCGCAATTTTTTCGATATCTTTTCTAAGATTTTGGTGGTTTGGATATCCTTTAGACGGTATACTCCATTTTTCAAATTCAGGGTTCAGAAGTACTGTTAGCGCTTCTTTAATATCATGTGCTTGTTGATTTGAAAGACCAGCATCAAGCATCATCTTCCAATAATATTTATGAACTATAAGATGCATACATTCATGCATCGCAGTTTTATAAAACCAATCTGGACTTGCCCCATAATGGGCATAAAATCCCCCATCATCCGAATCATATGGACAACGCATATTAGTTGTAAAAATTACATAAACTTCTTTAAATGGTACTTTTTTACCAGTTATTTTTATAAGAGGTTCTTCTATATTTTTTGGATTTATGGCAACCTGCATCCATTCAATATATTTTTTTACTGCACCACTCTTATAATATTTATTATTTAAATATGCACGCATTTTCTTTTTATCATGAGCATCCTTTTTTGTTAGATCTTTGGGCCAATTTTTAAGCCAATCCTGCCCATAGGAACCTGTATTATTTAAGGTTTCTTGCCAATTCCAAACATCACTAGATATACTTTCCTTATATATTAATTTCATTTTATCTCCTTTTACTACTTATAATTATTCTACCACTAATTACTTAAAATATTATATTCCTTATCTTAAAAATATAGACCTAGATATTATAACATAAGCATGTTATGTACTTCACTTTAGTGACGTGACTATATAAATTTTACTAAATATATTTATTTTTATTCACTTTACTAATGTACATTAGTAAAGTAGTTAAAAATATTTTTAAAAAAATGAATAAATATCGGTGTTTGTGATAAAATTTATCTACATATTTTATGAACTATTTATATTTAACCCCAGAAGATAAAGATAAGGTCGAAATAAAAATCGACCTGTTAAAACATGAAAAGGAGTTATTTTCACGAAAACTTGGAGAAGCTGCAGCACACGGTGGGTCATTCCCCCAAGGAATTCCAGAATATGTTGTTCTTGAAAATAAAATTCATCGGTTGGAAGATGAAATGATTTTGCTTAAAAAAATATTAGATGAATACGAAATTATCGAAATAGAAAAATTACCAAAAAATATTATTACTACTTATTCCAATGTAAAAGCAGAAAATAATGAGAATATAACTACCTTTCAAATAATCGAGTCTATAATATCTAAAGAAAAAGATGGAATAAAAATAGTTTCTCCCAAAAGCCCTGTTGGTTCGGCGTTTCTTGGGAAAAAGAAAGGAGAGGTTGCAAAAGTCAACCTCCCCCAAAAAAACGAGATATATAAAATTCTAGAAATTAATTAATCTTTTTTATATTTTCCCAATATCATCTGTCTGAAGTGCTTGATTCATTTCAATAATTCTATTTTTTAATAATTCAAATTCTTCTCGAGCAATGATATCAATATTAGGAACATTATCTACAATATATTTATTTGCTTCTTCATTTTTACCTTCAGCAATAATTTTCTCAAGTTCTTTAACTTTTTCTTCAGGTAATTCATCCATAATTCTTGATGAAATTTTTTCTTCTAAAATCTCTGCGTATTTCTTGCGCATCTCGTCTTTTTCTTCATTACTTAAATGTTCAAGTTTAAGTTCTTTAATTAAATCAAATTTTAGATCTGTCATAATTCCTCCTTTAACCCATTAATGTACCAACCCAAGTTAACGAACCTGCAGGTAATCCAACTGCAATGCCAGCAATGCCCATATTTCTTAATATATGATTTCTAACAATATTCTCTTCATCATGTCTCTTATCTATAGATCTATCAAAAGTTCTTATAGACTCTAACAATATCTTACTCCTAGCTGCTTCAATTTCTCCAAGAGTTAATGGGATTTTTTCACCTTTTTTTTCTTGAGCTTTTTTTAGTTCTTTTTTAAGTTTCTCGACTGTAAGCACTTTAAGTCTTTTCGTCATTTCTTCTACTTGGTGTTCATAACTTAGTCTATCTTCCTCATGTGCACCTCTTATCGGATGTACACCAGTCCCAATTCTTTCGCCAACTCTTATATTATGTGCAGCCTGTGCACCAAGTCTTTTATAAATATCATCTTCTGACATTGCATCAATTACTCCAGATTCTTGTTTATGTAATAAACTATCTCTATTTCTATTCCTTGTCTCAGAGAAGGCGTGAGTTGCAGATGCTGCAGATGTGGCACCAAGTAGCCCAACAACTATTGGTAAACCGCCACTAGCTGTTAGAGTAATGGCTGCACCAGAAATAGCAATTGATGCGACAGATGAAATAACTGGATGTTTTCTAATAAAATTTTTCACCTTCCGATAGGCACCACCAAACAAACCTTCATTATCTTCTTTATCAGCTTCTTCATTAATTCTGTTTTTACTTTCTTCTTCAAAAAATAATTTTGCGGTTTCTTCGTGAACTAAATCAAAGAAAGATTTTGCCCATTTTTCTAATTTTTTATTGTATTGTTCAAGAGTTTCTTTAGGTTTTGGTTTTAATCTTTCCCATTCATCCATTTGCATAGGTCTCTTTGGTTTTATATCTCTTTTTGCATTCTCATATTCTTCTATTGTTAATGGTTCTTGAGGTTTTTCATCTTTATGTTTAATTAATGATTTTTCATATTTAGCCACTTTAAGATCAAAATCAATTTGTGTTTCGTTTACCCCTCTTTTTGGTGGTACTGGTTCACTGCCTTTCCAAGCCTTTAATTTTTTATCATACTCATATGGGTTTCTCGATTCATAATTTTCTTTCCATTCTTTTTCTCTCAAAGTATATTTATATGGGCTCACATCATCATTAGCTTCTTCCCATTCTTTTAATGTTTTTTCATAAGTCTCTTCTGTTTCTATTCTTTCGGGCCTTCTTCCACGTTCACTTCTTTTAGCCCTTGCTAATCCTTCTTGATTCGCATAATTTAGGATACCTGATTCATATTCAACACGAGCACGATTTAATTCACCCTGTTTAGCTGGGTTCCAAGTGAATTGTGATCTAAGTTTTCTTTTATCTAAAAGTCTATCAGTATAATTGTTTCTTAGTGTTGAAATATCAATATATCCGCCTGTTTCTCCTGAACTTTCATATAACTTAGTTGCAGTTTCAATTAATGTATAGTTTGTATCATCGATTTTTTCAGTTTCAGACGGTTCAACAGAATCACCATCTTCACTCCTTGGCTTGTTCCCACTCCCATCATTATCACTATTTTCTCCATCCTCCCCAGTAGTTGCTGGGGGAGTATTATTTGGGTCTGGTGGAGTTGATGGTTGAATTGGAGGTTGAACAGGCTCTTCGTCTTCATCTTCTTTAGTTTCTTTTTTACCCTCTTCTTCTAAAATTTTATCTATAGTTGAAATAGTATCGTTAATCCATTCTAATGTGGTTCTTATTTCAGTTGAAGTCCCTTCGTCTTCGACATGAGATCTTATTAAAATTTGAATCGCAAGAAGAACTTTTTTCATTTTTTTCGCATCTATCATATCTTCTACAAATTCAGCGGGGTTATTACTAATTTGTTCTAACTTAGCCAATAAACTTTTGACCCCTTTGGGAGAAATTTCAGTTAATACTTTTAATATTTCTTCTGATAGAAATTCACCACCTTTGGCTTTTTCACCTTTTTCTTCTACTTCTTTAGCCTCTTTTTCTGCTCGTTCTTTTGCTATAATTTCATCTAATTTCTCTTTTTGAGCCTTTTCCATTTCTCTTTTTGCAGCATTTTCTTGTCTTTGAGTTACTTCAAAAAATGGTCTTATTTCACCAACTCTATCCCCAGTTTCATCTATAATATCTCCTATACGCGCGCCTCCACGTACTAAAGAATCATTCGATTTTATTCTAGAATTAATTTGATTTCTAGTTTGTTCGACTGTCATATCTGACTGCTCGGCAATTTCTTGAACATTGGTTGCACCTAAACCTTCGGCAGTTTTAAAATCATCACCAAACTCTCCATTATGCATAGAGTCTGTATATTGAGTAGTTGGAGACTTATCTCCTCCCCCCTCTAATTCATGATATGAAATAACTTCGCTCATTAACCCCCTTTTGGTATAAGTATTATAAGATAATTAGTATAAAAAAGAAATGTTTAACAGGTATAGAAAGAATCAATCTGTTTTTTATACTTTTCTGTGATTTCTTTCCGGCGAGCTTTTAAAGTTGGAGTTAGAAGACCATTCTCAACCGTAAAAGGCTTCTGAATAATTAAAAATTTTCTAATTTGTTCATAAGTCGCTACATCTTTATTCAAAAAGATATCTATTTCTTTTTGGATAACTGCGTACTGTTTTTCTTTATTAAAACCCTGAATTTTTGTTTTTTCTGGGACAATTAATGCAGCAACATGTTTTTCACAATCTCCAAAAACAAATGATTGTGAAATATATGGAGACATTTGCATCTTTTCCTCAAGGTGAGCTGGCCCGACATTTTTGCCCGTTGAAAGAACTATTATTTCTTTTTGTCTTGCTCCAAATTTTATAAATCCTTCTTTATCTATAGTGACAAGGTCACCGGTCTTAAACCAACCATCAGTTGTAAAAGCTTCTTTAGTTGCTTCTGGATTTTTATAATAAGACTTAAAAACATTTGGACCCTTTACTAAAAGTTCTCCATTTTTTACTTTTACTGAAACATTTGGAAGAGCCTTCCCTACAGTCCCATATTTTCTATTTTTTAAAGTATTATTAGCTAAAATCGGGGATGTTTCTGTTAGCCCAAATCCCTCTAAAACTGGGATATCAAGTGCATCAAAAAATTCACCAATTTCTTGTGCAAGTGACGCTGCGCCTGAAACAAAAAATCTTAATTGCCCACCAAACGCATTTTTTATTTTATGAAAAACAACTTTGTCGGCTAATTTATATGCAATTGTATCTCTTGGAAAATCTTTACCTATTTTAAAAGCAATTTTAAATATTATTTTTGTAATCGGTGATTTTTCGGCTGACTCTTTAACTTTGGCGTAAACTTTTTCAAAAAGACGTGGGACCGCAATTATTATAGTTGGTTTCTCTTTTTGAGCAAATTCGGAAAGCTGATTTGAATCAATAACATAAGAAATTGTTGCACCGCGCACGAGAGGAATATAATATCCAACTGTTCTTTCAAACACATGAGAGAGTGGCAAAATTGATAAAAACTTATCATTTTCGGTTATTTCTACACCTGCAAGAACGCCCTCAATGTTTGACATAATATTTCGATTAGTTAACTCAACCCCCTTAAATCTACCAGTTGTGCCCGAGGTATAAATTATAGTAATAATTCTATCTTCATCATGTTTTATTGGATTAATTTTAGTTTCATATTTTCGATCATATACTTCAGTTTTAAAAAGATAAGTTGATTTATCTAATAAGGTTGGGTGGTCAGATTCTAAATCTGATTCCATATAAATTATTTTTGTATTTTTTGGGAAAATATTTTTAATTTCAGAAACCTTATCAAAAATTTCTCTGTCGGACACAAATATCATTTTAGGTTCTGTTTCTTCAATTATGCTACTAATTTGGGTAGCAGAAAGGACACTATGAATAGGGACCAATATTGCTCCTAAAATTAATGAAGCAATATCTGTTATAACCCATTCTGGTCGATTTTCTGAGATAATCATAATTCTATCATTAGAAACAACACCCATGTCTTTCATGAAGATAGCTAACTTCTCAGCATATTTATATATCTCAGCATATGAAAGTGATTCAAAATGATGATTTTCTTTATAAAAAAGTGCAGTTTTTTCTGGAAACTTCCCTACACTTTCTATAAATGAATCTATAACAGTTGTTTTCATCTTGCCCTTAGTATAACAAAAAGTTTTTAATAATCTATCTTAAAAAATTTGCAGGCTTCATAAAAAATTGTTCTTTTTGCGGGTTCAGAAAGAAATGCATGATAAACATTATCAATTTTAAATATTTGCTTTCTTTTTGAACTAACTGAATCAATTATTATTTGAGGTGATTCAGGTCTAATTAAGTTACTTTTTTCTGATTGAATGACAAGAACGTCACAAGTAACTTTTTTTAAAAAACTTTTTTGTTTCTCAATAAATTCAATAACTTGTGCAATATTATCTAGTGGCATCTTATCAAGCACTCCTTGTTTAAAAACAATTTCTTTTTCAGGGTGTTTTAAAACTTTCAAATATTGTTTATTCCAATATTCCATTCCTATTTTTTTAGCATAAGGTATGGCTCTTTTCGTTATAGGTTGATATTTGATTTTCATTGGTGTTTCGATACATACAAGGCCTTTAATTATACCCGGATGGATTGCATCGAATTTTAAAGCTAAATTACCACCAAATGAAATAGCGACAATATATATTTCTTTAACATTTTTTGATAATTCTAAAATTCCTTTTTCAACTTCATTATACCAATCCTTAGGGGTGGTTTTAGCTAAATCTTCCCAATTAGTCCCATGACCTGGCAATAAAACTCCCTTAGTAGTTATTCCTCTTTTTGAAAGAAATTTTGCAAAGCCATTAACCCGACAAAGTGAATCAGAAAAACCATGGACAAAGAATATAGCTCTTTCACCGGCTGGATAATAAAAGGCTTGAGCTTCTTTTGGGACCTCATTAATTTTTATATCATTTTTTTCAACAGTTAATGTATTCATATAATTAAAACGGAAAGCCCATTAAGCTTTCCACCTTGCAATAATTATAACATACTTTTATAATTAGAATGCAATAATATATTGAAGGACATATGGCTATAAAAATTATACTTGCGGAAGATGACCTACAATTAATCGACATGTATCGTCGAAAGTTCGAGATGGAAGGTTTTGAAGTCCAATTTGCTGAAGATGGAGAAAAAGCAATTACAATTTTAGAAGGTTGGAAACCCGATATTGCACTCCTTGATATTATGATGCCGAAAGTAAATGGATTAGATGTTTTAAAATACATTAAAGAAAAACAAGGGTATGAAGATGTAATCACTGTAATGCTAACCAACCTCGGTAATGAATCAACTGCTGAAGAAATTTATAAACTCGGGGCAACTGAATATATTGTAAAGGCAGATATGACCCCTCTAGAAGTCTCGGATAAAGTGAAAGCTTTAATAAAATTTTACAAAAAAGGCGCATAAAAGCGCCTTTTCAGATTGTTATTTAATAAGATATTTAGTTTTTAGATATCTCTTCTAAGGTTTCTATAATTTTATCTTTTTCCTGTTCCCCTATTAATCTTTTAACTTCTGTACCATCTTTAAAAAATATTAATGCTGGGACACTTTCAATCTTATAATCAGTTGCAGATTTTGAAGAAGTCATAACATCAAGTTTACCAATTTTATATTTTCCTTTAAATTCTTTGGCAATTTCAGTGATAACGGGACCAAGGTTTTGGCAATGAGGACATGTTGGTGAAAACATATCAACCATTACAATCCCCTTATATTCTAAAACCTCTTTATCAAAATTATCGTCGGTTATTTTTATCTCAGGCGCTTCGATCTTTGAAGCTGCATTTTCTACTGTATTATCTGTTTGGATTATACTTTCTGACTTTGAATCTGTTGATCCACTAGAAAATTTAATTGCGACCCCTACTCCTAAGATTGCAAGAAATGCTACTATCCCAATAACTATAGGCGTAATGTTTTTTGTTTTCATAATGATTATTCTACTCCATTAATTATTATTTTCATAATAGATTTATAATATATTTTTCTATTAATTCTATGGCTTATTTTGAACTGGTGGGCCCGGTGCGGCTCGAACGCACGACCAATTGCTTAAGAGGCAACTGCTCTACCAGCTGAGCTACGGGCCCACGTCGGAATTCGCTGACGGATTCCGACGTGGGCCAAACCAAGTCTTCATCCTTTCGCAAATCCTCCTCTTTCGGCAAAAATCAATAGATTTTGTCGATTTAAAATGAAAATCTGTTGGTTTTCATTTTTGAGGAAGAATAACGAGAAACCGAAAAAAATATATAATTTTGAAGGTTGTCAGTTTATTCTGATGATGGTGCGCCCGGTAGGATTCGAACCTACGACCAATAGCTTAGAAGGCTACTGCTCTATCCCCTGAGCTACGGGCGCACGTCAGCGAAAGCTGACGTGCTTCAAAATAATTTATATTATTTATTCCGCACTTACGCTACGCTTCCTTTGCAATTTAAATCAACAGATTTAAATTGTCTTTTTAACTTCGATATTATAACGTATTTCAAGAAAATATTCCATTGTTTAAACTAGTTTGATACAATATAATATGTAAAAGAGGGGAAAATGGACTCAACAATAAAACCACAAAATGAATTTTATACACCTGAAACAGGAATAGTTCCTGGCGCTGAATCTCAGGTCGCTCAGGCTGGACAAGATATTAGTGCAGAAAATCCATTCCCAAATATCCAACCTTCTGAAATTCTCACAAATACAATGGCTTCAGAGGTTACTCAACCACAGTCAGAATTACCAGTTGAGTCTGATGATGAATTGGCAAAAGAAATTAACGCTGGGCCAGATTTAAAAGTTGTACCAGACCCTGCAGAAATTTCTATTGATTCTACTTATACTAATGATGTCCCCGAAGCTACCCCAACAGTGATTGAACCAGCACCAATTGAAACTGTTCAACCCGAAATTGTAGCCGAAACACCTGAAGTAATAGAAGAAGTAAAGGAAGATCCAGAAGCAATATTATCAGAAATTGACGAAGACTTTGAAGCTATAGATGGGAAAATTGCAGAATATCTAAGTGCAAACCGAGAAAAAATAACCTCTTTAGAAGATTCTATTAAAGAGGCCGAAGATAGACTTGAGAATACAAGACTTGCAACAGAACAAAGTATTAAAGATAAAAAAGCTGAAATTGTTGAACTTAAAAAAATGCGAGACAGAATAAGTGCTTATAAAGAGAGAACTAAAATAAATAAAAATCCTACTGAAATCGCAGCATAAAATACCCGTGTTTATTATTTTATAACGAACCCGATATACCTTGCAGATATATTTTTAGGTAATAAATCTAGTATTTTACCAAAAAAATTTATTACATTTTCTAATATAGAATAGTATCTGCCTTTTTTGGTTACAAATCTAAAATAAAAATGTCCAACATAATCTGCTTTCGTTAAATTATGGTCAGTTGTCCTGATATATCTTTTTATTTTATTTAGAGACATAGCATCAGATATATGATTTTCAAGAACCTTAGGTTCTAATATTTTATAAAGAAAATGGTAAAGTGGAGAATTTAGATTTGGAACTTCTATTAAGCATATTCCATTTTTACCCATTAAATTTAAGTGTTTATCAATTATTTTTGTCCAATTATTAAAATGTTCAATAAATCCAAAAGAACATACTAAATCATATTTTCTAAAAGATCTGTAATTAAGAAAGTCATTTTTTTGGAATACCCCACATTTATAGTTTTTAGACTTAAACCACTCTTCCATAACATTAATATTTTCGTTCCAATCTACACCGTTTATTTCATAGCCCATTTTGCCTATTAAAGCTAGAAATTTTCCTGGATAACAACCTATTTCAAGACATTTTAGATTATCCCCTGTTGGAGTATTATTATTTATCCATAAAGCAACAGGATGAGTAGTTATAGTAGCCTCTTTATATATAACTTTTCCCCAATGTTCTTCCCAATAATTAATATCTGTTATTGACCCCATAAATTGATTTTAACACAAAAAAGAAACTGTTTAAGGTTTCTTTTTTATAATAATTACTGGGGTCGGATAGTGAGAGATATCAGAACCGAGATTTTTAGAACTATTTAACACACGCTAATATAATAAAAGCAAAAACTGCTAAAGTTATACCAAAATATCCTATTGGCGACAAAACTTCTTTCAAAAATAAAAAACTTAATAAATTAACAAGAATAATAGAAAAAGCACCAAACATTGCCATTGTTTTTCCAACTGGCATTGTGGTGAAAACATATAATTGTCCAAATGTTGCTACGGTTCTCATTAATGTATATCCCAGAAACCACCAGGTAAGAAATGTTGAAATAGTAAAACCATTTCTTTGCATACCACTTTTTGCTAAGATGTCCCCTGAGGTAAAAAGAATCTGAGATATTGCTAAAACTATTAACGGATTCATAAAATAATTTTAACACAAAAAGGAACCTAAATCGGTCCCTTTTTGTAATATTTAAAATGGGGTCGGATAGTGCGAGAAGTCAGAACTAAAATAGTACAAAATGCTATTAATTTTGCAAAATTGGTTTGATGGTGCTAAAATTAAATATGGATAGAGACGTCAAACAGATTGAGTCGATTTACGGAAGCAACACCTTCCTGAGCGAACAAAAAGAAAATAAAGAAGTGAAGCACCTAAGAAGGGTGTTTTTTTCGTTAACAAAGGATTTGCACGGCAAAAGAATATTATTCATTGGTTGTGGTGATGGCGAAGAATCCATCCAATACAGCAAATGTGGTGCAACAGCATATGGTGTTGATATTAGTCCCTTATTAATCGCGGAAGCGAAAAAAAACAATCCTTTGGGTAAATTTATGGCAGGAGATTTTCGGAATATTGCTATAAAGAACTCTTTTGATATTGTTGTATCTATTTTGTCACTGCATTACTCAAAAGATTTAAATAACTCGTTTTCAAAAATATACACACTTCTTAAGCCTGGTGGGATTTGCTTGATAGCGACCACTCACCCAACCCATAAAATGGTTACATACAACAACGGGAATTATTTTCGAAAAGGTAAGGTTTGGTATGAATGGAAGGGGTTAAAAAGATTTAATTATTTCTATCTTATAGAAGATTATATAAACGGTTTTGCAAAAAGTAATTTTCAGATAAAAGAAATGCTTGAAGTTTTTACCCCAGTTAAATTCCGTTCAGTAGAAAATAAAAATAATGAAAACCCTATCTTTACTATATATAAGATTAAAAAACCATTAAATCAAATAGATTAATTCTGATAAGGCATCTTCTAGGGTAAATATTAGAACTAAAAAAGAAGTCCTTTTGAACTTCCTTTTTAATCTTTTCAAAACTGGGGTGGCTGATGGGATTCGAACCCACGACCCTCGGCACCACAAGCCGATGCTCTAACCAACTGAGCTACAACCACCACGTTGGTGCGCCCTGAGGGATTCGAACCCCCGGCCTTCTGGTCCGAAGCCAGACGCTCTATCCAGCTGAGCTAAGGGCGCACATTTTTTAGTTTCTTATATATTGGAGCGGGTAAGGAGAGTCGAACTCCTGTCTTCAGCTTGGAAGGCTGACATAATAGCCACTATACGATACCCGCATTGGTCGGGGAGACAGGACTCGAACCTGCGACCTCATGGTCCCAAACCACGCGCGCTACCAGCTGCGCCACTCCCCGTCATCGTCGAAATCTGCTTATGAGTTTTGACATGGCCATCCAAGTCTTAACCCAACTGCAGTTTCTCCTCTTAGAACAAAATCAACAGATTTTGTTCTTTTGAAGCAAATTACAAACAAGTTATAACGAGGATAATTATAACCGATTTATAGCTATTTATCAATAAATTTAAAAAGGAGCCAGTGGCTCCTTTTTATTATCTAACTTCTTCTTTTAAACCTTTACCAGCACGGAAACGAGGAAGTTTCATACTTGGTATAGTGATTTCTTTCCCAGTTTGAGGATCACGTCCTCTGCGTTTAGCAATTTGCCCAAGATAAAATGTTCCAAATGAAGTAATAGAAACTTTTTCGCCTTTTTTTATTTTTTCAGTTATTGATTCAACCATGCTATTCATTATTTTTTCAATTTCTCTTTTTGAATGGCCGGTCTTTGTTGCAAGTTCTGATACTAATTCTCTTTTTGTCATTTTTACTCCTTTTATTTCAACTTAAATATTTTATCAATCGTTTATCCCTATGTCAAAGGATTTTTTTATTATTTATCAATCCTTTTAATTTTTATTGGTTTAAATTCTTTATCAAATGAAATTAAAACTGAATTAAAAACACCTTTTCCATCGGCTACTTCAAATTTACCACCTGTACCCTTTATAAATCGTTCAAGTATAATTTCGCTTTTAACTCCAAGCACAGAATTTTTTGGACCTGTCATTCCAACATCTGAAATATAAATGGTACCATTTTTTAGAATCTTTGCATCTGCTGTTGGAACATGTGTGTGAGTACCAATTACTGCTGATATCTTACCATCTGCATGAAACCCCATTGCAACTTTTTCTGATGTCATTTCTGCATGAAAATCTAGAATTGAAATATCATAATCTTTTTTGCTAGCAAGGATTTCATCAAGTTTTTTAAATGGGTTAGAAGTTTTTTCATTTATTCCTTCTTTACCAAGAAGATTTATTATTAACAACCTGCCGAAAGAAGTTGTAAGAACACGATAACCGTGACCTGGATATTTAGAGGTAAAGTTTGCTGGTCTTAAAACAGGCATTCCTTTTTTTGCGATATCTGTAATAAATGATTTTTCTCTCCAAACATGATTACCTGTAGTAAAAAAATCTATTCCCACTTCGTGCATTTCAAGTAAAATATCGCGGTTAACACCTACTCTTTCAGAAAGATGTTCACCATTAGCAATAACATAATCAATCTTATATTTTTCTCTTATTATCGGTAAATATTTTTTTACAGTATCTCGACCAGCTTTACCTATAATATCTCCGATAAATAATATGTTTATTTCTTTTTTTGAGGTCATTTTTTTCCTTCTTCAGTTAGATACTGATCCATTTATAATGGAAACCCCTGTTTATTTTGCGTATTCTACTGCCCTCGTCTCACGAATAACATTTACTTTAATTTGACCTGGATATTTAAGATCAGACTCAATTTTTCGGGCTACTTCTTTGGCTAATTTTTCAGCACCAAGATCGTCTATTGCTTTAGGAGTAACCATCACACGAACTTCGCGGCCAGCTTGAATTGCAAAGGCTTTTTCAACCCCTTCAAAAGAAGTAGCTATGCCTTCTAGCTCAGTTAAGCGCTTAATATAATTATCCATTGAGTCTCTTCTTACCCCTGGGCGAGATGCAGAAATTGCATCAGCTGAAAGAATAATAATAGCTTCAACGGTTTTTGGTTCAACATCTTCATGATGAGCTTCAACTGCATGTTGTATTTCTTCAGAGATTCCATATTTTTTACAAATATCTCGAGAAATAATAGCATGAGAGCCAGTCATTTCTTGATCAATTGCTTTACCTATATCATGCAGGAGACCAGCTTTTTTCGCAATTGCAACATCTGCACCCATCTCAGCAGCCATTGTACCTGCAAGGTGTGCTGTTTCGATTGAGTGATCTAATACATTTTGAGAAAATGAGGTTCTAAATTTTAAACGGCCAATAACTTTTAAAAGTTCAACTGGAAGCCCAGCAACACCAGTTTCATAGGCTGCTCTTTCTCCGGCTTCTTTAACAATTTTATCAATATCAGCTTGTGCTTTTTCAACAGCTTCTTCAATTTTTGAAGGATGAATGCGACCGTCTGCTATTAAACGTTCTAGAGTTAGCTTAGCAACTTGTCGACGAACAGGGTCAAAACCTGAGATAACAATAGTTTCTGGAGTATCATCAACAATAATATCGCAACCAGTTAATTTTTCGATTGCTTGGATATTTCTTCCTTCTCGGCCAATTATTCTTCCTTTCATTTCATCGCTTGGTAGGGTAATTGCAGTAACTGTGGATTCGGCGGTTTGATCTGAAGAAAGTCTTTGAATAGCAGTTGCAATTATTTCTCTTGCCTCTTTGTCTGCATCTTCTTTGGCGTCATCTTTTACTTTTCTAATTCTTTCAACAATATCTTTCTTATAATCTTTTTCTACCATTTCAAGTAATTTTTTTTGAGCATCGTCTTTTGAAAGTTTAGAAATCTTTTCTAAATTTTTTTCTTGTTTTTCTCGTAGGTCACGAAGATAATTTTTGTTTTCATCTATCTCTGCTTTATCTTTTTCTATTGCATCTCTTTTTGTGTCAATATCTGTTAATTTTTTATCAATTGATTCTTCTTTGATCGCAAGTCTTTTTTCCAGGTCTAATAGGTCTGATCTTCTTTCCTTTTCTTCTTTTTTTGCAATGTCAGTAATTTTTGAGGCTTCTTCTTTTGCATTAAGAATTGTTTCCTTTGCTTCGGACTTTGCGCTATCAATTACTTTTTGGGCCTGGGCTTCAGCATTTGAGGTTTGTGTTTTTGCTTTTACGTTGCGCGCCACCCAACCAGAAACACCCCCAGCCGTAAGCCCGACTACAAGCCAAACTAATATCGGTGTCATTTTCTCTCCTTTTCTCAACACTTAAAAGGCGGTTGAGTATAAGCCGCAAGCTGACAATATTTAGTCACATAACCTAGGTAGTTTTTAACTAGCCTGATTATTTATATTTGAGATTTAAAGACAAAATAATATTTTGAGTCGGATTAATATGAATTTTTTAATATATTTTAGTTTCTCTAGGTTGTCAGCTTTTTATTTTAATTTCTAATTGGATTATAGCTCAAAATTAACTATTTTGCAATCTGTATTTTTCTCTATTTTAAAGTAAAATAGAGTTATGAAACCAAAAATTTCTTACCATTTTGCAAAACTTCCATTAACAAAACTTCATTATGCTAAATGTGGTAATGGAGAACCACTTATTATTGTCCCTGCAACTATCTCTGAAATTGATAATTGGAAAGGTTTAATTGAATTTTTTGGGCAAAAATATACTGTATATTTTTTTGAACTTCCGGGCCATGGTAAATCAGAAAAGTTTTCAGGTAGATTTAAAAGCGAACTTGTTACGAAAACAGTCTCTGATTTAATTGACTTTTTAGGCTATAAAAAAGTAAATTTGATGGGTTTTTCTTTTGGAGGTATTTTAACAATTAAAATTTTAAATAAACTTACTTCAAAAATAGAAAAAACTATTTTAGTATCCCCTTGTTTAACAAATAAAGCACTTACTCATAAAAAATGGCAACTTTTGTCTATTAGATTATTAACTAAAATATTGCGACCAAAAATATCTCAAAAAATTATTTTAAAAATAATGCATGGTCAAAGAACATCAAAAATCATAATGTGGATATTAGAAAAAATTGGTAAAGTTGAACATTTGAATGAATTAAGAAAAAAAATACTCATATTCCCAGCGGAAAAACTAGATGTTGTTATATATCAAATAGATGAAATCCTAAATACTAATTTTAAATATATTAAAGAACAATTTGAAAATAAATTATATTTTGCAATGTCTACAAATGACCCTTTGCTTAATTATCAAACCACTGAAAATGAAATAAAAAGACTATTTAAAAAAACCTACATCCATAAATTTGACTTCCCTTATCACCAACCCCCAAAACCATTTACTTGTGAAGGATTAAATGAAAATTATAGAGATTTACTAAGTGAAATAGTTAAATAGTTATAGTTTTAGATATTTTTTTAATTTCTCAAAAGCTAATCTTCTCATACTAATTTTGTTTTTTTCTGCAGGTGACATTTCTGCAAAAGTTTTATTATAACCTTCTGGAATGAATATTGGTTCCCAACCAAAATCACTTGAACCCATTTGATCAACAATTTTCCCTAAATTTTCACCTTTAAAAAATTTTATTTCATCTCTGTTTTTTGCATATCCAATTAGTGTTACTGCTCTTGCCCCATCTTTACCTATTTTTTTAGCAATATTTGAAAGACCAGTATTCCCAATCGTTTTCATAAACCATTTAATTAACGGTCCAGGTAAATCTTTCCCTAGAGCTTCCATATATAATGAAGTATCTTCAACAATAAATGGTCCTTTGTGATGTTTAAATGCTTCTTTTAATTTTTCATTGATTATTTTATGTGGGTCGATTTCTTGTATTTCTGGCAAATCAATATCAATCCCTTCGATCTTATCATCCCCTAATATAGCTTTTGCTTCAGCTAATTTAAATTTACTCCCAGTAATAAAATATATCATTTTAATCCTTTAGGTTTAGTTATTATTGGTTCTGAGCCATAGAATGGCAATGCGATTTTTTTTGGATCGTCTAAATTAATTATTTTTTTTGTCTTTGTTTCGTAAATTGGTATATTAAGAGCAAATGCAATACCATTAGCAAAAGAAATACCTATTCTAAGACCCGTAAAACTTCCTGGTCCAACAAAAACACAAATACCCAATAAATCACCGGGTTTAATAATAGATTCATTGAAAATATCGGTGTACTTTTTTGAAAGAGTAGCTGAAAGTTCTCTCCCTGCCATCCAAGTAATCGATTTTATAATTTCTTTTGATTTACAAATAGAAATAGTAGCTTCTACATCTGCTGTATCAATATATAAAATGTAATTATCTGATTTCAAGTTCTCTTTCATGTTCACCTTTCCATTTAAAATTAATTGAAGTATATTTACTCGGTTTAAAATCTCCTAATCTATCTGCCCATTCAACTGCTAAAACACCATTTTTATCTTTAATTGCTTCTTCTATTAAAAGTTTTATATCCTGGTCTAACACTTCTTCTCTATATAAATCAAAATGATAAAGACTAATTTTAGGTCCGTTATAAATTTTTTCATATGTAAATGTTGGGCTTGTTATATCTTCTGAAATTAAAAGCCCTTTAGCTAACCCTTTTACAAATTGAGTCTTTCCACCGCCGAGCTCTCCGGACAATAGAAAAACTTCGCCACCTTTGCATTTTTTGCCATAGGTTTCTCCAATATTTTTCGTATCCTTCTCGCTCGATGTTAAATGTAGCAAATATTTTTTCCTTGTTTACGTATAAAGTATAGGCAAAGGCAGAAAAAATTGCTACCCCGATAAATATTATTCCAAGCATTTTATCTGAAGGACTAGTGTTATTAAATGGTTTATCAAATATATTACTTATTTTGGGTTCATTTTGTGACCCCATTACCTCAGCTGAAGGGACTGTCCCCTTTTTTGTTTTAATTTTTATGTCTGATGCTTCTGTTTTTTTTTGGGACATAACTGCCCCTAAAGTATCTGTAATTGATTCATATGTAATAATATTCTTTGCCGCAGGAGTTGGGGTTTTTGTCCATTGCCATTTTTCACCATTAAAAGCATATGAATAACCTTTTTTTGAGGCCCCAAAACTTGTACCACTATCATCAAAAATAACTCCCATACCATCTATTAATACTAACCCATCACCATCATTATTTAATGATATGCCGGTTTTATCAGAATAAAAAACCATATACTGGCCTTCTGAAATATTTATTCCTTCTGGAACTGTATATTTTTTTATACTTCCAAGTTTATCTGAAATTATTAGGCCTGAAATATCCTTTGAAACTTCAGAATTATATATTTCAAACCATTCTTTACCATCTTCGGGGGATGGCATAATTTCTGTTAAACATAAACCACTATAATCCTTGTTATTAATTATTTGTTTTTCATAGAAATCATAATAGTTATTATCTGTGTCAGTTGTATTTTTACGGTACCAAATATTGTTTTTAGCAGATGGAGCAGGCTTTGTTTCAAAATCTGACGACTTACCAAAACCAACTTTATCAACTATTGTTTTACCCGAATCAGAAAAAAGTATTATCGAGTTATCTTCAGATATAGAATAATCTGTGGAATAATAAATGTCTGGATTTTCAGTACTATCTTTGTGCCCTATTATTAATGACTCATTTGGCCTGATTTCTGCTGAGGGGAATTCTGTAATTAAATTGTATTTACTCCCTGATGCAGTTTTTTTAGCAAGTTGCCAACCTATAATATTAATATTTTCAGATGAAATATTTCTTAGTTCAACAAACTCATCAGTAGTTTTTTCACCAGCCACTTTATAAGAATAAATTATTATATTGTTTGATACGGCAAATACAGGAAGTTGGACAGATAATAATAAACAAAATAATATTATCATTTTAATAAACATAAGTATATTATAATACTTATGTTTGGATACTCAAGAGTTATTTATAAAAAATCATTATTATATAGCCAAAAAAAATATAACTTTTTTTCTGCTTTTTTTAGTCCTCTTAGTGCGTTAAAATAATATTATCATATTGGAGGGGAAGTACTTGATTAAACTAAAAACTGAAGAGTTAAAAAAACTATTAACTAGCAATCATCTTATTACCGATGCAAAAATTATTGAGATTGAAAAGCTTGCCGAAAGCCAACATAAATCTTTTCAAGATATGCTAGTAGATAAGAAAGTGATTACTGAAAAAGACCTAGTAAAAATTTATGGTCAAGCTTTTGACATTCCATATATTGATCTCTCACAAATTGAAGTTAAAAAAGATATTTTAAATAGGCTATCAGAAAAAATTGCTAGAAGATACCAAGCGGTTGTTTTTGATGAAGAAGAAGGTGCACTTTCACTAGCAATGGCAGACCCATTAGATGTTCAAGCTGAACAATTTATAGAAAAAGAGTTAGGATATTCAACAAAAGTATATATATCATCATCTTCAGATATTTCCCAAATTTTAGATTTATATAAAGAAGGAATATCTTCAGAAATTTCAAAAGTAATTAAAGATACAGAAGAAATTTCAATAGACGAAGAAGGTATAGAAGAAAATGCTTCTGCAGAAAATGTACAAGAAATTGTTCAAGAAGCCCCAATAGCAAGAGCTTTAAATATAGTTTTAGAATATGCAGCTAAATCAAGAGCCTCTGATATCCATATTGAACCAAGAGAAGGTTTTATACAGGTTAGATTTAGAGTTGATGGCATTCTTCAAGACACAATGACACTCCCAAGACAGATTCTTTCAGCAATTGTTACAAGAATTAAAATTTTATCAAACCTAAGAATTGATGAACACCGAATCCCTCAAGATGGGAGAATAAAGATAAAAGTTGGGACAAGAACTATTTCAATTCGTGTTTCAACGCTTCCAATTATTGATGGTGAAAAAGTTGTTATGAGACTTTTAGATGAATCAAATAAAGCTCCAACTCTTGAGGAACTTGGTTTTTCTGGAATGGCACTTTTGGGTATAAAAACAGCCCTATCACAACCACATGGTATGCTTCTCGTAACAGGACCAACGGGTTCTGGAAAATCGACAACGCTTTATTCAGCAATTTCTATGCTTAATTCAATGGAAGTAAATATTTCTACTGTTGAAGACCCTATTGAATATAAAATACCAGGGGTAAACCAAACTCAAGCAAATGTAAAAGCAGGGATGACTTTTGCTTCTGGTTTGAGAGCCCTTTTAAGACAAGATCCTGACATAATAATGGTAGGTGAAGTAAGAGATAAGGAAACTGCCGAAATGGCTGTCCACGCTGCCCTAACAGGTCATGTGGTTCTTTCTACTCTTCATACAAACAATGCGGCTGGTTGTCTCCCAAGACTTTTAGATATGGAAGTTGAACCTTTTCTTATTGCCTCAACCGTTAATGCTGTAATTGGCCAAAGATTAGTAAGAAAACTTTGTCCAGAATGTCGAGAGGCATATCAAGTATCTAAAGAAGAAATTGAGGAAATTATTAATGCTTTCGACCTCGATCGTAATTTCCTTTCCACTACTCCTCCAAAAGAAGCTATACGTGAAATACAAAAAGTTACAGCAAATTATGGTGAAAAAATAATTGCAGCCCCAAAAACAATTACTCAAAAAGAATCAATATTAGATCGAATTGCAAAAGACCCTAATATAATTAATCGTTCTCTTTCTGAAGCGGACAAAAATGAAGGTGTATCAATTGGAGAAACTATATTTTCAAATGAAGATAAAAAAAGTGTATCGCATAATCACGAACTTTCATTAACACTTTATCGGGCAAAAGGGTGTAAAAAGTGCGCATCTACTGGCTATTTGGGAAGAGTTGGAATATATGAGGTACTTCAAGTGACAGAAAAAATTGGCTCAATGATAATTTCCCATGCTTCAACAGATACAATTCAAAAAGAAGCAGTAACAGGTGGAATGGTTACAATGGCACAAGATGGATTTATTAAATCATTAATCGGAGTAACGAGTGTTGAGGAAGTAATGAGAGTCACAAGAGAATAATATGAAAACATATAACTATTTAGCAAAAAATAATAAGGGTGAAATTTCCAAAGGTTCATTAGAAGCTGAAAATAATGAATCAGCAGCAGAAGCAATAGAAAACCAATCACTTACACCAATTTCAATAAAAGCAAAAGAGAAAACAGATGTAATCGCTTATATAAATACAATTGGCTCAATCCCTACTTCAGAAAAAGTAATGTTTGCAAAACAACTTGCAACTTTAATTTCTGCTGGAATTCCTATTTCACAATCAATGCATATTTTAGAATCTCAAACTCAAAATGATAAATTAAAAAAAGCAGTTGTTGAGATTGCAGCTGATATTGAGGGGGGTCTTTCACTTTCTTCAGCGATGGAAAAACAAAAAGGTGTTTTTAATGCATTGTATGTAAGTATGATAAAGGCTGGTGAAGTCGGGGGGATTCTTGAACAAACTCTTGAAAAAATTTCTGAAGAGATTGAAAAAGAACATGACCTTGTAGTAAAAATTAGAGGAGCAATGGCTTACCCTGCAGTTATATTTGTTGCAATGATTGGGGTTGTAATATATATGGTTACCTCTATTATTCCTCAAATTGGAAAAATATTCGGAGAATTAGGTGGTAAATTACCCGCAAGTACCCAATTTATGATGGATTTGAGTGAGATAATTAAGAATTATGGTATTTTAATCGCAATTGGAATTGCATTCTCAATTTTTGGAATTAGAATTCTATTAAAACGTAATGATAAATTTAGATATAATTTCCATAAAATTCTAAATAAACTCCCATTATTTGGCAAATTAATTGTTAAGGTTAATGTTTCTAGATTTTCAAGAACACTTGGATCGCTTCTTTCTTCTGGGGTAACGGTTCTTGAGGCTATGAAAGTTGCTGCAAATACAATCCAAAATGAAGTTTTTAGAAAAGAAATAAAAGAAGCCGCAGAAAAAGTAAAAAATGGCTCCTCTGTTGCAGATTCACTAAAAAATTCTAAAAATTTTCCTATGATTGTTTCTCAGATGATTGCCGTTGGAGAAGAAACTGGAACAATGGATAAAATATTAGATAAACTCACCGAATATTATGAAAAGGAAATTTCGAATGCTGTGGGAACACTTTCAAGTCTTATAGAGCCATTAATGATGATCATTGCAGGTATTGTTGTAGGGTTTATTGTTATATCAGTTATATCTCCAATATATGAGATGGGTAATTTATTTTAATATTGATTTGACATTAAAGAGTAAAGTTATCATAATTTAGAAGTAACTCAAAATGAGTTAGAAAGGGGGTGAAAAAATGAAAAAAGGTTTTACGCTTATCGAGCTTCTTATCGTAATCGTGATCATCGGCATTCTTGCCGTGATTGTTGTTGGATTGGTGGCCACCAATAGCAAGAATCGTGCGAACGACGCGCGCAAAAAATCAATTATGCGCGAAGTTCAAACTGCACTTGAACAATATATGATTGATAATGACACTTATCCTGCAGATATAGCTACGCTATATACGGATAATGATTATCTAACTGAGGCCCCTGAAGTAATAGATGAAGATGCTTATGGGTATGTTACTGCAAATGATGATACAGAATATACTCTAACCGTTGATATGTCTAATGCTAATGATAAAGGACCAAACGTTGAAGATGGTGTTTATACATTAACTCAAAAGCAATAGTTTAAATTCAAAAACTCCCAAGGATTTCTGCGGGAGTTTTTGAATTATCAAATCCGCTGTATAATAATAAAGGGGGATACAATAATTAAAAACTCAAAATTAAAAATTAAAAATTTTAAACATGGATTTACTCTTCTTGAAATCATTATTCTTCTTTCTATTATTTCTATAATGATGTCTGGAATATTAACTCTTTTTTTTAATGTAATCACAGTAAATAAATCAGCTGAATATTATTCAACCGCATACAAATTAATGGATTCAAAAATTGAAGAGCTCAGAGGTACTTCTTTTGAAACTATAATAGATGATACTTATCAAATATCTGAATTACCTCAAGGGGAAGGAATAATAAGTATATCCAATGAGATTGATGGCGCTCCCCAATCAGATATTATAAAAGTAGATTTAAATATTTCTTGGTATTTTAAGAAAAAAAATCAAATTAGAGAAGTCACATATATTACTAAGGGTGGAATAAAAAAGTGAAATTTCAAATTAAAAATTATAAATTAAAAATTATTAAAGGGTTTACCTTAATTGAACTTTTAATTTCAATTTCATTACTTGGGATAATACTTGCGGCAACTGTATCAATTTTTGTCACAGCATTAAAAAATTACCAGGTTAATTTCCAAAAAAGCACAATGCAAAAAGAAATTAACTTTACTTTAGATTCAATTGGAAATGACATTAAAAGTGGAGCTGTAATTGAAGGGTCTTATGAAGATTTTGTTAGCTCAGGTAATACTATAATAATTGGGATTCCAGCCGTAGATGATGACAATAATTTTATTTATACTGGAGATGCAATAGAACTTGACTATTTTGTTTATTATCAGGCCGGGCAAACAATTAAAAAACATATTTATGCAAACTCTCTAGGCAAAAGAACCGGGCAAGACGGTAGTGACTATGTAATACTAGATAATTTAAACACTCTTTCTTTCGAATATACACCTGGGTTAGCTTCGGCAAATCAAATTAAAACAACAATTGAAACAGTAAAAAATATTAGCAATACAAATGTTAAAATGACCGAATCAAAAATTACTAACCTAAGAAATACAAATGAATAAGATAAAAGAATTAAAACTTAATAAAGGGAATGCCTGGGTTGGGATTTTAATTATGTTAGTTATAATAACAGCGCTTGGTCTTTCATTGATTGCAGAAGTATTAGGGACAATTATTGCATCAAAAAAATCTGCACAAGTTATAACCGCTCAAGCTCTTTGTGATGCCGGAGTTGAAAAAGCAGTTTGGAAATTAAATCATGACACTAGCGGATATACTGGTGAAGATGATATTAATCTAGAAACTGGAATAATTGATATCGAGGTAACAAGTATTGATACTGAAACAAAGAGTGTACTTGTAACATCTTATGTCCCAGATAAAACAGATTCAAAAGTAACTCGAAAAGTGAGAGCCAAGGTTAAAGCAGATATAAACGAATCAAACATAAGTTTCCATTATGGTGTACAGGTTGGTGGTCTTGGAGTAACAATGTCAAATAATTCTAAAATATTTGGGAATGTTTATTCAGATGGGCCAATAATAGGTGGGGGGGGATCTAAGATAACTGGAGATGCTATTTCTTCTGGTCCGACCGGTAGTATTAGGGGTTCTGGTAATAGCCAAAGAATAACTATTGGGAATGATGCCAGGGCAAATACGCTTCAATATTTAAATATTACAAGAGATGCTTATTATAATAATATTTCAAGTTCAACTGTAACCGGAATATCATATCCAGGGAGTACCAACCCTACACCCGTTGGATTACCAATCGACCAAAATACTATTGATACTTGGGAATCTTGGGCTCAAACTGGTTCAACTTATAATGGTAATTATACTCTTGATGGCAATAATAGCACTCTTGGACCAATAAAAATTAATGGTAATTTAACTGTAATTAATGGTTCAGTACTTACCATGACTGGGGTTATTTGGGTTACAGGGAATATATCTTTTGCCAATAATGCCGTTATTAAACTTGATCCATCATTTGGCCAAAATAGTGGGATGATAATTACAGACAGCCCGACAGATAAAGCAACTTACGGTAAAGTTGAAGTTTCAAACAATGTTAGAGTTTGCGGTTCATATACACTTGACCAGTGTTTAGATGATGACCCACCAGAAAATAATAAAAGTTATATAATGATTCTTTCTACAAATACAGGTTCAACTACCTCAAACCCGGCTATTGATGCTGGTAACAATTCTAAGGCCGTAGTATATTATACAACTGTTGGGATGCTTGAGGTTGCAAATAACGGCAGACTTCGAGCAGTTACTGGTGGTGGGCTTCATCTTTCAAATGGTGCAGAAGTTCAATATGATATTGGGCTGGCGGATGCAAATTTTTCTGGTGGGCCAGGCGGATCATGGGTTTTAACAGAATGGCAAATAGTCCATTGAGGAATTTATTCTTTTAAGTTAAAATTAGTTTACTAGGAGGGGTTCAATTAAAGATCTGATTTACAAAAAAAAGGATGTTTTAGGACTAGATATCGGTGTAAGCACTGTTAAATTTGTCCAGCTTAAAGTTTCTGGCAAATTAACTAAACTGGTCGGTTATGGGAAAATTGAACTCCCTAAAGATATTATTATTGAAGGGATAATATCAGAACCGGAGAAATTAGCTGATATTCTAACAAAATCATTCAAAACACCTCCTTGGGGTAAAATAACAGCTGAACGAGTAATTGCCTCTCTCCCGGAATCAAAATTATTCACCCGTATAATAGATTTACCAACTCTAACAAAAAAAGATATTACAGAAGCTATAAAATATGAAGTGGAACAATCGGTCCCTATCTCTGTAGATGATTTATATATTGATTGGCAAATAATAAATGAAACAAAAGATAAAACTACTGTTTTTCTAGCTGCCGCACCTAAAAGTATTGTTAATTCATATATGCAACTTTTTACGCTACTTAATCTTGATCCTATTGCACTTGAAATGTCTCTTGGAGCAATAGCAAGGTCAATGGTTTCAAATAAACAAAAAATTGAACCAGTTATAATATTTGATATTGGTGATCAATCATCAAATATTGCTGTTTTTGATTCTAATTTACAAGTAACTGGGAGCCATCCGATTGGTGGTGGGACAATTAGACAACTTCTTGAAAATACTCTAAAAATTTCTGATAAAGAATCATACTTATTAACTAGAGGTGGTATAAAGGGTAAAACAAAAGAGGCAGATATTATTCGTGCAGAAGTAGATAAATTAATTTTAGAAATTAAAAAGATCGATCAATACTATAAAGAAAAAACCAATTATGATAAACCTTTAAGTGTTCTAATTTGTGGGGGGCTTGGATTTATGCCAGGTTTACCAGAATATTTAAAAGAACATGGGTATGAATCAAGGGTGGGTAATCCTTGGGTTAATATATCAATTTATCCAATAAAACCCGTCCCAAAAGAAGAGGTCCCTGGTTATGCAACGGCAATAGGTTTAAGTTTAAGAGGGCTTGAGAATGATTAAAGTAAATTTATTACCAGAAGAAGCTAAAGAAAGTATTAACCAAGCTAAAAATAACTCCGCACTTGTAAATATTTTCATAAAAACTGTGTTTTTATTATTCTTAACAATAATATTCCTTGGTGGGTTATATTTTTATTATAAAGGTGCTCTAGATTCCAGTGTAAAAGTCCTTACTGAAAAACAAAAATTAATAGACCAATATGGGAATCTTCAAGAAACATCAAAAAAACTATCTGAAAGGTTAGATACAATAAAAAGAATCGATACAAATTCAAATAAATGGTCCGGGATTATGACTGAAATCAATAAGGTGGTACCTGCGGGTATCTATCTTACGGGGCTAAAAATGGACTCAAACATTAAAAATCGTAGCCAAATTACTGGTTATGCTGTTTCAAAAAGAGAAGTAGCATCATTACAAGAAGCTCTAGAAAAATCTGATTTATTAGAATATGTAGATATTGAAGGTTCCCAAACTCAAACTGACCCCTCAAGTGGGCTAGAAAGAGAAAATTTTACTATTAGCCTAACCTTGAAACGTGAGGCGTTAGATGAATAGACTAAGAAGTTTTAATATAATTATTTCTGTATTGTTTTCATTAATGATAATATCTATTTTCGGTTTATTTATTATTGGATATATTTTAATTTCTGATAATAGATCTACTTTAGCTGAAAATGAATATAGAATAAGTAAAGTAGATGAAGCAGAAGATAATCTTTCTTCACTTGAAAAAAGATATAATTTGATTAAAAATGATTTGATTAAAATAAATACAGCCCTCCCAGATCAAAAAGATAGCTCATTAATAGTATCTGACCTAGATTCACTCGCAAATAGCTCTGGATTAAAACTAGTGTTAATTAAATCTGCTATCACGGGTAAAAAAAGTTCAAGTTCTGATTTAAGTCTATTACAAACAATTAAGGGTAAATATGGATATGAGATCCCAATAGAAATAAAAGTAGATGGAAGCTTTGGTAGTCTTTCAGATTTTATTTCTAAAATTGAATCATCTCAAAGATTATTGAATATTACTTATATTGATATTTCTAAGGTTAGTAGGACAGGAGACATGAGTGATAGTATAGAAGCAAAAATTAAATTAACGGCTTATTTAAAAAAATGAAAACAAATAAAACCCAAAATTATAAAATAACAAATCTTAAAGAACTTGGGATTAAACTTTCCAACCAAAAAACTATGTGGCAAAATGGATTATTTTATGCCGTTATAATCTCTTTGGTTATATTTATATGTGCTATGAGCTATATTTTCTTTAGGCCACTTAGCTCTGATATGAAACAAATAATTAATGAAGAAATAAATTCATCTAATGTAACCTTTAATGAAAAGGTGATAGAAGATTTAAGTAAAAAACAACAACCAATTAAATCATCTGAGACCACAGTCGGTAAAAACCCTTTTTTACCTTTTTAGTCGCTCTTTGCTATTTTTTTACCCCTAGTTCTTCTTTCATTTTCTTCAAGTTCTTTAAGCTCCATTATTTTTCTTTGAAGACCGTCGGGATCATTTATATTATTAAAAATAAAATTTCTTAACTCTCCAGCTGTTTGAATTTCAAGATTCCCATAATCTAGAGTTGTTTGGATAATTCCATGTTGCCCAAATGTAACATCTTCTACTTGGTCGAGATCAAGCACAGAAACTTTTCTTGAAAATAATCCAATTTGCTCAACCTCAACAATATGTTCATCTGTTAAAATCACGACATTATAGTATCTTAAAACCCATGAAGTATAAGGGTAGGTTATAAAAAATAAAATAGAGATAGATAAAATTATCTCAGGTAATAGATAAATAAAAGAGTCAGAGCCAGTTTTTTTTAATAAAATAAATAAAATGGTTGAGATAATAGAAAAGAAACCTCCGATAATAAATGGTGTCAAAAGATAAAACCAATGTTTTCTTGTTATAATTAAAACATTTTCATCATCTTCTTGAGATTCAAAATATTTAAATTTTTTAAAAGCTGTTCCCACCTTAACTCCAATCCATCCCAGCAAAATAATAAACAATTACAAGAATATTTATTGAAGCAATAAAGGTAAACAAATAAAGTGTTTTAATACTAATATCTTTTGGCATTTTAAGTTTTATTACATGATAAATTAAAGTAATATACCAAATAAACCAAATTGCTAAAAAAAGAAATATTATATAGTTTATATACATCTTTTATAATTATACACCAATAATAGTCTTTCCAAAAAAATCATATATAAATTAAAAGTTTATAGTATTTTATAAAAGTTTTTGTTCGTCAGAAAAACTTAACCCAAGATGTTTTTTTGCCGCATTAGTAACTTTTCTACCCTTTGGGGTTCTTTCTAAAAATCCGATTTGTATAAGATATGGTTCATAAACATCCTCGATTGTGTCACATTCCTCGGCAGTAGCAGCGGAAAGAGTAGAAAGACCAACGGGCCCATTACCAAATTTTTCGATTATGGTTGTTAATAAATTTCTATCAGTAGCATCGAGGCCACGCTCATCTACTGCTAATCTTTTAAGGGCCTTTTCTGCAATATCTTTAGAAATCTCGCCTTTTTCTTTAACTTGAGCATAATCTCTTACTCTCTTAAGTAATCTATTGGCAATACGAGGAGTTTTTCTTGACCTTTTTGCAATTTCTTCAGCCCCACCTTTATCAATCACAATATTTAAAATTTTAGCAGACCTTTTTATAATTTTTTCTATTTCACCTTCGTTGTAAAAATCGAGCCTTTCAACCATCCCAAACCTATCTCTTAGGGGAGATGACAATAAACCTGCTCTTGTTGTTGCTCCAACAAGCGTAAATTTAGGAATATCTAGCCTAATAGATCTAGCAGATGGACCTTTCCCAATAATTATATCGAGCACAAAATCTTCCATTCCTGGGTATAAAACCTCTTCTACTACTTTATTTAGACGGTGTATTTCATCGATAAATAGAATGTCTCCCTCTTCGAGGTTTGTAAGAATTGAAGCTAAATCCCCCGCTCTTTCAATTGCTGGCCCTGAAGTTACCCTAATATTTGAATTTGTTTCTGCAGCAATAACATGGGCTAAGGTAGTTTTACCTAATCCTGGAGGCCCATATAAAAGAACATGATCTATTGGTTCTGACCTTTTTTTTGCAGCAGAAATTGCAATCCCAAGATTATCTTTTATCTGCTCTTGGCCAACATATTCTGAGAATTTTCTTGGACGGAGACTTTCTTCGAAGTCTTCTTCCCCTTTAAATTCTTCTGCATCAGTTATATGTGTTTCTTCAAATTCTGACATCTTTTTCCTTTTGGCTTGTCATTCTGAGTGGAACGAAGAATCTACTGCAAGATCCTTCACATTCATTCAGGATGACGATTATTATCTTTTCCCTAAATTTTTAATCATCCATTTAATTTTTTCATCATTTTCAGTAATTTCTTCAGGTATATTTTTTAAAGCATTAATAATTTCAGGTTTTTGAAAACCAAGACCAAAAAGAGCATCGATTATATCTGTGGCATCTGTTTGGGTAATTCCATTCAAATTAATATTAGTAAACCCAATTTTACCCTGAAGTTCAATAATGGCTTTTTCTGCAGTTTTTTTACCTACACCAGAAACAGCTGATAACATTGAAGAATCTCCTTTTAAGATTGAATCCTTCAAATTATCAATAGGAGCAGAACCAATAATAGCCAGCGCAACTTTTGGCCCAATCCCAGACACAGAAAGTAAATTTTTAAATAATTCTAACCCACTTTTTTCAGAAAAACCAAAAAGAGAAAATTGGTCTTCTCTAACGTGGGTATAAATATATAATTCAATTTCATTAACCTTAAGATCAATATTTACGGGTATATTAACTTCATATCCAACATTAGACACGTTTAAAATAATTTTACCCACTTCTTGTTCTAATATAGTACCTTTTAAATATCCAATCATATTGCTATTCTACGCGACAGATTTGAAAAATAAAAGTAGACAAAACTATTTTATATTTTCGCGCCAGGTTTGAGCATGACAAATTGCAACTGCAAGTGCATCTGCTGCATCATCAGGTTTCGGAATTTCTTTTAGAGAAAGTAACGCTTTAACCATCTGCTGTATTTGATTTTTATCAGCTCTCCCATAGCCAGTTAAGGCCATTTTTACTTCTAGTGGAGTATATTCAAAAACCAAAAGGCCATTTTTCTTCCCAGCCAGTAAAATTACTCCCCTTGCATGACCAACTGCAATCGCTGTTTTTGCGTTTGCAGCAAAAAATAATTCTTCAACTGCAATATGATCAGGTTTATATTTTTTTATTATATCTGAAAGTTCATTAAATATTGTATCCAAACGGTCGTGAAGTGGTGTTTTTGCTGGCGTAGAGATAACTCCGTAATCTAAAATATTATATTTTTGGCCTTCTTTTTTTAGTACCCCAAAACCAGTAGTTGCAGTTCCTGGGTCTACTCCAATTATTATCATTTAAACCACCAAATAAATAGTAACGAAATTCCAATTACAAAAATATCTGTACCTAAAAACAAAAATTCTTTAAAGTGAGGTTGTCTTTTTGTGTGCCATTGTCCTATTTTTTTATCATATAAAGGCGTATATATCATGAGTAAATCAACAATAATCCCACCACAAGCCCCAGCTAAAAATCCATTTATATTCCCAATATCTTGGTAAATAAAAAAAAGTATAAAAAAAACAGTAAAAATACCATCAAGTGCCATTAAAATTCCTTTAGATTTTTTATTTTTAGGCCAAAAATGAGGTATTTTATCTAAAATAAAATGTAAAATAATCCCAGCTAAAAACGCCCAGATTGGTGTTCCTATTCTCTGACCAAGTGCTCCACCGCTTAATGCATGAGAAAGGACTAACATTAAGAGATCTCCTCTAATATCTCATCAGAAATATCAAAGTTTGAATGAACTGCTACTACATCGTCTAAACCTTCAAGTGTATCCATGATTTTTAAAATACTTTCGGCTTTATCCTTATCACTTATTGCAACTTCTTTTTTTGGTATAAATGAAAGCTCAGCATTTTCTGAAATAACATTATTTTCCTCTAAATTTAGTTTTACCGATGAAAGTTCATTCGATTTAGTATATACCGTTATTTGATCTTCATTTTCTTCAAAATCATCTGCTCCAGAATCTAATATAATCAATTCTATTTCATCTTTATTTTTGTTTTGTGATTTAAGATTAATAGACAAAATACCTTTTTGATCAAAAAGATAAGAAACAGAACCACTATTTCCTAAGCTACCACCATGTTTTGTAAAAGCGGCTCTTATCTCACCCACTGTACGATTTTTATTATCAGAAGCTGTTTCTACTAAAACTGCTGTCCCTGATGGCCCATAACCTTCATATATAAATTCTTCAATCCTTACACCACTATCATCTCCCATTCCTCTCTTTATTGCTCTTTCTATATTTGAAAGAGGCATATTAACGGTTTTCGCTTTATCCATAGCTAAACGTAATGAAAAATTCATTTTAGGATCGTTACCACCTTGTTTCGCAGCAAGTGCTATCATATTTGCGACTTGAGTAAAGGATTTACCTTTTTTAGCATCAACAATAGCTTTTTTATGTTTAATACTCGACCATTTAGAATGTCCTGACATATCTTTTAGCTCCTTCGGTATAAATTATATCACAAGTTATAATTGAGACGATTATTAGTTACTTTTATAATTTATAATTTGTATAATTTAATGGAAATTTTGGCCAAATTAAGCTATAATCTTTACGCTATGAACATAGAAAACATTAGAAATTTTTGTATAATTGCACATATTGATCACGGGAAATCAACACTAGCTGATCGTTTTTTAGAATTCACTGGAACTATTGAAAAAAGAGATATGAAAGAACAAACGCTAGATACGATGGATATTGAAAGAGAACGTGGGATTACAATAAAGCTTCAGCCGGCAAGGATGGAATATAAGGGGCATATTTTAAATTTAATTGATACTCCAGGTCATGTCGATTTTGCTTATGAAGTTTCAAGATCACTTGCAGCTGTAGAGGGGGCAATTCTTATTGTAGATGCTTCTCAAGGGATAGAAGCACAAACACTATCTACTTTATATGCAGCACTAGAAGCAAATCTTGAAATTATCCCAATACTTAATAAGATTGATTTACCTCATGCTGATCCAGAAAAAGTTTCTACAGAAATTATTAATCTTCTTGGTTGCAAAAAAGAAGATATAATTTTGGCTAGTGGTAAAACGGGGACTGGGATAGAAGCAATTTTAGATAGAATTATTGAAAAAGTTCCAGCTGCAAAAAATAAACCTGATATTGGCCCAAAAGCATTAATTTTCGATTCCTTTTACGATTCGTATAAGGGAGTAATTACATATATTAGAGTTTTTAATGGCGAAATAAAAAAAGGAGACAAAATAAAACTTATGGCCGAAAATACCTTAGCAGAAGCTGTTGAAGTTGGGTATCTTACTCCTAAATTTGTAAAAACAGATTGTCTTTCTGATGGTGAAATTGGTTATATCATAACTGGTCTTAAAGAAGTTCAAAAAGCTCGTGTTGGTGATACTGTAACCCTGTTAAATAATTCTGCTGAAAAACCTTTATCTGGTTACCAAACTGTAAAACCTTTTGTATTTGCTGGACTATTTACAATAGAAGGAGATGATTTTCCAATGCTTCGCGACGCACTAGGGAAATTAAAACTTTCTGATTCATCCTTGGTTTATGAACCAGAAAATTCAATCGCTCTTGGTTTTGGTTTTAGATGCGGGTTTTTAGGACTTCTGCATATGGAAATAGTAAAAGAAAGACTAGAACGAGAGTTTAATCTTGATTTAATAGCTACATCCCCTTCTGTATCCTATGAAGTTCTAAAAACTAGTGGTAATCCATTTATCATAACTTCTCCATCAGAATTACCAGACAGATCAATAATAAAAGAGGTTAGGGAGCCATACGTTAAGCTCGAAGTTGTTTCCCCGTCAGATTATTTAGGCCCAATTATGAAACTTGCTCAAGAAAGACATGGAATTTATAAAAATACTTCATATCTTGATGAGGAAAGGGCAGTTTTGGAATATGAAATACCTCTCTCTGGTATAGTTACTGATTTTTTTGATAAATTAAAAAGCGCAACATCTGGATATGCTTCTCTAAATTATGATTTTTTAGGTTATAGGGCTGGAGACCTCGTAAAAGTTGATATTTTAATTAATGGTCAATCTTTTGATACTCTTGCTCTAATAGTTAATCGACTAGATTCTCAAAGAATTGGTGATGAACTGGTTAAAAAATTAAAAGAATTAATTCCAAGACAAAATTTCAAAATTCCAATTCAGGCTGCCATAGGTGGTAAAATTATCGCACGCGAGGATATCCCTGCTTACAGAAAAGATGTTACGGCAAAACTTTATGGTGGAGATGTAACCAGAAAAAATAAACTTTTAGATAAACAAAGAAAAGGTAAAAAAAGAATGAAGAATGTTGGGAATGTTGAGATTCCGACAGATACTTTTATTAAACTTTTAAAAAATTAAATCTAAATATTCCCCTTTCATTAATTTAATATGAATTAATGAACTCTTAAAGATTCAAGCCTATGAATTTCCTGTTGAAGACGACGTGCTATACCCATTCGACGTCTTTCTTCTTGAGCAATTAAACGATCTACTCGCGCTTCTTCTCTCTCAAGATTCGCGATTTTGTCGTGTTCTCTTGCTTCTTCCCTAAAGCGAGTATTTATATCCATGATACTCTCCTCCTCCGCTTTCGCGGGTTACCCAACTATCTTTAATAATTATGAGTTATTTTTTATTTAAAAACTACGTTAATAAAGCCAAAAAATAGTTTTATTTATTATATAGAATGTTTTTAGATATAATAAAAATAATCAATTTATTTTCTACTGATTATTTAAATAATATTATATTTAAATATTAAGTTCAGCTTCTAGTTTTTTAAGAGCAATACGTCGCATTGAGGTTTCTTTTTGCTCCTCTGGTATCATCTCCCCCCAGGTCTTATCATAGCCCTTTGGAATAAATATTGGGTCCCAACCAAAACCATGTTCTCCCCTTGGTTTTTTTGCAATCGACCCCACTGAACTTCCAAAAAAAGTCCGTAGTTTCGTCCCGTCATAAAGCCCAAACAGCACTTCTGCTCGAGCCGATCTGTCTTCATAGCCATCAAGAAGTCGAGCCAGACCTTCGTTATCTAATTCTGTAAGAAACCACTTGATGAGCGGTCCTGGTAATTTGCCTAAGGCTGTAAATACAAGAGAGGTATCTTCAATTAGAACTGGAGTACCTACTATTTTAAAAGCCTCTTTTGCTTTATGCTTCACGATTTCATTGAGATCAAGTGATTGAATTTCGACTAAATCCACTTTTTGATGTGTTACTGGAAAATTTAAATGTCGTCCTAACTGTTCAGCCTTGGCTGCATTTCCTGTAATAAAAGTAAGTTTGTTGAATTTGATCATATGGAAATTATATAAAAAATATCTAACCATTAATAGAGTGTTGCGTCATCAATATAAAAAGACCAATAAATTCGGTCTCATTAACTGTTTATTTTGACTCTGCGTATCGATTCAGTACTAAATTACCTTAGTTAGATCTCTTCCGATGAGAATAGGCTCAAAACCTTTTATCTCGTCCTGAAGTATCCCTTCTGGGATATTATTATATAAATATATCTTTTTATTTAATCTAAAAGCATCATACATTTCAAGAAAAGTTGCTCCACCAATGTAATTTTTTACCCCATTTTTTTCAAAGTTTAGAACCAATACTGCATCTATTGCGTTTATAACATCAGTGCTATGCTTAAGCATTGTTGATTTCCATTCTGAATGTTCCTTTAACCCAAGATTCCTATATCTTTCTTCAGTCCCAGGATCATCAAAGCAATTAGGCAAAGAGATAATATGACCTGCTTTTTCCAATTCAGCCTTAATCGGCAGAACTTTACTGTAAAAATTTTTACTACAAATTATAAATATTTTCATTTTTAAACCTTGAAATATCTTTCTTTATTAACAATATTACTTAGAGCACAGATTAATGCCTGTGTTAATATTTCCTCTCGTCTAAGTAAACCCTTTGTAAAGTAATTTATAGGGTCTTTTTCTGCATCTTTGTCTAATTCCTGAATTATAAAGCCTAATTCGGTATGTTCATTAAATATTCTGTCAATCATCCATTGAGGGACATTGTAACCCGCACCAATTGAAAAGAATTTATCGCCATCTTTTGTTAAAACACAAATTACAGGTAAATCAAACCATTCACTTGTTTCCACTACTTGAAGAAGGCCATTTTCAATCCCAATTCCAATTTGTGATTCATTTACTTTTCTTAACGCTTCTTTAGCTCTATTTAAGGCTCCCAATGTCATTTCTTCATAACCGACAGGGGCATTTGGAACCAATGATTTTGAATTATGACCGATAACTTCACCATTTATACCAAGCAACTTAAGAGATGCGCTCACAGCCCTTAGTTTTAATTTACTTTCTGTCCCTACTGCAATTTTCATAATAATATAATATCACAAATTAAGGCTTAAAATTACAGGTTCTATAGGAGTTAAGGGGATAAGTATCAAAGAAAAGATTTTACTAAGTCTCTTTTTATATATCTCGCTTGGTGAAAGGATTTAGAACTAATCCAGAGATATATCTATCATTCCAAACTTTTGAGATAATGGATGATTTCGGTCTTCAAGTAAGTTTGTCGTCCAGGTCCTATATCTAGAAACGAATTTCCCTTCTGAATACTCAGAAATCCTCGAAATTCTGATACCACAATTAAACTCCATGGTTATTAGGGTATCTGGAGGACCATTTTTATCGAGAAGGTACTCTCTTATTTCTTCAGCAGTAAGTGTTGTTATCCCCGCTTCATGCAATTCTGCAAGAAACTAGTCTAATGTCTTTGGTTGTTTCTTTCCATGTTCCTTTAATTCAACACTATTTTCTATAACAAGCCCTTTTTCTTTTCTCTCCTCAGGTGTCATTTCTTCATAATATTTCCAGAGCGTAGGAGCATATTTTTTTAATGCAACCATTCCCTCGTTTAACATAGAATATGCATTATGCTCGTCCATCCATCCCTGCCCTAAAATTTGTTTAATGATTTTATCCATATTTGCACCTGTTCCAACAAAATCTTCAGCAGTCCGCGCCATTAATTCACTGGGTGACTGTGATTTTTTAATTGAATTTTCAAGTACCCGTAAGCCTTTTACTAACTTATCCTGTATCTCTTCTTTACCAGAACTTTGCATTTGATCTATTAACATTCTTGGTAGAGAAAATCCTGGAAGTGCGTTTATCGGTGCCATAGTTTCAGTATAATTATCAGGGACTGATTGAATTTCAAATTTACCAGCAGGTTCATCGTCCATCCTGTCAGCAGCTTTCTTAAATTCTTGATAAAGTTCTGGATTGTAATGTTCAATTTCACGGCTAATATAGCCATACCAAAAGTTAACTTCTCCATAACGATTTATCATTTTTTCAGGACCACGACCCCCCTCTTCTGTTGGAGCGATAAGTTCCTCTACCACTGGACAACCTGCTCTCTGTCCTAAAAATCTTGCTTGGTCTTCCAGCGACATTTCAAAAAATGCAGGGTCGTTTATGTCTTCGACAAATTTCCCAGTTCCAAATGTTTCTTCTGATGGTCTTGATAATTCCATAATAAAATAATACCACACTTATGTTCAACAGTTCCATCATCCGATTTGGGGTATATAAAAAAAGGCTTAATAAAGCCGAATTTATTTTGGCTCAGCACTCCGCTCAAGAACCCTAGGGCAGTTTTAAGTACGAAATGGCACAATTTGGCACAGTAATTAGACTGGATGTCTCACTTTTCGACGAATTAAGCACAAAATGAGACAAATGAGACAGTTATTAAGTGTATTTATGTCAGTGTCTCAAAATCATGTGCTTAATTAATGAGACTGAGACAAATGAGACACTATAAAGAGAGATGTACCAGTGTCTCAAGCAAGTATTATTTGAATCTTCCCGAGATCTCTTCAACACATTTGCTAAATAGGCTACCGTTTATAGAAGGTTTACCGTCTTTATCTTTCCTGATAGCACAGCAGTGCAGTAGCGCTTGGACTGCTTGATCGTTTGAGACATCTTCGCCTTTCGAAATCTTTACTAGCGTGCGCACCTCTTCTTCTGTAAACATTTCAATAAGCCTTTGGTGATAAATGTTATAAATTAGATTCATCAGTCCAGCAGACTCGAGATTAGCTTCTATCTTCTTAGAATCAATGTCGCTTCCCGTAAATGTTTTCCGAGGGTTAAATAGTGGAGCTGATTTATCGTAGAAAGTTTTTACTAGAGTCACGGTTTCGGCTGGCCAACCTCCAGTAAGAGCAATAATCTTATCAATTGCCGCCTCGTCAAATGTAACCCCATGTTTTGCGAAGTGCCTATCCAGAAGCTCGGATATTTCGTCAAGTTCTAGCGGCCTTACGAATACTTTCTCGATATCAGCCATTTCGGCCGAACCTAGAGCATTAAGTGTAACCGTATTTCTGTGTGTCTGACATAGGAATTTTAAAGCCTTTTTTCCTTTAAGTTTTGCTAGCAACTCTGCAATCCTTAGCGTTTCATCTTGTCCGTAGTCACGGATAGCCATTAACTCGTCGACAGTAATAAGAAGGGTTCGACCATTGGACTCTAGATATTCGTCAAGTTCTGTTAAACTTTTGAAATCTGAGTTTAATTCAGTATTTATATGATTTAACATGTATTCAAAAACAGCATCGGCGCCCTCATTTCCCCTCTGGGCTACAGAGAAATCTCTTAAATCAATGTCGACACCGTTTTCAGCAAAGTAACGCTCTTTAACTTGTGCCTGAAGATAAGATGCGCCTTGCCTTTTCATGCTCTCTATTAGTACGAGACTTGCTCGAGAAAAAGCATCGTATATATCTTCTTGTTGATCTACTCTACTCTCAAGCTCTACCCGTCCACGCTTAGCCATTGTCTCTACACCGCCGGTCTCGAACTCGATGTCTCTGAGTAATGATTTATCCGAAATTAAATCACTATTCTGATTGGTTTTTGGGTCAGAATAATCGCCTGGTGCCCCTACCCTTATTTCATTCATATATTTTCCTTATATACTTTCACTATACATTATACCCGAAAAAGTTTGCGCTCTCATATCGGCGAAGGGCTCTCTTAAGTACAAGCTTTGATAATAACCACCAAGCAATGGCGACCAAATAGGCAATTATTATTGTGTACCAAGAAAATTTGGTAAATATTTCCACCGGGAAGCCACCTAATAGCATGGCAGGGATTACAAAAATGTATATGTATCTCATCGTACCCTCAAGCAAACCAATTGGTTGGATCGAAGGTGTAATAATTAAGTCAAAGAAGGCGTTGCCTAACCCTTCAATCTGTGGGAACCAAAACACAATGCATCCAGTCACAATTCCAAAGGAAACCTCAGCGAGAATCGCGGTGGGCAGGATAAGTGCTAAAAGCAGGACCTGTTGTATGCTCGGTTGCATAATAATTAAGAAAATAATTATACCGATAAATCCCTGTATCAAGTCGCCCAGAGATGACACGGAAAATCTTTGGTTAAGTATTCTCACATAAAGACTTTTGGGCTTAGTTAATAGGCTGTCAAAGGAACCGCTGATTACATTATCATCGAGTCCATTCATGCTCCCAAACAGAGCATGGCTTACCCCGTATGTGAAAATTGAAATACTCAAAAGCCCGAAGACCTCTTTTACACCCCAGCCATTTGTAGTTCCGATAGCCTTTATAAAGAATAACCAAATAATAAAGAAGGCAATATTGTTTAAAAACATCCCCAGTACTTGCAATCCAAAGCTCATTCTGAGCGCTCTTTGGTTTTTGAGGTTCTTGCCCAGTTGATATAAATAGAAATTCAGTTCTTTTTTGAAATTACTCATACTAACCACCGTTAACTGTTAATTTAGTGCTAGCAGATATATATGCCCTGTAGACAACAAACAGCAAGACTAACGCCCAAATAATTTGGGTGATCAGGAACCTTGGGAAATTGGTTAAAAAATCAGGATAGAAAAGCTGAGTCACATAAATAGCAGCACCCGTTGGTAGCAATTCACCTACGAGTCGGAAAGTTTGAGGGAAAAATCCAATTGGTATATATGCGCCACCAAAGATCATGATTAATTTATCTAAAATCAGATAAGCTGGCTGGGCATCTATCAGCCAAATAGCACTAATTCCGACTAATGCGTATAGCAAAGTTGCGATTAATAACCCCAGCAGTAACAACACGAAACCCGCACCAATTCTTAATGGCATTTGCCCAACCTGCGGGAACTGACCACTTAAGACCCAAAAGGCTGTGGCCGCAAGGATCAAACCAAGTACTACAGGTATACTCTTGCCAAAGACCTCGGCGATTTTTAACTGTATATAGTTTATTGGTTTGTTTATCCATATTTCGATACCACCAGTTTTAAATTCACGGTTAATAATTGGGAATAAACTTCGATAACCACTCCCGGCATAAATTGCATAAATAATCATCCCCCCGGCAGCTACCTGAAAATCAATACCGTTTACGGCGTCCCCATTTCGTAGACGATAAATAAAATAGTATAACAGAATAGTCATGCCCATTCGGATTGACCAAGACATGACGCTTACTGATGCCGCTTTTTTGTGATACCAGGCCTGACGCACATTCATGTGAAAGATGGCGATGAAATTATTCAGGTTTTTCATGCTTTTTCTCAGTAGACTTGTATATCTCGATAATAACTTCTTCTAGAGTTTCGTCTTGAATTTGAATGTCTTTAACCTTTCCTAGACCCAGAAGAGCCCGCAGGACATCATTAATATCATGGTTATTCATCTCCACAACAGCATTTACCACTGACCCCTTGGTGGTTATCTTTACCCCGGGTACTATTACCTTTTGAGGAAGCTCTTCAAACTCAATCTTTAGATACCTTTTGTTAAGGTATTTGGTTCTTAACTCGTTTGTTTTTGAATCAACAATAATCTGCCCCTTATCAATAACAACCGTCCTCTCCGCAAGAGCCTCAATGTCGCCTGTATCGTGTGACGTTAGGAAAATCGTAGTGTTTTGGGTTTTATTAAGATTGATTAAGGTTTTTCGGAGCATTCTTTTAGCAACAACATCTAGACCTATCGTTGGTTCATCCAAGAAAACAATCGTGGGCTTATGAATTAAGCTTGCTGCTATTTCACCCCTCATTCTTTGTCCCAAGGAGAGCTGTCGGACGGGTTGGTCTATAATATTATCTAGCGAGAAAATATCTGACAATTCTCGGATTCTCTGTTCAATAACCTTACTTGGAATGTCATACATCTTACCAAACAGTTCAAAGCTGTCTCTGAGCGGCAGGTTTGGTAGAAGTTGAGAACGCTGACCAAATACGCAACCGATTTTATAGCTGAGTTGTCTTCTCTGTTTTATCGGATCTAATCCACAAACCTTTATTTTCCCTTCAGTTGGTGAAAGAATTCCAGAGAGCATCTTTATAGTTGTTGATTTTCCCGCTCCGTTGGGACCAACAAATGCGACCATTTCACCTGCCATGATCTCTAAATCTAGGTTTTTGACTGCTTCAACGTTAATATATTCGGGTCTGAACCAGTTTTTAAAGCCAGCTGTTCTTTTTTGATAAGAAAAGTTCTTTGACAAATTATCTATTTCTACAATTACTCTCTCACTCATATTTTCCTATCTTTTTAAGTAGCTTAATGATAACAATTTTTTAGGTTCAGGTAAAGCCATTTTCTACTTACATTCCTCTCAATTCAGCGATACCATCGTCCTTGATGAAGAATATAACTGACAAAACGGAGTTGAAGTACTGTCTTTACGCTCGAAAATCATCTGAATCTGACGAAAGACAGGCGATGTCAATTGATTCTCAAATCAAAGAAATGTCCGATTTGGCTAATAAAGAAGGCATTAAGATTGTTAAGGTGGTCCAGGAGAGCTATTCTGCCAAACAATCAGGCCAAAGGCCAGTGTTCATGCAGTTGCTCTCTGATATTAGGTCGGGAGTTGTTAATGGGTTACTCACCTGGGCACCAGATAGGCTTTCGAGAAACGCTGGAGACTTGGGGTCACTCGTAGATTTAATGGATGATAAAAAACTAGTCCAGATTCGAACCTATTCCCAAAGTTTTACCAATACGCCGAGTGAAAAGTTTATGCTGATGATCCTATGTTCTCAGGCCAAGCTGGAGAATGATAATAAGGGCGAAAATGTCAAAAGAGGCATCCGAGCCAAATGTGAAATGGGTTGGCGACCATGTATGCCGCCGATTGGTTATTACAACCGGGCTATGGCTGGTATCAAAGACGTGGTAGTTGATCCCGATCGGGGTCCATTTATATCCGAGATGTTCGAACATGCGGCTAAAGGTGAAAGCGGTCGCACGATTAAGGTCTGGCTAGACGGAATTGGAGCAACTAGCCGAAAGGGCAAACCAATAACCTTGAGCTTGGTATATCTAATGCTCAAAAATCCGTTCTATTATGGAACTTTCGAGTATCCCATCGGTAGTGGCGCTTGGTACAAAGGTTCACATGAACCTTTGATAACCAAAGAATTGTTTGATAAGGCACAAAAACAACTAAATTGTACCCAAAAAGCCAAATGGGGATCAAAAGAATTCCCGTTTCGAAGATTCCTAACCTGTTACTCTTGCGGTTCCACTATAGTTGGTGAAGAAAAGTTCAAAACTCTCAAAAATGGCAAAAAGAACCGACATATTTATTATCACTGCTCACGACAGGTTGATAACAATTGCAAAGAAATGTATCTATCAGAAACACAGCTAGTTGAAGCACTGCTGCTCATCTCTGACAAGCTTACAATCGATAAAGTTTCTGTGGAGCCAGGGCTAACCAAAGCTATTCAAAAGTTTCGCTCGATGCTAGAAACCGTGAATCCCAAAAAGAAATATACCAAAAATGAAATTATCAGAACCTATACAAAATACGTATTAGAAAAAGGGACAGATTTCGAGAAAACCCAGTTGGCCAGAAACCTTAACATCAAACTGGCTGTTCACAATCGAGAAATAGTAGTTACAGGATAAAGCATCTATTTTTTGCCAAGTGCGTTTAAGAGTTTTGAAACTCCTTCTTCGGATTTCTCAGCGTTATGAGAATGGTTTAAACAGAGCTGGGTGGCTATCCTCGATAGATCCCCCGTTGGAATTAGGGCAAAAATAGTTGGGACATCCTTTTCGTGATAAAGCCCAATCCACTGCCTGACGTCTGAATCAAATTCAAAAACTATACATTCGTCGAGCGTATCATGCGCGGTAACCTCATCTTCATACTTGGTTAGTTCGAAAGTGTCTATAATATTAGCCAATCTAACATTCAACATTTCACAAAATATTTCGGCTACGTCCAGCGCATCTTCAGCATCACTCTTTGTAACTTTTACGTAATCATGCTCAACTTTATTTCTTATTTTGTTATATTTTGATAATATCTTGGGAGCAACAAACCCTATATCTTTCAGAATTTCAAGCTTGAGGCTGAACCCCTTTTTGTCTGGATATTTCTGCTCATCAGCCTTATCTATATTAAGACTGAAGGTTTTAAAAACCAAATCGACAGAACAATGGATTGCCCTTTTTGAATTTGAAACCGAATTAACAAGGCCTCGCAGAGTTGCTTCTGCTAAATCCTTTTTTGCAAATTTAATGTACACTTCCGGAGAACAATCGAAAGAATACGGCTCAACGTAACTGCCACCATCGCAAATGGCAGTGACAGTAGGCCAGCTCTTAATATCCGCCGTCTTGAACAACTCTAAAATATCAACTTCTTTAAAGCGATCTGGATTTTCTCTTTGCACAGACTTAATAATTTCTAAATTCATCTTTTCCTAACAAAATTAGCAAACCGATTTGGCTTGCTAATTTCTTAGTAGTTCAAACCAGCTACTCTGGTTTTATTTCAATGCCCTAGATACACTACGGACACCTTTGGTGCTCAACTTGGCTCCCGGGGTCGGATTCGAACCGACGACCAATTGATTACACTTATCCTACTATTACTAATAGGCGTGGACTATCTCATCACCATACCTTTCGGGTTAGGTGTTGGGCGCTAAATGGTGTACTCACCTAGTCTCTGAACCTTTCCGATATGCCGGACTTGGCTGCGGATTATCCCTTTTAGGACTTCCCGCAATTCACCCAATTTTCATTCATTCATTTCTGAATGAAGCTGCGAATGGATTTCTCTGTGGCAATTTGCACAAACTAGTATGCACTTTTCAATTTCTTTTTTCACCTTTTCCCAAGATCTTGTATTACCTGTTTCAGAAATACCAAAATTTTTATCTTGTTTATGGTGAAACTCAAGTGCTTCAATACATTTTTTATAACCACATATACTACAACAACCGCCCATATAATCAACTGCTTTCTTTCTAACCATTCTTCGGTGTTTTGAAACTGCTTTGATTATATATTCTCGACGATCTGAGTAAGTTCTTTTTTCGCTCATGTATTAATTATAACATAAGCGTTGTGATCACAGTCAACTGCTCTACCGCTGAGCTACCCGGGATTATTTAATTGTGTTTTGAGGAATTCTCTTCCTCGGTACGACTTGAGTTGTTTTTCTCGAGCCATTGCAGCCGATCTACTTGCCGATTCTTCATTGTAGAATAGCTCCCATTGCCCGACAATTTTACCCGTATAATGGATGTTTTTATTATTATGTTCTAGAATTATTCTAGCTAAATTATTAGTTTGACCAATATATATCTTATCTGATAATTTATTGTATAAAGCATAAACATAATACATATTTTAATTGTATCACAGTAACTGTCCGCCGACTGGCGGACTACCCGGGATTATTTAATTGGATTCTTAAGATACCGGAAAATTATAACAAAAAATTGTCATATTTTCAAGAATCGATTTATAATATTAAAAAAGGAGTATTAAATGAAATTAATAAAGGGTCTTGTAATATTTTTCGGTATAATCGTGGTGATAATACTTTTAGTATTGGGTTATCTAGGTTACATTAAACCAATTGCAAATGTTTTGGGTACGAATAAGCCAGTCGATTTAGGTATAAAATATACAGATTCTGATCTTGGAAGTGTAAAGCAAAAGTTTGGAGTTGAATTAGTAGAAATTGAATCAAGCGATCCAAATAATTCAATTAGATATGAAGGCGAACAAAAAGTAGAAAAATCTTTCACAGATGAAGAAATCACCGCCATGGTAAATTCTAAAAAATGGATTTATACACCAGTAACAAATGTTCAAATAAAAATTGGGGAAGACGGTACAATTGAATCATCTGGAACATTAATGGTAAGCAGGCTCGCAAATTACTTTAGCGCTGTTTCTGGAGCCACTGTCAGCACAGATGAAGTAAATAAAGCAGTCGGTATATTACCGAAAGAAGTTCCTTATTATATTTCAGGAACAGCAAGTGTTTCTAATGGGGATGTATCGATAGACGTAAACTCATTCTCAATCGGAAAAAAGGTTTCTTTTATAAATTTTATGTCTACTGCTTATGCAAATTCTGTTAATGCCAGTGTTTCTTCGTTTAAGGTTGGTCAATTTGCAATATCTCAATCAATAATTTCTAGCTATAAAGATCAAATAAATAGTTTTTTAACCACTAGATTAAATAAAATATCAGGACTTAAGGCAAATTTGGTTACCTTTGAAAAGGGTGAAATGAATTTTTCTGGCACTATGCCAACCAAAAAATATAGAGTAGTTAAATAATTGCTAATTAATAATATTAGTGTGGGTATTTATCTGGAGAGTCATATTTAGAAACAAACTTACTTGTTGTTTTAAGCTTACCGCTCTCATCATATATAAATCTCCAAATTACTGCTGTAAAAGAACCATTCCCACGTACGCCAATGTCATAAATTAAAGGGGATACTTTTTCAACAATCGGAACTGCTCCAGCTCCTCCTTCATTCCCAGAAAAGGATAAAGTTCTCTTTAATTTTGTACCATAGAAATCAAATGAAAGTTTATTACCATCAATTCTTGTTTGAATTAAAATATATTTTTCGGTATCATTTTTAAATATTAAATCTGGTTTAGGGATATAAACAGTCGCGTCAACTCCATATGGTTTGTAATAACTCACAGGATAAGAATGAGCTCTGCGAGAAACAATAGGGAGCCCTGCGTTTAATGCTGCCCTAAACGCAGTAGAAGATACCTGACACATTCCGCCACCATATTCTGGAATAGTTTTATTATCCTTTATAACAAGTTCTGGTAAATAACCAGTAGAGGCATCAACTGGGCCAAGGGTAGTAATAAATGAAAATGTCTCCCCAGGTCGAATTAAAACTCCATTAAATTTAGATGCTCCAACTTTTATATTATGTCTTCTATTTACTGGAGAACCAGCAAAATTTGAATATCCAGTTGATACAAGCTCTGAAAGACCGAGCTCCTCTAAATTATCTACTCTAATTTCTGCCTTAAGTGGTTCGAGAGTAAGATTAGTTTCTTTTTCATTAGAGTTAATTGCTGAAGAAATTATTTCAGAAGATTTTTCTATATTTACTTTTTGACCATCTATATCTTTAGAAGATATAGTTACCTTTCCATCTAATGTTCCTAATTTAGCATTAATAGGATTAAAATTAATCTCTCCTGCTAGGTCAGATAAATACAAACTTATTTTCCTTTCAGAAAATATTGAACCTTCTAAATTTTCTCCAGGAAAAAGAAATTTATCTCCTTCATATATCATTGCCTTTGATATACCTTCACCAGAAAGATCTACAAAAGAAAGTTTTTCTTTGTCATTAATTATATAACTATTATTTTTTGTGTTAATAACTAAATTATTTTTTGTTTTTTCTAAGATCTCCTTTTTTTGATTATTATCAATACCTCCCAAAACAGCTTCTCCAGTATTAAAGATCGCAATATTATAATCTGTTTCAAGTTCTGATGCAGACTGTTTGAAATTATGAACAGTTTCTGAAAAATTTACTCTTACTCCAGCATCACCTGATTTAACCTTTAGTTCATCTCCTTCAAAAAATATTTCAGGGCTTTTTGTTGTAGTTCTTAATATCTCGTTCTGATTATTTATTAAATTATATATTAAATCGTTACTATATTTTAAAGTAAGGGGAAAATCTTTTTTAAAACCTAACATAAAGGGATTTTTGGAGCTTTTTGAAATTGCATTAGATATGCTTTTATTAATATCAAAGCTTATACCAATGTCTTTAAGATAAATATCCTCAGGTTTTTGAGATACAATTTTAACTTTTTTTGAATTATATAAATCAATTCTTTCAGTTAAAATTTTCTCTGCTTCTTCTTGGGTTTTACCTGAAATATTTATACCTGCAATAAATATATTTGGATAAACTTTATTTTTATATATAAACCAGAATCCGAGTGTAATCATAAAATAGAAAGATATTATCCCAATAGATCCTAAGATAATATAAAAAATATATTTGTTTTGAAACTTCATACTCCTAATTTAACTTAAAAATTACTCCTTTTAAAGATAGTAAATAATTTGTTAAATAATTATTTTATCTAAACTACCAATATTCCTATTAATTTTTTTAATCAAAATGTGCGATCGGAAATTTCGATTACAATATAAAAACATAAATATAATTGACATGGATAAAAAATAAGATTTATAATAATTGTTAATATTCTTATGATTAAAAAATGCTAATTCAAAACCCATTACCGCACGTTCATTGCTTTTTGAATTAGCATTTTCTGGAAGATCAATTAGACTAGAAAGAATAATAAATAATTTTCAAGGGAACAAACATCGCATTCAAATTTGTTTAAATTATTTAATAAACAAAGGGTATGTCGACTTAAAAAATACGGGTGATTCTAGGATTTTTTTAATAAACCAAAAAGGCAGACAAAGAATATTAAAATATAACATTAAAGATTTAAAAATAAAGAAAACCAAAGAGTGGGATAATAAATGGAGGTTAATAATTTTTGATATTCCAGAAAAAGAAAAATCTAAAAGGAATATGCTTACAAGAAAATTAAAAAACATGGGGTTTATTTGTTTACAAAAAAGTGTTTTTGTCCATCCTTACAGATGTTTTAAAGAAGTAAATTTTTTAAGAAACGTTTATGGAATTACTAAATATGTAAAAATATTTACACTAGAAAACACAGATGATGCAAAATCATTTTTGTGTAAATATTACAAAATAAATCATGAGAATTAAATTATTTATAATTATAAAAATAACTATAAATTAAATAAATAAACTTGTAATCATAATGTGCGATCGGTAATTTCGATTACAAGTTTTTTTATAAAAGATTAATGGTTTATTTAATATTTATAATATTATTTATTTTTTCTTGTTTTAAATTGGTGGACTATTATAAGAATCATTCCACCTATTAAAACTAACGCAAAACAACCAGCAAAAACAAAATATCCATAACGAGGGCGGATCATGGCAGAATAAACCGCCATTCCTCCAAAAAATATAGAAAGAATATATAAAAATATTACAGTTTGAATTGATGAAAAACCTAAGTCTAACAAACGATGATGAATGTGTTTTCTATCACCCTCATAAATAGGTTTTCTTGTTATTAACCTTCTTGCAATCGCAAATAGCGTATCAAATATTGGTATGGCTAGTATTAATATTGGTACAGCAAGAGAAAAAGCTGCTGCAAGTTTAACTGATCCCATAATAGAAAGCGCAGCAAGTGAAAAGCCTAAAAACATTGAACCCGTATCTCCCATAAATATTCTCGAACGGAAATTATGTGGGAGAAAACCAAGAGCAGAAAACCCAATAATTAGGGCAAGTACCGCAACAGTAAGTTGACCGTTCAAAAATGCCACAACTGCAATCGTAAAAGCAGATATTGTAGATACACCCGCTGCAAGCCCATCCAAACCATCAATCAGATTTATTGCATTTGTGATACCGATAAGCCAAAAAAATGTTAATGGGAGGGACAATAAATTCATGCTTTGTGGTAAATGCCCTTGGAAAATTGACGCGATATCTATTTGCACTCCAAATGAAATTATAATAATTGCTGCAAGTGATTGAAAAATTAGTTTTGGGATAGCAGAAAGTCCTAAAATATCATCAAAAATCCCAAGAATCACAATTATTGTAGTTGCAATAGCAAAACCTGTTATTTCGGGTGAGGTTCTGTTTAAAAACAAAAAAGCAGCAATAAAACCTAAAAATATTGCTGCTCCGCCCCCAGACACAGTTGGAGTGGTATGCACTTTTCTAAAATTTGGGATATCTATTGCCCCAATTTTACCAGAAAACTTTTTTATAAATGGGGTCACAAAATAAGAAACCCCGAAGGCAATTGCTGAAAGTATTAATATTTTTTCAGTACTCATATAACCACTTGATTATAACAACTATTATTAATTTTTTGAAGCAAGTTGCTTATAGTCTAATCATTAAACCTTCTATATAATATTAGTGTGAAAAAAATATTATTCGTTACAGGGTCAGGGGGACACAGTACAGAATCATTAATACTGTTTGAACAAATAAAAGATAAGTTTGAATTTGAATTTTTATTAGAAAACGACGATCCTTTTACAAAAAAACAAATTAAAGAACTAAAAATTTACGAAGCAATTACTATTAGAGGTAAGAAAGAAAACTTTCTGTTTACTATATTTAGGGGAATAAAATGTTCTATAGAATCTTTTTTTGTATTTATAAAATCTAAACCAGATATAATCCTAAGCGCTGGACCAGGTATTGCTATCCCAATATCATACTTAGGCAAGTTGTTTGGGAAAAAAATAATATTTATAGAAAGTTGGTCAAGAGTTAACACTAAATCAATTGCTGGCAAATTTATCTACCCAATATCTAATCAATTTTATGTTCAATGGCCAGAAATGACTAAGATATACAAAAAAGGAATTTATAAGGGGAGGTTGGGATGATTTTTGTAACCGTTGGGACAACTTCTTTTAATACCTTAATAAAAGCCATTGATGAAACAAAAATCAATGATAAGGTAATTATCCAAAAATCAGATGGGTCATATCTCCCCAAAAATTATGAATTTTTTGAATATACTAATGAAATAAAAAAATATTATAGCGAGGCAGAAATAATTATCACTCATGGGGGAGCAGGTTCAATCTTTAAATTAGTTGGTATGGGGAAAAAAGTAATTGGTGTTGCAAATGAAGAAAGAACCGACAAGCACCAATCTGATATTTTAAAAAAAATGGCTGATGAGAATTATTTGATTTGGTGTAAAGATTTAACCAAAATAAATGAAGCTATTACCAAAGCAAAGAAAACAAATTTTAAAAAATACACTCCGCCTGAGTGCAATATAGCTGAATATATAACAGAATTTTTAAACTAATTATTTTAAATCTTTGAATAATTTACTTATATTAGAAAGCCATAAATTATAATCATATTTTTTTATGGCATCTTTTTGCCCATTTTTTGCAATTTCTAAAGCCTTTGAGAGATTATTTATAACATATTCAATTTTTTCCATTAGATCATTACTATTTACATCTTTTGTAACAAAACCAGAAACACTATCTTCTACAATCTCTGGGAGTGATCCTTTTGGTGTAACAATAACAGGCAAACCAGTCATCATAGCCTCAACTGTTGCTAGCCCAAAGCCCTCCGAAAGAGATGGTTGGATATAAACATCCCATTTATTTAAATATTTATAGATATCGTCTTTTTGGCCCAAAAGTTCAACTTTATTATTTAACCCAAAACTATTAATCATATTCTCAAGATTATTTCTTTCTGCACCTTCACCCATGATTTCCAATTTAATATTTTTGTTTTCTACTTGTGATATAGATTTTATAAGTTCACCAAAATTTTTTACTGGGTGTAACCGTCCAATTGAACCAATAACCAAGCATTTGTCATCCTGAGGCAGAGCCGAAGGATCTATAGATTCTTCGTTACACTCAGAATGAAGCTCAAAAAAAACACCATTATAGATAACTGTTATTTTATCTTCTTTGACCCCTTCTTGTATTAGGCCTTTTTTAAGATATTCTGAAACAGTAACATACTTCGAAGTAGCGAAGCGTAAAAGTCTATCAGAAACATAATAAATTATTTTTTTAAAAATATTCCTCTGATAATCAGTTTTCCAATCACTATGGATTATAGTTATTACGGGTATTTTATATAAAAATCCCCATAGACGACCATAAAAATTTGAAACCATCCCCATTGTTACTATGGTAGAAATATTCTTAAAGTATTTTGATCCAGGGAGAAAAGAAATGCATTTATTAAAAACTTTTGTTTCAAATTTTAATTCCTTAAGTTCATCTACAAGTGGCCAATTATTTATTGAGTATAAATGAAGATTAATTTTATTATCTTTTTTTAGACCATTAAATAAATTTAAAATATAGGTATAAATACCACCTTTGTTTTGTGCCCCACCATATAATATGACTATGTTTTTCATAAATTAATTTATTTTATTATAACAATTTCAACTGTTTTCACCTAAGGAATTACCAAAAATTATTGCTACAGGGATTGAAATTGCTAGGAATTCAAACGTATTAGAAGCAAACATCATAAATGAAAATGCTAACATTGAACTATATAACAAATACTTATAATTGTTTTTAATAAAACTAACCTGGAATATAACAGAGATCAGAAACCCCAAGAAAGTCAAAAACCCCAAGATACCAAATTGGATTAAAAATGCTATATATTGATTATCGGTTGTCAAAAGTGGAACATAACCATTCTGCATACCTAAAAAATATATCGGACTCGAATACATTTCTGCAAATTTACCACCATAGGTGCCCGCACCTGTCCCAATAAATGGATGATTTTTTAATATATATAAACCATTTTTAAAAGACCAAATTCTACCATCTATAGAAGCATTTAACCAGTATTCTGGGTTAAAGATCACTAAAATTCTGGATTTCAACCCTGTAAAAAATGCAAGGTTACTAATTTTATTTTTAAAATAATTTATTGAGATAAATGGCAAAATGCCAAACAGACCTGCAACCCAAGCTGTTCGAGAAAGCGACACAAAAGATGCAGTGATAAAAACCAACATTATAATTATATATTTTATATCTTTTTTATCTTTAAATATCGAAAGACAAATAAGAACCATCAAGACCATTAACATACCAAATACATTTGGACTCGTAAAAAATGCACTTGCTCGACCATAGATTGATTCAAGGGATGATGTTGTGAAAACTACATTCCCACTAAAATACTGCCAAATACCATAAATTGCCAACGGCAAACTGCTAAATAATAAGCTATTCAATAGTTTTATAGTCGATTGAGCTTGTGCCCAAATAAATGCTATAAAAAATAAAATAATTAACATTATATACATAGGAGCGTTTAGTCCGGCTTCGCCCCTAATAACTGCTAAAAAACTTGAACATATAGAAATTAACAAAAAACCAATATACCAATAATGTACTTTATATATCTTAATCTTACTTTTATCAGCAAATATAAGCGCAAAAAATAATAATATAAATGGCAATATATCTACTACATTACCCGGCAACATTATTTTAAACATTGGCTCATACCAACTTACAACAAGTGCAATTATCCCTAAGAAAAAAGATAATTTAGTATTTTTATATTGAAATAGTTCTAATATTTTAGATTCTTTTATTTTTTTATCAACGGAGTTAATAAATAAATTATTAACAACCCATGAATTTTTAAATAAATTAATCTTCATAATTAAATGATTCGATTACTCCACGTGCAAAAAAACTGCCATGAAGTTCTGCCTTTTGGCCAATTAATACTCTTTGGCCATTAAAATTATAAACTTCTTCATCTTTTTCGGCTGAGGCTTTTATTGTAACGATAATACCATCATCTGTTTTTTCAAAAGATTCTATTTCAGAAGCGTTATTAGAACCGTTAAGATAAATTTTTTCACCTTGTTTTATAGATTCTTTTATTAAATCTGCATTTTCAGTTACATGAACTCCTAAGGTAGCATAACCAGAGAGTGCTTTTGTTGGAGAATACCAGGAAATAAATAAAAGTAAAAAAAACGAAATAACTGATATTATAATCAGATAATCAAATAAATTTAGTTTAATTCTCTTATTTTCCATATTTCTCCTTAATTATATACCAAATGAACATCAAAAGCCTTGGGAATCTTTTAAACCTTTTTGGTTCTATAACCATTCTCCAAAGCCATTCTAGCCCAATCCTTTGTATTATCAATGGAGATCTTTTATACACTCCGCTTGCAACATCAAACGAACCACCTGCTGTCATTGTGGTTATTTTAAGCTCCCTATGAACCCTTAGAGCTAGCTCTGCGGCTCTTTTCGCCCCCATCCCAATGAAACATACCTTAGCACCAGACTTTTTAATATTTTCTATTATTTTGTTATCATCCCCAGTAAAACCATCATGATATCCGACCAAATTTAATCCTTGTGATTTGTAACTTTTTGCGGCTCTTTTAATATTATCTTCTGTTGTCCCCCAAATATATGTAGGAGTTTTGGGATATTCTTCAATTAATTGATTTATTAAATCAATCCCGCTTATTTTTTCTATTTTTTTACCAGTTAAAAACCAATAACCCAAAGATAGTCCAACCCCATCTGCAACAAAAACATCTACATTATTTAAAATATTATCCCAATCATCTTGTTTTTGAATTAAGGCCCACTTTTCGGCATGAAGAGGAAGAATAAAAACACTTTTTTTTATATTTTTATCCCAAAAGTTATTTGATTTATATATATTTATTCTTCTTAATTTTTGCATAAGTTATTTTAAATATACTTTTTCGGTTTCAGCCCACATTCTTTCAATCGTAAACTTTTTTTTGTATAAATCATAGGCATAAGTATTATTTATTAATGCAGTTTTTCCCGCTAATTTTATTATTGATAAGAAATCACCATATTTAGCTTGATATTTATCTGGGATTACTTCAGTTAATGATTCTAAATCAAAGGTTATTACGGGTATATTTGCAGAATAAGCCTCCAGGGCCGATAAAGACATTACTTCAGTTGATGATGGGAGAACCATTACTGATATTTGTTCGAAAAATTCAGCTATATTGTCTATATTACCTAATAAAATAATATTTTTATTGTTTATTAATTTAATATCATTTAAATCTGGTCCATCGCCAGCAATGACAAGTTTGCGGTCAAGGTTATATAATTTTGCGAATTCTAGTATTCCTTTTTCTTTTGACAATCTCCCTAAATATCCTATCCCAGCACCTCTCTTTTTTACTTCTACTTTTGGAACACCATTATAAACTACTGATATTTTTTTATTTGTGATTCCATTAATAATCATTTGATTTTTTAGATAATTTGAAATTGCAATAAAAGAATCTGTTTTTAGTTGTATTAATTTGTAAAAAGGTCTGACTTTAAGTGGTAACTGGTCAAGCCGATGAAAGGTTCTTATAATCTTAATTTTTGCCCCAAATATTTTTGCAAAAACAGATAAAAAATGTTCTCTTAAAAAATGAGTATGGACAATATCAATATTATTTTCTGTAAAATATTTTTTTAATATAAATACAGCCGTCAAGTCGTACCAACTTTTCATCTTTATTATTTTATATTTAAAAGGTTGATTATCCCCAAAGTTTTTTGGTGAAGTAGCCATATTTTCTAAACCTGGGCCTTCTTTACCAAAAACAAAAGTAATATTATTCCCACTTTTACGAGCTTCATAACTTAAATAGGTAATATATTTCTCTGCTCCCCCTGTACCTGGATAATCAATAATATGCAATATATTCATTTATACCTCAAGTATCCCAAGTTTAAATAATATTTTTGCTAAATAATATGCGGTATTATTATTAAAATTATAAACAGTAATAAATAATTTTATTTTAATTGGAATAGAGTAATGAGATATTTTTTTTATAGCTAAATCGCTTGATATATAATCCTTATTTAAAATCCCAGAAATTAAAATTCTATTCAAATTTTTTTTATGACCTAATTTTATATAATCATCTTTATCAGTTAATTCTAACTTGTCGAATATTTTTTCATTTTCAAGATATAATTTTGTTTTATTTGATGAGAGTGATTGGGGTAAATTTCTCCATGCACATAAAATATCAGGTAAAACTAAAACGCCATATTTTTTTGTAATTCTTAACCATAAATCAAAATCATCAACCCCGACTAGGTTTTCATCTAAAAATCCAACTTCATTGAAGATTTTTCTAGGAACGATTACAGAACAAGTTGTAATATAATTTGTTAATAAGATTTTTTTATATGATTCTGGTGATGGTATATATTCTAATTTTCTTAAAAAGGTATCAATAACATTATTTTTTTTATCAATAACATTGGCTGAAGTGGCGATTATCCCAATTTTACTTTTGTTATTTGATAAATTATATGACTTTATTTGTTTTTCAATCTTTTCAGGATACCAAACATCATCTTGATCACAAAAAGCGATAAAATCACCTGTTGATTTTTTTATTCCAAAATTTCTAGGCCTTGCTGGTGATCCACTATTTTTTATTTTGTAATATTTGATTCTAGAGTCATTAACAGATTTAATAATATTTTCTGAATCATCAGTAGAGCCATCATTAATGATAATCAATTCTATATTTTTATAGGTTTGATTTAAAATAGAATTAATTGACTCTTTGATGGTTTGTGAACCATTATAAACAGGGGTAATAACACTAACCTTCATTTTTCCCTCCTAATAATTTTGAAGAAATCTTTTTAAAATCACCTTCTAATAAAAGCTTAAAAAATACATTAATCTTTTGAAGTGGAATATAAACAAATTTAGCATATTTAATCCAACTAGGAACTGTTTTGTACTCATTTTTACTATATGCCATATGTTTTAAATCCATAAATTTGACATAAAACCAACCAAAACCATCTTCTTTATAAAATTTATGTTCATCTGGCTCAATATTTTTCCACCTAGACATATATAAATCAGAATTACTCTTATTTAATTGAAATCTTCCTTCTGAAATACTCTCATAATGTGTAACTACCGATTTTGGAGTATAAATTATATCATAACCGGCTTTTTTAATTTTTAAGCATAAATCAATATCCTCTAAGCCATTTACATATAATTCATCAAAACCATCTACTTCAGAAAATATTTTTTTAGGTATTGCTATACAAGCTGCTGTAACTGCTGTGTAATATCTTTTTTTATTAGCGCTAATTAAATTAGATTTTTCATAAGAATAAATATGTCTTGGTATTTTATCCTCTGAAATAACAACTCCAGCATGTTGAATCTTACCATTAGGGAAAAGGAGTTTTACTCCGACTGCTCCAATATTTATTTCTTCTAAAAAAATATTTTCAATTTCTTTAAGCCAACCAGAATGAACCTCTGTATCATTATTTAAAAAAATTAAAATTTCGCCTCTGGCTTTTTTGGCACCTTGATTACACGCTTTTGAAAAATTTTTATTTACACTATTGGTAATTAAAATTATATCTTTTTGTTTTTTTAAATAATCCACAGAGCCATCCGTGGAACCATTATCAATAACAATAATTTCTAAACCAAAACCTTCTTTTCTTAAAGATTGTAAGCATTTTTTTGTATATTCTTTATTATTAAAAGAGGGTATAATTGTGCTAAAATTCACATAGAGATATTAACACAGAAAGAGATATGAAAAAAGATATAATAATTTTATCTGTAGGTCCAGTGCCCACTCAAGATAATAAGATCGTTGAGGGGGGAGGGCTAAGAGCCTGGGGGTTAGCTAACGGTTTAAGCCAGAATGATATTAAAGTCACTGTGGCAGTACCAGACTCTTACAAAATAGAAGACCAGAACATTAACAACATTAATATTGTTAGTTGGGATTTTAACAATGTAATCGATTTATGCAACAAATACAATACCGTATGTGTTTTGTACTCTAGGGCAGATCTGATGCAATTTTTAACAGACAATCTTGACCCTAAAAAAGTAGTGATCATAGATTTGTATGTACCAATATACATAGAGTCGTTAGCTCGAAAAGTTCCTAGAGATATTAATGGGGTTAATAACCATTTGCAAAATATTAAATATTGGAATTCAGCATTCACGAGAGGGGATTATTTTATTTGTGCAAACAAGAATCAACATCATTTGTATACTGGATTATTAAGCGCCTTTGGCAGGATAAGCCCAGTTAGTAAAGTAGAAAATATATTAAAAGAAGTCCCTTTTGGAATCTATAGCACTCCAATAGGAAACAAGGCTAAACTGCCCGCTAAATATAAAAAACAAAATGGCGATTTTGTTATTCTTTGGTTTGGGGGCATATATCCCTGGTTTGACATAGAGCCACTACTAAAAACTATTAAAGATCTTTCTGATAAGAATAGCCAGTTAAAGTTATATGTAGTCGGTGGCAAAAACCCGTTTGTGAAGGATGAACAATTTATTAAGAAATATAAGGATACAGTTAACCTAGCTAAGAAGATGGGTCTTTTGGATAAAAACATATTTTTTAAGGATTGGATTTCTTACGAAGATAGAGAGTCCTGGTATAACACGGCCGATATAATAATTAATTTACATAATCCTGGCAGTGAGTCAATGTATGCATGGAGAACAAGGGTAGTCGACTTCATTTGGGCTGGAAGACCAATAATATCTAGCGGAGGAGACGAACTAAGCTCTATGATGGAGAAAAAAGATGCTGCTTATATCCTCAAAAGTAACACAGAAGAAGAGATTTCAAAAGCTATATTAAAGGTTAAAGATGACAAGAAATATAGAGAGAAAATAATAAATAACCTGAAAGAAATGCAAAAAAGCTTGTACTGGGAAAATACAACAAAAGAGTTGTCTAGATTTATAAATAATCCTCAAATTGCAAAGGATCGTGACTTCTTTTTAAAGAACCATATAAATTTTAGTCCCCTAGAAAAAACTCATCACAATTCCAAAGAAAATAGGAAATATAACCAGCTTTCCAGGGCTGTTTTTATCTATAAATCTGAGGGCTTAAAGTCTTTATTGAAAAGAACCAGAAATTATCTAGGAAAGTTTTTTTAAATAAAGATTCTCAATTTGGCTTGAGTATTCTTTTATAGATTTTGGAGGTTTTATTCTTCTCTGAAATTTGTTAATATTCTCTGGATCATTTGAGAAATATGACATAGCCCTCTCTAAATCCCCCGTCTTATCAGGGTTAAAGATTAAGCCATCTACATTATTTTTGACCCTTTCGGGCATTCCACCTCTATTAGAAATAATTACAGGTTTACCAAATGTATGAGCTTCATCTACAACTAACCCATAAATCTCATTCCATAACGATGGGACTACTACTACGTCTATCTTGTTCATTATTTTTGCTATATCAGTCGGTTTATATATACCACCATATTCAATTGAACTGATTTTACTTACTTCACTTAATGCCTCTCTAATTTTATTGTCTTTTTCGTCATATGAGCCATATATCTTTAAAGCGACATCTTTGTTTTTGTCTGATAAACTCTTAAATTCATTTAATAACAGGTAAAAACCCTTATCTTTTGTTATGTGAGAGATAAAACCAAAGTTAACTTTTTCTCCTTTATGAATTTTTATTGCATTATCATTTAACTTAATCCCATGTTCTATATATTGTATCTTTTTAAAATTTATACCAAAATTAGTAGCTTCATTTTTTAAGTAATTTGAAGGAGATATTATTACATCGGCCATATTATAATATTCTTTAAATAAATTATTCCTTACTGATATCTCTTTTGGATCAATGTGCTTTTCAAGATCTCCGGCAATACTTTTTTTCTTTAATAGGTCAAAATTCCTTAAAAACCTAATAAATGCATCAGAAATTGGCTTAATTATTGGTAATCTTCTAAATACTACATATGTTTTATATGCTAATGATTTTAATCTATACTTAAAACTTTTATCTCTAGGTTGCATAAGTCTCATACAATCTTCACAATCGTGTAGTATATTTTTGTTTTTAAAATTACAGTTTTTATCATGTTTGTAACCACGTATATACGGACATTTAAACCACATATCATGTAATGTTAAGAATAGAGGGATATTTTTTCCCTTTACTATAGAAATAAAATCTAGGGAAAAGTTGATAAGATGTTGAATATGTATAATATCTGGCTTAACTTCATCGATTACTTTTTTAAATTCATTATTAAAATAATCATTTTTATAAGTTTCTTGTGGGATTAATTTTTCGCGAGAATCAAAAACCTTAATAATATTTATTCCATCCTCTTTGTATGTTATTCTTTGCCTTTCTTCTTTGCTCTTAGCTTTTGTAAAAATATATAATTCATGTTTTTTTGCTAATTCAAAAGCTAAATCATGGGTATGATTTTCAACTCCAGCCCTATGTTCTGGCCAATAATCATGTATAACAAATAATATTTTCATTTTAAAATATTTTTTTTAATTTTTCCGTTAATAACTCAAAAAAACATTTTTTTTTCTTCATTTGAATTATTAGATCTCTTGAAGATTGTAATTCTTTATGAGCGACTTCCAATGATTTTTCAAGATTTTTTATATGTTTATCTTCTTCTATTAATTTAGAAAAATTATTTTCATATTTTTTAGTAATATTCAATAAATATTGGAATTCACATAATAACTCTCCGGATGATATTTTTGATTTTTTAAATCCATCTTTTATCACTGATCCATATAAATTAATTAATTTATTAATATTGTTATCTAAACCATGATCTTGATGAATTGATTTATAAATAAGTTTTGGATTGTTATTATTATATTTTTTTATTTCTTTAATTAAATCATTTTCTGTATATTTAAGCCTATATTTACGACCAGAAAAATTATTATATCTAATTTTATTGAAATTATTAATTGTAACCAAACCATCAGCTCCAAAAATATCATATACTATTACATTTCTATTACATGCGAGTGATTCTAATACCCCCCTACCCAAAGTTATTATTATATCTGAATTATTAATTTGCTCAACTATATTTTCTTTAACATTATTAGGTAGACCAACATGTTGGTATTTAATATTAATTTTTTTACATGCTGCTTTAATAACTTTTTCAACATTTAAATCTAGATGATTACTTAAAACTAAAACTTTTTTTGGAATTTTATTCCCAATTGAGGTTGGTTTAAATCTTTTAAGATCCACTGAATTATAGATTTTTATTATATTACTTTTTGGAATTTTATATTTATTTTTATAATGATTTTCTATTTCATCACTTGTAACAATATATTTAGAAATACCAAGATTAACTGAAGGAGGTTGTTCTATTTCAGGGATAAAGCCGTGTGACATAAATACCATTGGAGTATTTGGAAAATAAGATCGTGCCATAATTGCTGTAATATTATGTTGAGAATGAATTATATCTATTTTTACTTTTTTAAAATTATCTAAATTATCTGTAATTTCAATATTATATTTTTTTAAACTATAACTTAAATCACCTATAATTGGTGAATATATAAAAACATTATTCCCCTTTTTACTTAGATTAATTGCTAAATCTCTTGTAAAAATTTCACTTCCAGAAAGAGTGGAAAATTTTTGCACTGTAATTAATATATTCATTTCTTCGGATGTATTTTAATTGAATTATCTATTGCTGATTCCCAAGGATATAATGTTCTATTAAAATCTGATTTAAGATGGACTGCCTTACCTTTTCTATTCAACCATTTAGTAGAATACATGGGGAAATTATTGGCATAATAATCACAAGTATCTTCCCATTGTTTAATAGATATTGATTTGCCATAATGTTGTGAGAAAAATTTTGTAATAATTTTACCATCAACAAAAGGTTCCCTTGCATCAATACCGGAAAATTTTACGCTTGGGTTATTCCGCCAAATCATTAGAATATCTCTTCTTTCTGGGCCAAAATATTGTCTAAAATTTAATAGTTTTCCATTTCTATATGGGGATTTATCGTTGGTTGTTATATAAGCATCAAATAGACTAATACGAATACCATTAATATCTAAAGACTCTTTACTTAATAAATATTTTTTTATATCACCAATAAAACGCTCATCTGCATCAAAATAAAAGAACCATTTTGGGTTGTATTTTCTACCTGCTTCTAATAATAATTGACGGCTTTCTGTTTCTTCTACTGCTCTATCCTTTTTCCATATTTTATTATTTATCACTTCTATAACTTTTGGATGAGAATAAACTTTATCTAGGGTATCATCCGTACTAGCATCATTTAATACAATAATTTTATCTACAAATTTACTAACATGATCAATTGTATCCTGTATTATTAAACTTTCATTCCTAACTCTAGTTAGCCCAATTATTTCAATATTATCATGCCAAAAACTACCTGACGAAATTATAGCTGGAGTTTTTGTAATGTTCTGTATATAAAATTTATGAGATTTAAACTTTTCAAAATATACTTCATCACTTTTCAAATCTCTAATACTAATTGATATTTGATAAATTCCAGTTTTAATGCTCGGTATCGAAATTTTAAAATAAAATTTTTTAGTGTCAAATAATTCATCAATCATTCTTATAGAATCAGCAATAATAAGATTATTCTTTTCGTCGTAAAGTCCAACTCCTAATAACAATCTTGATCGGATATTAACATCTGATTCCCCATAATCAACCTTTCCGCTTGCAATAATATCATCTCCAACAAGAAATTCCTGAGTTTTTTCATTTTTGCTATTTTTAAATTCTAAATTATTAACGCTTACGGTTGATTTTTTATCATTTTTATTTTTTTCAGGTAAAATATTTAAAATGTTATATTTATGCACAGCTTCCTTAGGACTTCCAATAAATGAAATTTTACCTTTATCAAGCAATAAAACACGATCACAAAATTCTTCAATATTACCCATTGAGTGACTAACAAAAACAACTGTTTTACCATTTTGTTTTAATTCTCTAAATTTATCAAAACATTTTTGTTGAAAATTATAATCACCAACAGCTAAAACCTCATCTATTAATACTATATCTGCATGAGCCTGAACAGCAACAGAAAAAGCTAATCTAACTTGCATACCTGAAGAAAAGTTCTTTAATTTATGATCAACAAATTCTTCTAACTCAGCAAATTCAATTATCTCATTAAATTTTGTATCAATTTCTTTTCTAGTAAGGCCAAGTATTGTACCATTTAAATAAACATTATCATGTGCCGAAAGTTCGGGATTAAAACCAACACCTAGTTCTAAAAATGGAGATAATCGACCCTTAATGCTTATCTTACCGCTATTAGGTTGGTATATTTTTGCTAACATCTTTAACATTGTAGATTTACCAGAACCATTTCTCCCAATAATTCCAAAGAACTCCCCCTCATTAATATTAAAAGAAATATCTTCAGCAACCTTTAATTCTGTATACTTATTGCGTTTAAATAAGTTAAAAATAAATGATTTTAATGTTTTTCTTTGTTCATGTGGAATCTTAAAAATTTTAGATACATGGGAAACACTAATCGAAAGATTTTTATTATTAACATCTTTTTTAACTATGTCCTCTTTTTTTTGTTTATAACTAAAAATATTAAAAAACATTAAACATCCTCTGCAAAACTATTAGACATTTTATTAAAAATAATATAACCAATAATAAATGTTATTAAAACTATAATCATAGGCAACCAGCTAAAGCACCAAAAATCGTTTGTAGTTAAAGTAGCGCCCTCCCCAATTAATATTATTCTCATATCAGAAATTACCTGTGCTAAAGGTGAAAGCATTTGAAATTTAGCATATTTAATTGGCACTAAACTAAGTGGATAAATAATTGGAGTAGCATAAAATAATATTTGATTTAATACTTCCCAAATATGGCCCAAGTCTCTAAATTTAACAAAAATAGAAGAAAGTGCCAAACCAACACCTAAAATAAATAAATATAACTCGAAAATATATAAAAGAATAAATAATACACCAAAGTTGAAATTAACACCGTTAATAATTGCAAAAACAAAAACAGCAAACATATTTAAAACAAAAGTAAGTAATGCTGTAAAAGTTGATGAAATAACTAAAATTATTCTAGGGAAATATACTTTTCTAATTAAATCACCTTTTGAAGTAATGGACTGCATAGCTGCAGATGTTGCTTCGGCCCAAAACCCAAATGTTACAACACCTAATAATAAATATATTGGGTAATGGGGGATTGAATCCCCTAATTTAAAAACACTAGTAAATACAACATATAAAACCATGAAATATGCCAAAGGTTTGCCTAGTGACCAAAAATAACCAAGGATTGATCTCTCATACTTTAGTTTAAAGTCTGTAAAAGAAAGTTCTTTAATTAGTTCCCAATAATTATGGTTAGTATTAAATTTATTATTATTTTTCATTAACTTCAATATACTATCAAATTTGATTATAAAAATCAATTAATAGATTATAGGTCCAAGAAAAAGAGAATTAAGTGCATTATTAGAAATTGGAACTATATTACCCCATTTATATAATGGATCATAAACACTATGTTCATTAAAAGTTTGTGCACTAAAAACTGGCATTTTAGAACCTGACCCAATAACATAAACTGAACCATTATTTGAACCAAGTCTAGTTAGACGATTTGGAGAAGGATAATTTAAAAGAAAGGTATTATTTTTAGTATAAAAAATATTTATCCATGCAAACCCCCAATTATAAAAAGTATCTACATCAACGATTGGCCTTTTACCATCATCATCCATAAAATAAACCGAACCGCCATACGAATAGGTTACCAAACGTGGAAAAGTAATAAGTGCTCCTTTTGTCATTAAATTATAGGTATTTGCTGAAATTTTTTTAATATCACCCCATCCTAAACCCCAATTATCTTTAAATATATTAAAAGTGTCTGAGTCATTAATTGGTCTTAATTTACCTTCTTGGGCCAAATAAACACTCCCAGTGTACAAAGCTAATTGAGTTAGTGGTTCTCCAGTTGGATATGTGTTAATAGTTGATAATGGTGCCCAATATACATTATCCCAATTAAAACCCCAATTATTGAATATACTACTATTTATAATTGGTCTCTTGTAGCCATTTTCAATATAAAAAACACCACCAAGATTATATGATCCAATAAGATAGTCTTCAAAATTAACATTAAAAGTAACTGAATTTGCGTCGTGGCTATTTTGGGTAATTCTTATTTTATTCGCAGAATCATAAAACTCTCCTCCATCAGTAAGGGCAATATCTGACCAATTATTTGCTGGAGTCATATCTAAAAGATATGTGTCAAAAGGAACAGGCGGATTATAATAAGGAGTATTAAAATAATCGGTATAAATTCTCCCAATAAGTCCCCTCGTAACCCCGGTGGGAAGATTAATGTCAAACCCTGTCGGTTGGCGATATTCAAACCAATAATAATCACTGGTGTTTGGTTTGGCGATTTTTAAAGCATGGTATCCCATTGTCGAGCTTTCCAAATCATCAATCGTATATGTCCCCGACGTAGTAATGGTTCTCACCTTACCGTCCGGGACCCAACCTGCTTTATTTTTCCAGGCTGCATTCATATGAAAAACATTTGTCCAGCTACCGTTGCCACCCATAACATCATATGCATCCTCATATCCTGTTGCCCCAGGCGTGCAAGAGGCATAAGCAACGATTGTTGATGCTCCGCAGTCTAAATTGCTTGAATGACCAGCACCGAAATTGTGCCCTAATTCATGAGAATAAACAAACCGGTCATTGTTTCCATTGTACCAAGTTTCGTCCCCGGAGACTTCTCCTAAACCTGCCCAACTACACGACAAATTGTATGGGAAAATATACATAAATTTGGCATAGCTTGCTAAATTATATCCAGCATCTGTTGCGGCAGTGCGAGCAGCAACAGTCCATTGATCTAATAGATTCCCAACTCCATAATATGAACATCCGACACCACTACTAAAAGGAATCGTGAGCCAACTTGACGTAACATTAGTAACGGTGCCATTTATTGATACTTCTCCATTAGAAGCTTGTTTATAATAACTATTTGCCGAATCGGCATTTGAAAAAATCTGACCAGTAATTAGTGCCTGAGTAAAAGGCGCTGCTGATGGGTCATTTTCCCAATTAAAAGTAATTGCAAGAACATCTTGCTGGCCGGTAATTTCTCTAACTGGTGGAATTAGAGTTTTGACTGTTTCAGCAACAAATAAACCATCTATTTGATAACCTTCAACATTAACAGTTGAACCTGATTCTGCCATTTTCGTATCTTTTAAACCATAAAGATCAAATTTATTATTATCAGTTTCTAAAATAGTTATTTCAGTACTAGTATTCTCAGATGAAGCAATTAATCTTTTCACTTCTCCTTTTATACTTATCTTGGGAATATCTTTAAAATCATCTTTTATGAGCGCTTTTGAATCTGTTTGTATTTTTTTAATTAAACTTTTTTTATCAGAAATATGGGTGTACGTTTTTTGTTTATCTGGATTATTTATTTTAAATTGTAATTGATTATTAACATCAATAGAATTTGGACTACCCCAAAACAAGACTAAAGCAAAAACAAACAATAGAAGATGTAATATTTTCTTCATTGTATTTATTATAACAAAATAATTAGTATTTTATTTTAAAAATAAAATACTAATAAATAATTTCTCCCAATTGTAATAAAGAGAGTGGATAATCAGAAATTGGTACAACATCTTCCCAGCGATATAATGGATCAAATGTACTGTGGTTAATAAACGATTGAGCACTTGAAATTGGTCTTTTTGTTTTATTTTCAATGAGATAAATTGACCCACGGTTAGAAACTAATCTAGTTAAGCGATTAGGGGAGGGGTAATTTAAAAGAAAGTTATTATTTTTAGTATAAAAAATATTATTCCAAATAAACCCAAAATTATTAAAAGTATCAATACTGTTAATTGGTCTTTTGCCATCGATATCCATAAAAAAAACTGAACCACCATATGAATAGGTAACTATTCTAGGAAAATATATTTTCACACCGACATTATAATAATTAAATAGATCAGTAGAAATTTTTTTAATATCACCCCATCCTAAGCCCCAATTATCTTTAAATATATTAAAAGTGTCTGAGTCATTAATTGGTCTTAATTTACCTTCTTGGGCCAAATAAACACTCCCAGAGTACAAAGCTAATTGAGTTAGTGGTTCTCCAGTTGGATATGTGTTAATAGTTGATAATGGTAAATTTGTATAATTATTTGGATACCCCCATGAATTATTTATTTCAATTTTATTTGCGGGTCTTTTTTCTCCACCATCAATCAAATAGTAACCATTTAGACCTTTTGTAGATACCCAAGGATTAACATTTGACCCTATAGATAAAAAATTAATAGAACTATCATCTAATATTGTAATATTATAATCTTCAAGTTTTAATATAGCTATTAGTTGGTCGGAAATTAATTTTTTATTTCCATCATCAATAATATATTTTAAACCACTACTACCCTTAACTATAAATGAAGAAAAATTATTCCCTAATATAAAATTAATATCACTTGAAATATCAGTAATTTTTATTTTAGGATAACCTAATTGTGAAATTAATTCTGGGTTTGTGATATATCTCAATATCCCGTTATCCATAAAATAAAATTTACCGCTTTCTGGCTTTCTTATTATTTGTGATAATGACCCAATATCGTTTAACGTATATGAATTAATTGTATTAAGAATAATAATATCATCCCAATTAAACCCCCATAAATTAAATTGTTCTGGACTTACTATACCAAGTCTTGACCCTCTATCTATAAAATAAACATGACCATTAATATTTATTAGCTTTGTTAAATTAACTAAACTTGTTGTATAACTATTAAAACTTTCTTCTGTAATATAATAAATTTTTCTTGTATTAAATCCCCAACTATTAAAAATATTTGCTGGAATTGGATATTTTTTATTATTATCGACTAGATATACTCCCGTAGGGTTGTTTTCATTAACAATCAAATATGGGCCATCAGAATTAACAGTGCTAAAAAAATTTGTAAAAATTAGATAAAACGATGTTTGGATATGTGGCGTATATCTATACAAGGCTGCGGTTGGTCCATTTTTAATAATAAATGTTTGGCCATCAATTGTTATCGGATAATCAACCCAGTATTTAGTAGTACCAAAATCATTATATTCACTATGAGAAATTGCATAATCAGACCACTTTTTTAGTCCAAAAGAACCCCATGCGACCTGCATTGAAAACCCCTTATAAACAGATAAAGTAATGCCACTTTCTAAATAGCCATAACCCATAGCTCCGTCTAATGAACTTTGCCCATTAAGTAACACTGAATTAGTAATTAAACTTTGTTCTTTTTGAAGTGTTACAAGAATTACTTTTGGGCTAAGACCATTCCAAATTGCACAATTATATATAATTTTTGATGCAGACCAACCCTTAACATTAACCGAGGGGCCTATATATACATCATTCGGCTCAGTATAATTTTTAAGATAACTATTTTTTTCAACTAAAAATGACTGAATTTCAGCTTCATTCATAGAATATCTATTATAATATACCCCTTCATCAATAACTAAACTATTATCAAGGGCTGCCAATACTTCACTGGGGTTAAAAATAAGAAACAAACATGAAACAAAAAACATTAACCCTAGGATAATTAGTTTTGAATTAAATTTAAAGATAGTTAATTTCATAATATTTTACGATATGAATTATATCATAATGAAATGTTTTTTCTAAGTTAATTTAAATATAAATTTAATGATTCTTCCCAATCCGCAATATAAATTCCACCCTCTTTTGCTTTTGTAAGATCTAGCGCTGAATAAGCAGGACGATTGGCAATTTTACTCGTATCTTTCCCGGCATAATATTCTTCAGTGGTAACATATTTAACGTTTGAATTTTTGCCGGCAATTTCAAATATTTTCTTTGCAAAATCAGCCCAGGAAATAATTGGTCCATCACCAGTTACATGATAAATACCAGGGGGGATAGGAGTGGAAGAAGGAGATTGCCGCGTCGCAAGCTCCTCGCAATGACGGAGGGTCGAGAGAGAAATATCATACATTGCGCGAGCAAGATCGAGTGCATAGGTTGGTCGACCAACTTGATCTGAAACTACAGTTAATTCTGGATATTTTTCAGAAAGATCAATCATTGTTTTTACAAAGTTTTTACCATCACCATAAACCCACGACGTTCGAAGAACATAACCACCTACTGCAAGTGTATGTTTTTCACCGGCTAGTTTTGTGGCACCATAAACACTTATTGGGTTAGGGGTTGCGTCTGGCTTGATTGGGCTAGTTGCGGTTCCATCAAAAACATAATCAGTTGAAATATAAATCATTTTAACGCCATGTTTTTGGCATGAAATTGCCAGATTTTCTGTCCCCCTATCATTAACAAGTGTACAAATATCTTTATTTTCTTCACATCCATCTACATTTGTATATGCAGCACAATGGAATAACCATTCTGGTTTAAATTTAATAAATGTTTTTTCTATTGCCTCTAAATCTGTAATATCCATATCATCAGAATCAGTAAAAAGAGTTACTTCATCTTTTAATACTTCTGAGAGTGCATGACCAAGCTGACCATGACCGCCAGTAACTAATACTTTCATATATTCTCCTTTCTTCGTTATTCAAATATAGACTGTAATGAAGAAATATTTTAGGTTAATTCTTTTAAAAGAGAATGGGATTTGTCCTTATCGGATATAATAGCCTCCGAAAGAGGAATGGGCCAATCTATGGCAAGGTCTGGGTCTGCAAGGTTTATTAGAGTGTATTTTGCTTCTGGCGACCAGTGGGCATCTACTAAATAAGTATATAAAACATCTGGCGTTAGGGTTTGAAATGAGTTGGCACAGCCTTTGGGCACAAACAGTGCCTTTTGGGGATTCATCTCAAAAGTCTCTACCATCCCATAAGTATCTCCCTCTCGCAAATCAACTATCGCCGTAAATGCTCTTCCGGTTTGGATACTAATAAACTTGCTCCATGGTTCTGCATGGATACCCCTAGTGACACCTCTTTCTTTATTCGCAGATACGCTTAATTGTACTGGGACAAAATCTTCTGGAAGTCCGGCTATTCTCAGTTTTTCTAATTGGAAACTTTCCTTGAACCAACCTCTTTCATCACCGTTTAAAACCAAATCAAAAAATAATAGTCCAGGTATGCGGGTTTTATGGGACCTAATTTCTTTGTTTTCATACAGCGACTTATCGTAGTTGTCGTTTTTCATAATAATTACTGACCCTGAGCTTTATATTTTGCTTCAACCGCGGCCTTAAGTGCTCTCCACCAAGCTTCATTCTCTGTGTACCATTTGATAGTATCCTTGAGACCAGATTCAAAATTTGTAAATTTCGGCTTCCACCCAAGCTCTTTTCGCAACTTTGAGGAGTCTATGGCATAGCGCATATCGTGTCCCGGGCGATCATTTACGTGATCATAGTCGTCCTTTGATTTACCCATCATCTCTAGTATTTTTTCCAGTACTTCTTTGTTATTTTTTTCTCCGTCTGCTCCAATTAAATAAGTCTCTCCAATTTTACCTTTTTCAATAATAGTAATTACCGCTGAGTTGTGATCATCTACGTGAATCCAATCGCGTACATTCTCACCAGCACCATAAAGTTTAGGTTTTTCACCCACTAGGATGTTGGTTATTTGACGAGGGATAAATTTCTCAATGTGTTGGTAGGGACCATAATTATTAGAGCAGTTGCTGATGGTTGCCTTCACGCCAAAGCTACGTATCCAAGCGCGAACTAACATGTCAGAGCTAGCCTTAGCACTAGAATATGGGCTTGATGGATTATAAGGGGTACTCTCTGTAAATTTGTTTGGGTCGTCTAGCTCTAAGTCGCCATAAACTTCATCTGTTGAAATATGATGCATGCGCTTATCGTGCTTTCGAACCGCCTGAAGAATATTATAGGTTCCAATAATATTCGTATTGATAAAAGGCCATTGATCGAGAAGAGAGTTATCATTGTGAGATTCGGCTGCAAAATGAACAATAATATCGTTTTCGCCGACTAACTCATCAACAAGTTGAGAATCGGTGATATCACCTTTCACAAATTTAATTTGGTCCATAACCGGCTGAAGATTATCTTTATTCCCGGCATAAGTCAGTTTGTCTAAAACAGTAATTTTGTATTCCGGTCGATTATCGAGTAGATAATATACAAAGTTTGAGCCTATAAAGCCTGCTCCTCCGGTTACTAATATTTTTTTCATTATTCCCCCTCTTTATTTTTTGCTTTTTCAGCCATCAAATTTGAAACACGAAGAAGGGAATCAAAACTGCCTGCATCTTCCCAAATACCTTCGATTATGTTAACTTTTAGAGCTTTATTATCAAGATAAATTTTAAAAAGATCAACCATTTCGAGTTCACCTCTTGCTGATGGTTTTAAATTTTTTGCATATTCAACAACACTACAATCGAATGTATATAATCCTACGGATGCATAATTTGATTTCGGTTTTTTTGGTTTTTCTTCGATAGAAATTACTTGTTTTTTATCATCAAACTCAATAACACCAAATCTTTCAGGATCATCAACGTGTTTAGCATATATTTCGCCACCACCACCAAAATTTTTAATATTTTCAGTAAAATCATGATCCAATATATTGTCTCCAAGAATAAGAGTAACGTTATCTTTATCTATGAAGTCTTCACCATAAATAAACGCTTCTGGTAAACCCCCAGGTGTTGCCTGTACAACATAACTAATTCTTGCTCCAACGTCTTTGCCTGTACCTAAAAGATTTAGATAATGACCCGCAAACTCTGGAGAAACTATTATAAGTATTTCATTTATCCCCGCTTTAGTCAGGGTTTCTATCGGATAATAAATCATCGGCTTGTCATAAACTGGTAATAATTGTTTTGATGTTACCCATGTAAGCGGTCTAAGCCTTGTAGCTTTTCCTCCAGCAAGAATGATGCCTTTCATAAAATCTCCTTTTTAATAGTAGATATATTTTAACCTATAGGATTTTTTTGTCAAAAGAGTTACTAAGATTAGCTAATCTCTTTTTCTAAATATTTTTTTAGTTCATCTTTGAAACCATCGTGTTTTAATGCCATTGAGATGGTTGCCTTTAAAAAACCAAGCTTATCACCTGTATCATAAACTGTCCCTTTGTAATTTTTACCCATTAAACCTTCTTTTTTTGCCATTTCAAGCATCGCGTCAGTAAGTTCTATCTCCCCTCTTTCAGAAAAACCAACATCTTCAAGATATTTAAATATTACAGGGTCAAATACATATCGCCCAAGGATAGAATAATTTGATGGAGCATCTTTTAGTTTTGGTTTTTCAACTACACCTTTTATCATAAATTCTTCACCTTTTTCTTTAGGATCAATAATCCCATATAGATGAACCTTTTCATCGGGGACTTCAGATGCTGTTATTGTTGAAATCCCTGTTTTTTCATAATTATCAATTAGGTCTTTTAAACAATCCGGCCCATTTGCGACTAAAACATCTGGGAGTAACACTGCAAATGGTTCATCTCCGATAATGTCCTTTGCTCTAAGAACTGCGTGCCCAAGGCCAAGTGGTTCTTTTTGACGAATATAAATAATATTTGCCATCTCTGAGATTGCTTCCATTTCATGAAGTAGTTCTAATTTATTTTTTTTCTTTAATGCATCTTCGAGTTCATATGAATGATCAAAATAGTCTTCAATTGCAGATTTACCGCGCCCAGTAATAAAGATGATATCAGTAATACCCGCTTTAACTGCTTCTTCTACTGCATAATGAATCGCCGGCTTATCAATGATTGGGACCATCTCTTTTGGCATTGATTTTGTGGCTGGTAAAAATCTTGTCCCAAACCCCGCTGCGGGGATTACTGCTTTTCTAACTTTTTTCATATCAGTATTTTATATTTAAAACACCCCTCCGTCAAATACCCATATTAATCTCTTTTTATTATATTATTTATAGTACTTATGCTTTAGTAATGTACATTAGTAAAGTGATATCTAGGTGGTTTAATATTGTAAATTATAGCTGTTTATCTTTTAGATATCGGTATTATGCCTGGAATACCCTTGTATTTTACTTTATGACTTTTTGAATAATTAATAATTACATCTTTTATATTATCAATATTTTTTCTAGTATTTCTAGAAGGATTTCTGCGAAAACCATACCCAATATGGTTACTAAGTCTAGCAATAATAGTTGAGCTAACCTTAACTTCTTGTTGAATCATTGAATATGAATATCCTGCATTAAGCATTTCGAGTATTTTAAGTCTTCTTGCCATATCATTAATTTCACGAGGAGTTAAAATTCTTTCAAAAAGTAACTCAACATCTTTTGTTGTATTTGTAGAGGCAACTATTTTAATTAAATCTTTAATTTCTTTTTCAAACCAGATATCAATTGACATGAGTTCTCCTTTATCCTTATGCTTTAGTAATGTACATTAGTAAAGTGTTTATATATTTATTATTTCAAAGTATTTTTTTATAAATAGACTAAATAAATATCAAGCTTGGGGACTGTTGTTTTTTCGCCAGAATCAAAAACTAGAATATTGCCCGAGATATCAATACGAGGTAAATAATAAATTGGGAAATCAATTATTGTTTCCGTGGATGAGCTAATGTCATAGATATGGATGTAATAATAACCACTTTCAAATTTTGTATAAACAATACGCCCTGAATCTATTCGAATCGCGCCAGAAACACCTCCGTCTGTAATCAATTTTTCTTCTCTGGTCTTAATATTTATTGAATATAATTTTTTATCCTTTTCCCAAATAATATAATCTTCTGAAATATCTATTGTCCCCGTTGACCCAATATTTGTTTTTATCAACTCTTCAGCGCCCCCAATTTCTTTAAGGTATAAATCGGTCCGGTTCCCAATTCTTGTATCTTTCCAAATAACATTATCTTCTGAAATTTTTGGTTGATATTGACTCCCGGTCCCAGTTACAAAAGGAATTTCTCCGTTTGACTTATTTAAATCAAGATAATAAATATCAGAATCCTTACCATTCCGCATATCACTCCAAACAACAATCCCGCTATCATTTAAAACTGGGCTTAATTGATCTTTTGGCGCATTTGTGACCAAAAAAGGCGAGTTTGATATAAAACTATAACAATAAATATTCGTTGCAGTTGAACTAAAATGTGAATCTTGGGCTGTATAACATGCATAATCTCCACCAACTTGTGGCTCTTGGGCAATACTTACACCTTCTATTGCAATATTTACACCCTTAATTTCACCATCTGAAATATCATAATAAAATAACTTTTTGGGGCTATTGCCGTTTTCGTTTTTCTTCCAATCCTGCCAAACAATTATTTTCCCATTCGTAGTCGGATATCTTTGACTTTCGGGATCGTTTGTAACATTAATAACTTCTCTTTTCAGTTCAATTGATTTTTCTTCAGATTCAGCCGTTAGACCATTATTAAAGTAAGTAATGACTCGATAATAATAATTTTTACCTGTTAATAGATTTTTATCTTCATAATTTAATTTATTAACATCATTGGTTTCGAAAATTGGTGAAAACCCAGCCCCAGATTCGAGGGAACGCTCTAAAACATACTTATTAAAATCTGAGTCTTCTGATTTAGCCCAAGAAATATTAATCGAGTTACTTTGAGAATTAAGTACAATTTCTGAACCTTTTTGTGGTCGATGAGAATCTATAAAATCAGTAGGTGAATAATAAAAATCTTTAATATTTTCTTTATCTAACCCGCTCGGCCAATAATTCGCCTTTAGATTATTTTTTCTAATTTCAAAATGTAAATGTGATGCCCATCTCCCATCGGCATTTCCTATTTTTCCAATACAATCACCTTTTTTTAATAATTGACCTTCATTTACATTAATTTCAGAAAGATGTGCATATTGTGACCAAACTGTTATTGGGTTATCATGTTTTATTAAAACTATTTTTCCCCAACCACTACCATAATCTTTTGCACTTATAATAGTTCCGTCTGAGATGGAATATACAGGGTCCCCATAATCATCTTCACCACTTCCCCTGTTCCAATCTTCTCCTGGATGCCAAATTGTTCCGTTCCATTCAAGATAACCCCATCCATCATTCCCACCAAATATTTCACCTCTTTTATAATTATCTCCATCGGGTTTGCCCGCAGGATAATCAAAACCAGCATTACTTGCAAAAGTAATATTTGGTAATAATAACATAAGAATTATAAGGTAAAAAAAATTAAACATAGCTTTATTAATCAGTCATATTAAAAATAATTTGTTCCGCTATATTGATTAAATCACCGTTATTTGATCCTAAAATATTTAGATCAAATATTTTATTATTAAAAATATATACATAATTTCTAGTTTCACCCATCGAAAGCCAATCAAAGTAGACACCTTTTTTAGATGCTATTTTAAAATCTTTTCTATCTAAAAAACCTTCCACATTAAATGTTTCCTGATCACCTATAAATAAATACTTATTTTCATCTACCCATTTTGATATATCTGTTTCTTTTTCTAAATTATTATAAACAGAAATCGAAATCCCAGGGAATTCAGATTCACTATCTTTATATACTGAAGAAATAATATTAATATGATTACTATTATTGTTAACAATAAAGTCTTCTGGGTATTTTAGCTCAAATCCTAATTCTTCATTTTTATAAGTCTTCCAATCTTTAAAATTACTCGAATTTGTATTATCAAAATTATTAGAATTAGTAAAAGAATCATTATTTTTATATGTAAAGGCGGCATTATAAAAAGGGTTTCCTACTGCCGGGATTACGGCCGCAAGTGGTTTTGCGATGTCATTTTTAATTCCTTCTCTAATTGACCCTCTGGTTTCTTTTGGTATAAAATCTGGTTTATCTTTAGTATAAATAGCCATAAAAAAACAAATTATCGTTCCAATTATTAATATTGTAATAACAATTATTGAAATTAATAATAGAGTTTTTCGATCCATTAATTTAAAAATATTTTTTGAATTTCGCCACTTAATATATTTTTCTTTAAGTCTCATATATTTATCATAAGCATAATGAATAATACGGTCAAGTATTTTATCTATACAGAAAATGAAACACCCCTGCATATAGCAGGGGCTTTGTGCGACACAATGGTCGCTAGTTCGGGTTCAACACCGGGTTGGCTTCGAGGATATTCCCAATAATGCGATCGAAAACAATCGGGAGACCATCGATACCCTGAAGGGTACCACAACGCCGGCTGACACCATCAACGTTGCCGAGGTCAGGAGTTGATATGAAAGTGATGTCATCGTTTGGTGCACGATGAACCACAAACATGCCCTCAGGGCCCTGATATGACACGCAGTGACCTTCCTTCAGAGTTACAGCAACACGACGATCTTCACCAATTCCGTAGGTAGTATCAAACTGACCTGCGTAGGCTGGGAATGTCTCGAGAAATTGCTCAAGACGTGTCCGGACCTTACATGTACTTGCCTTCATCTACACTCCTCTTTTCGAGATGAACACACAAGCAGAAATTATATCAAACTTTAGGCTTTATGTCAAAGAAAAGTCCACTCTTTCGAGTGGACTTTTATAATAAACACCCTCCGCAAATTTATTGAGAAATCTTTAATTTCACAGATTGATTCTTTTTAGATCTTGGGACTCGAACTGTTAAAATACCATTTTTAAAAGTAGCTCTTGCACCCTCTGGATCACCTTCAACTGGGAAAGTTACAGTTCTTGAAAAAGTACCCCAATAACATTCTCTTGTATGATAATTATCTTCAGCTACTTCTTTTTCCTCTTTTCTTTCGCCTCTAATAGAAATTTGTTCTGGTTGGACTGTTATATCTATATCAGTTTCATTAACACCTGCAACAGGAGCCTTAACAACAATATCATTTTGAGTTTGATAGATATCTACTGCAAGATTTCCTTCTGTTTGTGCTTGACTTAACCAATCTTGAGCAACTGAATCAGAAAAAGCATCCCCAAGGAGAAATTCCTCTTCTGAAAGCTGACTATTAAGATTTGCGATCGCTTTTTTTACCACAATTACCCTCCTTAAATTTTATTGAGTATTATAAAATATAATTCTCATGAGGAACGAACTGCATTCATATTAAATAAAGAGTACGCCCTCCGTAACTTTACTTATTTTATTTTATTGATATTTTTTGATAAAATCAATAGCAATATGCAAAAGCTTAAGAATTATATTACAGATTTATTTTTCCCGGCTAAGTGCCTTATATGTAATAAAATTAGCCAAAATATTTGTATTGATTGTATTAATAAGATACAGGAAGTTATAAATCAAACTTGTCCTAATTGTAATAAATTATCAAAATATGGTGCTTATTGTAATCGGTGTAAGAAAAATAAATATATATCAGGTATTATTGCATTTGGTTATTTTAGAAACCCAATCCTAAAGAAAGTTATTTATGAACTCAAATATGAAGGGGTATTTTCGGTTAGTGATCAACTCGCAGGCATGTTAACTAAAACAATTCTTAAGGAAGATATAATTTTTGATATAATTTCATTTGTGCCTATTTCTAAAAAAAGTTTAAGGCATCGAGGGTATAACCAATCTGAATTAATTGCAAATAGCCTATCAGAGTATTTTAAAAAACCTGTTTTCTCCTTATTAACAAAGACTAAAGAAACAAAAAGTCAAGTTGGTCTTTCTGGGAAAGAAAGACGTAATAATTTATTTGACGCATTTATAATTAATGAAAAAAATAGTAATAAACTAATTGGAAAAAAAATACTAATTATCGATGATGTTTGCACCACAGGGTCAACACTTAATGAATGTGCAAAAATATTAAAAAATGGTGGAGCAAAAAAAATCCATGGAGCAGTTATCGCAAAAGAATAATTGGACTACTTGCTTCTTTTTGCTAAATTCTTTATTCTATTTATGGAGGGTTTATGGACGTTGATACTATTGTAAAAAATAAAAAAGAAGATAAAAAAGACTTAAAAAAAGAGATTGAGAAGCCAAAAGAAAAAGTCGAGGTTCCAAAAAGAAAAGCTATACTTTCTTGGGAGTCTTCAGATAATTTATCTGTTCAAATTAATCCTTTTGTAATAACTTTATTTGTCATATTCAATTTAACAGCAATTGCTTATTTTGTATGGAAAAAGGATTGGTTTCCTATACCTGTTATTGTAATAATTTCAGGTATTTTTATTTGGTATAAAATTTCTATTAAAGAAGAATTAAAAAAATATTCCATTGAAAGAATGGGTGTTAGAATTAATGATTATTTTTATCCATATTCTGAAATACATTCATTTTGGATTATTTATAACGATAAAGTAAAAAATCTTTATATAACCTTTGTAAAAAGATATTTACCATCAATTGTAATTGATCTTAGTAACGCAAACCCACACAATGTAAAAATTGCTTTAAGCCGACGCATACCCGAACAAACTCAAAAATCTGAAAATCTTTTAGATAAATTAGTAAGATTACTTAACCTTTAGATAGGGTTAATAATTCGCGACCCTGTGACATTATTTTAGTTTGAGCATCTATCGCAGAAAAAAGTACTTCCCATGTGTAGTGATAATCTTTACCATCTTTAATCCCTGCATCATTTGTTATTACTCCAAGTGAATCATACCCTTTTATAAGCAGAATGTGATAAGTATTATCTCGACCATAATGTGGATTTTCTAAAGAATGAGTCATAACTGGCACAAGAACGGGACTGCCTTGTGAAATTAATTCTTTAATATTTTCTTTTGTACCATTATTAACTATTGAATATTTATATTTATAATAATCATTTGCAAACTTCCCAAGCTTAATTATAGATAGATCAGGTTCTTCTCCATAATTATTTTTTTGCCACGTTTTCATTGCCCTTATATCTTTATCTACTTCTAATTGATCAAGATTTGATGAACTATTTTCTATAAGGTATTGATGATACATTAAAATTGCTGCCTCCTCGCAAGATTCTTCATGAACAGTCCAATTTGCAAATGGGGCTTGGACTGTGAATGGAACTGATAATAAATTATTTTCTTTAATTATTAATTTTGGTTCTATTTCTTTTGGAGTTTCTTGCTCGGATTCTTCATTTATAATTTCAGGCTTAATTAGATTATTATTCTTTTTTGCTAAAAACCCCAACACTCCAAATGTAATAAATAATAAAGAAAGAGCCATAAATAAATAGGCCCTTTTTTGATAGAATTCTGAAATTCGATTATTTTTCTTCATGTTATTTGATTGATTTTATTTCTCTGAAACTCTGAAATTTTTTTCGACATTGGCGGTGAGGGAGAGATTCGAACTCTCGCGCCGGATTACTCCGACCTACAGGTTTAGCAAACCCGCCCCTTCAGCCTCTTGGGTACCTCACCTCGTCAGCGTAAGCTGACGAGCTTCAAAATCTTTTTATAAAAAATTTCTATGCTCTTTCGCTACGCTTCCTCTGCAGTTGAAATCGACAGATTTCAACTGGAAAGAAACAGCTTAAGCCATTTAAATCTCTTCCTTTAACTAATATGGCGGGGTAAAGATTCCCCTTCGCTCCAACTCAGGGTCCGGGTCACTGCACACCGAAAGCTCCAGGTTTTCGCTTTCTCTCGCTCCCTTCGAATCCCCTTTATCTACAATTATTTTTACGTTCTAGACAAGCTAGATCGTAAAAATATGGCGGAGAGGGAGGGATTCGAACCCCCGGTACCCTTGCGGGTACAACAGTTTTCAAGACTGCCGCAATCGACCACTCTGCCACCTCTCCAGGTCTAAAACTACAAAAGAGCTTGCTATCGCTCCTTTACTGATTAATCTGTTTTTCTGGTGAGCCCGGTGCGACTCGAACGCACGACCAATTGCTTAAAAGGCAACTGCTCTACCAACTGAGCTACGGGCCCGTAAAAAGCTTTTAGATTTTACATCAAAATGAACCATTTTTCAAGACTACTATTTGTAGTATGATTGTAATATGCAGGAGGGTACACAAAAAGATATACGGTCAGTTGTTTCTTCATATAACCGAGATGAAATAGAGAAAGCGACTGAAGAACAAGCAAAGGAATTGAAGATTCCTTATTATGATGTTAGAAAATCTGAAATCGCAACCGATATTCTTTCATTAATAAATAAAGAAGAAGCTCAAAGAGGAGTTATTCCGATTATGTTGAAGAATAAATCTTTGAGTCTTGGAGTTACTGATGTTCGCGAAGATAAGATCCAAGATATTATTAGTTATTTAAAAAATAGTTTTAATATTAATAAAGTATTAATTTCTTGGGCATCTGTTAAAGATATTCTCCCAAGATACGATGGGTTAATAAAAAGAAATCTTGAAGAAAAAGAAGATTATGAGATCACCGCAACTGAAGGAATATTAACTTTTTCTGAATTAGAAAGCCAAATAAATTCTGCACCACTCCAAAATATTTTAAGCTTTATTGTTTCTTCGGCTATTTCTTCTAATGCCTCTGATATACACCTAGAACCTCAAAAAGAGGGGGCAAGAATTAGATTCCGAGTTGATGGAGTACTACATGTTGTTGGTACTATGGGTGAGGAGAGATTTAAATATATTTTATCTCAAATAGAACTTTCTGGTGGGATGAAGCTTAATGTAGATGAAGCTCAAGAAGGAAGAATTGAGATAAAAATGGCTAAAAAAAATATCAGTGTTCGTATTGAAACAATGCCAACACTTTATGGCGATGATATTTCTTTGCGTATTTTTAATACAGAGTCAACTTTGCTGAATCTTTCAGATTTAGGGTTATATGATTATAATTTAAAATTAATTAATAATTCACTAGCCAGACCCCAAGGAATGATTTTGGTTGTTGGACCAACTGGAGCAGGAAAAACCTCGACAATTTATGCGGTATTAAATGTACTAAATAAACCAGAAGTAAAAATTATTACCCTCGAAGACCCAATTGAATATGCTCTAACTGGAATTACTCAAAGTCAAATACATGAAGATGAGAGCTTTAATATAAGGCTTAAAGCTGTTTTAAGGGAAGACCCAGATATTGTTATGGTTGGAGAAATTAGAGATGCTGAAACAGCCGATGTAGCACTCCACGCAGCATTAACTGGCCATGTTATGATATCAACCTTTCACGCCTACAACGCCGCAACAGCGGTTACATTACTCAGGGAGATTGCAACTAATGGAACATTACTAGCTTCTGCAATAAATTTAATAATTGCTCAGAGATTAGTTAGAAGAATTTGTGAAAAATGTAAAATAGAAAAAAAATTGACTGAAAAAGAATACCAATATGCTGCAGATTTGTTTGATGAAATACCTGATGAAATAAAAGGTGAAAGAAAATTATCATTCTTTGAGGGCAAAGGTTGTGAAGAATGTAAGGGGATCGGATATAAAGGTAGAATTGCTATTCATGAAATGCTACAAATGAATGTTGAATTTCAAAAAGTTGTCGCAAGAGAAGATATAACTGTTAGTGAAATCCAAGAAGCGGCAAAAAAATCTGGAATGGTTACTATGGAACAAGATGGGCTCTTAAAAGCAATTGATGGGATTACATCACTTTCAGAAGTAATGAAGGCAATAAAAGAATAAGTTAAAACCAACTTTTGTCTGATTCAAATTCCTCAAGAAGTTTTTTCTGTTTCCCGGAAAGTTTTGAGGGAGTTTCTACAATAACAGTTACAAAATGATCTCCCTTTCTTGATGAATGGAGCTTTGGAAGCCCTCTTTCTGTTAATTTAAATACTTTCCCAGATTGTGTCCCCGAAGGGATCTTTAGCGATATATCGCCATGGACAGTCTCTACCTCTATAGTTGTCCCAAGAGCTGCTTGGGGGAAAGATATTTTACTTTCTGAAAAGATATTTGAACCATCTCTGTGAAATTTATGATCAGATTTAATATGTATTGAAAGGTAAAGATCGCCTGAAGGGACACCAGAAGGTCCTGCTTCACCATAACCCTCCATTCTTATTGTTTGACCGTCATCTATCCCTGCAGGAATTTTTACTTTGATAGATTTTCTGTCTTTAATTCGTCCCTCTCCACTACATTTACTACACGGTTTTTCAGGAACTTTCCCTGTTCCATTACAAGTTTCACAAATAGAAGCCTGGGCAAAAGTCCCAAACATAGTGTGTTGTTCACGTCTTACCTGTCCGGATCCATTACATGTTGAACAAGTTTTTTTACTCGTACCCGGTTCTGCACCACTCCCATTACATTTGTCGCAGGTATTATATTTATCAAGAGTTATTTCACGTTCAACCCCATTTACAACATCAGAGAATTCAATTGAAATAGTTGCCTCAATGTCTGACCCCTTTTTAGGTTTTCTACTTTTTGATGATCCTCCAGTAAACATTTCAAAAATATCACCTATACCCCCAAGGTCATCAAAATTTACATTAAACCCTTGTTGATTAAACCCTTGTTGATATTGTCCGTAATCAAAACCACCTTGACCACCGCCACCCATCCTTGAACCGGCATGACCAAATTGATCATACATTTTCTTTTTTTCTGGGTCAGAAAGTGTTTGATATGCTTCATTAACTTCTTTAAATTTTGTCTCGTCTTCTTTACTACCACCTTTATCTGGATGATATTTTAATGCAAGCTTGCGATAAGCTTTTTTTATTTCATCTGTAGTGGCACTTTTAGAAAGACCCAACAGTTCGTAGTAATCTTTTTTTTCTGACATTTTTTCTTTCAAAGGGTTGGGCCATTAATTAGATTAATAACCCAACCCTTATTTTAAGTTTTATTTTTTCTTTTTTTCGTCTTTTTTATCTTCGTCAACCACTTCACCTTCAACTGGTTCGTCATCTTTTTTATCATCTTTTTTATCATCACCTTCAGATTTTGAAGCCTCTTCATACATTGCAGCTCCAACTTTTTGAACTGCTTCTGAAAGTTCTTGATAAGATTTTTTTATAGCTTCCATATCATCGCCATCTTTAATTCTCTTAAGTTCTTCGAGTTTTGTTTCAACGTCCTTTTTATCCTCTTCTTTTACCTTATCTCCAGCATCTTTTAAGGTTTTTTCGGTTGTATAGATAAGTGAATCTGCCATATTTTTTGTTTCGACGGTTTCTTTCTTTTTCTTATCTTCATCGGCATGTTTTTCTGCTTCTTGACGCATTTTTTCCACTTCATCATCTGAAAGAGCCGATGAACCTGAAATAGTGATTTTTTGTTCTTTACCACTTGCCTTGTCTTTGGCTGAAACATTAAGTATTCCATTAGCATCGATATCAAAGGTAACTTCAACTTGAGGTATACCTCGAGGAGCTGGTGGAATGCCATCGAGAATAAATCTGCCTAATGTTTTATTATCGGTAGCAAATTCTCTTTCTCCCTGAAGAACATGAATCTCTACGCTTGTTTGATTATCTGCAGCTGTCGAAAATACTTCTGTTTTTGAAGTTGGAACTGTAGTATTTCTTTCAATTAATTTAGTTGAAACACTCCCAAGTGTTTCAATCCCGAGTGAAAGCGGTGTGACATCAAGTAGAAGAACATCTTTAACTTCTCCACCGAGTACACCACCCTGAATTGCGGCCCCAATTGCGACTACTTCATCAGGATTTACGCCTTTTAATGGCTCTTTTCCAAAGAATTCCTTAACCACTTCTTGAACTTTTGGCATTCTTGTCATACCTCCAACAAGAATTATTTCATTAATATCTGACGCCTTAAGACCTGCATCTTTTAGTGCTTTTTCACAAGGCTCAATTGTCTTTTTAACAAGTTCTCCAACAAGATCTTCAAGTTTAGCTCTAGTGATTTTAATATTTAGATGTTTTGGACCTGTCTGATCGGCTGTAATAAATGGAATATTTATTTCAGTTTCTTTAGATGAAGAAAGTTCTATTTTTGTTTTCTCAGCTTCTTCTTTAAGTCTTTGTAGGGCTGCTGTATCTTTTGATAAATCAACCCCCTGATCTTTTTTGAACTCTTCTATTAGCCATTCAATAATGTGTTGATCAAAGTCGTCTCCTCCAAGATGAGTATCCCCATTTGTTGATTTTACTTCAAAAACACCATCCCCGAGTTCAAGTATAGACACATCAAATGTCCCTCCACCAAGATCATAAACAGCAATCTTTTCGTCTTTTTTCTTATCTAGGCCATAAGCTAGTGCAGCAGCAGTTGGTTCATTTATTATTCTTTTTACTTCAAGCCCTGCGATTTTCCCGGCGTCTTTTGTTGCTTGTCTTTGTGAGTCGTTAAAATATGCAGGAACAGTAATTACTGCTTCTGTTACTTTTTCACCGAGGAATGCTTCTGCATCAGCTTTTAGTTTGCCAAGAATTGATGCGGATACTTCTTCTGGTGAATATTCCTTTTCACCCATTTTAACCTTGGTATGGTTTCCTGACTTTACAATTTTATATGGGACTAGTTTGATATCTCTTTGAACTTCTGGATCATCAAAAGATCTACCAATTAAACGTTTAACCGAAAAAATTGTATTTTCGTAGTTTATGACTCCCTGCCTTTTTGCAGCTTGTCCAACTAATCTTTCGCCACTCTTTGATTCAGCTACTATAGAAGGAGTTGTTCTTCCCCCCTCTGAATTTGTAATAATGGTTGGTTCTCCACCTTCCATCACAGCCATAGCTGAATTTGTTGTTCCTAAGTCGATTCCTATAATTTTACCCATTTTCTTTTTCTCCTTTAGACACTTTAACTTTTGCGTGTCTTATTATTTTATTTTTTAATTTATAACCCTTCATCACTTCTTCTGTTATTATCCCTGGAGGTGTCCCAGATGTTACTTCTTCAACTGCTTCATGTAAATCAGTATCAAACTTTGCTCCACTAGATTGGATTTCTGAAAGACCTTCATCTATTAATACCTGTTCTAATTGCTTTTCTATTTGCCAAACTCCTTTTACCCAATCATTATCTTTAAGTTCGTTTGGTAAGTGCTTAATAGCAAGCTTGAAATTGTCTAAGATGGGAATGATTCTTAAAATCAAATCAGTGTTTAAGTATTCCCCAAATAATTCTTTCTCTTTTTGAGTTCTTTTCCGATAGTTATCAAAATCTGCCCGAACTCTTAAAAGTAAATTTTTAACTTCAGTAAGTTCGTCTTTTTTTAAATTCGGTTTATTTTTTGTTTTTTTAATATAGTTCAAATCGTTTTTTTTATCCATTAATTTCCTCCAAAATTTTTCTTAATTCTTTTACTGCTGCAATTGTTCTTGGATAACTCATTCTCATTGGTCCAATTACTCCTAAATAACCATTATTCCCAAAAGGTGTTCTAAATTGAGAAACTACGAGTGAACATTCTGCTGATTTCCCTATTGGTGATTCTGAACCAATATATATTTGGGTGTCAAAATTACCGGGCAGTTCTTCTATTAAGTGATCCAGGTTATCAATAATCTCTGCCGCACCTAAGACTTTATCAGAAGTTAAAAATTCTTTTTGCGAAAATAAATTACCAAGCCCATGAGAGAATATTTCGCCCTGAAAACCAACAAATGCTGTATTTTCGGTTAAATTTGAAAGAATTTGAGAGGCTACTTCAAGCTGTTTTTCATATCTGTCACCTCTAGAAAAAATCCCTTTTCTAGAAACGGTGCTTTCTGGAGCTAAAAGTGCTTTTTCTTCTTCTATCATGTTTACAAAGTACCGATAGCCAGTTTCGGTTGGGATTCTTCCCGCCGAAGTGTGGGGGTGCATAAGATATCCCATTCTTTCTAGCTCAGCCATTTCTGCTCTTACTGTTGCTGCTGAAAAAGGGAATTGATATTTATCAACAACAATCGTCGACCCTACAGGAATACTTGTATCTGTATATTCCCTTACTATGGCATCTAATATTGCTTCCTTTCGACTATCCATTTGTTCTCCTTAGCACTCTTGATGTTTGAGTGCTAATATAATATATCAAATCTTTAATATAGCTGTCAATAACTTTTTTTAATGTTTCCAATTGTATTTTTCTTCATTTAAACTTAAAATTTATATAGAACTGTATAGTAAGGGAGGGTCAAATTGTCAAAAGCACTTATTATCTCCTCTGATGAAGGGGCCAGATATCTTTATCAAGTTGTAATTTCTTATCAAAAAATATCTGTTATAACAGCTGATTCTATTGCAAAAGGGATTAAAACAGTAGAAAAAGATGTTCCAGATATTATTATTTTAGATATTATGGTTTCAGATTTTAAAGATGTGGGACTATTAAAAGATTTAAAAGAAAAATTAGGGTCAATGCCACTAGTTATCATGGCTGATATTAAAAGTTCATCAAGTAAAAAGGAAGTTTCAATTCTTGGTGCGATAAAATATATGGTTAAAGGAGAAAGTTCACTTAGTGATCTAATTAAAACCGTTAGAAAAGTAGTTAATAAATAGTTATATGGAGGGGTTTTGGAACGTAAAGGGTTTTTAACTGACTATAAAAGAATCCAAGTAATATCTGGGCTTGCTGCTCTTTCTGGGGCAATTATGACTCTTATTATTCTGTTTTTTTTACCAATAAATTATATTGATAAAAGAAATATTATTATTATTGTTGTCTCAGTAATAATTTTTGTAGCAATATTTTATACAATTCCAGCTTTATATTTAAATAAAAAACTTTCTATGGTTTCTGATCTTTTTTATATTTTAGCTATTACTTTAGTCATGAAAAATATTGGCGATTATGGATATATATATTTTACTTTTTATATGATATTGGCCGCGGTGGATGCATTTATTTTCCCTGCTTATCAATACGCTATTTTAATATCTGCAATGTGTGTTGGAATACTTGTAGCAAATATTAGCCCTGATTTCATTATTCAAAATCAAATTATTTATCAAATATACGGAGTTTTAACTCTTTCTATTATATTAAGATTAATTGCTCGGGATGCATTACTCATAAAAGAAAGAAAAGAAGTACTTGAAACAGATATTACCGAGCTTGAAAATGACAAAAGAGAAATAAGAATATTACTCGGATCTTTAGCAGAAGGGATGTTTATTGTCGATGAAAAAAATAAGATTACTTTTTTTAATAAATCAGCTTTGGAAATATTAAATGTAATTGCTCCAGAAGATAAAATTATTAGTAGAGATATTAATGATATTTTAAAAACAGTTGGACCAAATGGTCCAGAATCTGTAACAAAAGACCCTTTTGGAAAACTTGAGCCATCAAGAAGAAATGATTTTAGAATTATATTTCCAGATAGAGTTGTGAAGCTCCATACAAATGTCAGCCCAGTTATTGGAGAAAGGGGTGAAGTTTCCGGAGCAATAATATTTTTTAGAGACATAACGAAAGAAAAAAACCTCGAAGAGCAACGTGCAGAATTTAACGCCATTGCTTCACACGAGTTAAGGTCTCCACTTTCTGTAATTGAAGGTTATTTATTCTTCTTATTAGACCCTGCATCAAAAGCAAAATATGACAATGTTACTCGTGGCTATATTGAAAAAGCTCATGATGCCTCTAGAGAATTGATTCAATTAATTACTGATGTTTTAACGGTGGTTAAGGCAGAAAATAATGAACTTGAATTAAATATTTCAGACGTAGATGTAAAAAAAATAATAGAAAAATCAAAAAAAGAATACGAGAAACAAGCAGAAATAAAAAAAATAAAATTAGAACTAGTTTTAGCGGTTAAAAATATCCCAATAATAAAATCAGATGATATAAAGATAAAAGAAATAGCCAATAATTTAATTGGAAATGCTCTTAAGTTTACAGAAAAAGGATCTGTTACTATTGAGATTGGCATGTTGGAAAATGAAATAATTATTTCTGTTACAGATACTGGCCCCGGTATTTCAAAAGAAGATCAAGCGCTTGTTTTTAAAAAGTTTTTCCGATCAGAAGACTGGAAAACAAGAAAAACTGGTGGAACTGGGCTTGGTTTATACATTGTAAAGACACTCACTGAAAGATTGGGAGGACGAGCTGGACTTCAATCTGTTGTAGATAAGGGTTCAAAGTTTTATTTTACTTTACCCCTTGAATTAAATAATAAAGAGAAGAAATAAATTTATTTTAGATATGTATTCGCTTTGCTATACTAATATGACAAGGGAGGGAAGATGAAACCAACAATTTTAGTAGTCGATGATGACACAAATCTTACCGGGTTATATGAAGCTGCTCTTTCGGCTAGAGGTTACCGAGTAGTAGTTTGTAATAATGGGGAAACCGCCCTTGATTTAGCTGAAAAAGAAAATCCAGATTTAATTCTCTTAGATATTATGATGCCCGCTATTCATGGTTTACATGTACTTGATATATTAAAAGCAACTCCTCAAACCGAGGATTCAAAAGTAATTATGTTAACTGCACTTGGAGACGAAGCAACAAAAGAAAAAGCACTTGCAACGGGGGCCATTGATTATATTGTAAAATCAGACAGCAGTATGGCAGATATTTTAAATAGAATTCAAAAGGCGTTAGATTAATGGCAAAAGTAATTTTTGAAAATAATTTGAAAGAGCTAGCACTCTCACTTAGTAAAGATGCTAAGGTTTTTGCTCCTGTTAAGACTCATCCAAATTCCACTTATAGCCAATATTCTTTTGTTGAATTCTCAAAAGAGATGGAACTTGTAATTGATTATCCAACAACTAATTTGCCTCCCAAAGAATTTTTGCTGCCCCCAAAAGATATCTTATTTACATATAGCAATGGGCAATCACAATCTCCAGTAATAGAAAAAAAAGTTATTTTTGGCCTTTCATATGAAGATCTTTATGGAGTAGAAAAGCTAACAAAGTTATTTTCATCTCCAATAAAAGATGATCATTTTCTAGAAATCAAAGATTCTACATTAATTATTGGAGCCGATCATTTTTCGCCTCCAAAAAGTCTTAATTTTGACCTTTATCTCCAAAAAATTAACTCAGAGATATATGTTGGACATGCTGGAACAAAAAAAGGTAGCCAAATATTAAAAAATTCTTTGTTTAAAAATCAAGAAATTAAAATTCCAAAAGTTTCAAAGAAAAAAGACTTACTTCTTTCAAACCCAGATCTCCCAAAAATTATCATGAAATCTAAGGATCATCCAGTTTGGAATGATTTAGCAAAAATATGTTTGGGCTGTGGAATTTGTAGTTATGTTTGTCCTCTTTGTTACTGTTTTGAGATTGATGACGAAATTGATATAACCAAAGATGATATTTGTTCTACAAAATGTAGAACTTGGGATTCGTGTATGTTAAATTCTTTTGCAGAAACAAATGCTGGTAATTTTCGAGGAGAACTTTCTGAACGAATTTATAATTGGTATTTTCATAAATTTGTAAGAATGCCAAAAGAATATGGGTTTAGCGGTTGTGTTGATTGTAACCGATGTGTTATTTTTTGCCCTGCAAAAATAAATTATAGAAACACGCTTATGAGACTCGTTAAAGATTGGGAATCAAAAAATGAAAGATCATAATTATATCCCTCAAAAAGCAAAGGTTGTTGAGAGAGAAAGTCTTTCACCTGATTGTTTAGGATTAAAAATTAGATTCCCAAAAAATTATCAATTTAACTTCCACCCGGGCCAATTTGTAATGGTTTCTGTTCCCGGTTTTTCTGAAGTTCCAATAGGCATTACTACGGCCCCAGATAAAAATGATTTTGAAATCGGTGTAAGATCAGCTGGGACGGTTACTAAAAAGATTGTATCTCTTATGGTTGGAGATGATATATATATTAATGGCCCTTTTGGGAATGGATTTCCATTACAAAAAATGAAGGGTAAAAATATTGTAATTATTGCAGCGGGCATTGGTATATTCCCACTTAGATCGCTAATCAGATATTTAGGTAATAATAAAAAAATATTCAAATCTTTAACTATATTTGTTGGTTCAAAATGTCCAGAAAGTCTAATATATAAAAAAGAATATAAAGAATGGGAAAAATTTGCAAAAGTTTATACTACCGTTGATAGTTGTGGCCCAACATGGGACGGCTGTATTGGAAATATTACTACACTCTTTGATAAAAATAAGATTAATAAAGGTTCATTAATGATTGCGTGTGGTCCTCCTATTATTTATAAATCAATTATTAATCGTTATGTTGGTAAATCTATTGCAGAAAATGATTTATATTTCATGCTTGAGCGTAAAATGAAATGTGGAGTTGGGAAATGCCAACACTGTACCTGTGGAGAATTATATGTTTGTACAGACGGCCCAGTTTTTTCTTATGACCAAATCAAATATAATACCGAGGCATTATCATGAATAAAGTAAAAATAGCAATATTTGATTTAACAGACTGTGAAGGATGTGAATTACAGTTTATCGCGCTAAGAGAAAAATTGTTAAAAAGAGGTAATGATTTTGAGATAACAAACTGGAGATTGGCAAATGAAATTAATTCTAATGGTCCATTTGATGTTACTTTTATTGAGGGTTCCCCGATAGCAGAAACAGACATTGAGACATTAAAACAAGCAAGAAAAATGTCAAAGATTATTATTACTCTGGGAGCTTGCGCCGATCTTGGTGGTATGCAATCAGCTCTTCTAGAAAAAAAGAGAGAAAGAGACCTATTAGAAGTTTATGGTCCTAAATATAAAACAAATTCACTCCCTCCAAAGCCTGTTTCTTATTATGTTGATGTGGATTTACATTTGCCCGGTTGCCCTGTCAACGAAGAAGAGCTTGAAAGGCTTCTTTCTTCACTTTTTATTGGCAAAAAGTTTTCGCCTAAAAATCATTCGGTTTGTCTCGACTGTAAGGTTGCTGGTAACCCTTGTTTATTTTTAGATGAAGGTTTTTGTTTGGGCCCCGTCACTCGAGGTGGATGCAAAGCTCCTTGCCCAGCCAATGGAATTCGTTGCTTTGGTTGTTTTGGTCCAATAGAGGCTGCTAATTTACCTGCTCTAAAAAGTGCGGGCGAAAAACATAATTCGGTTGAAAATATAGATAATACTTTAAGTTTGTTTTTTTCAAAGCAAGATGTGTATAAAGAATATAAAATATCACAGAAAAAGGGGAAAAATGTCTCATAATACATTAAGCCAATTCATTTCAAAAATTGAAGGGCATGGTAAATTAAAATATAATATCGCTGAATCATGTGTGAGTGTCAACATTGATGAAGGGGAGAGGCTCTTTGAACGACTAGTAATTGGTAGGAGTTATACTGAGCTTGCATTTATTACTGCAAGAATTTGCGGAGTTTGCCCAACAGCACATGCTATTGCCGCCACAAGAGCCATAGAAGATGCTTTTGGAGTTGATCTTAATGATAAAATAAATAGTTTAAGGTATGCAATTGAGGCAGGACAAATTATACAGTCTCATGCTCTACATTTATTTTTTCTTGCTCTCCCTGATTATATTAAAGTCCAGAATGGTCTAGAATTACATGAAAAAGATCCTGGATTATTCAAAATCGCAAGCGAACTAAAGTCTGCAGGAGATGAGGTTATAAAAGTAATTGGAGGAAGAGCTATCCATCCATTAACACCTACTGTTGGGGGATTTACAAAAGTCCCAACCAAAAAAGAAATTGAAAAACTTATTATTAAAATAAGATCCGCCCAAAGACTTGCAATAGAAACTCTTGAAATTTTTGCCGGGCTAAAATATCCACATTTAAATAAAAAGGAAGAATATTTTTCTTTAACAAAAAATGGTTTTGTAGATATTTTAGGAGACAAATTAATGTCTACAGAGGGAGTAGAATCTGATGTTAAAAGTTATCAATATGTAATTAAAGAAATAGTTAAAAAGAACTGTACTGCAAAACATGCGCTTCATGACGGACATGGGTTTATTGTGGGAGCAACTGCCCGCGTTAATCTTATGAGCGAAGATGATTTCAACCCAAAAACTCAAAAAGCCCTAAAGATGTTGAAAATCAAACTTCCTATCACAAACAGCTTTAAAAATAACCTAGCTCAAGCAATCGAAATCTTACATTTTTGCGAAGAAATAGAAAAACAACTGACAAGCTTTATTTGGAGTAAAGATGAAAGAACTAAAGTTGGGTATAAGATTAAGGCTGGGGTTGGAGTTGGAGCAACTGAAGCCCCTAGAGGGACTTTATTCCATATGTATGAATTTGATGAAAAAGGGATTGTTATTAATTGCGATATTATCACTCCTACAGTCCAAAACCTTACCAGCCTGGAAGATGATGCTAATGAGTATTTGAAACAAAATAAATCTGTCTCTATCCCAAGACGACAAAAAGAACTTGAAATGCTAATTCGGGCATATGACCCCTGTATTACTTGTAGTGTCCATTAAAAAGGCAAAGTCTCCGTCAGTTGACAGAGACTCTTAGAGCCCTAGTGCCTCTTTAGCACGCTTTGTAGCTCTTTGTAGCTGGGTTCCTTCGTAGTTTAGTGTCCCGACCCTGTCAACAGCTTTCATGAACTCCATGTCGCTTGCTTGTTCGAATAGTAGTTGTTCTATTTCTTTCTTTGTGCATCTAGAAGAAAAAACTCCTCCAAGATGAGCAACAAGGTTCCCTCTCTGAGAACCAAGCGGAATAAGCCCTTCAAAAGAGATTATCCGCCCTTCATTTTGGTAAATCCCATTTGTTAGCGGTAACAAGGTGTGGGCAACTGCTCGAATTTCTGGCTCAATCTCTCTTGCAACAGACAAAACCCCCAGCTGAGCCTCTTCGTTCATATCTCGATAATGGTCAGGGAGACCATACCTGTGTAGAACGGAGTTTGCCGTAATCACGCCATTGATGCCCTGTTCTTTCAATTTCTGTATGGAGTTCTCGGCAATTGGCATAAGATCAGCCGGAATCATACCCTCAAGGTTCTCGAGGGCTGATTTGTTTAATGCTGTAGCCACGATAAACATTGGGCCAACGTCTCCTCCACAAGTAGCAAGAGAAGAGACCAATACTTTAAGCGCTTGGCTTGTAATAAGTGTCACTTCTCTCACCTCCTATGCGGTTTCGTTTGATCTACGAATCAAATCTAGTATATCATGGGCATCTTTTTCGGGTAAAATTGAAATACCAATTTCCCCGTGTGCCATTATCCAGTCTCCTACTTTTGCCTTTGGGATTAATTGTAATGAAACATTAAAGGTTTTACTATCATGTTCAACAGTAGCTATTTCTTTATCTATTTTTTTTATTTGTATCGGGGTTGCAAGGCACATATATTCCTTTTATTTGGTGGGCCCGGTAGGATTCGAACCTACGACCAATCAGTTATGAGCCGACTGCTCTAACCACTGAGCTACGGGCCCGCGATTTTTAGATTTTAACTTATTTTGTGCTTATTTTCAATAATTTATTGATTATTTATTTACAACAATGTGTCTATTATAACCTTCTCCATAGCTCTCAGACTTGTACCCAGATTCAGTTAAAAAGCTATGAGCAATTCTTCGTTCATATGAACTCATCGGTGGTAACTCCTGTGATTTGCCTGTTTTCTCAAGTAATGTAATTGCTTTCCCGGCCATATCTTTAATTCTGTCTTCTTTTCGTGCCAAGTAACCCGCAACATCAACTGATATTATTAAATCTTGTCCAAGCTCTTTTTTTAATACAATAGAAAGAATATGTCTTAATGATCTTAAATTATCACCATGAAATCCTATTAACAAAGGAGAGTCTTCTCCTTCTATTTCAATTTTTAAATATTCCTCAACTGTAAATACTTTAGAAACAGCTTTTACATCAAGCTTATCTAAAAAATCATTAACAATTTCTTGGGCTTTATTTTCTTTTTTTACCATTTTTATTCTCTTCTAGTGTTTCTACTTCTTTATTCATTATTAAATATTGCTGGCCCACTGCAAACAAAGTTGAAGTTGCCCAATAAAGTGCTAGTGCGCCCGGTAATATATATGCAAACCAAACTGTCATAAGTGGCATAAGATAGGTCATTTGTGACGTAATAGCACTAGCTTTATCATTTTCTTGTTTCTTTGGCATTAACATTTTTGATTGTATAAATTGTAATACACCTGCAAGAGCACCTAAAAAGAGATTAACAGGGGCCTTAACTGCAGCCAAATCTAGTAACCCAAACATTGAGGTGTTTAGTGTTGTAATTGAATTAGTAAAATTAGTAACTAAGCTTGTGTTTTTTAAAAAGGGATAGATTTGGGTCATTATTCCTGAGTCAGCTGAAATTTTAATAAATTCAGGATCTACAAATTTTCTAAAAACTGCAAAAAGTGCGAACAAAAAAGGAAGCTGTATTAGGGTTGTTAAACAAGAAGAAAAAGGGTTAACCTCTTTTTCTTTATATAATTCCATTACTGCGGCATTTAATTTTTGTGAATCTCCTTTATATTTTTCTTTAAGCTTGTTCATTTCAGGTTGAATTGCAGTTATTGCTCTTTGAGAATGAAGTTGTTTAGAAACAATGGGCCAAAGTACAATTCTGACAAGAATTGTAATTAATATTACTGCGACCCCAAAATCGTGGCCAGGAACAACTGACGAAAAGAAAAACAGTATATTTAGAAGTGGTTTTACAAAAATTGTATCAAACATATCGAATCCTTTCTTTAATCTCTATTTAATGGGGTCAAATCCACCCTTATTCCAAGGGTTACATCTTAATAATCGCCTAAACCCCTTTGCCATACCACCCAAACTCCCATATTTATCAATAGCATCTATAGTATATTGGCTACAAGTGGGCTGAAATCTACAAACATGCTGTACCCCACCTGAAAACCATCCATGGTCTGGGGATAGGGTTTTTTGGTATATTTTTATAATATAAATTAATATTTTTTTCATTTTATTTAATATTTTTAATACCTTCTATTATGGTTCTTTCTATTTCGGCAAAATCCACAATTTTTGACTTTTCCTTAATAACTATAATAACATCAAAACCGGTTGGTATATCAAGATATATTTTTCTAATAATTTCTCTGTATTTTCTTTTAATACTGTTTCTTTCTGTTGCTTTTGTTGATATTTTTTTACCAACAACAACCCCAACGCGCGTATTTCTGGTTTTGTTTATAAGCCAATTTAAAGAAAATAGAGGCGCCGAAAAAAAGGATCCTTTTTGATAGACCCTTTTGAAATCACGACCATTTACTAGTCTTTGGTGTTTTGGAAGCATTAAACCCCCGCTTTAGGCGTGAGCTTTTTTCTTCCTTTTAATCTACGAGCGGCTATTACGTTGCGCCCACCCTTTGTTGCCATACGAACAAGGAAGCCATGTACTTTACCAACTCTTGCTTTTTTGGGTTGAAATGTTCTTTTCATGTGACCTATATTAACTTAAATTTAACAATATTTCAAGTACACTTAACGGCAGATTAGTGTATATTTATTTATACTGTGGAAAATCGATCTTAAAAAATACTCTTGTGGAAAACTATTTATTTGCTCTATAATAGTACTACTAAAGTATAGGGCTTTTATATGGTAGATAAATCCAGCGCATGGCAGGCTGTATTAGGGGAACTGGAGGTCGGCTTATCGCGGGCTAATTTTACGACGTGGTTTAAAAACACCAGCCTTTCTGATTATCAAGATGGTATTGTAATAGTTTCTGTTCCAAATATTTTTACCAAAGAATGGCTTGAGAACAAATACCATAAACAAATAGCGGATGCCCTTAGAAAGATTATTCCAGAAATTAAATCTGTAACATATCAAGTTGGCGGAAATATTGTAAAAAGTGAATCTATCACGCCTACTATCGAAGAGGTAGTAAAAATTGAAGAAAAAACCCTTCCTGAATCTTTTGGTGATCTAAACCAAAAATATACTTTTGAAAGCTTTGTCCCTGGGGATAATTCTAAGCTTGCATTTGCAGCAGCTCAATCTGTTGCAAACAATCCAGGAGAAGAATATAATCCTCTCTTTATTTATGGTGGAGTTGGTCTTGGAAAAACACATTTAATGCAAGCAATAGCACATGCCATATTAAAAAAAGATCCTAAGAAAAAAATTGAATATGTCTCGAGTGAAAAATTTACCTCTGATTTTGTTAATTCTTTAATGAATAAAAGTACAAATCGTTTTAAAGATAAATATAGAAAAATTGATGTTTTATTAGTTGATGATTTACAGTTTTTAGGTGGTAAAGAACAAACTCAAGTTGAATTTTTTCATACGTTTAATGAATTACATCAAGCAAAAAAACAGATTATTTTAGCATCTGATAGACCACCAAGATCTATCCCTACTCTTGAGGATAGGTTGCGCTCTCGTTTTGAGTGGGGATTGATTGTTGATATACAACCTCCTGATCTTGAAACAAGAATTGCAATTTTACAAAGAAAGGCACAATTAAGAGGAATAAATATTCCTTTAGAGGCCTTGGATTATATTGCTAAACAAATTCAAAATAATATTCGAGAATTAGAGGGTGCTTTAAATAGAATTTTTGCTTATTGTGAATTAAATAATACTCAACCTGATTTACCAACTATTACAAACATTTTAGGAGGCTTACTTGCTGGTTCAAAAAGAAGAGGTGTGACTCCAAAACAAATTTTAGATAAAACAGCAGATTTTTATGATATAAGTATTGAAGAAATTACTGGTCCTAAAAGAGATAAAGATATCGTTTTACCACGTCAAGTTGCTATGTATTTAATGAGAGAAGAACTTCATTTATCATATCCTAAAATAGCAGCAGAGGTAGGTAAAAAAGACCATACAACAATTATGCACGGGGTTATTAAAATTGAAAAAGAAATTGATGCAAATGAAAGATTAAGACAAGAAATTGGTTTAGTTAGAGAAAGGTTATATATGAGGTAATTAGTTAAAACTGTGTAAAAGTAGTTATTTTCTGTGGATAAAACCGATATACTGGGTACAACTTATATAATATATAATATATAAAGAATATTATACACAGATAATAATTAATAAATCAGACTAAAAATCACAAGTAACACACATTATTAAAAACCAATTTTTTACTATTATATAAGGTAAAAATACACTTATAACCAATATCCACAAAGTATATAGTAATAATAATTAATTTAATAAAAGAAATATATTATTAAAAGAAGGAGATTAAATGAAAATATCTTGTTTACAAGAAAATCTAAATAAAGGGGTAACAACTGTTTCTAGGCTTGTTTCTATTAAAGGAACATTAGAAATACTTTCACATATTTTAATATCTACAGAGAATGGAAGATTAAAATTATCAGCTACTAATTTAGAAATGGGAATAAATTATAAAGTTGGTGCAAAAATTGAAAAAGAAGGTTCAATAACCGTACCAGCAAAACTTTTTTCTGAATTAATTTCACAATTACCATTAGGAAAAATTGATTTAGAAGAAAAAGATGAAACTTTATATGCAAAAATTGATGGATTTAACTCTCAAATAAAAGGTTTATCTTCAGAAGAATTTCCTTTGATTCCAAAAATTAAAGAGAAAAAAATCATTTCAGTAACAGCTGGTGAACTTAAAGATGCAATCCAGATGGTTTTCTTTTCTGCTGCACCTGATGAAACAAGGCCAGTGCTTTCTGGTATTTATTTTAAAGTTGAAAAATTAAAAATTTATTTAGCTTCTACAGATTCTTATAGATTATCTGAAAAAATAATTAATTTAAAAGAAAAAGAAACTTCTATAAAAGAAATTATTATTCCTGCAAAAACAATGATTGAATTATCACGTGTTTTAGATGACCCTGAAAAAATAGTTAATATATATATAAATGAAACACAAATAATGTTTGAAACAGATGATTTTGAAATAACATCAAGATTAATAGAAGGTAAATTCCCGGATTATAAACAAATTATACCGACCGGAGCAGAAACAAAAGCAGTTTTAGATAAAGATAAATTTTTAAGTGTTATAAAAGTAGCATCACTTTTTTCTAGAGATACTGCTGGTAGTATTACTTTAAATTTTTCAACAAAAGGAAAAATAGAAGTAATTGCTTCTGGTTCTCAATATGGTGAAACAGATTCAACTTGTGATGCCGAAGTAACTGGAAAAGATTCTGACATTATATTTAATAGTAAATATATATTAGATGTCTTAAATAATTTACCATCAGGGAATATTACACTTGAAATATCAGGTAAATTAAACCCGGGTGTACTAAAAAAAGAAGGCGACAAAGATTACACATATGTGATTATGCCTCTAAGGGCTTAAATTGAAAATTAAAGAAATTAAACTTACTAATTTTCGTAATTGGGAAGAAGATTCTTTTAATTTTTCTGATAGAGTTTTAATTTATGGTCCAAATGCACAAGGGAAAACAAATATACTAGAAGCACTCTATTTAATTGCAACAACCAGTTCTTTTAGAGGCAGGGATGCAGAAGTTATTACAAAAGATAAAGACTTTATGCGTCTTTGCGCTAAAATTGAAAAAGAAAAGGAAATAGAAGTTAGTGCGGTTTACCAAAAAATCGAAAATGGAATACAAAAAGAATTTGTAATAAATAATAAAAAGAGGCCTTCTATAGATTTTGTTGGAGAATTTTCAGCAATTATTTTTTCACCAGAAGATATTGCCTTAATTTCTGGAACCCCGGAAATTAAAAGAAGATATCTTTCTTTTACAATAGGACAAAAGGATAGAGAATACCTTTATGATCTTTTGAATTATAAAAAAGTATTAAGACAACGGAACGATTTATTAAAACGCTGGGACATAGGAATAATAAGAGCAGAAATAGATATTTGGGATATAAAACTTGCTGAATATGGCCAAAATATAATTATAAAAAGAAAAGAATTAGAAGAATTCATTAATACAAAAATAAGTTATTATTATCGTGAAATATCCAGAGAAGATAAAGAAATAAAATTTATTTATGAACCATCACTAGAAAAAGATGATCTACTCAAATCATTAACAGAGAATAGAGAACGGGACATAAGAGAAAAATCCACCACAAACGGTCCACACCGCGACAGCTGGACGATTACCATCAATGGAGTATCATCGGCCAAATTTGCATCTAGAGGTGAAGCCAGGACCGTTATACTGGCTCTTAAATTATGTGAAAGAGATTGGTTCTTAGAAAAAGGCGGGGATGAGCCGGTTATACTCTTGGACGATGTTTTTTCTGAGCTTGATGAAGATCGTAGAAAATATCTGGTTGATGCTTTCTTGGGTTCACAACTTATTATCACAACAACAGACCTAGAACATTTAGATAAAGAATTTATTTCAGAAACTCAATTAATTAATATTAAAAAAGAAGAACCCTTTATTATTTCTTAATAATTATATATTCTAATGTTATGGGTAATTTAGGAAATATATTAAAAAACAAAATAGAAGAACTTGGAATTTCAAAACAAGTTGAAGCGGTTGATATTGTAGAGCGCGCAACTAAAGAAATTGCAAAATTTATTCCAGCAGAAGACTTTGAAGTTGTTAGTTTTAATAAGGGAATAATAAAAATAGCAGTAAAATCATCTTCAGTAGCCAATGAAATATTATTTTTAAAACCAAAAATTATTATTTTAAAAACTAATAAGCTTAAAATAAATCAAATAAACCATTAAACTGGTACTTCACTGATAATTACATTTTCTGGATTAGCCCCAACAGATGTGAGCCAGTCTTTTATTAGTTCATTTATTACAGAAATAGGTTTTTTGTTTGAATATTGGACCTGAATCTCGGTTGTACCATTACGATTTTCAAATGCATGTACGATAGTAAAAAAATCTTTTTCTATTGGAATATCTTTAACAAATTCGAACCCTTCCACATAGCCTTCTTCGAATTGGTCAGTTCTTTCTGTGTCTAACCTTTCTAGATAGGGGCTTATTTCATCTAAATTATTTAACTCTCTTGTTATAAATAATATTTCTAGACCCCTCCCCTTTATACCAGTAATACCAATCGGGAATATTAGTAATTTGTATTCCGTATTAGGAAAAAGTTTTTGGCCCTCTTTACTCTTAATTTTTAATATTTTCCCATCAGAAAAGCCAATAAGTTCATTTTTAACACCAATTTTATCTGAAAATAATTGAATATTATTAATTTGATTAGAGTTTATTTTTTTACTAAAAGTTAGATTAATATTGGGCTCAAGTGAAACATTCTTACTCCCATTTTCTGGTTCGACAGCCACGATTTTTGGCGGAGAAATATATACAACAACTCCAACAATAATAACCCAAAACAATAAAGCCAAAACCGCTATAAGTATAAATTTATTATTTTTATAAGAATCATTCATTTAATACCTCGTTAAACTGCCGACATTTGTCCACCTGCTGCGTCCATAGTCTCTATAACTATTTTTTTCTACACATGTTCCAGAATTTCCCTCTATAGTATAAAGGGTTGTCCCAACAATTTTCCAAACAATTCCCACATGACCCGTTCCACCGCTTCTTGGAGCATAAACAATATCTCCTGCCTGCGGGACTACAACATCTATATCATATTCATATGGCATTGATTTATAAGAAAGAAGTGCACCACAAGTTTTGGGAATATTAGAGCCAGCTTTATTATACACCCAACTGACAAAGGCAGCACACCAAGGTGCTCCACAGGCGCAACCTGCATATAATTGATATTTACATACTGGGCCATAATTTTGTTGACTGCCAGTACCGCAAACCGGTAAATTTGCCTCTACCAGTGCAATATCAACAATCATCCCCTTTACGCCACTTGGACTGCCCGGAGTAGTTGGCGGCGCCACAACAGTTGGCGGCGCGGTTCCCCCTCCTACACCAGTCGGGACTGGACTCCCAATAAATCCAATAATTCCCGAGACAACAAACCCGACTAAAATTAAAACAAGAATAATCGCGATAACTACTAAAATCGCCCAACCAATGGGATTACTAACTAAAAAAGCAATAGCGCCTCCACCCTCTGTTGCAGCTGTAGCTGTTTCTGCCGCTTCAACAGCAACTTCTGTTGCTTCTAGGGCTGCTTCTGCTGCTTCGGCAGCTTCTGCTATCTCACCAGCCTCACCCCCTAATTCACCAAGCTCACCAGCCTCACCTAACTCTCCTGTTTCTCCTAGTTCACCGCCCTCAGCTCCTTCACCGCCCTCAGGTCCTTCATTAGTTTCATTAGATTCAGAATTTTTTTCTTTATCATTTTCGGTTTCATTTTTTTCTTTATCTTCTTTATCTTCTTTTTTGTCTTCCTTGTTGTCCTCTTTTTCTTTTTTCTCTCTTTCGTTGTCATTGTCCCGATCATCATCATCATCTTCTTCATCATCATCATCAAATTCATCATCAAATTCATCATCCTCAAAATCATCTAAATAATCTTTATCTGGGTCAAAGTCTGGATCATAAAAATTTGGGCTAGCCTGTGCCATTATTGCTTTCCTCTAATCTGTTTAATTGTTCAGGGTTTGTTGTAATTAATATATCCTCTGCATAAGACGGAGTTATTTCAATCGCAGCATGATCTTGTCCTGCAAAAAACAATCCTTCGCCGACTTCACAATTAAGTAAGAAAAATTTTTCTGCTTGAGTTAAGTTAAAAGCCTCTACAACCATGTCAACTGCAGACGGATGTTGTTTTAATAAAATACTCATTGATGAATTACTAATAATAGCTTTGCCATAATTAGAACCCAAAAAATCTTCTACATCTTGGACTATAGTTGTTATTCCTAAATAATACTTTCTTGCTCTTTTTGCCATAGAAAAAAGAAATTGAGCTGAATCTCGATATTTCATTAATATCCAAGCTTCATCAACCGCTAAAATCCTTTTTTTACGAGAACCTTTTATTCTATTCCAAATAAAGTTTAAAACCATATACATTACCATTGGCCTTAGTTCGTCCTCAAGGTCTCGTATAGAGAAAACAATAAATCTATTATCAAGGCTTATATTTGATCTTCTATTAAAAATACCAGCAAAAGTTCCACTAACAAATTTACTTAAAGATGAGTTTAGTGTTTCAGCTCCTTTTAAGGATGAAAGTATTTTTATTAAATCATCCATAATAGGGGGTTCTAGCCCGTGGGTAGATGGGTCTTTTGTGATACCCCTTGATGCATAACATTGAACTAGGGCTTGATCTAGCAGATTATCTTCAACGGGCGATATTTTCCCTCCAGCCATTATTCTTAACAATCCATGTAAAAGAATAATATTTGATCTTAAGCTATTACCTGCATCTTCTGGATCATCTGGGTCTACCACCGGTAAATCAAATGGGTTAATAACATATTCAGAATTAATATTTAAGTTTAGATATGAACCTCCCACTGCCTTACAAAGCCGTTCATATTCGTTTTCTGGATCTATTACAAGTACTTCTGTCCCGGTTATCAAATATCTTAAGAGTTCTAGTTTTACCGAATAACTTTTCCCAGAGCCAGACTTTGCGAGTATTACAGAATTTGCATTTTCCAAACCAAAACGATCAAAGAATATAAGCCCATTTGTGTGCTTATTTAAGCCATAAAGTATCCCATCATTTCTAGACATATTACTTGAAGCAAATGGGAAAAATGTTGAAAGTGCACCAGTATCAAGATTTTTTGAAACCATTAAGTCATCTTTACCATAAGGGAAAGAGACATTTAGCCCTTGTTCTTGTTGGAAAATAGCAGGCTTCATCATAATTAAGGACCCACCTAAAAGATTTTCTAGTACCTTTGTTAATGATTCTAGCTCTTCTTTAGATGAAGCAAAAATTGTGAAGTACAAAGATGCTTTAAATAATTTTGCTTCACCTCTTTGGAGTGAATCTCTAAGATCTTCTACATCAAAATGAGCCGTTTCTAAAAGAGGATCACGAACCTTACCTTTTACCTGATTCTCATAAACTTGAGATTCGATTTGAGCAGATTTGTTTCTTAATTTTTTTAAAGTATCTTGTGTTTCAACAGGATAAATAAACAAAGAAGTATTAAGTGAAAAATCTATATTAACAACAGGTGAAAGCCAATCGGTGTATAGAACTCTTGGGTAAGCATAAACAAAAAAAGTTCTTACATAATATGTTCCAAGTTGGATATAACTTGATTCAACCGAAATTGCTGAAGGGGAAATAATATCTATTATTGATGTTCCTCCTTCACTTATTATTTTTTGATCATTGTTTTTATTATTATTAAAAATGTTCATTTTTTATTTTCCTGTAACCATGTCACCGCTTATGGAATTTATGGCATTCCCAATCTTAATATTTGTTGCAATATCGGGGTTGTAAAGAATATAAATTAAATCTGCAATTTGTTCAGTATTTAATACTTTTCCCGTAAGTCCCATAGACGTTACTCCATTAACAATTTGTTCTATTCTGGCCATTAAACCTTTTTTATTTTCCTCAAATTCAGACATGGGGTTTGTTTTTGAACCAAAAAACCCACCTTTATTTAAATTAACAGGGTAAAAAGACACAACTATATAAAACTCCTTATCCATAATATTTGCCTGTGTAAGTAACATTTCTATAAATGTTTTATATTCTTCTGCCTGGATTTTTATAAAGGGGCTTTGCTCAGCTCCAATTATTGTTTCTAACTTAGTTAAATAATCAGTTAAATCTAATTTTCTTGAAACAGAAAGTATTTGAATTGGGAATTCTATTGAATTTAAAAAGGATTGGTATGCATAAGAAACAGATTCTTTTTCCGTTTCACTTTTTAAAGATAAATTAATCGAAGAAATAGAAACAATAGAACGGAGACTTCCGTCCTTCATAATTATTACACCCTCCTTAATATCCTTTATTGGGACAATATTTTGGCTAGGTGCAGAAGATTTTTTATTCCCCTGTGACATATAATAAGTTTAACAGATTATCGCACTTGTTTTAATATCTAATTTCTTCGTCTTCTTTTAATTTCAATTTGAGGATTGTCAAAATTTTGTTTTGGAGATACGCTAGCAAGCTGCGAAAGAAGGGGTTCGGCATCTTTTTTTGAATTAACAGTACTGTTAATTGTACTATCTAAAAAACTATTTTTTTCCATTATTGGGTCCGGGGCTCCCGGATAATCAAAATTAGATTTATCAGAAACCCTAGCTGCGTTTTTTAATTTCTCCTGTATTTGTTCTAGACTTTCTCGTTTAACGGCTCGAGGAGTTTCTTCTCTTTTGTTCGGTTCTGTTTGTTCTATTTTTTCAGCCTCTCTTTTCCAAACCATTTTACGAGGATTAATGTATGAACCAATAGCATCAATAATAATTTTTTCTAGGTGTTGACCGCCATAATCAAAAAAAGCTAATCCAAGTGCTCCTGCAATAATTATCATAGAAAAAAGATAAAAGAAAAATCTAATGGGCCCGTATAGTGCAAAATTTAATACAATAATTAGTCCAACCCCAATTAAGATTATAATAAATTGCCTAAGCGTTAATGGCCCGACAACCTTATCTTCTATATCTATATTTTGTGGGACTTTGTATTCCATAATATTAAAATATTATTTAAACTTAGGGTCATTAATTGTGTCTTGACTAGTACCGGGTCCCATTGAGGCTGCCATTTTAGACCTTGCTTCTCTGCTATCATTTGTAGCACGTTCACTCCAATTGCGCGCATTCTTTGGATCTGCAAAATAATCTACATAATGGTTTTGAGCTTCTGCGGCCCATTGTTGTTCACCATCCCAATTGCCCGCAGCATCAATAACGTCTGCCATTTTGCCAGACATATTAATAGGGTTAACCTTGTCAATCTCTGCCTTAGCCATTTTGCGGGCATTTCTAATGGTTTTTGCTTGAGCTGCAACTGTTCCACCTTCGCCCTCCATTGCAGTTAATTGAGCTTCTGACATATTTATTCTTGCACTTTGATCAGTGTCTTTGGCAATATCAAGTGCATAATCTTTTACCATAGAAGATAGCCCTGCACTGTGGCCGTTTTTTAATAACATATTCCTTAAATCGCCATTTTCTGGTCCTTTTAATGCGGCCGGGTTATCTTTGTGAACTAATCTTAATAGTGCTATTTCTTCATTCTCACTTAAATTACCCTTCCTAAGAAGTTCAACCATTTCCTCATAACCCTTACCTTCATGTATTTCTGAAAATGCACCTTGCTGTTGCTGATTAAATCTATTTTGAGCGCTCTTATCTTCTTCTGTCCCAATAAGTTTATCAAGCCCCAATAATCTTCTCCCAAGTGGATTATTTTCATTGGCAAGCATTCTACCGGTCTTGGCGCGTCGAAGCGTTCTATTGCGAGCTGCTTTATCTTTCCATCCTTGAGACATCAATCCTAGTCCGGATTTATCAGATGCGTAACCAAGCGCCGCCCCCTTGGCCACCCCACCTATTTTTGAAAGAACTCCCCCAATTCCAGCCGTAACTGCCCCTCCGTTTTTTATTGGAATAGCAAATGCCATAAAAAATGCAACACAAAGCATCAAAGAAGCCATTATAAAGTCATTTATCCCAGAAAATGCCATTATCGCCGAACCAATAAATAAAATAGCCATAATTTGGATTCCCATAAGACCCCACTTAAAAAATTCAGACCACCACTTTTTGTATAAACTTTCAGTGAAAGGCAAAAGATTTGCAAGAGCCGCTAACGGTGAAATTACAATTAATAGATAAAGCATAAAAACTCTTACTCCCAGAAGAATCCAAAGCCCAATTGCAGGGAAAAGTATGATTATAGAAACGATTACGGCTAGCACAAGATTAATAACTGCCGTCGCAGTCCCAATTCCGGAAGTTGCAGCTACCCCCATATCTCTAAATGGTTTATACCAATCCCCGCCAGGGATAACAACATTATATATATTATCCACTAACATGTTTTCTATAGCACTAAAAAAACCAAGCAAGAAATCCGCAATAGCATAACTGAAAAGAGCTAAAAATAGAGTAACGACTAATTTTGGTATAATCTTCCCTAGCCCATATTTATCTCTTTGAAGGTTTAAGATATTCATTACGGCAATAATGATTATTGCTACTGAAAGTAGCCCTAATCCCAAATCTCTAAAATGAGTCCAAACTCGCTCCATGCTTCCACTGTAAGTTGGGCTATAGGTAAGATTATTTCCCCAATCAAGAGCAGTTTTTATTGCAAAAATACAAAAACTAGAAACCCCGCCAAGTATCGCCCTACCAATATCGGTAATAAAATTATTAATCAGCCCTGTGATACATAGTGACCATTGCCAAGGGAGAAGACTACCGCATTCTGGTGGGGTTGTGGTTGGGATTGGGGTGGGTGGAGTATATGTTGGGACGGTGTATGTTGGTGAAGCTCCTCCTCCAGGGCCAACAGAAGCAGCTCTCAAACTAACAGGAATAAATAAGCTCTGGGACATAAATAGCGCCAGAGTCAAACTGATAATTATTTTTTTAAACACCCTCATAACTCTATTATATATTTAAGTTGTTATTACGCAATAAAAAAAATACCAAATAACTTTAGTATTTTTTTATTTTTTAAAATTTACGCAGTGGCGATTGTTTTTGCCCAGTTTAAGATAACAAGAGCCAAAACAACAACAATTACACCGATGACTGCATTTAAGATAGCTGTTCTTGCTTCAGACGCTTTTCCAGAATCTCCTTGAGCTAAAATATATTTAACACCTGCATATACTATATATGCAACTGCAATAGCTCCAACAAACCAAAGAATATATTCAAATATTCTTATAATTGTTGCCTTTGGGTCTCCTGCACCACTGGCTAGAGTGATGTTTAAGTCACCTGAACTGATTGCAATCTTAGTCCCCATGGCTAATAATTTTTCGTTCATAATTCCTCCTTCTTAATAAATGATATTAATTTTATCTGAATAAGTCAACTTTTATATTAATACTTCTCCCCAAAAACTAGATACCCAGTTTATAATTACAGCAGATATGCCGATTAAAACAACTCCAATTACAGATATTAAAATAATTTTTCTTGCTTCGGCAGCTTTCCCCGCGTCTCCTTCGGCCATAATATATTTAACCCCCCCATATATAATTGAACCAAGCCCAACCCCAACTAAAATAGGCACTAATAGGTTGTTTAAATATTTAAAAACCAAATCTTGAATACTACTACCTCCATACACGGCCGAACCTGGGAGAGTGACTGTAGCAAAATTAGTTATATTTTTTACATATTTTTTCATAATATTAACTCGTGATACTTATAAATGTGCTAATAATAAATCCCGACGCAATAATTATTGAAAGTCCGACAAGAGAGGCGATTATTATTTTTCTCGCTTCAGTAACCTTATTTTGATCACCACCAGACATAAATAATTTGAATATACCCCAGAAAAACATTGAGACTGCTATTGCCCCAACAGCTCCAATTGCTATATTTTTTACTATGTTAACAAAAATAATTAAATCACTCGCGGTAGCGGGGTTTGGACCATTTAACCAACTAAAAATACCAGCTGCATTTACTGCTTTTGGTGTTATTAAATAATGAATTATTTCTATTAATGCCATATACATGATGCCAGGGTATTTATCCCTAAAAAATTATAGATTAAAAAATAAGAAAATAAAAGCAACCCAAGGCCTGAAAGTACACCATAAATATACTCTTTTGCTTTGTCTATTTTATTTGTGTCACCAGCAGAAGTCATCCATAGATATCCAGCAAAAATAAGTACAAGAGTAGCAACGGGGATTAAAAGTCCAGATATCCATTGCCAGACACTACAAATCCAACAATCATAATCCATAGAACCCGAAATACCACTACGACATGATTCCCAGGGATCTCCCGGCGCAGCGAAAGCAATCTTTGCATAAAGGTTTAATAAGAAAGAGTATAATAATATTTTTTTCAATTTCATCTCTTTTATAATATATAAGAAAAAATCTTTTCTCAAGTTCTTTTTATCTAGTATAATAAATACATGACACTTTCATGGGACCTATTTGTACTTCTTTTTACCGGAATTATTGTTGTATATTCTATTCTTTTAGGTAGAAATAGAATAGTCGGTATTCTTATAAATATATATATTTCTCTTGCTGTAACATTAGTTGTTGGTGATGCGGTTTATAATTTAGTTTCTAATTTTACAATTATCTCGAATAGATTTTCCGTAACTGAATTTGCCGTAAAAACAATATTCCTAGTAACCGTCACGGCTCTACTTTCAATTAAAAGTGAAATCGCTGGACTTGATAGTGGAGGATCAGTATCAAAAATTCAAGCAGGCATTTATGGGTTTTTGACTTCTGGTTTTATTCTTTCTACAATCTTTTCATTTATGGCTGATTCGCAAATAATTGCCCTTGATTCAAATTTTGTAAATTTAATAGTAAGTTTTTATATGGTACTTGTTGTTGCCCCAATATTATTTATGATTGGAACTGCATTTACTAAAAAGTTCTAAAAAATATTTAACTTTAACAATTTTAGTTTATAAATTATCTTTTATATTATTTATCACTACACTACTACGTAGTAAGACAGTGGTAAAAAAATATTTTAAGATTTAATTAGGAATAATTCTTTTAATAACAGCAGGAGAACCTTTATAACCACGAGGAGAATATTTATGAATAGGTTTCTTATTATTTATTGCAATCTTTTTAGAAGTTCTTCTAAAACCAAAACCAATTTGATTGGCAACCCTTCCTATGGTGGTTGGGCTTACACGAAGTATATCTTGTATCTCTAAATATGAAGTACCCATATCTAATAATCTGACAATTTCTAATCTTTTAGCCATATCATTTATTTCACGAGGTGTTAATATTCTATCAAAAAGTACACGAACTTCTTTGTCGCTATTTGTCTTTGCAATAACTTGAATCAATTTATTGATTTCTTTTTCTCTCCAGTAATCCATATTATTTATTATACTTATGTTTTTAAATAATTTAAAGATTATAATAAAATCTACACCTATTTTGCTACACTACTACGTAGTAATGTAGTGTTAATTACTTGTTGTTGATACTCTAAATCTATAAATTATATATTAATAAAAAATATTAGTAACGATAGCGTTAAAAATATAAAGAATATTAAAATCTTAATCAAAAGAGCCCGCTTGGGGGAGCGGACTCAAAAACAGGGGAAAGCTATTTTGTGGGGAAAAATTTATCTCGGATACTTTTTTCAATTTCATCAAAAGATTTTGGATTATCACGAAGATATTGTTTAGCGGCTTCTCTCCCTTGGCCAATTTTTTCACCTTTATATTCATACCAAGAGCCAGCCTTAGAAACTATTTCCTCCCTTACAGCGAGATCTAACACGTCGGCTTGTCTAGAAATTCCTTCATTATACATGATGTCAAATTCAGCCGTTTTAAATGGTGGGGCTATTTTATTTTTAACCACCTTAACCTTAATATGATTTCCAATTACATTGTCACCATCTTTAATTTGTTCTGTTCTCCGAATATCCATTCTGACTGAAGAATAAAATTTAAGGGCGTTTCCACCAGAAGTTGTTTCTGGGTTACCAAACATTACTCCAATTTTCATTCTTATTTGATTAATAAAAATAACAGTCGTGTTTGATTTAGATATAACTCCAGTTAGTTTTCTTAATGCTTGAGACATGAGTCTTGCTTGAAGCCCCATATGTGAATCACCCATCTCGCCTTCGATTTCAGCTCTTGGGACAAGTGCTGCAACAGAATCAACAACCAAGACATCCATTGCATTTGAACGAACCAAAGTTTCTGCAATCTCTAGGGCCTGTTCACCGTTATCTGGTTGAGAGATAAGTAATTTTTCAATATTTACACCGATATTTTTTGCATATTCCGGATCAAGAGCATGCTCTGCGTCAATAAAAGCAGCGAGCCCACCTCTTTTTTGAGCTTCAGCAATAATATGATAAGCAAGTGTAGTTTTTCCTGAGGATTCAGGACCATATATTTCAACAATTCTTCCTTTTGGAACTCCTCCAGCCCCTAGGGCTATATCAAGTGACAGGGAACCGGTTGGTGTAGTTTGTACATTTAATTTTGTTGATTCGCCAAGGCGCATAATTGCACCTCGACCGAACTGTTTTTCAATTTGGTCAACAGCCATATCAACTGCAGTTATTTTACCGGCTAATTCTTTTTCTTTCGCATCTTTTACGGATTTTTTTTCCTCTGGCATCTTTCCCCCTTACGTCCAGCAAATCAATTATTTATTGAATAGCTATTTACGTATTAATTATTTTATAATTACAAAACTTAAAACCTTTTTAATAATATTTTAAACTTATATATGTTTAGTTCTTATGCTTACATTATAATGTTCTTTTGTCACTCTTTTGTCAAGCGAACGGATTCTCGAAACAACCATTTTATCAAGTAATGAAAGTCGATTTTCTGTTTGTTTATACGAATAATAACTTATTGAATTACCACTATATAAAAGATCGAGATAATATCTTGCTTCAAAAATTGAATTTCTTACATCTGAAAAATATCTCATTTTATCTTCATCAAAATCTCTTGCTTGTCCTTCAAAAACTGCAACAGGAATTTTAGATACAATTTGACGTAAAGAAATAGCCGCACTTTTGTTTTTTTTAGCTCTTCCTGAGACTCTAAAAACTATCATTACAAGTTCGTGTGCTTTTTTCTTTAATTGTTGTTCTATATATTCTCTCATTTTAATTCCTAATTTATTAATTTAACTAAAATTCTTTATTACCCCGATTACCTTACCTTGGATCATAAATGTGCCAAGTTTAGGGATGATTGATTTATGTTCTTTATTTGATGATACTGGTTCAAATATTACTTTATTTTTATCAAGTCTTAATCTTTTTACTGTTGCTTCTGTCCCGATTAAAACAACCACTTTATCTCCTGGCAATCCTGAACTTTGTTTTCTAAAAACGATATAATCTCCATTATCAATCCCAGCCATATTCATTGAGTCTCCTTTTGCCCGTAACATAAATACGTCTTGAGTTTGTCCAACTAGTTTAGTTGAAATTGGGATCCATTCTTCAATCATTTCTTCTGCCCAAATTGGCATCCCACAGGCAACATTCCCAACAAGCGGGACTTGAACCATTTCGTCTGGCGCCTTACCTGTTTCATTAGAAACAACAATGATACCACGAGCTTTTCCTTCGATTTTTTTAATGAAACCTTTTGCCTCCAGAGAGCGTAAATGGGCAACAACTCCCATTGGTGCAGCACAACCTATTTTAAGTTGCAGTTCTCGTACGGTAGGTGCCTGACCAGTTAAATTAATTGATTCTTTAATCCAGCCAAGGACTTTTTTCTGTTTTTCTGTTAATTGTTTCATATAAGCACTCCCCTTGTATACCACTATTGTACACTATAACTTATCCACAGGTCAAGAATATTATAAATATATAAATATAGTATACATAAAGCTAAATAGCAAATATTATGTATACTATATATAAAAGAGACTATTTTATATATTATCTATAATTATTAAATTGAAGTGGGACTGTAATATCCTCTCGAGTTCTTAGAAGTTGCATTACTCCCTGAAGTTCATCTCTTGATGTTGAGGAGACTCGTATTGTATCACCCTGGATATTTGCTTTCACTTTTGGGTATACTTCACGAATAATTTTAGTAATTGATTTTGCTTTTTCGGAATCAAGCCCTTTTTTAAATGGAACCTTTTTTCTTACTCTCCCACCTGATGCTTCTTCATTTGTTACTGATTTATCAAGAATTTTGAGTGAAAGATCTCTTTTCACCATTTTTGATTCTAAAATATCTATAAGGGCGGTTAATTTATAATCAGAATCTACATTTATAATAAGACCAGATTTATTTTCATCAAAGTCAATTTGTGGGTTAGTCCCCTTAAAATCATATCTATTCTCGGCTTCTCTTTTTGTTTGGTCTACAGCGTTATTCATTTCCTGAATGTCAAATTCAGATACGATATCAAACGTTGATTCTTTACTCATAAAACCTCCTAAATTGAATTTTTATTATATTCTTTGTTATTTATTTTTTCACCAGGTCTACCAAGAACACCAAGATCATTTCCGTTTAAATTAACCCGAACACTTCCACCATCAGATGCTGTAATTACGATCTTTTCTTTTGCTCTTACAGTTTGGACTGAACCTGGAAGCATAACAGCATTTTTTTCAGAAAGAGGCTTCCCATCCACCTCAATATAAAAGGAAACTGAGTTTGGTCCAATATCAAATTTTGCAACCAAATCTTGGTCTTGTCCATTATTATTTATAATTATTGCTTGTGGTTTTGAAAGAACCGTAATTGATTTATCGGTTTGTTTCCCAAGCTTGTTTTTACTTGTTATATTTATTAAATTAACACCTTCTTGTAAACTTACTTTTTCTTTAAATTTACCATCCGGTGTTGCACTAATTTGAATATTGTTTATAAATACATCCGAGCCACTATCAGTAAAGCCATCGACAATTATCGAGTCCTCTTCAACTTTTGTATTATCAGCAGGACTTGTTATTGTAATTTTTGGTGGCGCTGCGAGGATACTTATTTGCCAACTTATATAAAAAACTATTAATAAAGCAGAGAATATTGCTGAACCGATAGCTAATTTTTTTGGTGTTATAAGCACCTTTTGAGGTTTAAATTTAGTTTTTTTTGGTTCATTCTTCTCTGGGGTTGTAGCTTTTTTTATATTTTCAGAAAGACCTCTTTCTCTTAAATATAAATTAACCACTTTTACGGGGTCTAGTTTCAGAAATATCGCATAATTTTTTAAAAATCCTTTTACATAAACATCTGGTGGTAGTTTTGAAAAATCACCACTTTCCAATGCTTCAATATGTTTTGCTCTAATTCTTGTGGCTCTTTCTGTTTCTTTTATATCATAACCCAAAGAAAATCGCTTTTTAGCGAGTTTTTCACCGAGTGCTTCACGCTCGGGGATTGTTTTTCTAGTAAATTTTGGGGTCATGGGGGGTTGGTTAATTATTTAAATAAAATTTTTACTTCTTGATTTTAGAATTAAATCGTAATAAAAAATAAAAATTTTATTTAAATTTCTTCATCTTGTTCTTCAACTTCTTCTAAAACCTCAGAAATATCTGAAACTAGTACATCTCTTGGTCTTGCTCCATCGGCAGGGCCGATTATATCACGTTCTTCTAGTAGGTCCAAGAGTCTTGCTGCCCTCGCGTAACCTATCCTAAGACGTCTTTGCAGAAGAGATGCAGAGGCCTTACCTGCTGCGATTACACAATCTGCAGCATCAATAAACAAGTCATCATCTGGCGCACTAAGATCACCTAAAGACCCACGAACTGGCTGTTTTAATATTTCTTCATTATACTCTGGTTCTCCCTGAGATTTTATAAAGCTAGCGATACTATTAATCTCTTTTTCTCCAACCATCGCACCCTGAATACGTTTTGGTTTTGGAGTTTCAGCTGAAACAAACAGCATATCACCCATTCCTAGTAATTTTTCTGCTCCAGATTGATCAAGAATTGTTCTTGAATCAATTTGCGAAGCAACAGAAAAAGCAACTCTAGTTGTGACATTTGCTTTAATTAACCCTGTAATAACATCAACAGAAGGTCTTTGAGTTGCAAGAATAAGATGGATCCCAATTGCACGAGCGAGTTGAGCAAGTCTAACAATATAGCCTTCAACCTCTTTCGCTGAGATTGCCATAAGTTGAGCAAGTTCATCAATCACAATTACGATATAAGGCATACCTTCTTTCCCTTTTGAAGAATTATATTCTTCAATATTTCTTTTTCCGGCTGATTGCAAAATTTTATATCGATTTTCCATTTCTGCAACTGCCCATTTTAATGCAGAAATAGTTTTATCTGGTTCAACTATGACCGGTGAAAGAAGATGAGGAATGCCATTATATGGAGAAAGTTCCACTCTTTTTGGATCAACTAAAATCATTTTTAATTGCTGAGGCGTGTTTTGATATAAAAGAGATAAAATAACAGTATTAATACAAACAGATTTACCAGAGCCGGTTGCTCCTGCGATTAATAAATGAGGCATTTTTGTAATATCTGCAATTTGTGGATGTCCCGCGACATCAAGTCCTAAAACAACAGAAAGATTAGAACGCCTGGATTTCCATGTTTCGGTTTCTAGAATTGATCGGAGTCTAACAATCGCACTCGATTTATTTGGGATTTCTATCCCGACCAATGATTTACCAGGGATAGGAGCTTCTATTCTGATTGGATGAGCAGCAAGCGCAAGCGAAAGATCGCGGTCAAGTGTTGTTATTTTGTTTAATTTAATTCCATCTTCTGGCTTAAGAGTATACTGAGTAACAGTTGGGCCAACATTAACATCACCCATAGAAGAATTAATATTAAAGTTTGCTAGTGTTTTTTGTATTATTCCCGCGTTGGTTTGTATATTACCGGCATCCGGTCTTGTGCTTGTAGATTCCAATAAATCAAGAGGTGGGAATTTCCAGCCAGTTGCATCTCCAACTGTCATTGGTTCATATTTTTCTTCTTTTTGAGGTTTTTTCGCCTCAGTTAATGTAGCTTTTCCGCCAGTTGGTTCATTAATTTTAACGTTTTGTTTTGGTTTTAATTCTTCATCTTCGTTTTTGAATGAATTAATTAAATCTCTAATTGAAGTATTTGATGCTATAAGAAAAAAAACAATTGATGATGCTATAAGAACAAAAAATGATAATGGAGCATTAAAAATATTTAGCATCACCATTTGAATATAATAACCCACAATACCACCACCACTCCCCAGCTCCGCTCTTTCTAATGCCTCACTTGGATCAACAAATATTTGAAACATCCCAGCAAAAGAAGCTACGAACCCCAAAAGTCCAATATATGTATAAATTGAAAGTGTTAATTTTTCGGGGAAGAAAAGCGCCACAGAAAAAACCGCGATAACAATTGGTAAAATAAATATAGTCCACCCAACCAACCCTTTTAAAATTTCATTTAAATATATTCCAATACTCCCGGCCCAACCAAACAATGAAAGGAATAAAATCACTGCAATTACAAATAATATAACCCCTGTAGCTTCACGAATTACTTTAGAACTAAAGTCAGGCTTAAAAATGCCGGATTGTCCACCGCCTTTATTTTTAGAGCCTCTTGGTCTGCCTGGTTTTCTATGATTTGCCATTTCGTATTCTATTTTAACAGAACTAATATAAATTTAATATTATCGTTTTTCATTTAGTGCTGCCCCAATTTTTACCCCAACCTATTGAAGTTTCAATAGGAACATTTAGTTTAGCGACATTATCCATTTTATTTCTCACAAAATCAGAAACAATATTTGCGTCTTTTTCTGGGACTTCGAATACAAGTTCATCATGCACCTGAAGAATCATTCTTGTTTTTGGACTAATTTTTGCTAATTCATTTATAATATCTACCATAGCAAGTTTCATTAAATCAGCTGCTGTCCCTTGAATGGGCATATTTATTGCCATTCTTTCTGCTGAACCTCGAACTGCAAAATTTGATGATTTAATTTCTGGTAAATATCTTCTTCTCCCAAAAATCGTTTCAACATAGCCAAGCTCTTTTGCTTGTAAAATCATTTTATTGGAATATTCTTTAATTTCGGGGTGTAGATTAAAATATTTTTCGATTAAATCCTTACCTTCTGTATAACTAACACCAGTTTGTTGTTTTAAACCATGTGCAGAAACACCATAAATAATGCCAAAATTGATAACTTTTGCAATGCGTCGCATATTTTTAGTAACTTTTTTTTCAGAAACATTAAAAACTTTGGCGGCAGTTTCTGAATGAATATCTCTACCCTCATTAAAAATTTTTATCATTTCATTATCATTTGCTATATGAGCAACAACCCTAAGTTCAATTTGCGAGTAATCTGCAGAAAGAAGAACAAACCCCTTTGGTGCAACAAATGACTCTCTAATTTTTTTGCCAGTATCTGTTCTAATTGGTATGTTTTGGAGATTTGGGGTTGATGATGAGAGGCGCCCCGTTTGTGTTATTGCTTGGTTGAAACTCGTGTGAATTCGCCCTGTTTTTATATTAATTATTTTTGGAAGAGCATCTATATATGTATTTTTTAATTTAGTTAACTCTCTATATTCAAAAATATAATTAATAATCGGATGGGTATTTTTTAGCTTTTCTAATTCTTGTGCCGATGTAGAGTAACCCCCACTTTTAAGTTTCTTTAAATCCTTAGGGTCATCAATTTTTTCAGCTAATTTTAGCTTTTCAAATAATAATTTTTGAAGTTGTAGCGGTGAAGAAATATTTATATCATCATTTGCATATTTTTTGATATTTTCTTCTAATTCAATAATTTTTTTATTAGTTTCTTTTGAAATTTTCGCCAATTTATTAATATCAAGAAGGACGCCTGCGATTTCCATTTCGCCTAAAATTGAAATTAGTGGGGATTCTATTTTTTCAGAAAGAGATAATAAATCTGTTTTACTTAAATCACTTAATAAGTGCTTATATAGACGATAAGTAATGTCAGCATCTTCACAAGCATATACTTTTGCTTTTTCTACATCTGTAAAATTAAAGGTTATTTGATCTTTACCTTTCCCAATCAATTCTTCTATTTTTATCATCTCAAGACCGAGTTCTGTGAATGCTAATTCGTCTAATCTTTGAGCTCTAGCATTTGGGTTTATTAGATAAGCTGCAACCATCGTGTCGAAAGACAGTGGTTTTATTGTGATTTTTTCATTTTTCATTACGACATAATCATATTTAATATTATGCCCGACCTTTGCTATTTTTTCATTTTCAAGAATTGGTTTAATCATTTTTATGGCATTTTTTTTATCTAAATTTTTACCATTTTTATGGCTTATCGGGACATAATAGGCTTCACCTTCTGAAAAAGAAAATGACATCCCTACGAGATTTGCTTCAATTTCATTAATTGAATCTGTTTCTGTATCAAAGGCAAATACTTTTTGTTTATTTAATTTTTTACACAGTGCTTCAAAATCTTTTTCTGTATTTATTAATTTATATTTTGCCGTATTAATATGTTCACTAGTTTCTTTCTTTGTCTTTTCTTCTTGTTTGCCAAATACTTTCACTATTTCTGGGGTGCCTGGTATTTTAGATAGAAGTGATTTAAAGCCAAGCTCTTGAAAAAGTGAAAATACTTTTGTGCGATCAAATTCATGAACAACACATTTTTTTAAATCTATATTAATTGGAAGTGAAGTTTCTATTTTAGAAAGTTTTTGTGAAAGATAGGCTATTTCTTTATTATTTTTTAATTTTTCAGAAATAGCAGGCTTAATTTTATCTAAATTCTTATAAACATTACCAAGTGATCCATACGCAGAAATAAGATCTGTTGCTGTTTTTTCGCCAATTCCTGCTACTCCCGGGATGTTATCAGAGGGGTCGCCCCTAAGAGCTTTATAATCTACAAATTCAGATGGGGTTAATTTATATCTTTCTTTAACTTTTTCTTCATCGTAAATAACTATATCTGAAAATCCGCGCTTCATTGTGTACACTTTAGTTTTTTCGTCTACCAATTGAAGTTCATCCATATCGCCAGTAACAATATAGCTTTCAATATCATCCCCAATATTTGTGACAATCGAACCGATAATATCATCTGCTTCATAACCAATCATCTCAAAAAGTGGAATATTAAATGTTTTAACGACATCACGTACTCTTACAATTTGAGAAATTAGATCGTCAGGGGCTTTTAGGCGGTTTGCTTTATATTCTGCATAATCGTCGTGCCGTTTGGTTTTTCCCGGGAGATCAAAGGCACAAACAACATAATCAGGTTTTAAATCTCGTAAAACTGAAAGTAATATTGTCGTAAACCCATATACTGCATTTACTATTTCGCCTGTCTTGGTTGTGAGTGGAGGGATTGCGTGATAGGCCCGATGAATTAGGGCGTGTGAATCAATAACTACTAGTTTTTTTCTTTTTGCCATATATCTATTTTAGCATGCAGAGACATCAATCTGAACTTGATTTGTTACTAATATTTATATTTATATTTTAATTTTGTGTTTAGATTGTAAACACACAAACAACAGTAGACAGAATCATTTTAATTAGAAATAAGTACTTAAATATCTGGAATATTTTCTTAGCATAAAAAGACGCTTAGGTTTAATCAACTATCTGCCTTTATTACAATTACAGTAGTGCTAACAACACTACGCCGAGTAATATAATCGCAATACCTATAAGTTGAGCTTTTTGTAGCTTTTCTTTTAAAAATATTCTGGCTAATATCAAGGTTGGGATGGAGAATGTAGCGGCTAATACTGTAATAATACTGACATAGGAAGTGACCCCATAGCCCCAAGTTAATGCAACATACGCAACTGCATCCAAAATACCAACAACAACTAACCATCTAAAAACTGTTTTATCTCTAACGATGATTACCTTTTTTGAAACCTTTAGTCCAATTAGTAACATCAATGACATAATTACCCTTAATATAATCACCAGGACTAACCAGTTTTGTCCTCCAACTAATTTGTCCCAAAAAGGGAACCAGACCGAAAACAGGGCAACTCCCATTAGTGCCTCTGGGACTCCTTTAGCAAAATCTTCTTTTTTAAAACCACTCTTCTTTAATTCAGCAAAGTCCGTTGATGCTAAAATAATTCCTGCGATAATTAAGAATAACAAAAGACCAGTTTGTAGAGAAAGACTTTCTCCTAAAAAAATTGCGGCAATAATTACAGAAAAGGCAGAATAGGAGGCCACTATTGGTCCAATAATACTAACCTTCCCCTTTTCAAGGGCCTTATAGAATAACCAATATCCAACTGCGTCAATTAGCGCCAGAACAAAAACCCACATCAATAGATACCAGGTTATTCCAGAAAAATCTCTTTTAATTAAGAATAAGAGGGTTAAGGGCACAATGCCTATTAGTTGCATCCAAAAAAGTGAGACTAAATCCCCAACCTTATCCACTGACTTCTTGGCAAAGAAGTCCGAGGTTCCCCAGCCAATCATTGCGATTAACCCAGCCGTTATTGCGATAATTAATCCATTTTGCATATTTAAATAATAACAGTTTAGTTTTAATAGTTCTAGTTTCTCTACTGGGCCATTTAATTTATTAATAAGTCAATTTTTATTTGAATTATTAAAAACTGAAAAATGTTTATAAACAAAAAGAGTCGGTTGCCCAACTCCTTTTGTACCCGTGACATCCGTAGATATCACGCCCCCTTACATATACTTTAAATTGTTTTTATTTTCTTTGCAATAATTTTATAACAAATAATCTTTTAATTTTTTAGAATCCCTATGTTTTTTTAATTTTGCGAGGGCTTTTGCCTCAATTTGACGGATACGTTCTCGCGTTACCCCAAATTCTTGGCCTGTTTCTTCGAGTGTATGAGCTTTCCCATCATCTAGTCCAAATCTCATTCTAAGAATTTTTTGTTCACGTGGGGTTAAAAGACATAAAACTTCTTTAATATGTTCTTTTAAGAGTTCATAAGTAGCTGCTTCAACTGGTGTTACAGAATCTTGGTCTTCTATAAAGTCGGCAAGGACAGAATCTTCCTCTTCACCAACAGGAGACTCAAGTGGGATAGTGTCTTGTTTAATTTTCATAATATAGTTAACTTTATCCACATCCATTTCCATTTCAGCGGCAATTTCTTCTGCAAGTGGTTCGCGGCCAAGTTCCATCACAAGTTGTCTTTCAGTTCTTATCATTTTATTAATTGTTTCTACCATATGAACTGGAATACGGATTGTTCTTGATTGATCTGCAATAGCCCGGGTTATTGCTTGTCTAATCCACCAGGTAGCATAGGTAGAGAATTTATAGCCTTTCCGCCAGTCGTATTTCTCCACAGCCCGGATGAGTCCCTGATTCCCTTCCTGAATAAGGTCCAGGAGGCTCATGCCCCGGCCGATGTATTTTTTCGCTATCGATACGACCAACCGGAGGTTGGATTCCGTCAACTTTCTCTTGGCTTTTTTGTCGCCTTTTTCGTAGCGTTTGGCAAGATATATTTCATCTTCAAATTTGAGAAGGGGAACCCGTCCGATTTCCTTGAGGTACATGCGGACCGGATCCGATACCGGCTCAACCCCGGACCGGGCAAGGGATTCAATCTCCTTTTCCAGTTCTTCTATGCTTTTTCCTGCTTCTTTTTCCGCTTCCTGACTGGTGGTCTCAAACACATCGATACCGCCCCGGATGAGTTTATCGTACAGTTTATCCAAATCTTTGATGTGGTCTTCCGGCTTGGGGTATAAAGCGAGGATATCTTCCTGGGTAATGAATCCGTTTTCTTTCCCTTCGGATACAAGTTCTTCAGCACTGGTAATACTGCGTGTTTTTGCCATATGGTTTTCCGTAAGCCCTCGTTTATCCGTCTGTTGGCGGATAAACCAGACAGCTTCGCTTTACCTTTTCATGGGAGAGTATATCAGGATTGGGTCGATTTTTCCAGTAGGGAAAGCTCCCGGGTAAGCTCTGACAACCGCTCCTGAAGCATCGGATCCTCAACAGAGCTGACGCTACTCACCTCCTGAATTTTTTTCCGGATAACCGTCCGTTGGAGTTCCCGCAGGGTCTTGGTCCACTCCTCCCGGTATTGCTCCTCGTCATCGCTTATGCCTGAGATATCCCAAAGATACGCCTGATCCAATACAGTAAGGAGTTCAGAAGGAAGTGTTTTTACGAATAAGGCAATGGAAAAATCTTTATTCCCGGCCAGATAGGTTTCCAAAAGTTCCACTATGCGTCCGACCGGTTTATAGGAAAAATCCGAAAGCGGTATGGTTTTCTGTACCTCTTCCCACAGAAGTGCAGTTTTCCCCTGCAACAGAAGCGCAAGGGTGTAGAGTTCAATTTTTTCCTGCCGCGTTAGAGGAGCTGATACTGCATCTTTATTATTTTCCCGTTCCTGTCCAAACGGAATTTTTATTTTTCTCATCTCCTCATCCACATATTCCTCCGATACGCCCAGGAGTTGGGCTGTTTTTTTGATGTAGTGACCCTGGACAATCGAGTTGGTCATCCGGAATATGACCGGCAGTAATTCCGCCCCGGCTTTTTTCTTCCCGGAGGAAGATTGTATGTCATACCGTTTCTGAACGGATGCGAGGAAAAAGTCATAAATGGGTGTGGCTTCTTCCACTGCTTTTTTAAATCCGACCGGGTCTTCGCGTACTGCTTCATCCGGATCTTTGCCTGAAGGAATGACAATTGCCTTCATCTCAAATCCTTCCTTTTCCGCTAAATCAATACCGCGCCGTGATGCTGCATCTCCGGCCGTATCGCTGTCCAGACAAAACACCAATGTTTTGGTAAACCGCTTGAGAAGATGTACATGTCCCTCAGTGAGCGCTGATCCTTTGATCGCTACCACATTGCCAATACCCTCCTGAAATGAAGAAATGAGGTCCAGTTCTCCTTCCATGCAAATTGCTTCCCCGGTTTTCGCAATTGCTCCTTTTGTGACGTCCAAGCCATAGAGGACATTGCTTTTGCTGTACACCGGCGTCTCTGACGTGTTGATATATTTGGCTTCTTTTATGGTTGGGTCAAGGACTCTCCCTGAAAATCCGACCACGTTGCCTCTATGATCCCGGAGTGTAAACATGACACGGCCTCTGAACCGGTCATACCATCCGTGATTTCCCTTTACTGTCAGTCCTGCTGCTGCAATGATTCGTTCGTCATATTTTTTCTTTTTTAAAAAAAGCGTCAGGGCATCCCAACTATTTGGGCTGTACCCGAGTCCGAACGTTTTGATGGATTTATCGGAAATACCGCGGTTTTTGAGATACAGAAGTGCCTTCTCTCCAAGTTTATGCTTGGTCAGGATGTACTGGTAATACTGCACGGCAAGTGCATTGATCTCCCAAAGCGTTTCTTTCAGTTTCTGCTCCGGGGAATCTCCAGTCCTTTTTGTCAGTTTTATGCCCGCACGCTGGGCTAACTGTTCAAGTGCTTCAATAAAGTCTATGTGCTCATACTCCATGACAAAGTCTATGACGGATCCGCCTTTTCCGCACCCGAAACAGTGAAATGTCCCCCGCTCAGGAGACACCATAAACGAAGGGGTTTTCTCGTGGTGAAACGGACAGAGTCCTTTGAAATTCCGTCCTGCTTTTTTGAGCGTCACCCGCTCTCCGACAATATCCACAATATTTAACCGCTGTTTTATTTCATCGACATCTGACATACCAGGAAGTGAAATTTCGATCTTTGCCTTTTATGCTTTTTTTGAAATTTCAATCTCTTTATAAAAAAAATATGATATTGTCCAGGAAGCCTTATTCAATTGGCAAAGAAAAAGCATATCGAAATTCTACTTCCTGGCATACCAGGTACTGAATTTTCGACTGTCAAAACTTCACTACCTGGCATTCCGAAGAATACCATAAAACGTTTTATAAATCCCAACAAGCCATTCGGATGGTATACTTTAAGTCATACGCCATGTATGAAAAAACTAAAGACGAATCAATGGGTGCTCATGGGACTTCTCATCCTTACTATAGCGTTTCTTGACATCATCCGGGTTATCATGGGAGCATTTCAAACTCCAGACGGCCAGGAATATCTGGC
>JBGSRK010000085.1:0-1569 GCA_041737595.1 Patescibacteria group bacterium
GGAGGTGATAGTAGCCTATCAAACTAAAACTCCCTATTTAACATGACAGCTGGCAAAGGACAGATAACCAGCCAACTGCATATTTGCCAGCTAGCCATCGGCTTATGAATCTGATCAAACAATCTCTCTGGAAACCAGAAGGTATTGCTGACTACCCACTTTTACATATACTCTTCAATTTGGGACTGTGTGGCCAATAGTCTGCCAGGCAAGCTGACTGTACTCTACAATCAACAGGAACTGCTCCTCTGCCTTGCAAATGTTCCACAGTTAGTAAAACATGCACTCATCTCTACGTTACCATAGATAACCTATCAGCAAACATAAAGAACCTTGCCCTAAGGGCCCGACAGCCAGCGTTTGACATAACCCATATCCCTTGATATCTCTGTTGTACTAACCTGCTGTCACAACCTCCCATGGAAACCAGCGGTTGCTGGTGCCAGCCTGTTATATCCTCTTAGTAAGGGACCAAGTAGATCAGCCCAGGTCTGTCAGGCTCACTCTGCCCGAGCTTGTGCAGGTTTAGCCCCCTCCAAAATCAAACCTTAACAGGTTCAAGCACAGCTCTCCACCCCAGTTCCAAGCATCAGGGCACAAGGTCCAGAATACAACAACTCCCGCTACCCATAAGCCCTTAGTCAACGGACCTGGTGCCACACTCTCCCCTTTCAAGATATGATGTGTGTTGGCTGTTCTCATTGCATGTGCCTCTAGGGATCTGTACAGCTCAAGAGCAAGAAAACCTATTTTGTTCACATTTCCGAATAGTAAATAGAGAGTTCACCTAATGTTCTGCCTATTGTTGACCTTACAACCTAATGTCAAGTACTGCCCTGACTACTGTCAGTGCCCCGCCAGCTAGGACAAGCTTACTACGTAGTAACGCAACAACTGCAGCGCACAACTTACCTGTGGCCACAAGTCCCGTACAACTGGTTCTGCACTACTGCTAGGCCTTTCGTGGGCATGTTCCCTGGCAGTTGTCTGGCTGTTAAAAGTTTGCAGGTCGCCCGTCCCAGGCAGGGTAAGCCCAGGCAGTTCAGACTATTGCTATTGGTCCAGAACATTGCCACGACCAAGTGCTTCATCTTGTGCAGGCAAAGTGTCCTAGGGTACCAGAGATGTATTGCACTCTCTAACAAGTGGCGGTTTGCTTTCTGGCTATCTAACACCATTCTATGTGATTGCCTGCGCTTTACCTTGGCTCTGAAACAAATAAACAAAAAATGAAACGATAGAGACAAAGTAAACAGTGTTGCATTATAGCTGTACCAAAGTAGTGTTATCCCGAGTCCAGGAACCAAGGTATGTCCAACTGTGGCCACTGTTGTCGGACCCACTACGGCTGCACACCCCAGCCAAGTGGAGACCGGCTTGGGGCTATACCCACCGCCTTATCTAAACGCTTCAAAAGGCAAGAAAGCAACCGGCAAACAGAACATGTATTTAAGTCTCCACTGCATATACAACAAAGCAGTTGACAATGCCCAAGGCTGCAAAGTAAACCACAGCTACGAGGCAACTGTATGCACGAAACGTATCTCTGCTTCAAAGTGACAACTGACA
>JBGSRK010000103.1:0-2436 GCA_041737595.1 Patescibacteria group bacterium
CAAACTCTTTTACTTGTCAGTGGACACCATTGTAGAAGACAATGGACCAAACAGGCTGACAGAATATGGCGGGCAATAGAACGTGTTCTAATGGTAAATTACTCGCTAGTAGTCTCTCGTCACATAAGTTAAAGCTGGAACTTGTGCTTGCTATCAGTTAGGGCAAACTTCCAGTTTTGACAGCTGTACATTGGTGGGGTTCTGTGATACACTCTACCAAAAGTGCAATCACTCAGCAATAATAACTGGTCTTTGACAATATAGAAGATTCTGATAATATTCTGTCCAAAGGCATGATTTTAACAGCAATATTAGCGTGGAAAAAAGCCTCTCTGTGAACTACCTAGAAAAGATGATGTACTGTAAAAGGCGCGATGGACACAGCAAACATACAAGCAGGTGTTGAAAAACTGTAGACTATCACTACAATATATTCAACCCTTTTCCTTGTTTGGGCACAAAGAGTTGTATCACTATTAAACTTTGTCATGCCTGTTGGCAGATACCCTACCCCGTCTGTACTCTGTCGTGTTTACAATGTCCTTCTGAGGGGCATAGTCTAACCAAGATGCGATGATACAACTGTTTGGCAGAAGTAGGTGAAGTAATAACGTGCAAGCATATACAGTTTAAAGACCACAATTCGGTTTTGGAGCCCTTCACACAAATCCACACGAAACTATCAAAGACGGAAGTGTACCAGTTTCAGTTTGCACAGTGTGCAGTTCATGAGTACCGGGGCTGCAAGTGAGTTAGAGTTCGCTGCACAACCACCACACCTAGTACTAGCGAGTTACTGGCAGTGCTGTTAGCAGAAGTAACTGGCACACGACCAGGTTTTGCCATCATTTATCTCGGTTTCCACTCTCACAGACATTTTGCTTAAAGTCACGAGTGAGCATACCACCACCGCGACCGCACTACATCTTCCCACCAGCCTGGACGTATTTGCGCCGTATGTAGTCCAAAGTATTAAAGTGTTCTGGGCTAAGACTGGGACGAGTGGCTTTGCTGCAATTACGGTCAATTCGAAGTAATAGAACTCGTTTCCCGTATTTTAGGCAAAGCTTTAGTGTATATAGTAGTTCTACAGCGGCTTCCTCGATGGTCGATAAGGTAGATAAGCAAATGGCTGAGATGAATATGAACGGCGCACCAACGACAGTTAAAGAGTTGGACGACCACTATCGTAAACAGATCTCTGTTTTAGAGGCAAGGGGGTTGTTTTTGGTGAAAGTTGTCGAATCAGGTTATGGTTGCTTAGCCGGCTGAGACTGGGGCTTGTTTGCAGGACGAGTTGAAACATAGACAATATGAACTAGACCCCGTGTTCCCGTACTCTAAGACATATAAGCGTACTCCGGTCGGTGCCATTCTCGAATCAAAAGAAGGTGGCCTGCATTGGGTAAGTGTAACAGGGGCTATTAGCCAATTAGTGCAGGTATAGTTGTCATTTTATACAGATAACCAGTTGCATATGTTTGTATTGTTGACGTAGGCTGGTAGAGAGTGAGGCTAGTTGCAGGGGAGCGTGTTAACTGCTATTATTTTGTCAGACTGAGTTTGCATCAAGCCAGAGGTTGCCAATATGGTATGTTAGTGCACTGTGTTGAATCATGGTACAGCTGCAGTGTCAATGCTGACTTGTGGTACAGCAGGTACAGACAGGGTGGCAAGGATACTTGTTACTATACATGATACTATACATGTTACTTTACACATGTACACTTACAGTTCTTCAGCATTTATAGCGCTACAGATACATAGAGACTAGTACCTTGTTTTTATTTGTTTGCGTTTTTAGAGCATGTGAATAGCGATAAGTATAGAAAGAGGTTGCTTGCAGCTATGAAACCTTGCAGTAGCTTCAGGATATTGTTACAATTAGCTTGATGTTCCATGTAGCTTGATGTTGCTGACTATATAGAAGTGTATAAAGGCTAAGAATTATCTGTAGACCTCTCTCAATGGGTAAATTACTTAGCTTTCAACAGACATATCTTACATATTTAGTGTTTTGATGTATTTGGAACAGTGCGCATCGGGTGAGTGCAGAAGCTAGTAACTAGCTACGCGTTTATAACGCGTGTTTGGCATGAAACTCATATGTATTCTACAAAATTTTGGTGCCTTGCAGGCTGGCAAGAAGATTCGTGTTGGAGGTTGGGTGAAAAATGGTCGAGAAGCTGGTGCTGGTTCATTTGCCTTTGCCGAGATAAATGATGGATCCTGCTTTGATAACCTTCAGGTATGCAGTATTTTGTGAGTATGAGTTTATTCTCTGGTTGTGTGAAACGGAAAGATGCTGACGAGTGGCTGTTTGCTGCTGTGAAGTGGTTATGTTTCTGTCTTCGTTGCTGACGTAACCCTACTGTCGACATGGTAAGAAAAACATGAACAAAACACAATAACTTAAACAAGTTTAAAACTTCCCTA
>JBGSRK010000064.1:0-2381 GCA_041737595.1 Patescibacteria group bacterium
AATCCCTGCCAGTCGTTCCAATTGACGCCCTCGTAGGTGTTGACGACCAATCCCCACCCGATGACGGTCACGATGACGAAGGTGATGATTGAGATGGGGTCGAAATGACCGTAGCGCCCAGAGCCATTGAAGAGATCGGCCTCGTCGTAGGGACGGCGGCGCAGGGTGATATCGGCCATCATGATGCCGGTCCATCCTGAGAGCGGCACACCCAGCGTCACCAAGAAGGACTGGAAGGGGGAGATAAAGTTCGGAGCCACGAAGACGACGTACAGGGTCCCGATGGTGAGAATCGTCCCGTCAATGAGAGAAGCTGCTGGGCGTGGGACTCGGATTCCCAGGGTGAGCAAGGTGAGTCCAGACGAATAGATGCCGTTGATGGCACCGGCCAACAGGGAGAGGATCGCAGCCAACAAGAATGGGATGAGGAACCACGTCGGCAGGATGGTTGCTAGCGCGCCAATGGGATCGGCCCCAATGGCGTCGGATAGATTTTTTGAGGATGCAGCTAAGAGCAATCCACCGGTAATGAGGATGACGAGCGGCAAAGAGGCCCCAAAGACATTCCAGAAGGCGATGGCGAACCCGGGAGATGTGCGCGACTGGTAACGTGACCAGTCGGCAGCGATATTCGTCCAGCCCAGCCCGGTGCCAGTCATGATGAGGGTGAGCGTGCCGACGAAGGCTGGGAAGGATGCCGCAGGCAAAGATGTTGCGGCGTGCCAGTCGATATGGCTGACCGCCATCACTAGATAAATCACGGTAAGGATACCGGTAATCCAGGTCAAAACGGCCTGCAACTTCATGATGATGTGATAACCAGCCACAGCACCGCCGACAATGAGAAAGGCCACGATGATAGTGGCGCAGATCTTGACCGAGTTCCCGGAGCTCCAGCCCAGTCGGCGGAAGATCGTCGTCGTCGCTAAGACGGCTGTAATAGCGAGAGATGTTTCCCAACCAATCGAGGTCATCCAGGAGATGACCCCGGGGATCTTGTTGCCCTGGGTACCAAAGGCTGCCCGAGACAGCACCATCGTTGGTGCGGAGCCGCGTTTACCGGCGATCGCGATAATGCCGCAGAACCCGAAAGAGACGATGACGCCGACGAGGGTGGCGGCTATCGCCTGCCAGAAGGACACCCCGAATCCCAACATGAAGGCTCCATAGCTCATGCCAAAGACCGAGACATTTGAGGCGAACCAGGGAAGGAAAAGGTCCTGGGGCCGTGCGGTGCGCTGTGATTCTTTGACGATCTCGATTCCGGTTGTCTCGATGCCCTTGTGCGTCGTCGCATTCGTTTTGGTGGCGGTCTGCGTCATGAGCTGTCCTCTCGAGGTATTCGCAGCGATATTCTTACATCGTTGGGCTGTGTACGTGCGTTGTTGTCTGCTCGGGCTACAGTCATGTCATGAGCATCGACGCTGATACTTGGGGCTCCCCATCCCCACGCCCTGCTGACCTGGCTGACGAGGCGGTTGACCAAGTCCACACCTGGTTACGAGATGCCAACGGTGCATCGAAGCGACGGACAGATCGTGCACAGATCGCTGCGGGATTGCTCTCCGACGTGCTGTCCCACCCGGCTGGTCTGCCTTTCACTCTGGCCTTTATAGATCGGGTTGTCCGCCCTGAGGACGCTCGCACCGCAGCGGCGAATCTTGCGGAACTGGCAAAGGTGGATTGTTCTTTTCTGCCTGCTGCACTGCAGGTGGCGGTGCGGGCAGGCGGACGAATGGCCCCCGTAGCTCCTAACGTCGTCGTCCCAGCTGCACGCCATGCCTTGCGGCAGCTGGTGGGCCATCTCGTCGTTGATGCGCGACCGGCACAGTTGACTCGCACCCTCAAAGCACTGCGGAGTTCGGGTGTCAGGCTTAACCTCAACCTCCTGGGCGAAGCTGTGTTGGGCGATCGCGAGGCGGCATCCCGCCTCGAAGGGACGATGGCTCTACTGGCCCGCGAGGATGTTGACTACGTCTCGATCAAGATTTCGGCTGTCGTCAACCAGCTCGACTTATGGGCTCACAAGGCGACGGTCGACGAGGTCGTTGAGCAGCTGCTGCCGCTGTACCACTTGGCTGAGAACTCCCCGAAGCCGAAGTTCATCAACCTCGACATGGAGGAATATCACGACCTTGATCTGACAATGGAAGTCTTCCAGAAGCTCCTTGACCGCCCCGAATTGCGTCATGTGGAGGCTGGCATTGTCCTTCAGGCCTACCTGCCCGACTCGCTGTCCGCTCTGCAAGGTCTTGTTGAGTGGGCTGACCGTCGTACCGCTGCCGGTGGGGCGGGGATCAAAGTGCGGTTGGTCAAGGGCGCCAATCTCGCGATGGAGAAGGTAGATGCCGAGATTCACGGGTGGCAGCAGACCCCGTGGC
>JBGSRK010000026.1:0-2244 GCA_041737595.1 Patescibacteria group bacterium
TTAGCACTGGTGCCATCGTTGACTAAAACAGGTGCGAATAATAAGTTTACCAACTCCAGATGATTAATCGGTTCAGTCTGTAACTTAAGTGCGTTTCTGGCTTTAGGGTTTGGATATATTTTTCGGAAGGTGACCATCAAGCGAACAGCAAAGAGTAACCAGCTGAAGCGATTATCAATCACAGACTTTGTGCCAGAGATTAAAACGGTGTTTGCAGGTACGAGTTGCGTTGACAACTCGTGCTGACTAGGCATGTTGCAGTTTTTGCGTGTGCTGACTGCATATGTGCGTTTTATAGAGTTGCGAGACTCTTCTTCCAAGTCGTATCTGAAGCAAGAAGCGAATGAGCAGGCGAGCGGTGCGTAGAATTCAGACAAATATCAAACTGGGAATACAAAAAACTGTTCCGCAAAGAGATATTTTGCTACGGTAAGAGCCAGCAATCTTGCAGGTGATATCACAGTTTGGGTGATATCTAAAGCTAGTTGGCTGTTGCGTGCTTCAGTTGTGTGGCAAACGTTTGTGTTTGCGTTTTGACCTAGCAGGGGCCACTTTTCACTGCTCTGATGGCAAGATTGATTTAAGGAATAGAAGTTACACGAGAGGGCCTGTAGCTATGTTTGCAGTTGGAAACAGCAACAACAAGTAAAACAAGGAATGTTTGGGTACCTGCTGCAAGGAATGTTTGGGTACCTGTTGCAAGTCACTTTGCTTATTGGGCTGTGTTTATCGATCATCATATAAACGATGCTACAAAGCTATTTTAAATGAGGAGAGAAAGTGCCACATAACTTTGCAAAGTTCAATAGGTGTAACTGGCAGCATTGACTGTTATCGACACTATTTCACTGCTGTGTATATTATGCTTTACTCTTTAAAACTCGAGCAGCAACTAAATATGGTACACGGTGATTAGCTCATGCAGCAAGAGTGACAACAACTGAACTACTGAACAACTGAACTACTTGTAAAAGGTTGGTTGGAACAGTCTCCTACTGTCCAATATCATATTGTGTGTTTGTAGTCAATCAATTCAGTTCAATTCTTATAGAAAGAAGTAGTTGTTTAGTATCTGTACCAATGAGTTGCAGGTTGCCTGGAGCTTCACAGACAAGATGTACGTCAGGTAAGTGCATAGGTATATATGTGGTGTAATTGCTGATAGTTTAAGGTCCAGATCTATCAACGCGCCAAATATATGCAAACAACAGTCCACATTCTCTTACTTGGTATGTGCTTAACTTACAGTGCAGGCCTAAACCATCTGTTGCACAGGCATACAGCAGTTTGGGTTATGAAGCAGTTTAAGTTGTTCACACCCTCCATAAGTTTACAGTAGTTGGCTATATGGGGTATCCCACCATATCTTCTATTGCTGTGTAAGTATTTAATGCTGAACTCTATTATGATGCAAGGTGACTCACATGTAGAAGGGGAAGTGCATGTATCGTCAGTTGGGTGATAAGTTGTAATGAACTGCCAGCATCTCCATTAGTTTGGTGTTGTATGGTTGTACTGGTCGGTATTTGTATACAACAAATAAACCACTTGATACAATGGTGCGTAAAGAGCAGTACCAAGGTTGATACTAAAATGTGTTGAAAAAGCAAATATCTTGTGAAATATACGATTGAAAAAAGTACAGGCAACGTGGAGGTAGGAGCCCTGGAACTATGTGCCGATCTTCTATGTCCATCCTACAATAGTAGTTGTTGTTTTATGGTATTGTGTTCAGGTCCTGTCATACTTCTACATTAAATTTGCAACTCATAATATGTTTTAACATTGTATTTTTTAGGGGCGGAGTTCATATCAGAGGATATCATACTTCTTTGTGTCCTTCAGCCCTATGTGTCAATCTTCTCTGTCCATTCTACAATAAAAGGGATAGCTCAAAGTAGTTGTTTTTTTGGTATATTAAACTTGGGTTACTGTATGCCATACTTATATGTTTATTTTTAAACATATTAAAAGTTTTAGCAGTGTAGTTTCTATGTATGGAATTTATGTGTCTGCATATCATACTTTTGGGTTGTCCTTCATCAGTATGCAGTTTTACTAGTTGCTGTTTCTGGGTATTGAAGTTGTTGTCTACCAGAGTTGCAGGTTGGATGGAGGGCAGGATATTTAAAGTATTTAAGGTACGATATTTTGCACAGGTTCAGTGTAGTGTGCCTTTGGTGGTTGCATACCATGTCATACCATATCTGTCCATATATGGAGTATTATGCATTTCTGAACTAT
>JBGSRK010000038.1:0-1794 GCA_041737595.1 Patescibacteria group bacterium
CAGCATGGCAGCGGCGGTGGCGGTGTTTGCCTATGACCGAGACGATGAAATGCCTTTGGCCGTAAGAGACATGCCGCATAAACTGACGGCGGTTCTGAAAAAGATATTGCTGGTTGTACGACCGCTGTCGCACCGACTGGAGAACGCCGGCTTTGTCAGTGCGAAATTGTTTTTGTCCGCAGGTGCGGCGATGTATTACTGGGCACAGGGGCGGGACTGGGATTCAATGATTAAGGCCACCGGTATCGCTGAGGGCGACATGGCGTCGCTGATTTTACGGACGGCGGATAACCTGCGGCAGATTGCCGCGCTCAAAGACACGCATCCGGAAGCAGCCGCTTGCGCGTATCGGGCGCGGGAGGCGATATTACGGGAACCAGTCCTTTTCCTGTAAGGAGCAAGGAGAAAGGCGCAAGGCGCAAGGAGAAAGGTGTAAGGAAAAAACTTTATAAGGGTCATTGCGAGGCGACGCTCAGGAGCCGTGGCAATCTCAGTACTTTTGATTTGTAAATGGATGTTGCATGAATAAACAATTTTACGTTTACATCATGACAAACAAAAATAATACGGTTCTTTACACCGGTGTTACGAGTGATTTGAATAAGAGAGTCTATGAACATAAAAATAAATTGTTGGAAGGTTTTACGAAAAGATACAACATAGACAAATTGGTATTCTACGAAGTTTACGATGACATAAACAATGCAATTGCCAGGGAAAAACAAATGAAAAGTGGCACAAGGGCAAAGAAGATCAAGTTAATAGAAGAAATGAATAGTGGATGGAAAGATTTATTAGGTGAAATTTGAGATTGCCACGCCGACTGAGAGTCGGCTCGCAATGACAAAACAAAAACGGGCAGTGGCGTGTTTGCTAGCATAGCATTATCATTGCCCGGCAAAGACCTGGCAATCCAGAAATCATTTATGGTTATTAGAATTTTATGGAAAAATTTTCACTCATTACGGATTTTATTCCGAGCGGCGATCAGCCGCAGGCCATTGAAAAACTGACACAGGGATTGATCGATGGCAAAGGCCATCAAGTGCTTTTAGGGGTGACCGGTTCCGGCAAGACATTTACGATTGCCAATGTCATCGCCCGCGCGCAGCGCACGGCGCTGATTATCGCGCATAATAAAACACTGGCCGCGCAACTGTATGAAGAATTCAAAGGCCTTTTTCCCGATAACGCCGTGGAATACTTTGTCAGCTATTATGACTACTATCAGCCTGAAGCCTATCTGCCCACCACGGATACCTACATTGAAAAGGATTCCGCCATCAACGAGGAAATCGACAAACTGCGTCATGCGGCCACGCATGCGCTTCTGACGCGCCGTGATGTCATTATCGTGGCCAGCGTCTCCTGCATTTACGGCCTGGGTTCACCCGAATCGTATCTGGGCATGATCGTGCAGCTGGAAGTAGGCAGCGAAATTCCACGTGAAGAAATACTGAAGCGCCTGATTGAAATCCAGTATGAACGGAACGATATTGACTTTCACCGCGGCACGTTCCGCGTGCGCGGCGACGTTGTGGAAATATTTCCTCCTTACGAAGACGAACAGGCGCTCCGGGTGGAATTTTTTGGCGATACCATTGAAGCAATTCATCTTGTTGATCCGCTGCGGGGAAAGAAACTCGGATCACTCAACAAAACCGCGGTATATCCGAGCAGTCATTACGTGACGACTCGTGATAATCTCAAAAGAGCGACGACCGATATTCGCGCGGAACTGGCAGTGACACTGACTCGATATAAAGAACAGAATATGCTGCTGGAAGCGCAGCG
>JBGSRK010000062.1:0-3539 GCA_041737595.1 Patescibacteria group bacterium
ACATGGAGAGAAAGCACTCATCTCTTGGAGACAGGACTCCGGATGCCATATACTCAAGCCGGGAAACCGGAAACCATGAAGCTGCCTGAGTCTAACGAAAACCGACCCACGAGCTGTCTACAAAAGTGGGGACACTTCAACGAAAGACAGTGTCCACAAAAAGCGCCACCAGCACATAAACACAAAGAAACAAAGTAACAATCTGCCAGATCGCGACTTTCCGGTTCGCTGCAATGCGATTGGGTGATGATTTTACCATATGGACTTAAGTATGAGAATGAAGGGCAGTGTTGGGCTGAGGAACAGAACAAGAGGAACGCAGCATCCCGCAGCGCGACCAACCTTACGCTGTCGTCCGGATCGAGACAACGGAATTCCTGTCGAACGGGAGACCTTACCCTTCATTCCAGAAATCCCTGTTGCACGTTTCAAAGAGAATGACAGTCCGTGTTTTTTTCCCATAGTTCCACCTTTTTGCGATACAGCAATTGGCGCTGTGCAACCTTGGCTGCCGAACGAAAAGCCCTGCTACTGAGTGATTTGGAACGGCTCGACATCGTACATGTACAACCGAAGGCCGCCGCCAGGTGTCTCAGCAGGCAGATAGAAGAGGTGCACTCGCTTGCCATCCAGTGTGACCTCATACACCCTGTAATCCTTGCCACCATACGTCAACATCCCTTGCCAACCGCCAGAGAACATCAGCTCTTCTGACATTGCAGAGGGATCCTTGTCCATCAGCGCGTCAAGAACCGGAACGCTATCCTCCTGCCCTTATAAAGATGAACTCTCCCTGCACCCCCTAAAGTATCGTTGCCATAGTGATAAGCACAATCCTAAAAACGGTTCGTTTCTGCATTCGCCCTCCAATTCACCTGTCTAACGGTTTGGCGTCAGTCCACCAACGGTCGTCTGCAGCCCCATTCGGGTTCAACGGCTTGTTCGGCTGCTGCTTCGCGACGTGCCGCTTGTACCAGGTCAGCAGTCGGAGCGCGGCTCGCAGTGCTATGCGAATCTGCTCCTCATTTGTTGTGAGTTCGGATTCCATGACTATCGGCTCGACAGCAATTCGCACCGCGACCGACTTATATGCCTGAACAATGGCCATGCCCTCTTCGAGTGTGCTTTCATACATCGCAGCGAATTCATCGATGCACTCGGCCTGACCAGAGAATTGCAGATCTACGTTTCCGTATGGGACTTTGTGAAGCAGCGCGATGCCCTTCGGAAATCCGTGACCCAAAAAGACGATGAAGCTAGAAGTTGCAGGTTTCTGCCCGGGTCGTGGCATATTAAGTGCAGGTGCCTCAGCACACGCCAGCTTCCAGTACCCCTGCCAGAACCCCGTCGCAACGGGATCGGGAACCATCTTCCATCCGGTGTTACCACGAGCAATCGCAGCATCGAGAAGGTGAAGCTTGTAGAGCGAACGTGCATCTCCTGTCGCGGCATTGGCAAACCAGTCCCGTACTGCCTCGTAGGTGATCGTGCGATCGAATCCATTGACAGAATTAGCGTATGACAGAGGGGCGATGACCACCGTCACGACCTTCTCGCATTCTCTACTTGAAAGGTAGGCTTGAGCACGTTCAGTGTAGCGCTCGGCTTGACGCCGTTGAAACGCAGCATCAATCTTGTTTTCGACGAGGAGCCGTGTGCGAATTTCCTCACGGCAATAGGTCACCTCGAGATCGGATTCGCCAGTGGAGGTCACGACCGAACGAGCGGCCCCGTCCAGCAACTGCGGCATGTCGAGTCCTGCCTGGATTCCGAACCAATCGCGAAAATCAGCTGATGCCACCAGTTCCTCAAGGAGGAGCAGATCAACATCGCGCTCCGTCACACCACGCAATTCGATTCTTGGCAACGATTACTCCTGTCTGCCAAACAATCAGCGTAACCAGCGCTGTAACATTAACCTATTACCTTGTAGGCGTCTGGTCATGCAGTGGTTAAGTTTCGTTTTCTCTCAGCTCTAGCTGCTCTGATTGAATCACCTGGTCTTACATCGATTTGACTTGAGTGAAAACGATCTAAACATTTCTCATCCAGCAATTTTGTCAACGCCAATTACAGATGCGACAGTTCTGCCGGTTTGAATGTGACACATAAAGCTCCGATTCTCATCCCTTCAAGTAATGCTTGGAAAATCCCTCATTCAACAAGTGATTCTGGAGCCAGAAAAGCTCAGATAGAAGTTTATGAAAACAGGAAACTGAATCATTTCTTCCGAGATTGCCACGAGTTTGTGATAAGGAATGAGCACTCCATAACTGCGGGAATCTGGATGTCCCCAAGGGTCAATACCTGGTCGGCTCTGACAACTGGCAATGCTTGATGTACTACCATTCTACATTCATACATGTATTCAGTATCGTAACTAAAGAATATACGGTCTCATTTCAAGAACTAGTTCCGAATTCATCAGCAATCTCAACGGACAAAGGTGTTTCAAGAGCAAACCTTACACTCATTGGTTCTGATCCTGTGTGTGAAATGTAATTCACGGTACCGCAGTAAATGAATGGAGACCCTTTGCCCGCAATCAGCTTGTTCTTTCTAACGAATAGGTGAATACGGGAACCGTGGACTCTATGCTCTACAATCGCTCTTCCCCTTTTTGAAGATGGACTTGTAGAGTTTTGGCTCTGCCAGTGGAAGGTTCTACTGTCAATGAAGTAATCATGGTACTTATGGTCTTCCTGATGCCCCTGCTTGTTCAGAGTTACCAGCAGGATCTGGTCAGGTGTGGTGTTCAAGCAAACATGGCCGCTCTGCCAGACGCCATTGTTGAACTCAAGACCGAAGTAACCAGGGATGTCAGCTCTCATTACAGGAGAATGTAAAACGAGATCCAATGGATCAATTACCCTTTTTACCCTTGCCCTAGTGAACATGCTTTCAGTGGTAGCAATATCCGGGTAATCATCATTCCATGCTTTAAGGGTGTAATCTCCTGGTGCGTTTTTTTGAATGTACCTAAGCAAGTACTGATCATCACCACCTGCATCCTGCTTTTCAACAACAACGAGCTCATTGCTTATACTTCCCGCGGTTTCCGGAGTAATGAGATCAAGCAGAAGATAGTCTCCGTTCTTTATGGGCGATTTTCCCCCATCCATGGAGTTTCCACTGGCTCGAGCAATGAAGTGCCTCGCGGGATTCAGCTTACCATAGCTCTCTGGAAGTGATTTGTATTCAGCCACTTCCATCTCATGTGAACTTGCTTTGAAATGACCGCATGCAATCTTCAGATCAGTGAAGAACGGAATCTCAACAAGGCTGGATGATACCGCTTCAATCTCTGAAATCTGATATTCTGACTGATCCTTCCTTGAGTTGTACTGCTCGTACCTGAAGTTAACAAGCTCCATCACCATCTGCTCAAAGATGTGCTCACTGAGCTGGCCCCCCTATGTAGACAGGGGTGATAGTTAGATTCAGGCATGGCTTCTTGAAGGAGGGGACATGCCGAAGCGGGTACACAGTGCGTCATTCAAGGCGAAGGTGGCAATAGAAGCCATCAAGGGAGAGAAGAC
>JBGSRK010000053.1:0-1670 GCA_041737595.1 Patescibacteria group bacterium
CAAAAACGTCGTCGCCTTTTCCGGTGTATGATCCTGGGATTTGTAATGTATGGACGTATTCTGGAGCGAACGGATAGACTTCAATCGTCCAATCGCCGGATGATTCGACCTGAAAACGAACGGTATCTTCGTCGTCATAAAGATCGATGATCTGATAACCATCATAAGCCCCGATTGTGTTCACGAGCAAATCAATTTTCTCTCCGGCAGCGTCATAGTTATAAACCACGAAATTATCATGCACATTCGGGCCGATGATGTGAATAAGCGTTAGACCGTTCCATTTATCAACATCAGCAACTCCATCACCTTTTCCGGTCAAAACAATTGGTTGAGGGACGGGTGTGGGCGTGCTGGTCGGCACCGGTGTATTTGTTGGCCTGGGAGTAAATGTCGGCCGGGGGGGTTTCGTTGGTTCGGGAGTATCGGTCGGTTTGGGTGGATTGGTTGGCGGCGGCGCAGTTGGTTCGAGGGTGTTTTCTTGCGCCTGGGAAACTTTGGATGGTTGGCCATTGGCCGTTGGAGTTGATGGTGCCGACGGCAATAAATTGACGATGACAGCACATAGAATGCAAACTAAGATCACGGCGCCCAGACCAATCAGGATTTTACGAGGTGTAAATAGTTTCTTCTTCGGCTGAAAAGCATCCATTATCCCTCCTCGAATATAACGTTTGCGCGCAAACCTACCCTGTGAGTTGGGGATTAGCCTGGGTTAAAATTTGATTCATGATGTAGGAGTAGGCTTTGTGGGCTTTGTCGCTGCCGCGGAACTCGAAGGTAAACTTGCCGGCAGCGGTGATGAGGGTGATTTCGCTGCTGGTGAAGATCATACCTTCATCGGCGGAGGCGACACCAATGATCTGGTTGTACGGGATGGAGACCATCGATTTCTTCTTGAACAGGACGCCCTGGTCGTAGAAGATCAAGCGGCGATCGGTGAGACCGACGAAGCCGGTCCCGCCGCCTTTGCAGTCCAGGACGGCGGCGAGCTTTTCGCCGGTGATCAGATAGGCCTTGATGCGATCGAGCTGACTTTTATTGTCATGGTAGGGTTCATCAGGCATTTTATATCCCTAATATCATTCAGTTTATAGGGAACAAAAAATTACTTACTCAAGGTTATTTCATATTGTTGGTTAAAAACGGAGCGACGACTTTCTGACTTCGAGAAATCAAAAGAAGGCCCAGCTGTTGTTGATGTGGTCGCAGTTCGACCCGGATCCGGAATCGGTAAGTTGTCCATCAAAAGACTTAATATATAATCTTCTCTAGCAGAGTTTAGATTTTTACTTGCCTCGACTGGTGTCCGGCCCTGGGACATACACCCTTCCAGTTCTGGGCTATACGCGACATATATCGGATCCCCATTTAAATCTTTGTCCAAAACAACAACACTAACATATCCCCTGGATGAAAGTCGTTTTGCTTTATCTACCAATTCTTGTGACATATTACTCCTCCTTCGAGGATAGAAGTCTATCGATCATCTTTACTGCATAGTTAACATATCCCAATGCTACATCGGAATGGCGTGGTATTGTAGTCCGGAGTGCTATAAAATCCGGATGTTTTATTACGTCGTGGCTGCCGCCCGCTTCTATTGTAAACCCGAATCCTTTGTACAGGCGATACAGGTCCACTCGTTTCCATCCAGCCTTTGATGAACG
>JBGSRK010000055.1:0-1550 GCA_041737595.1 Patescibacteria group bacterium
GGGACGCGGTGGTGGCGCGTGCCTTTCGTATACACCCAGGCTAGGTTGATACCATTGATGACTGATTTGAGCACATAGAACCCGAAGTGGTTTGGGGTGCCCAACCTATCATGATGGCTTCGCCTAACTATGGGTGGTTTACATAACGATTCTTTTAACAGTTGCTTCCCTTTTCACTTCTGGTAGGAAACGTAGCAGTCCACGCGCCTGTCATCCTAGAACAGTGACTGGTCCGCCCTCAGCTGCTTGGCTATGGTTGAGACGCCGTTCCTGTACTCGTATGCGGAGTATGAGTGCCCATCCCTGAAGCCCGTCTCCCCGCCCCGCACATAGTTAAGTAGCCCCACTGCCCCCCATTTCTGGTACCCCTGCTTCAGCAGGCCCATCACCGCGGGGAGCTTGTCATCGTGATTGAGGGACCAGGGGTCCCCGGTGAAGCCTATGGCCTTGATGCACGCCACGCAGACGTTGAGCGCGCTGATGTTGGCGGACCCGTCCGTCTTGGTATCCTTCTACCAGTCCCTGTCCTTGGCCAAGAATGAGTTCGTCTCCAGCATGGCCACTGCGAGAAGAAGGGCGCGGAACTCCCCCGTGATGCCCTGGGAGTCCAGGGCCCGCGTCACCCGTAGCTTGTTGGTGCGGTAGTCGGGACCGTAGGGCTTGGCTTGGAAGTACATGTCACCGGGCACGTCTGGTAGCAGGCTGAACTTGTCCTTGAGGTCGCGGGGCATTTAAAGTACACGGGGAAATTATTATACCATGATGAAATCACAAGTATGGGAATACCAGAATGGTAAAGCCAAAACTGATCAAGTGCTCACTATTTACTGCAGGAGGCTCCTGATGTTTACGTCCGTGCCCCGGAGCTCGGACTTGTTACCAAACCGTTCCCTGTCGGCTTTCCTCCCCTTCCCTTTACTTTTCTCCTCCTTGAACTTCTTCACGGCACCCTTCTCCGCCTGCTTGATGGCGGTGAACAGCTTGCCGCGCTGCTCCTAAGTGAGCTCCATGTTGTGCGTTCTCAGGTGGTGGCTGAGCGCCAGCCCAAAGCTCCTGGCCACCGCCGGGTTCCGGTTGACTAGGGACGCATTGTACCTGGTGCCCCCACTGGTTATGAAGTTATCGGCCACCTCCAGCCCCGTCTGGTGGTTCTATGCCCCGGCGTCTCTAGCTGGCCTGCCGCGCGCCATGGCCTTCTCCATGATATACGCGGCCACGTCCACGTGGTACCTGGACAACTGCTCGGGCGGCGGCAGGCACTTCACGTCCAGGCTCTTGTGTAGCGTGGTGCTGAACACCGCGCAGTCCACGGCCGCCCGCTGCAGCAAGTCCTCCAGTGCCTTGTACTGCCTATACTCGAAAGCCTTGTCCTACTCGATCTAGAAGTCCCAGTTGATGTATGGCCGGATGGTCTTGCAGTAGTAGTACACGAGGTAGGTCTTGTCCTTGACGGCGTCCCCACTCTTCACATAATGGGAGCAGAACCGCGGGCCCCTACCCTCAAGCTGTATGTCATTAATCTTGCTGCGCAGCGGGCACACGATGTGGTT
>JBGSRK010000042.1:0-2292 GCA_041737595.1 Patescibacteria group bacterium
GGTACTTTGAGTTCATACGTAGTCTTCCGTCCAGCACTCAAAGCCGCCCACTGACCTGCTTGATGTTCTGCAGCCAACGGGTAAGTCTGATTTCTGCCGTAGTAATTCCTGTGTTGCTCTATATATATGTTACAAGGAAGAACCAGACAGGCCCTCCCTAAAAGTAAAAATAAAACATAAAACTACAATCTGTCTTTCCCTAAAACCAAAACTTGTTTCATCACTGCTGATAATCGCTCCGGCCTACCAATTGCTTCGTCTGTGCATCACGCTACTGCATATACCGGGGATACACGTGGTTGCAGCATCTAGCAGCATCGCTTACTCTGGAGTGTTTTGCAATGGATTTTTCCACAAGGTGGTTTAATACCTAGTGCTTTCCAGTGGTGTTATCATATCTTTCTACATCAAGCTACCCTGTCTTTATGTTCTTATGAAGGCTTGCCCTGTTACTCCGCAAGCAGTCAAGTACCGTACCTATCTGCTTGGCGTGCTGCCACAAGAGGACAAGACTGCCTGCTGCCATAGTAAGTCTTGGTGGGCTGCTTATCGCTCTTGTCTTAAACAGTAGCACACCACGTTGCACACAAACTCTTAATACCAAGTTGAGGACAGGCCCTATGCTTGCAAACTGCCACCTCGTTTGCCATCTTGCTAACTCTCGTATCACTTCAATACTCATAAACCCCGCATACATTTGTGCCACTTATCCGTTACTCTGCGAGCAGTGAACTACCGTACCTATCTGCTTGGCGTGCTGCCGCCAGAGGACAAGCCTGCCTGCTGCCATAGTAACTCTTGGTGGGCTGCTTATCGCTCTTGTCTGTAACAGTTGCACGCCACTTCAGCTTTGCCTGTGCACCTGCGTAGTGCACATACCGTGGATACCAGCCCGGGGCCAGGCCAAGCGCTTGCAGCCTCTCTTCATCTGAAAAGCAAATCAACAGTCTTGGCTTGCAAGGGAATATTGCAATAAACCCCTCAAAATTTGTGTGGCTGTGTCTCAGAAGGTGCACAGCGTAAAACAAGTTCCAAAATCCAAAACTTGTTATTGTACTGTACAAACCGTGGATATCAGCCAGGGGCACAGGCCAAGTGCTTGTAATCTCAATTGATTTAAATAGCACAGAGGCCTTGTTAGTATACATCAGTAGCAAGTTGGTGTGTCAAAAGTTGCAAAACCCGAGATAGCCCAACAGAAAAGATTTTGTAAAACATAAAAGTGACTCCGCTACTTTTATTAAAGTTACTGGGTTGGGTGCCGATACATGGACTTGGCAGGAAGTCGAGTGTGAAGTATGGTATGACCGTATATATACTGGGCCCTCTTACACTCATAGCTACTCACAGCTGGTAAGGCTTGTCTATACAACGTGCATGTATACTGGCAATTAAGCAGCGATGATGCCATAAAGCTAAATTTGTGCAATAGGTAGAAAATGGGGGTGCAAATATCGACATTGAATTTTGGTGTCAAACTGGAGTGGAGTATTACCTCACCTGCTTTAAGAGCTTCTACAGTGTTTGAAGATCGTGGCTTCTTCTTTGGTGGTGTATTCTTCTAAAGTTCACCTGTAGAAAAAACATAGCACCTAACGACTGAAACAACAAGGGTGGTTTAGGGTTTATGGCTGTGTATTCTCTGCTAGCTCACCTTACAATAAACAGGCTAGGGCAGTGGAGGATATTGCTTCTACAACTACTGACCACTTTATTTATAAATGAGTACATTTCAAGAAAAAAGTAAGGATTTTAAAAGTCCAAGTACACTATGGACTATCATCTAGATCAAATAGCTTAACACTCAAGTCAGCTTGGCAGCAATCTTAATGGTGGCTTCTCCATGTTGGGTCAAACTTGCATACCGTACGGAAAATCTCCACTGTTGTATATACGAAGCCAGACCTGTCCCACTAAAAAAAACTACAAACTTCTCTCAGGGTTGTTCCAGACAGGTCCCCCGTACATATCCATTTCCCTTCCCATATTTAAACCAATCCTTTCTTAAATCTTCCAACTGCTACAGCCACGGGATATGAATCCGTGCAGCCAAAGCCCACCCGCGCCCACTGTTATTACACTGTAGTAGCACCTTTATATTTGCCTTTATCTTGGGTTCAAGAAGAAGCAGCATGTGCAAATTTAAAAGGCAAAATGCCAGCCGGAAATCCCCCATCATGCTGGTGTCAAAGCACACACAATAGTCTGAGTGATAGGTTAAAGAAGGAGAATCCTAATTATATATTACATGGATTGAGAGAGTCTGGACGTTGGGTATCACAAGTGTCAATA
>JBGSRK010000136.1:0-1604 GCA_041737595.1 Patescibacteria group bacterium
GTTGATGATGAAGCAGGTATTGGCTGAGTCATTGCCGCCGATGTAGTAGAAGTAGCGGATGTCGTACTTTTTGAATACGGCCAGGACCTTTTCGCAGTATTCGCGGTCCGGCTTGTCGCGGCTGGAGCCCAGCGCGGAGGACGGCGAGAAGGCGACCTTCTGGAGGGTATCGACGGTGAGCTGCTTGAGGTCGATGAAGTTTTCCTTGACGATGCCGGAGACGGCATGGACGGCGCCGTAGAGATTTTTGATTTCGCCGTGCATGGCGACTTCGCCGATGACGCCGACCAGGGAGGCGTTGATGACGCCGGTCGGGCCGCCGGACTGACTGACTAAGGCATTGGCCATATTGTTTCCCCTTTTTAACTTAAAATGGTAGTATTAATTGACTTTGGACTTCGGGCAGGGATTATACACGCAGGGAGTGTAAAATCAAGGCGAAAGCGGGAGAATCGGCAATTTTCCCGGTATTGGCGGGTTTTTTGAGGCAGCGACTTGACAAGGGCGGTCGGCGGTTTATAATTAGCCTCTTGCCCGGTTGCGGTTTGGACGGGTCATGTGGTGGTTGTAGCTCAGTTGGTTAGAGCACCAGATTGTGGTTCTGGGGGTCGGGGGTTCGAATCCCCTCATCCACCCTTAATAATGGCTCAAAAACAATGTTTTTGGGCTTTTTTTATGTCTCGACTGACAAGTGGGCGTAAATTTTCTCTCATTTTGAGTTTTCCCTCCCTTTTTCACCCCAGCTTGTAATGCGATTGTGTTCGCGGTAATATCCAACTCAGTAAGCGACTTTTATGGTCTGGATATTAAGATTATGGCTTCAATTTACTATGATAGGAAAAGAAGACGATGGAGAGTGGCATGGCGGTGTACGCTGCCAAACGGAGAAATCGACGCAGGAAGTCGGTCTTTCGGGAAAGACAAAGAAACCGCCCTCAAGTTCAAGGAATACTGTGACACCAACGAAAAGAGACTCAAGCAGTCTGTATTTGTGAATCCCGTCCTGCTGAGTCATGTCGTGGAGGAGTGGAAGGGAGCATGTTCACGGTATACGGCAAGAACAAAAGAACTGTATACCTCCGAAGTCGATAAATTTATGAAGCAGCTTCCTCAGTCCGTCAACTACATCACCGATATGAAGACCATTTACACAGTTTATTTCACACCCTCCATAGGACACCTGAAACACGTGACATTACAAAAGGAATATTTGTGCTTTTAAGCTTAAACTTCGTCTTTAGTTTGTTTGTTCGTTAATTGTTTGTCTATTTGAGCTATTCGATCATAGCGGGGTAGTACAACATTCCAAAGCAATATGCCTGTTAATATACATATGCAACTGCATAAGATGGCTGGTACCCACCTAACCAGCAGCATTGCTCCCATGGCAAAGGTTATTGAATAAACAAAAATCAGCCCGATAAACCATGCACCAAAATCGGCCATTAGACTATCTGTTATGACTACATCTGGGCATAATTTAGCGATCGGTTTCCAACCTGGTCCGGCGGGGCGAACCCTACGGTAAAAAGTCTTTAAGGACTCTGTTGGATCCGGTTTTGTTGAAAACATGACGACCGTCCAAACAATTGTCACAATAAGAG
>JBGSRK010000021.1:0-3300 GCA_041737595.1 Patescibacteria group bacterium
AAAGATACACACTTCTTACGGGAATTTGTCTCGGAATTAGTGTATCCGGATATGCAAACCGCGAGCCAAGCCCGCGCGGTTTTCTCCGATAATCCGGCGAGGAACCGGGCGACCGCTCCTCAACAACTCACATATACGTTGGGCAGGTCCCGTATCCCGTCCTACTGACCTGCCCGCAGTGTCTATCTGAAAAAAACTCTACGAAGTTGTGCCAAGTCGAGATAACACCAGATATATATACAAAATATGCGAAAAACGGAACTTGCAATACGTAATTGCGTGAAACATGCGAAAATAGTCAACTTGCTAGACGCGATACAAAGAAATTATTACTACAAACGATCAAGCGCTTGAAACGATTCGTATTTTAAGGGCTAACCTGTCCAAGTAGACAGGGCAACTTGTTTTCTAACAGCTTTCCAACGAATTAAATATCCGCGGTCGAAACTGGAACAAAAGGGTATACGTCCGGTAACAGAAGTCGTATATGTTTGCCGATACGAACCTACTTACAATAAGAGGGAGGCTTTGACTGGCACACAGTAGAAAAGCAAAGATACTTATCTGATTCTAAGAAGTTGCGCAAAATCTGTGCCGAATATGCGAGAAACAGCAAATTACAACACGTAAGAGATCAAACTACGCGAAAACGGTAACCTGCAAGACGTACTACAAAGAAACAAATCACAAAACATAAAGGTACGCTAGCATGAAGGTGTTTAACAACTATGACGGTACGCTAGAGAGCCCCTTGAAACGGTGCACGGCTACACGCCAATCAGACTGCCACGCGGGCAACGCACCAACCGAAGAAACAAGATACAGAAAAGTAAAGCGCACGCCCAAGCGGTACGCTCATTATTAACTAGCCGTAAAACGGCCCGTTCTGCTGGCACCCGCGTTGACGTGGCGACGTGTGGACAGCACGTACTCCTCCCCAGTTACAGATGTACACACTGTGCCGATCCCTTGCGGAATCGGGAACTGGTCAGTTCTGCCCCGTTTGGTTGGCGGGGACAGAGCCGGCGGCACTTCCAGGCGCGAAAAAAAAAACGATCTATCGGAATTCACATAACCGCCACAACTATCTCCAAAGATAGACCAGAAGATGGTAAGGCAACATAATGCGTACAAACCGCAAGGGGCAAGGACTTCATGCATAGCAACAGCAACGAACAGGAATGGAGCATCCACGAAAAAACGGGATTCAAACTTTCGGATCGCGGAAATACCACCCCCAAAGCAGAGAGTTCCCAACACTTATAGTAGTATTTATATGCAAGATAAACTACGTTCAGCATGAGTAGTTAATGTGGCTATAATTTTTTCGATTGACATAAGCTAAGGTAACTGCTAGTCTGAAGCCGAGTTGGAGGGTATTGTTGCAGCCTCATCACTCCTAAGGTGGATTATTATTGTAAGTCTTGTGCAGGCTGCGAGTGTAACACTTGTCAGGGGTTGTAACTGGATACTTTTATTTGCGCTGTATGAATTTACTAGCGCTAGAGTCAAAATGAGAATATCTAGGAATACTAGGCAAACATCTGCCTGAGTGAATAGCTGGAGAACAACTGCCTTTTTGGGGTTAAGTATTAGTTACCACGTTTATTTCGTTTTCCAGCTTACACGTGTTCTGGTGGAAGGTTGTTTACACACTGGGTATGGCAGCAATGTTTTTTGGGGGAGGGTTGGTACTGTATAATACAAACTAGGAGCTGTAGGTACAACACCAAAAGTAGATACGTGGCAAGTTTGTGCAAGGTAACTACCTGCTGAATATGCTGAGTAAGTTGATTGTGCAGATAAATCTGTAAACAACATGAGTTAGGAAAAGACTGAGTAACATCTAACTCGCTGTTTTGGCATACTTATAGAAGCGGTGGTAAAAGTCGTTTTGTTTCATACTAGCAACCGTTCTTTGTGACAGCGCTGTAGAGAAAACAGTAAATAAAATGGTTTTTAGATAGAAAACACAAACTATATTGGTATGTCGGTTGTATGTAGCCTGCTTGGAAATACTAAATCAGAGCAGCAGCTCTGTGAAAGGGAAACTAAATGCTGACTCCAACACCGTTTTGTTTGGGTGGAAAAGGACCTTCAGTTATCTGCCTGGCTGTGGTGCTGAATTCCCGGAAATACGATTTGCTGGTGCAGTTTTATAATCTAGTACTATAAGCAATTGTTCTACCGGTACCCAAGATGCCACAATACGTTGCCAATTAGTAGCTATTCGAAATAGAATACCGATGACTCCGAAAAGACACAGCGTCGCCTAGACCCCGCTCCGGGGTCTCTCTATTAAAGATATAGGTTTTGGACACAGCAATGGCAGCAGAACATAGGCAACACACTCTTGCCACAACCACGTACAGAAGCAGTACAGCAGCTGTGCGACTTTGCATGTCAGCGCAACAAGAAACACAAACGACTATGCTTGACTCGCCACAAAATTAATACAAGCCGTATTTCTCATACCAAAGCAGTAGGCGCTATTCATAAGGCGAAACACCTGAATCTACCGAGTTAAACTAGAAAACTGGCAGACCTGGCTGGCAAAGTAACGTTTACTGGCTCTATTGTGTACTGTAAAGTGTGCACAAGCTTGCCACACAGGGTACTGTGGTACTGAGTTAATTTACAGCATGCTTGCCACACAAGGTACTGTGGTACTTAAGAGGTACTGAGCTGATTTCAAAACAGCTTGCCACACAAGGTACTGTGGTACTGAGTTAATTTACAGCATGCTTGCCACACAGGGTACTGTGTTACTGAGGTACTGAGCTAATTTACAGCATGCTTGCCACACAAGGTACTGTGGTACTTCAGAGGCACTGAGCTGATTTCAAAACAGCTTGCCACACAAGGTACTGTGATACTGAGCTGATTCCGAAACAGCTTGCCACACAAGGTACTGTGGTACTGAGCTAATTTACAGCATGCTTGCCACACAAGGTACTGTGGTACTGAGATCATTTCAAAACAGCTTGCCACCCAGATACTACAGGATCAAGGTAATTCTCAAAAATAAAACCCAAAATACCTTGGTACTGTGGTACTGAGCTCGATTGCAAACTGCTTGCGACACAAGGTACTGTGGTACTGAGCTCATTTCAAAACAGCTTGCCAGATACTACAGGTTCAAGGTAATCTCCCCAAAAAAAATCAAAAATACCAACATAGTCAAAACCAAAACAACTGTAAAGTACAAAGCGTTCGGCCGGAATCGGAGCTGATATAGGTGCACTTACGGACTTTATAATCTTTCGCAAGCGGGTTACCACACTGCATAGTAGGAGAATC
>JBGSRK010000017.1:0-29837 GCA_041737595.1 Patescibacteria group bacterium
GATCAATTAGTTTAACATCAGTAATCCCTGGTATTTTTTCTATACTTTCTATAAATTCTTTATAGTCTCCGGAAATCTTTAAGCTATATTGTTGTTTAAGATTAAAAAAATTACCTGCATTATTTTGGATTTGTTCAGAAAAATTAGATCGGGTTCTTTCTATAAAAAAATTTCTAATTTCATTTTTAGTAAATATATATATCAAAGATATGATTACTATAAATGAAATAGTAACCAATAATAAATACTTTGTTCGTAAATCAAATTTCGCCCTCACATTCAAAGTATAAAGTATTGAGTATAAAGAATAAAGAGTTTAAAATAGATTAGGTTAATAAAGGAGTTATATGACTAAAGTAAAAGTAGATAAAAGTTTATGTATTGCTTGTGGAAATTGTTTTACAACTTGTCCAGATTGTTTTGAACTAGACGAAGACGGCAAATCACATGGTAAAGATACTTGTAAGGAAGATTGTTGTGATTTACAGTCAGTTGCCGATGAGTGTCCCGTTTCTGCAATAACAGTAGAATAAAATAAAATAAAATAACGGCTTTAAAGGCCGTTATTTTTGTTTTATAATGAATCGTTATGGAAAACTTTATATTAAAAACAAAATTGAAACCAAAAGGGGACCAACCCGAGGCAATTAAAAAAATTGTAGACGGTTTTAAATCAAATATAGATGACATTGTTCTGCTTGGGGTAACAGGTTCAGGGAAGACTTTTACAATGGCCAAGACAATAGAGGCTATTCAAAAACCAACCTTAATAATTACTCATAATAAAACTCTAGCGGCTCAACTATATAGTGAATTTAGGGAATATTTCCCTGATAATGCGGTTCATTATTTTGTTTCTTATTACGATTATTACCAGCCAGAAGCATATATCCCACGTACGGATACATTTATTGAAAAAGATGCAGATATTAATGAAGAAATTGATCGACTTCGTAATGCCGCAACCTCTTCTTTGCTTTCAAGAAAAGATGTAATTATTATTGCTTCAGTTAGTTGTATCTATGGCCTAGGGACTCCGTCTGATTATGAGGCCATGAAAATTGTTATAAAAAAAGGTGAAACACTTTCAAGAGAAAAAATTCAAAGAAGATTAATTGATGTTCAATATGAAAGGAATGATCAAGATTTTTCTAGGGGTAAATTTCGAGTCAGGGGAGATCTTTTAGATATAATACCTTCGTATGAAGATCATGGTTATCGAATAGAATTTGATGGTGATGAAATCGAAAAAATTAGACTTTTTGATCCATTAACAGGTGAAATTTTGAAAGAACTTTCAGAAATTACAATTTTCCCAGCCAAACATTTTGTAACCCCAAAAGAAAGAATTAAAGCTGCACGAGAATTAATTATTAAAGAATTAGACGCGCGAGTAAAATATTTTAAGAAAAATAATCAACTTCTGGAAGCTCAACGGATTGAAGAAAGAACAAAGTTTGATATAGAAATGATAGAAGAAACTGGCTACTGTTCTGGGATTGAAAATTATTCAAGATTTTTAGCAAACAGAAAAGCAGGGGACGCTCCTTCAACTCTTCTTGATTATTTCCCAGATGACTTTTTATGTTTTGTTGATGAATCTCATATGACCATCCCTCAGGTCCGCGGTATGTATAATGGAGATCGTTCGCGAAAAGAAACTTTAGTGAATTTTGGTTTTAGGCTTCCTTCAGCACTTGATAATAGGCCGCTTAGATTCGATGAGTTTATAAAAAGAGTAAAAAAAATTCTTTATGTTTCTGCAACCCCTGCTGAATATGAACTTTCAAAAATATCAAATGAAAAAATTCATAGCCCAGCTGAATTTTATAAATCAAGAAGGAAGGGTAAAGAATATATTAATGTCGCAGAACAGATTATTAGACCCACAGGGCTACTGGACCCAGAAATAGAGATAAGACCTGAAAAAGATCAAATATCCGACTTATTTTCTGAGATTCAAAAGAGAGTTAAAAAAAATCAACGTGTGATTGTTACGACTCTTACAAAAAAAATGGCAGAGGCGCTCACTGAATATTTAGCCGAACTGGGTGTAAAGGTACAATTTTTACATTCCGAAGTTGCAACCCTTGAAAGACCAGAAATATTAAGAGATTTAAGACTTGGTAAATATGATGTGATTGTTGGGGTAAATCTTTTAAGGGAAGGACTTGATCTTCCGGAAGTTTCTTTAGTAGCAATACTTGATGCTGATAAAGAGGGGTTTTTAAGAGGTGAGCAGGCCTTAATACAAACAATTGGACGAGCCGCCAGGCACGTAGAGGGTAAGGTTATTATGTATGCGGAAAAAGAATCTCGAGGCATGAAAGAAGCGATTTCAGAAACAAACCGACGTCGTTCAATCCAAGAAAAATATAATAATGACCACAAAATTACACCTCTATCTATAAAAAAAGCTATACGAGATTCAATAGTGGAAGAGAAAAAACATGAACTTTCTGATGTAGAAAAAATAGATATTGCAAATATACCACCAGATGAGCTTTCTCGATTAATTAAAGACATAGAATTAAAAATGAAACTTTCAGCACAAAATCTCCAATTTGAAAAAGCTGCTGAATATAGAGATCAAATTTCTGAAATTCGAGAACAACAAGATAAGGTAAAATTTTCAAAAAAGATTAAGTAATAATGGAAAGCGGCCAGGTTTAGAACCTGGCCGCAATCTCGTCGGGGATTATGTGGAGAAATGTGGTATAGCTATTGCCATCGTTAATGACCTGATAGTTATCTTCCCCAACAACGCTGATAATTGCACTTTCTCCAAGATGCCCGCACCATTCGGGATCGAGATGGTCGTTTCCAACCAAGTCATGAGCGACGAGAAGTATACTCCCATCGTTCAGTTCTAGATCATAGATCTCGATATTACTACCGTGTAGACAGTTCTTCATGAACTCAAACAATGCGAAGTCGAGTATTTTCCGGGCTTTTGTTGTATCCCCACCAGGTATCAGATGGGCGCAAATCTCTTTCGAGGTTTTGCGCATGGTATCTATCGCACTTCCGACTTCTTTTTCATCTACTTCACTTACAAAACCTGCTATAGATATGACCATTTCTGACACCTCCTAACGAGAATTGTAGTTACTGAGAAACAAAATAGCTCCAAATCACAACGACTTGAAACTATGTAGAGCGATTACTCTTTTTATTTAGTTCCCCCATACACATAATTATACTCCTCTGTGTCAAATATTCTATTATTTGTTTAAACAATACTATTGAATTTACTTGACAGATGGGCTACAATAGGCGGGCATTAGCGCTCAAAAGAGGAGTGAAGGTGGATAAAATCGTCGTTCGCGGGGCACGCGAACATAATTTAAAGAACATAGATGTTACGATTCCTCGTGACAAAATGGTTGTTGTCACTGGACTTTCTGGTTCAGGGAAATCATCTCTTGTATTCGACACTATTTATGCCGAAGGGCAGCGAAGATATGTTGAATCACTCTCTTCATATGCGCGACAATTTTTAGGTCTAATGGAAAAACCGGACGTAGATCAGATAGAGGGTCTTTCACCTGCTATTTCAATTGATCAAAAATCAACAACAAGAAATCCTCGTTCTACAGTTGGAACCGTCACAGAAGTTTATGATTATCTCCGTTTATTATTTGCAAGAATTGGTCATCCTCATTGCCCGCTATGTGGTAAGGAAATATCAAGACAAACAAACGAACAAATTGTTGAACAAATTATGGCGATGAAGCCAAAGACTAAAATTATGGTTATTGCACCAATTATAAAAGGCAAAAAAGGTGCTAATAAATATGTTTTTGAAGGTTTAAAAAAAGCTGGATATCAAAGAGTTAGAATAAATGGAAAAATTTTTGATATTGATGACAACTTTAATCTTAATAAAAATAAAAAACACAATATTGACGTAGTAGTTGACCGTTTAATTATTAATAAAGATAATTTGAAACGTCTTTCTGAATCTGTTGAACAGGCCTTAAATTTAGGCGAAGGTTTAATATATATAATTAATGTTGATAAAAATAAAGAAAATATTTTTTCACAAAATTTTGCTTGTCCGACTTGTGGAATAAATTTACCTGAAATATCCCCAAGAAGCTTTTCTTTTAATTCTCCATATGGGGCTTGTCCTGCCTGTACTGGTCTTGGGATAAAACTTGAAATTGACCCTGAATTAGTTGTTCCTAACCAAACATTAACAATTGCCGAGGGAGCAATTAGACCATGGGCCAGAACAACTGCCAAAATGGGTTGGTATACTCAAATTCTTATAGCAGTTGGAGAAAAATATGGTTTTTCAGCTAACACTCCATATAAAGAATTATCTAAAAAATCTCGTGATATTGTAATGTATGGCACAGATAAAGAAACTTTTAAGGTCCCTATGGGGCAACGAGAATACGAAACAACTTATGAGGGGGTTGTTGCAAATTTAGAACGTCGGTATAGGGAAACTGATTCAGATTATGTTAGAAAAGAAATTGAAAAATATATGGCTGAAGCTAAATGCCAGGTGTGTAAAGGGAAAAGACTAAAACCTGAATTTGGAGCTGTTACTATCGGTAAAACCACAATTGTTGATATTGTAAATATGCCAATTGATAAGTGTAAAGAATATTTTGATAAACTCGAACTTTCAGAAAAAGAACAAAAAATTGCCCGTCAAATAATTAAAGAATTAAGAGAACGACTAGGATTCCTTTTAAATGTTGGCCTTTCATATCTAACACTTGATAGAACGGCTGCTACTCTTTCTGGTGGGGAAGCTCAAAGAATTAGATTAGCTACTCAAATAGGGTCATCACTAATGGGAGTTTTATATATACTAGATGAACCTTCAATTGGACTTCACCAACGTGATAATGGAAAGCTAATAAATACCTTAAAAAAATTACGTGATTTAGGGAATACAGTAATTATTGTTGAACATGACGCTGAAACAATGGAGTCTGCAGATTGGTTGATTGATGTTGGTCCTGGGGCTGGAGAACATGGTGGTTATATTATTGCCGAAGGTACCCCAGAACAAGTGAAAAAAAATAAAAAATCACTTACTGGTCAATATTTATCAGGGTTAAAAACTGTAAACTGTTCAACAAAAAGAAGAAAAGGGACAGGAGATACAATTGAAATAATTGGTGCAACTGAAAACAATCTTAAAAATATTAATGTTAAAATACCTCTTGGTAAAATGATAGTAGTGACTGGTGTTTCTGGTTCTGGGAAATCATCGCTTATAAATGATACTTTGGCAAAAAAACTTTCCAATGTTTATCACAGAGCTCAACATACTCCAGGCAAACATAAAGAAATAATAGGTTTAAAAAATCTTGATAAAGTAATTGATATTGACCAATCTCCAATTGGGAGGACTCCGCGTTCAAACCCAGCTACATATACGGGAGTATTTACTGATATCCGCGAGTTATTTGCGGCGACTCCAGAAGCTAAAATGCGCGGGTATAAAGCTGGAAGATTTTCCTTCAATGTTAAGGGTGGACGGTGTGAAGCGTGTCATGGTGAAGGAATTCTTAAAATTGAGATGCACTTTTTACCAGATGTATATGTCACTTGTGAGGATTGTAAAGGAAAAAGATATAATAAGGAAGCGCTTGAAATACATTATAAGGGCAAAACAATTTCTGATGTTTTAAATATGACGGTTGAAGAAGCTCTCGAATTTTTTGGTAACATACCAAGTATAAAAGTTAAGTTATCAACACTATTTGAAGTCGGATTGGGTTACATCAGACTTGGCCAGCCTGCAACAACTCTTTCTGGTGGAGAAGCACAACGTGTAAAGCTAGCATCTGAGCTTTCCCGAACAGCAACCGGAAAAACTTTATATATTTTAGATGAACCGACAACTGGTTTACATTTTGATGATGTTAATCGTTTGATGGCAGTTTTGAATGCACTCGCAGATATGGGGAATACAGTTCTTGTAATTGAACATAACCTAGATGTTATTAAATGTGCAGATTGGATTATTGATCTAGGTCCCGAAGGAGGGGATATGGGTGGAGAGGTTGTTGCCCAAGGAACTCCAGAAGAACTTATTAAATCAGATATCTCATATACTGCTAAATATCTTAAAAAAGTTTTATAATAAATTAGTAGTTATTCCCGATTAATCCCACGTATGATAATGTTTTCACCAAGGGCGAATCAGCCTCTGGTTGAGGTCAGGAATCCATGTTCTGTTATTGCGAGGATTAGGGTGACGCGGCAATCTTTTTTTATTGTAACTTTCTCCTTGATGAGAAAGTTACCAAAGAATCAATAAAAAATACGACTCGCTCTAAGAATAAGAAACGTAAGATAATGGAATATTAATCGCTCGGCCCTCCGGGCTAAGTATTTTTTCATCAGAATGGAAGAAAAATGAACAACAAAATTACTCAAAAATTAAAGAATGTCCCAAAGTCACCAGGCGTTTACATATATAGAAATGATAAAAGAAAAATTATATATGTTGGGAAGGCAATTGTTCTTAAAAATCGGGTATCTTCATATTTCCAAAATATGGGGCATGATCCAAAAACAGAAGAGTTAGTTAAAAATGTTCATGATTTAGAGTGGATTGTAGTTGAGTCTGAATTTGAGGCATTAATTCTTGAGGCAGATTTAATAAAACGATATAAACCGAAATATAATATCAGATTTCGTGATGATAAAAATTATTCTTACCTTAAAATATCGGGTGACGATTATCCAAGAATTTCAGTTATACATCAAATTACAGATTCAAATTCAAAATATATTGGGCCTTTTACAGATGCCACCGCCTTAAGATCAATATTAAAATTAGCTCGTCATATATTCCCATACTGCACCTGTAACCATACAAATGGACAAATTTGTTTATACTATCATTTAAAATTATGTCCTGGCCATGATGAAAAATATATTTCTAAATTTGATTATGCAAAAAATATTAAAGGGTTAATCTTACTTTTTTCAGGGAAGACTAAAAAAATTGAAGAAGAAATCAAAAAAAACATGAAAAATGCTTCAAAAAACCAACAATTTGAAAAGGCTGTAGAATATAGGGATAAATTACGATTTATTAAAAAGATTCAACACACGCATCTTTTTTCTGATCGTGAACTTTCTGCAGATATTGGTTTGCACAAATTAATGATGGAAGTCGGACTTCCATCAATTCCAAAAAGAATAGAATGTTTTGATATCTCTAATGTAATGGGTACAGCAGCAGTTGGTTCTATGGTTGTATTTAAAAATGGGATAGCAAGCCCGCGAGATTATCGAAGATTTAAAATAAAAACAGTAAAAGGCCCTGATGATTTTGCCTCTATGGCCGAAGTTCTTTCTAGACGCTTTAAAATGTCAGAAACAAAGAAAAATGATGATTCTTTCCGCCAATTACCAAATTTAATTATTTTAGATGGGGGGAAGGGTCAACTTTCTACCGTAGTTAACCGGTTACAAATATCAGAAAATGTGAAAATTATATCTCTAGCAAAAAGAATAGAGGAAGTTTTTACAATAATTGATAAAAAATTTGTATCATATAAATTGCCAAAAGAAAGTGAGGCAATGTATCTTATTCAGCGAATTCGAGATGAAGCTCATCGTTTTGCAATTACTTATCATAGAAAATTAAAATCTAGTGAAATATATAAATCATCCCTTGATTCAATTATTGGGGTAGGTCCAAAAACAAAAAAGAAACTTATTTCAAACTTTGGTTCAATTAAAAAAATAAAAGAAACATCTGTCGAAGATTTATCAAAAGTAATCCCAGAAAAAATAGCAAAAAAAATAAAAGAAACTCTTTAATGATTTAGAATAATATTTTATTTTTCACTACACTACTACGTAGTAGTGTAGTGAAAAAGTATAATTAAGTTGGTTGTTGACTAATATTAACAAAAGAATAGAATTAAGATGATGAAAAATGTAGTTGTAATAGGCGGAGGTACTGGTCTTTCGACTCTACTCCGTGGACTCAAAAAATATCCTTTTAAAATATCTGCAATTGTAACAATGACTGATGATGGAGCTTCAACCGGAAGGCTTAGAAGAGAAGCTGGGATGTTGCCCCCTGGTGATGTAAGAAAATGTATCGCCGCACTTGCTGAAAACGAATCAGATCTTTTAGATTTATTCAATTATCGCTTTAAAAGAGGGTTTGGAATAACCGGCCATTCAATGGGTAACCTTTTTTTGACTGCTCTAAAAGATACCTCAGGGAGTTTCGAGGGAGCGATTTCTAAAGCTTCAACTCTTTTAAATATTAAAGGCGAAGTAATCCCTGCGACACTTGAAGATGTATATTTGGGTGCTAAATTTGAGGATGGTGCAAAAATGATAGGTGAATATAAAATTACAAAGTATGGTTATGGGATGAAGATTGATAATATTTTTCTTTCAAAAGAAGCGAAATCAAACCCAAAAGCAATTAAAGCAATAAAAAATGCAGATATTTTATTAGTAGGTCCAGGAAGTTTGTATACAAGTATTATTCCTAACTTTTTACATAAAGAAATAAAAGAAGAATTTAAAAAATCAAAAGCAAAGAAAACATATATTTGTAATGTTTCGACCGAAAGAGGAGAAACAGAAAAATTTAAAGCTTCAGATCATATAAAAACTCTTTCAAATTACGATATATGTTTTGATCAAGTTATTTTAAATTCTAAAATGTTTGCTAAGGGTTCTGGTGATGGTTTTGTAGAGCCAGTAGAGATTGATATTACTGAAAATGTTATTACGGCTGATATCTCAAATGATGAAAACCCTCTTTATCATGATTCAGAAAAGCTCGCAAAAGTAATTTTTGATATAATATAATTATGAAAAACTATGATGAATTAGAAGAAAAAGCGATAGCAAAAACCAAGGAAAAAAAATCTAAAATGAAAATTAGTGGGAAGTCTATTTTTATTGTTGAAAAAGCATCACGCAAAATAAAATAATTAATTTAGGATGAGGCCCCGCACGAAGTGCGGGGCCTGACCAAAACAATGGTGCGACGTTAGCCTGCTTGCACCGGCTCTTCTCTTTTGGAGTTAGAGACGATGACACCAATGAGCTGACGCTCGAATGTCTCCTCAGCCTCAAAATACTCACGAACTATTTTCGCGAGTGCTGGGGAGAGCTTTTCGATCTCTTTAAGTGCTGTTTTTGCAGCACTTCTTTGCGCGGCCAAAAGTAATGGCCTTTTAATGTACCCAGGCATTTTCCCTCCAAAATTGCAAACCTCGCATGAGGTATTTGTCCTTGTCGCCGTAATTATAGCTTAATCGTAGACATTTTCAAGTAATTTTGTTAAAATCGAAAAGTCATGAAAACAACTTTTATAGTAATCCAGGTAATTACATTAATACTTATTATTATTACTGTTTTACTCCAACAAAAAGGAACGGGTCTTTCTTCTATGTTTGGGGCAAGTACTAATAATTTTCAAACTAAACGTGGAGCGGAAAAATTACTTTTCTACACCACTATAGTTTCTGCTTTAATATTTTTAATAGTAACTCTTCTCCAACTTTTTTATAATTAGGCTGAATATTTAGATTAAATTTATTAGTCTTAATAATATGAACTTAAAATCAAAAATTAAAGATCTGGCAGAAAATATTAATAAAGTATTTAATAAATTACAAAATACTCATCTTTCTGATTTACAATCTTTTTATCGGAAATTTTTAAAAAGAATTCCAGATATTTTTCATTTAAAAAATATAGTATTAATCGGTGGTGGAGCATCGCTTTTAATATTTATACTTTTTAACCAAAGGTTTGAATCGTTATATAATTATTTACCTAAAGAGCCAGTTTCTGGTGGTATTTATACTGAGGGGGTTGTGGGAGAAATAAATCAATTAAACCCTCTATTTTCACAAACTAGTTCGGCTGAAATTGTTGTTGATAATCTAATATTTTCAGGTTTAACAAAAAAAAATAATAAAAAACAAATTATTCCTGATTTGGCCGAAAAATGGGTAATATCGACTGACGGTAAGGTCTATACATTTACATTAAAAAATAATATTTTTTGGCATGATAAAGAGCCTGTTACAGTTGATGATATATTATTTACAATAGAAACAATCCAGAACCCTGACACAAGAACCCCTCTTCTTAAAATTTGGAGAGGTGTAACACCAAAAAAAATAGATGATAAAACAATCTCATTTACGCTCGAAGAGCCATATTCAGGGTTTCTATCTAATACTGAAGTATTAATTTTACCAAAACATATATTAGCTGATGTTCCTGCAAAAAGTCTTAAAACCGCAGAATTTAGTAATACTCCGATAGGAACGGGCCCATATATTTTTGAAAAAATAAAAAACATTAGAGATTCTCAAGAGGTTACACTTCTTTCTAATAAGAATTATTATAATCAAACCCCTTATATTGAAAAGGTAATAATAAAAACATATAATAATTTTTCTGATTTACCGCCTGCTTATGCTAGAAGAGAGATATTAGGATTAGAAAAAATAAATGGGGAAGAAGTATCGTACGAGAATGAACTCCCAAACGCTAATACTTACAATTTAGCTATCCCCGAAACAGATACATTATATTTTAATCTCAGATCCGGTGTTTCTAAAGAAAAATTTTTACGTGAAGCAATAGCACTATCGATACCTAGAGATGAAATTATAAAAAAAGTTTATAATAATGATGCAATGCCAATATTTGCACCAATATTAACTGGTTATGTTGGTTATAATTCAAAACTCAAACAAAACATAGATACAGAAGCAGCAAAAAAGAAAATTTTAGATGCTGGCTATACACTTGATGCTAATAATATGATGATAAAAGACGGTGAAATCTTAACTGTAAGACTTGTTTGTCTTGATGAATATAACAAAGTATTCGAAGCAGAAATAATTAAAGAAAATCTTAAAAAAATTGGGATAAATATTGAAATTGAAAAATACCCCCGTGCATCTTTTTTCCAGGAATATGTAAAAAATAGAAATTTTGATATTCTTTTAATTTCACAAAATCTTGGTTTTAATTCTGATATATATTCTTTTTGGCATTCAACTCAAGTTAACGACCCAGGTTTAAATTTCTCAGGTCTTTCAGACAGAAAAGTTGATAAATTTTTAGAACAAGCCAGAACAACCCTAGATATCGAAAAAAGAAAACAAAGATATCAAGATGTCCAACAAATTATATTGGATGAGGTAGCATCATTGCCTTTAGTTTGGCCAAATTATATTTATGCAGTTTCTAGGGAAGTAAAAGGAATTTCTAATATGAAGCTTTCGGATCCAAAATATAGATTCTGGAATATTGAAAAATGGTACATCTACGATAAAAAAGCAACAATACTTTAATTTATTGATAATTATAGATAGATTGACTTTTAACCTCTAAAAGAATATAATTTGATTGTTCTTAATCCTCTGGCAAAGGATTTTTTGTTTCTTAACACATTTTTTAGCTCAATTGAAATCTGTAGATTTTAATTGTAGAGGAGGCATAGCGAAAGAGATAAGCATTCGAAATTATTTTTGATGTGAATCTCGCCAGCGAATGCTGACGAGGGGACGTGGTGGAACTGGTAGACACGCAAGATTGAGGTTCTTGTGGCCGTAAGGCTGTGGAAGTTCGAGTCTTCTCGTCCCCACCATCTTCAGGCAAAAAAATGAAATAATTTAAGTCTATGAATATTTTTAGCGTAATCTTATAGAAAACCTGACATGGCGAGATAGCTCAGTTGGTAGAGCGAAGGACTGAAAATCCTTGCGTCCCCGGTTCAAGTCCGGGTCTCGCCACCAGTTAAAAGTTTGTTATAGGCTTATTGCCCTTCACAACTTTTCATTAATAATCATAATCATCAGATTTTGATTGACCCGGAAAAATTTATTAATTTTTTCGGAAAAGGAAGCGTAGCAAAAGTGGAAAGTACTTATCACAAATAATGTACGATTCACAATAGATTACGCTGACGCGGGCGCTTAGCTCAGTTGGCTAGAGCATCTCGTTTACACCGAGAGGGTCAGGGGTTCGAATCCCTTAGCGCCCACCAGTTTCAAGGCAAATTATTTGGTTATAAAAATTTTATTTTTTATGCCCTATACCATCTTTAACCCGGAAAAATCTGTTGATTTTTTCGGAAGAGGAGGAATTGTGTTAGGATAAAAATGTGCAACAGCATCATTGTAATCCGAAAACAAATTCTGATGATGCGAGAGTAGTTCAGTGGCTAGAACGTCTCCTTGCCAAGGAGAAGGTCGGGGGTTCGACTCCCCTCTCTCGCTCCAAAATTTTTTAGTAGGGGATGATTATCGACGTTTTGGCGTCGTGGCGGAGTGGTTACGCAGCGGTCTGCAAAACCGTTTACCCCGGTTCAATTCCGGGCGACGCCTCCAAAATTTATATAATGGGCCGGTGGCGGAACTGGTATACGCGCTGGACTTAAAATCCAGTGACTTCGGTCTTGAGGGTTCGAGTCCCTCCCGGCCCACCATCAATTAACTCACCAAAAGGTGAGTTTTTTGCTTTTTTACTTAATATATTGTAAAATACTTTCGAATATCGAGGGTACCATCTGGTACCCTCTAACGATATATGTACCTCGACAGTTTGCTCAAAACGGAGGAAGGTGAATACAGATGTACGAAAAGTGCCCGACCAGGGTCACTAAGATCTTGGATATCACAGTTCCGATTGTTCAAGGTGGCATGGCATGGACTTCGACCGCAGAACTCGCTGCAGCCGTTTCCAATGCTGGTGGCCTAGGACAGATCGGTGCCGGACAAATGCCGACACAGATTCTACGAGACGAGATCCGTCGTGCCAAGGGGCTAACGGATAGACCTTTTGGGGTCAATCTGATGCTCCTTACACCGCATATCGACGAGCTTGTCGATATGGTCATCACAGAGCATGTTTATGCGGTGACAACTGGTGCTGGCAACCCCGGCAAGTATATGGATCGGCTCAAGTCAGCTGGCATAAAGGTGATGGCGGTTGTTCCGTCTACAGCGCTCGCGAAGCGTATGGAGTCGATCGGTGCTGACGCCATCATCGGAGAAGGTATGGAGGCAGGTGGCCACATTGGTGACCTCACCACCATGTGTCTCATCCCACAGCTTGTCGATGTCGTCACTATTCCTGTAATCGCTGCTGGCGGTATCGCCGACGGCAGGGGAATGGCAGCAGCTTTCGCTCTCGGAGCGGAAGGTGTACAAGTTGGAACGAGATTCATGTGCGCTACTGAATGCACAATTCATCCGAATATCAAGGAGAGGGTGATCAAGGCCAAGGATCGTGACACAGTTGTTACGGGCCGTTGCACCGGCCACCCGGTTCGGGTGATCAAAAACAAGCTTGCGCGCGAAGTCGCAGCTCTTGATCTCGAGAACAAGAAGAAAGAGATCGAGGAGCTCGGTACTGGCAAACTCGCTCTTGCGATGCGCGAAGGCGACACCGAGATGGGATCTCTTATGGCGGGGCAGTGCTCAGCTATGGTAAAGGAGATCCAACCCGCAGCTGTCATTATCGAACAGATGCTTGACGGCTTCGTGTCGGCAGGACAGACGCTCTACAGCCAACTTCCGATAGGAGAGTGAGGACATGTTCCCAACACTTACTATCGGAGACAAGGCAGTGAAGTACGCTATTGTTCAGGGAGGTATGGCAGTTCGCATCTCGAAGTCTGCGGTAGCGGCTGCTGTCGCCAATGCAGGTAGTATCGGTACTATAGGTGCCTCGGGAATGACGGTCGAAGAGCTTCGAGGCGAGATAAGACACGCAAAGAAGCTGCTTGTGGCGCCCGAACAAGGATTGATCGCAGTAAACATCATGCGAGCGATTCGCGAGTTCAAGACGCTACTCACGGTCTGTATCGAGGAGAACGTTGATATCGTCTTCATCGGTGCAGGCCTCATCGATCGTTGGGTGGTCGAGATGACGGAGGGAACCAACACCCTGATCGTCCCGATCATCTCCAGGGCTGGTGTTCTCAAGGTTCTCGTGAAGCGCGAGGGTATCATCCCGGCAGCTATCGTCGCTGAAAGTTGGGAAGCAGGCGGTCACCTCGGAACGAAAGGTCCCGAAGGTACCACCACCGCTGTTCTAGCTGAAGTGCTCGATGCGATCGAGAAGCTCGGCCTCAACATCCCAGTGATTGCTGCTGGTGGCATCCGAACGGGCGAAGACTGCAAAATGCTCATCGATATGGGTGCAGCTGGAGTCCAGCTCGGTATCCCATTCGCTCTTACCGACGAGGTTCGTGAGACCGCACCTGGATGGCAAGATGTGCTACTGAGAGTTACCGAAGAGATCGTCACTGGAGGTGACTTTGGGCCTGGAAGTCCTACCGGATATCCTGGTCGTTACGCTGTCACGCCTGTGATCGAGAAGCTCATAGCGGATGGAGTCGTTCACTTTGGTGATAAGCGTCCGCACTGCGAAGCAAGTTGTCTCGAGAAGTGCGCTTACCGCGACTCCAGATTTCAGGAGAGCCTCTGTATCTTCAGGCATCTCGTCGCCGGTCAGGAAGGGGACTACGAAAACGGTCTCTTTTTCACCGGATCTGGTATCGACGTACTCGACACCATCAAGCCTGCAGCTGCCATTATCGATCAGCTGGTCGAGGAGTACGACGTAGCCAAGTGAGCAACTGCCTGCAATACACCCGCCAAGGGGTACATGACCTAGAAGGTCCGTCGTGTACTCTGCGGCGGGCTTTCTTTTTGTAAATACTTAATTTTATTTTAACCAGCATTATAGACACACCATGAACTTAATCATATAATTAGTTTATAAATTTGAGGATTATATAACACAAGAAAGACTTAGTAACGAAGACTCTTATAAAGAAGGCAAGGTTGTTAAAATGATTGCTGAGCAATTTTCTAATGTTCGAAACAGCACCTTACCAAGTAAACAAGACTATAATCGAGCTGAAAAAGTTTTTGAAGAGAAAATAGTTGAAGACCCAGAAGGTTCCCAAGAATCTATAGATAGAATCTATGAAGATGATGAAAATTATCCCATGATTCGTGATTTAGAATCCGAAAAAGCAGAAGTTATTCCTGAAATGGAATTATTAATATCAGAAGCTGTTGAGTTAATAAAGCCAGTAATAGAGAAACTTTATCCTGAAATTGCCAATGATTTTACTCAAGATTTATTTAAAATTGTTGATGGTGAAACTGTTGAACATCGAGAAGTTGAAGGTCGATCTTCCCTTAGAATTGAATTAGGGGCTATATTAAAAGATAAATTTGATTTTGATATGTTATCGGAGATAGGAGATTTATCTATATGTTCAGCAACTTCATATGCTGAAGACGGTGTTGTTTATGTTAATTTTAAAGATGTCAGAAGAAGTATTTTGGAATTCCAAAATCAATTAAAAGACCCTCGTTTTAGAGAATATACACCTGAACAAATTAGAGAAATGAAAGTCCAGGATATTTCTAATATGTTGTCACATGAATTTATTCATTTATCTGCTAAGCCACAAGAAATTTTAGATACTACAAAGAGAAATGCATATGCTGATCATATAATTGCAAATTTTATTGATCAATTTATTCCATTAATTGTAAAAGATAAAGAAATATTAGAAGCTGATGTTTCATCTGTTTTAAAAGAATTTTTTCAGAAATTTTATGATGATAATAATGATTTGAGGCCCGAATATCATATTATTATTATGGGAGGCAGAATCCAAATACGTGATCAGAAAAACCTCCAAATTATTGGCACAGGTTATGAACTAAATGAAGAAATTACAGAACTTCTTAACGAAAAAATTCTTAGAGAAGTTTCGAAAATTAGCCAAGATTCTGACGATTATTCAATTGATTATTATATCTCTAGAATCAGAGACGATCGTAGACGAGGCGCTGGCCAAGTTAGAGGGAAAAGTACATCATCAAAAAATATGATTATAAATCCAGAAGAAGCAGAGTTAATTTTAGAAAAAATATCAAAGGGTGAAAATTTAGATTATACCGTTAATGGTAATAACCTAATGCAAGTTTTTCTTTCAGGCAAACTCATTGATCTTTTAGCCAAATATGATCTATCAAATTATATACGCTAAAATTTTTACTCCAAAAAAATAGTTGCCTTGTGTAACTATTTTTATTTTCAAAATATAAGTGTATAATTATTTCTGATATGACAAAAACTGATAAGACATCAAAAAAAGAAGAAAAAACCGAAAAACCAGCAATAGTTATTAAAGAAACTGAAGAAGATGTTGTCTTGGGTTCTGGTTTTACGGGCGATCCAGATGAATTTAAAGATGAAATAAAAAAAGAAGCGGCGAAAGGGGATTTAGTAAAAAAATTCTTTATACCGCTTTTTGTCTTTTTAATTATTGGTGGGGGAGTTGGCTTTGCAACTTGGTATTATGCTAGACCAGAGAAAACTGTTCCTAAAACAGAAGAAAAAATTCAAACACCGCCAACAGTTGATGAGACAAAAGAAGAAACCCCCGCAGTGGTTACTCCAACCACTTCTGAGCCAGTTGAAAAGAAAGAAACTTCATATACTGTTATAGAAGGTGATACACTTTCTAGTATTGCGAATGCAAATGGTATGACATCTACTGAACTTGCGACATATAATAATATTACAGATGTTAATAGCCTCCATATTGGTCAGGTAATTAAAATCCCAGCAAAATAGTTTTTTAGTTATTTTGCCTTTGACATTTAGTACTTTTAGTATCAATATATAAATAGATATAGTTTAATGTTATCCTTAGAAAAAATATAAATCGAAGGATCAAAAAAATTTCAGGCAAGCCTGGAATGACAAAAAAGGAGTTTTACATGAGTTTATTATTATGGATTGTACTAGGTTTAGCACTAGTAGTTGGTGGTTTTTTAGTTTCTGTTTATAACGGGCTAATTAGCTTGAAGACAAGGGCTCAAAACGCAGAAAAAGATATTGATGTTCAATTAAAAAGAAGATTTGAACTTATCCCTAATTTAGTAGAAACAGTAAAGGGTTATGCAAAACATGAAAAGGGGACTCTTGAAAAAGTAACAGCTGCAAGAGCGGGGCTTACTACAGGTTCAATGAAAGAAAAAGTAGCATCAAATAATATGCTTGCTGAGACATTGAAATCTCTTTTTGCCGTTGCAGAAAGCTATCCAGATCTTAAAGCTAACCAAGGTTTTTTAGATCTCCAAACACAACTTACAGAAACACAAGATAAAATAATGGGTTCACAAAGATATTACAATGCATACGTACAACAATATGATGAAAGAGTCCAACAATTCCCAACAAACATAGTTGCTGGGATGTTTGGATTTCATGAAAAAGACTTTGAATATCTAGACGTTGCTGATAATGAAAAAGCCAACGTCAAAGTTGATTTTTCTGAAAAAGAATAAATCATAGCTTTAAAAGGAGACACGATGGCAAAAAGTTTCACATTAAGCACAGCTCTCCAAATATTTTATACAGCTTTTTTAGGACTTATTATAGCTTTGTTCTTTGGTTTAGGGGTTGGAGCTTTTTATGAATCTCCTAAAATGCCAGAATCACCTTCATATTCAGAACCAATAAAAGAATCGACAGTTGAGACGCCAGAGGATAAAACTGCAAGACTGAAATTTGATTCAGATCAGAAAAAATATGAAGAGGATTTTAAATTATACAGTCGAAATGTATCAATAATAACAACCATTTTTGCAGTAATAACATTAGTATTTGCTCTTTTTGTTGTCCATAACGTTTTTATTATTTCAGACGGGTTACTTTTAGGGGCTGTTTTTACTCTTGGTTATAGTATTATTCGAGGGTTAATGACAGAGGATGTAAAATTTAGATTTATTATTGTCACCGTTGGTCTTATTATCACAATTGCAGTTGGCTATTTCAAATTTATAAAACCTCAAAAAGAAATTAAATAACAATTGAAAGGATTTTTTATGAGTGAAAAAAAATTAGGGGTCATAACTCATTATTTTGATCATTTAAAAGTTGGGATAATAAAAGTAAGTAGCCCAATAAAAGTTGGTGATAAAGTATATATAAAAGGTCATACTACAGACTTCAAACAAGAAATTACTGAAATCCAGCTTGAACATGAATCAATCGAAACAGCTAAAAAAGGGCAAGAAGTTGGGATTAAGGTAAAAAAAATAGTTAGAGAAGGTGATCAAGTACTCGCAGCTGAATAAAATTAATCAAAAACTCCTGACTTCGGCCAGGAGTTTTTGATTAATTAATCTGTGTCGACTTCTGTGCTATTATCAATATTGTCGAGCATTGAATCTGTTTGTAACTGATCCGCAGCAGCTTTACCGGTTTTTAAAACACCAATTTTCCTTAAAAAGTCCAAAAATTTCCCCATAACTTCTCCTTATTAATTAATTCTATATACATTTTAAGTATTTATACTAAAAAGGTAAACATTTTCATAATCATGGGTTAATATATAAATATAAGGGAGTTAAAAAAAATGAAATGGCCAAATTATATTGCATTTGTGAGACATGATGTTTCTGCTTATAATCAATTAAAAATTAACCGTGCCAAAAATTCAGACTACCAAAAGTTTTTAGAATACTTTGAAAAAGACCCTACTTGTTCCAAGACCAAGGTTATGGCGGAGGAGATGAGCGAAATATATCGTTTGACCCAGGGTGATCATGATACACCCCTAGCTAATAATGGGGTGCAAGCAAAAAAAGCAGGAAAAAACCTAAAAAATGATATAGAACTCCCAGATGTAATATATGTTTCTCCATATTTGAGAACTCGTGAAACTTTAAAAAAACTTATTGAAGGATGGCCAGAGCTGGTAAATGTTCGAGTGGTAGAGGATGAGCGCATACGGGAGCAGGAACATGGTTTGTATACTATCTACAATGACTGGAAGGTATTCTATACTCTATATCCTGAGCAAAAAAGGCTTCACGATATCTCTGGTGACTACTGGTATCGTTGGCCTCAGGGTGAGAATGTTTCAGATGTGCGATTAAGAATAAAATCATGGTTTGATACGATAGTGCGTGACTACTCAGGTATGAATGTTCTGGTAGTTACACATCATCTGACTATTTTGGCTCTTCGGGCGAACCTAGAGCGTCTGTCGGCAGATGGCTTTATAGATATGAATGAGAACGACAAGCCGATTAATGCTGGAGTAACTCTCTATCGAGGTGATCCTCTTAAAGGCAAGAATGGTAAACTTATTTTAGATTATTATAATAAAAAGTTTTATTGAAAAGAAAGGTATTATGAAAATAACAATTTTAGGAACAGGTACTTTTTATGTAACAAATGAAAGATCTGCACAGTCGTATTTAATTGAAACAAATAATAAAAAGATATTAATTGATTGTGGGCCTGGGACATTAAAACAATTAGCTAAAATTGGTCTTAAGCCAGATGATATAGATTATATTTTTTTAAGTCATTTCCATGCAGACCATACAAGTGATTTATTCGCATTCCAAATGAACTTTCGTTTAAAAGATTTTTTTAGTGATGAGAAAGATTATAAAACTCCAATAATTTATGGGCCAAAGGGGATTGAGGAATTTACTAGAAAACTTTCACATGTTTATCAACTCCCAGCTTTTGATAATTATGATCGTATTAAATATGTTCCCTATAATAATCAAGAAATTATAGTTGATAATTTAAGAATTAATACTTTTGGGGTGTCTCATAACGCTTTTGGGGTACAGGCAGATGCTTTTTCTATAAGAATTGAAGAAAATAATAAAGTCTTTGTCTACTCAGGAGATACAATAAAATGTGAAGGTGTAGAAAAAGCTTCAGAAAATGCAGATATTTTTATTTGTGATGCATCATATTCAAAAGGTAAGGGCGGAGCTGCTCATATGGATACCTTAGACATTGGCGAAATTGCTGAAAAAAGTAATGTAAAAAAAGTAATATTAACGCATTTTTATCCAAACACAAACTCAGTTGATCTTTGCGCTGAAGTAAAAGAAAAATTTAACGGTGAAGTTGTTCGAGGGGAAGATTTAATGGAGATAAAATTATAATTACGCTAAAAGAGGTAAATTTTTGCTTTTAACAATATTATTACTCATTTTAGGGTTAATTTTATTAATATATGGTGGGAATCTTGTTGTTGACGGTTCTACCACTTTTGCCACAAGGATGAAAATCCCGTCACTTATAATTGGGTTAACAATAGTTGCCTTTGGTACAAGTATCCCAGAGCTTTTTGTCACAATGGTTTCAGCAAGCGAAAAAGCAGGTGAGCTTGCTTTTTCTGATATTATTGGTAGTAATATTGCAAATACATTACTTATACTCGGTATTGCAGCAATTATTTGCCCAATAATCGCAAATAGTAAGTTAATAAAAAAGAATCTTAGTTATTTAGTTTTTGTGACTTTTATTTTTTGGTTATTATCCGATAAAATCTTTATTGGACAGAATGCAATCGCATTAGGTTTATTAGGTTCAACTCTTTTATTAATTTCATTTATAATTTTCGTTTATTCACAAACTAAACATATTTTAAATAATAAGAATGAAGAACCGCTTCTAATTGATTATAAAAAAATTCAAAAATTTTATGCAAAAAACGGTACAACTTTTTTTGCAATAATATCTGGTTTTGTCTTATTGTTTTTTGGATCAAGGTTTGTGGTTGATAATGCTCTTTCTATTGCTAAATATTTTTCTTTAACAGAGGGGTTTATTGGTCTTACAATTGTTTCAATTGGGACTTCACTACCCGAATTAGCAACAATTATAATTGCTGGGGTTAAAAAAGAAGGTGGAGTAATGTTGGGTAACATAATTGGAACAAATATATTTAATCTCGCCTTTGTTTTAGGGCTTTCTGGTTTTGCTTACGGCGTGTCTGCTCACACATATCTCAGATATGATATTATATTTCTCCTAGTAATCACCCTAATACTCTATTTTATAGTTATTAGAAAAAAGGTAATAACTAAAAGTGCAGGGTATTTAATGCTTATAACTTATATTTCTTATTTGAGTTATGTTTTTATTAGAGGATAATAGATAAAGAAAAAGGAGTTAAAATGAGCGGTGAGAAATATTCAGGTTCAGAATCTAAACAAGAATTAGAAGAGTATAAGCTTAATATGCAAATTAATTCAATGGGTTTATCTGATAGATCTTATAATTTGCTGGATAGAGCTGATATAAAAACACTCAGACAAATTACACAATGTGCTTCAACTGATCTTTTAAATATTAGGAACTTTGGGCCAAACCAAGTAGAAGAGGTACGTGAAAAACTTCATGAAATTGGACTTAAATTATTGGATGAGAGTGAATAATGGATTTAAAAGAATTAGAACAATTTTTCTATATTGCAAGATCGAAGACTTATGCGGCAGATGGTAAAAAGATGAAAGCACTTTTGTCTGGTTCTGATCAATTTGAGTATAAAGATGGTGACTGGTTATATAGAGATGTATATTACACTGGGAAGAATAAATTTACTGGGCTTGAGGCTATATATTATAAAAATAAACCCGTATTTTCAGTTAGTTATTACGGCAATTGGGGTAAAATGACTGAAAAAGAAATTGATAATATTTTACGGGGTGCATTAATAGCTAACTATGAAACTAGGAGTTATAAACATATAAAATGGCAAAAAGATGATTTCAAATATGATTGCATCCCAGATTCATTCTCAAAATCAATAAATGAGATAGGTGGTTATGAATCTATCGCTAAAAACGGGGAAGAAATTTATAAGTTTTATTATGGTGGAAGTATTTTAATATAAAGGAGTTAAAAATGGTAAAAGAAAAAAAAGAAGAATTTGTGGTTGATGGAGAAGAGGTTCTAAAAAAAGTAAAAGAAATTATTGCCGCTGGTAATGTTCGCCGAATTATTATAAAAGATATGCAAGATAAAACATTAATTGAAATTCCATTAACAGTTGGGGTTGTAATTGCGGTTTTGGCCCCTGTACTTGCAGCAGTTGGTGCCCTTGCGGCTATTGTTACAAAATGTAAAATAATAGTTGAAAAGAAATAAATTAGAATTTATGAAAAAAGTAATAATAATTCATGCTTGGGGGAGTAACCCTAAAGAACATTGGTACCAAGAAGAAAAAAAGATTCTTGAAAATTTAGGGTACAAAGTTTTTTTACCAGAAATGCCCGGTGGCGATTGGCCTAAAAAAGATGAATGGTTAGAAATAATTAAAGATCTTAAGCCAGATAATGAAACAGTTTTAATTGGCCATAGTTTAGGGACACCTGCAATATTAAGATATTTAGAAATTGCAGATAGACCAGTCGATAAATTTTTCTCAATAGCAGGCTTTGCACAAGACTTAAAGATAGAACAAACAAAGAATTTTGTGTCAGAACCATTTGCTTGGGACAGAATAAGAAGAAATACAAATCATATTTATGTTATTAATGAAATTAATGATCCATATGTTCCACTTGAAATAGGCAGAGAAATTGCTGAAAAAACCGGAGGAGAATTTATTGAGGTTCCGGGTAATATACATTTTGATAAAATGGATCTAAATTTAATTAACACAAGAATAGAAAATTTATGAAAAGAGCAATAATAGTACATGGCTGGGGTTCAAACCCAAACGATTGGTGGTTTAAAAAAGAAAAAAAAATTCTTGGAAAAAAAGGCTACAGAGTCGCGATACCTTTAATGCCCAACACACTTCTTCCTAAAAGAACTATATGGGTTAGAGTTTTGAGACTATTGGTACCAGGGGAGAAAACCGTTCTAATTGGTCATAGTCTTGGATGCCCAACAATTCTAAGATATCTAGAAAAAGCCAAAAAACCAGTTGATAAAGTTTTTTTAGTTGCACCATTTGCTCGTGATTTAGGTTTAAATTTTGTTCCAATCCAAGATTTTGTTTCAAAGCCGTTCAATTGGGGGAAAATCAGAGAAAATGCAAATGAATTTTATGTTATAACTCAAAAAGATGATGAATGGACACCTGTTGAATATGGGGTTGAAGTCGCTGAAATTTTAGGCGCAAGGCTTACAATTACAGAAGGTAATGATCATCTCCAAGAGAGTTTAGATTTAAATTTAATAAATGATAATCTATAAGCCTCGACTTTTAAGGTTAAAGAGAGTATAATTTAGCGGTTGTATCCTAAGACGTCATCCTGAGTACAACGAAGGATCTTTTTAGGTTCTTCATTTCATTCAGAATGACAATAAGAAAGATAGATTCCCGATCAATTTATTATATATTGGTTAGTCGGGGATGACATAATAGGAATTTATGAATATTAGAAATGTAGCAATTATCGCCCATGTTGATCATGGTAAAACAACATTAGTTGACGGTTTTTTAAAACAAACTCATGTTTTTCGTGAAAACGAAGCAGCTTTCACTCAAAACCTAATTTTGGATTCAAATGACCAAGAGCGTGAACGTGGTATTACAATTATGGCAAAAAATACTGCCGTAGTTTATAAAGATACTAAAATAAATATAGTAGATACACCTGGCCATGCTGATTTCGGGGGAGAAGTTGAAAGAACCTTAAATATGGCTGATGGTGCTATTTTGGTTGTAGACGCTCAAGAAGGCCCTATGCCACAAACAAAATTTGTTCTTGGGAAGGCCCTTGAGCTTGGTTTAAAAATAATTGTTGTTGTTAATAAAATAGACAAACCTGATTCTCGTGTCAAATGGGTTGTTGATAAAATCCATGATTTATTCTTAGATATGGCAACCGAAGATTCACATCTTGATTTTCCAGTTTATTATGCAATTTCACGTGAAGGAAAAGCTTGGGCTGAAATGCCTAAAGATTTTAATAAAGAAGCAGATCTAACCCCTATTTTCGAAGGGATTTTAGAATCTGTACCAGCCCCAAGTGCTGATATTGATGCAACTTTCCAGATGCTTGTATCAACCCTTGACCGAGATAATTTTCAGGGTAAATATGCAATCGGAAGAATTACAAGAGGGATTGCTGTCATGGGTGCTCCAATTACTTTAATTAATAAAGATGGGGAACATGAAAATGGACGGATTGATCGAGTTTATCTTTCACAGGGATTAAAAAGAGTTGAAGTAGAATCAGCTGAAGCTGGGGATATAGTAGCACTAACTGGTATTAAAAATGCAAGTATTGGAGATACAATAGCTGATATTGAAAATCCTGAAGCACTCCCAAATATTCATATTGAAGAACCAACCCTTAAAATGTCTATTTCTCCTAATACTTCTCCATTTGCTGGGAAAGAAGGTAAATTTGTAACTGGCCGTCAAATTTTAGATAGAATTAATAAAGAACTAGAAACAAATGTATCACTTAAAATGGAAATAGGAGAAAGTGGAGATTATGTTTTATCAGGTCGTGGTGAACTTCATCTTTCTGTTTTTATTGAAACCTTAAGACGTGAAGGATTTGAACTTCAGGTTGGAAAACCTCAAGTAATTATAAAAGAAATTGATGGAGTAAAATCTGAACCAGTTGAAGAATTAACAATCGATGTAGCAACTGAATCAGTGGGGGCTGTAACTGGTGAAGTAGGGAAAAGAAAAGGTTCACTTACTTCTCAAACCGAAAATGGAGATGGCACTTCTCGATTGGTATTTGTAATCACTACAAGAGGGATACTTGGGCTACGTAACCTCCTTCTAACGCTTTCAAAGGGGACTGCTGTTATGAGTTCATTGTTTTTAAGACATGAACCCGTTTCCGGGGCATTACCAAGGCTTAGAAATGGTGTTTTAATCACATCCGAATCAGGAAAAGCAGTTGGCTATGGGCTTTCAAATGCTCAAGAAAGAGGGATAATCTTTATAGCACCACAAACTCCAATATATCAAGGAATGATAGTTGGCCTTAATTCTCGTGAAAATGACCTTGATGTTAATGTTACAAAAGAGAAAAAACTTACAAATACAAGAGCGTCTGGTTCTGATGATGCCCTTGCTCTTACACCCCCTACAATTTTTAGTTTAGAACAATCACTAGATTTCTTAGAAGATGATGAGTTACTTGAGGTAACTCCAACTTCATTAAGATTACGTAAAAAATATCTCAATCCATTAGATCGAAAAAGAAATAAATAATTACAACTGGTCCTGATTATTTTATAGTATAATATTAGTATGCCTTGGTATTTTTTTGTAATCATTTCAGTTTTTTTTGGGGCGATATCAACAGTATTAATTAGAAATATTGTTTCAAAAGAAAAATCTGATCCAATTTCTTTTGCAATTTTTTTTCAAATAATTGCTGGATTAGTTGTTGGTTTTTTTGCTTTATATAAGGGCATTAATATAATTGGGTTTAATGCTATTATTCCAAATTTGTTATTAATGGTTTTACTTTATGCCTTTTCAAACTTTTTTAAATTTAAAGCTTTAAAACAAACAGACGCTTCTAAATATGTAGTAATTTTCCAAGCTCATATGATAATACCTGTTATTTTTGCAATTGTTATATTAGGTGAAAGTTTTAGTATTTGGCAGGGTATTGGTGCTTTATTGATACTTGCTGGTGCAACAATTGTCACTGATGGAAAAATTAATTTTAAAAGAGAAAAAGGAGAAGTATATTCAGTGATCACTACAATATTATTTGGTCTAGCAATAGCAAATGATTTTTTTATACTTAAAACAGTTGACCCATATACCTTTACAGTGGTTTCCTTGCTTGCTCCTGCAATTTTATTATCAGCTATTTATCCAACATCTTTTAAAAACACAAAATATATTTTAAAAAGTAAAGACGTTTTAAAACAAATAATCGCTGGAGCTTTATTTGGGTTAATGGTTCTTACTGCGTATATTGCTTATAAAGTAGGTAATAATGCTGCTATAATTTCACCTCTTTCCCAAACCTCTACAATATTAACTATAATTTTAGGCGTTATTTTCCTAGGAGAGAGAGAAAATTTACCCAAAAAGTTATTAGGTGGGATCCTAAGTATTTTAGGCGTTATCATAGTCACATTATTGTAACTATTGTTTGATATAATATAGATATGAATATTAATTTTAAAGAAGCAAAAATAAGAGTCGAAAAGCTTAGATTAGAGCTTGATAAAATTAGGTATGAATATCATGTAAATGATAAGGAAATTGTCCCTGAATCTGTAAAAACTGATCTTAACCATGAGCTTCAGCAGATTGAATCACAATTCCCACAACTTATAACTCCAGAAAGTCCAACTCAAAGAGTGGCAGGTGAAGCAATCAAGGGGTTTAAGAAAATTACTCACAAAAGCCAAGGACTTTCATTAAATGATATTTTTGATGTAAGTGAGTTAACTGACTGGGAAAATAGAGTACAAAAATTACTCAAAAATTCCAGTAAGTTAGAATATTTTACAGAATTAAAAATTGACGGGCTTTCCGTCTATCTTACATATGAAAATGGGTTGCTTAAACATGCTGCAACACGTGGGAATGGCAAAATAGGTGAAGATGTGACTACAAATATTCGTACAATTGAAGCTATACCCTTAAAATTAAACAAACCACTTTCTATAGAAGTAAGAGGGGAAGTGTTTATGACACACGCTGAATTAGAAAAAATAAACAAAAAAAGAGAAAAAGAAGGACAACCTACATATGCGAACCCTCGTAATCTAGCTGCAGGGACTCTTAGACAACTTGACTCAAAAATTGTTTCAAAAAGAAAACTTGAGTTTGCAGTTTGGAGTGTTTACGGATCAAATTCTAAAACACATGAAGAAGAGCATATATTAGCCCAAAAGCTTGGGTTCAGGGTTGAGCCACATTCTGCAAAATGTAAAAACTTGTCAGAAATAATAAAATATATTGATGAGTGGGAAAATAAGCGAAAAAAATTGCCTTATCAAACTGATGGGGTAGTTGTTAATATCAACAGTACTGAAATTTTTAATAAACTTGGGATAGTGGGGAAGGCCCCTCGGGGTTCTGTTGCATGGAAATATTCAGCCGAGCAAGCAGCAACTAAAATCCTTGAAATACGTATTAACGTAGGCCGCACAGGTGCGCTTACTCCTTTTGCTGTAATGGAACCTGTAAAATTGGCCGGGACAACTGTTGCGCGTGCAACACTCCATAATGAAGACGAAATTAAACGTAAAGATATAAGAATCGGTGATACCGTTATAATACAAAAAGCAGGGGATATTATTCCAGAAGTTTTACAATCAATGCCTAATCTTAGAACTGGTAAAGAGAAGAAATTTGTTATGCCAAAAATATGCCCAGTTTGTGGTGGTTTAATTGTAAAACCAGAAGGTGAGGCAGTCGCCCGTTGTGCCGCTAAAGATTGCGTTGCTATAAGAAGAGAACAAATTATTCACTTTGTATCTCGTGATGCGTTTAATATTGAGGGTTTAGGAGAAAAAATAGTAGAACAACTTATTGCAGAAGGTATAATTCATGATGCGGGAGATATATTTATACTAACAGTAGAGGATTTAGAACCACTCGAAAGGTTTGCAGAAAAGAGTGCACAAAATTTGATCAAGTCAATTAAATTGAGTACTAAAATTACTCTAAATCGTTTTATATATGCATTAGGTATACGGTTTATTGGTGCAGTTACAGCAAATGATCTTGCAAACCACTTTAGGTCTCTTGAAGCTGTGATCAAAGCAGACAAAGAGGAAATTGAGTCCATAGATGGAGTGGGCCCAGTGGCAGGCGAATCTGTTTATAATTGGTTCAAGGTAAAAGAAAATAAACATATTATAGAGAAATTAGATAAATATGGAGTTAAAATTGAGAAACCAAAAAAAATAGGAAATAAGCTCGCGGGGATGACATTTGTCGTTACTGGTTCACTTGAAAATATGAGTAGGGACGAAGCAGAACAGAAAATTCGTGAACTTGGTGGTAAAGCAACCTCTGCAATTTCAGCAACAACAAATTATCTGGTCGTAGGTGAAAACCCAGGTTCAAAACTTGCTAAGGCAGAGAAATTAGGGGTAAAAATCATCCAAGAAAAAGAGTTATTTAATTTATTGAAATAATATAGTTTTTATGTTAAAATCCAAGCGAATAGAGTAACCGTTTAAAACGAAGGGGTGGGAACGGTGAAAAGGGGTATTCGCACATTTCTGTATTTGGTTGTGGGTCTATGCATGGTCACAATTTTCGCACTTGTTGCTGGAGTATATTTTCAGCAACAGTCAATTGAGAAGCTGGAGGATCAGATCGTTTCTCTGGAATCGTTCGAAGGACGTATTGCGTCTCTCGAGGCGACAAGCACTTGGCCAATGAGATTCGAAACTGGTACAAGACTTCCTATGGAATACTCTAACTTGGAGTGTTTTCTCCAAGACATGTACGACAGAGTAGTTGAGAATGAAGATTTCGGGTATGCCTGTGAGAGAGACTTTCAGAACAACCCGCTTCTGAACTATATGTTCATGGAAGCACACTCGCAGATCGATGGGGAAAACGATCCTATGTGTTATTACTCATTTGATCAAATTCTTGACCAGCAAGCGAAGTCATGGGGACGAATGAGGTCAGATGATCTCTATCTAACCTACGATGTCATCTATGACAAAGTCCCAGACTAGCCCTCAAGTACCCTTACAAAACGGCCCGCTTTTGCGGGCCTCTTGCAATTTTGTTTAATTTTATTAAAAAATTTATAATTTAAGTGATGGGTTTATTTTTCTTATTTCAGATTTTTCTTCTTCGGGCATTGCATTAAATGCATTTATGAACATTCTTTTTGAAATTCTTCCAGCTCCTATATCCCCAAAATCATTATCTGGGATTATTTTAACTAAGTAAGGAGGTTTATTTAACTGAATAAGGTCGCCGATTTTAATATCGTCGGTACTTTCTCTTTCTGATGGTGATGGTGATTCAGGTCCCATGATTATTTTTTAAACCCTTCAATTTTTTTTCTTACTGCTTCCATTCTTACCGATAAGTCAGAATCTTTCTGGGTTAGGTTTGTCTCATTTTGAGATAATTTAAGACGATGTGCGGCTGCAGATTCATTCGCAATACGAGCTCTTTCTCTTGCTTCAGCTGCCATTTGTCTTAATTCACCAGGGGTTTTCCCACTAAAATCGCTTCCTTTTTCAAACATTTCTTCCATAAAATTCCTTTTCAGTTATTCGCTTAAATGTTATACTTTATGAAGTTAAATGTCAAAGATATCAAAAGAAGAAGTAAACCAAATTGCTGCACTTGCGCGGCTAAATCTAACGGATAGTGATATTGAAAAATATCAAAAAGAGCTTTCTGGAATTTTAGATTATATTGATCAAATTTCTAAAGTTGATACAAAAAACATTGAACCAGCTGCTCAGGTAACTGGTTTAACAGATGTCGTGCGAAAAGATATAAAAAACCCATCAGATTTAAATCGTGATGAAATTTTTGCAAACGTTCCAGATAAAAAAGACGGATATATTAAAGTAAAATCGGTGCTTGAATAATGTCAGAATTATATAAAAAAGTTGAAAGATTTATTGAAGAATCTTTTGCTAATACAAAACATATTCATACTGTTATCCATTCTAAATTAGCAGTAGATGCATTAAAAGAATTAGAGCCACATGCAGACGAGGCTATGTGTATTGCTGTTTTAGCACATGATATAGATAGGGCATTCATTGACAGAGCAGAAGGGTTGAATGGATCTGGTTATAAAGAACAACCATATTTAAAAAATCATCAAGAAGGATCAGCAAAAATTATAAAAGATTTTCTTGAGAAAAATGGAGCAAATAAAAAACTAGTTGAAAGAGTTTGGCATTTAGTCTCAAAACATGAAGAAGGTGGAGACAAAGACCAAGATCTTATTAAAGATGCAGATAGTCTTAGTTTTTTCAGAGGGGCTAATACAAATAGTATATTAAATAAATATCCAAAGATGGATATAAGGGGTAAAATTGATTGGATGTTTAAT
>JBGSRK010000036.1:0-1861 GCA_041737595.1 Patescibacteria group bacterium
AGCGATCGCTATGGAGCTTCAGCCCTAATTATGTGATCGGTAGGGAGCTGCAGCACTAATTATCTGGTCGGTAGGGAGCTGCAGCACTAATTATTTGATCGGTATGAAGCTGCAGCACTAATTATTTGATCGCTATGAAGCTGCAGCACTAATTATTTGATCGCTATGGAGCTGCAGCACTAAACGGAACTTAGGTAGCTCATATAATCACATCACTACCTAATAGTGAGCCCTACTCCGTTTTTGTGGCGATTGTATGCGATCCTACCTGCTTTTACGTCTATAAGTGGGGCTGGTGGGGCTTACACAGTTTAGTATGGTTTTAGTGGTGATGGGATGCGGTCCTAGCTTTTTCTATCAAATAGTAGATAGTGGGGCCTACCCCATTTAAGAGCTGATTAGATACGGTCCTCATCTAGTCCCACTAGTCCTACCACTTTTAACTATCCGTGACTGGAGCCTACACAGTTTCAGTGGCAATTGTATGCGGTCCTACATTTTATACCATCCACGAGTTGGGCCTACCACGTTTTAGTAGCGATTGGATGCGGTCCTACTTTTTATACCATCGATGAGTAGAGCCTACCCACTTTCAGTGGCGATTGTATGCGGTCAGTACCTAATATTACCATCTATAAGTGGGGCCTACCTCATCATTACGTAAACTCCTCTTCCATTGGGGGACTGTCAATAGGAAGCTATATGCTAGTAGTGGCCAGTGGATGCGGTCCTACCATTATTACCATCCATATGTTGGGCCTACCCGTTTTAGTGGCCCAACCTTGCTTGGATGCGGTCCTACCTTCTTTTATTACCTACTAATAGTGGGGCCTACCCGGTTTCAGTGGCGATCGGAGGCTTTCCTACCTTTTTGCGGTATCTTTCAGGAGCTGGATCTACCCAGTTTTAGTGCCCATTGGATGCGGTCCTACTGTAGAAGATTTCTTTTACTACTTTTACTGCTATTTACTACCTAATAGTGGGGCCTACCCGTTTCAGTGGCGATTGAAGGCTTTCCTACCTTTTTATATCTTCCAGGAGGTGGATCTACCCCGTTTTAGTGCCTATTGGATGCGGTCCTACTGCAGAAGACTTCTTATACGTCTTTTACTGCTATTTACTGCCGATTAGTGGGGCCTACCCCGTTTCAGACGATATTATATGCGGCCCTACCTGTGATTACCATCTACTTGTGGGGTCTACACCGTTTTAGTGGGGATAGTATGTGGTCCTAGCTTTTGCTACTATCTAGGAGTGGGGCCTAATCCGTTTTAGTAGTGATAAAACGCGGTCCTAGCTTTTTCTACCACCTAGGAGTGGGGCCTACCCCGTTTCAGTGGCGATTAGATTCTGTCCTACCTAGTCCTACCCTTTCATGTGGAGCACATGTGGAGTCTACCCAGTTTCAGTGGCGATTGGATATTTTACCATCCATGAGTTGGGCCTACCCTGTTTTAGTGGTCATTGGATTGATTGGATGCGGTCGTACCCTTTTTAACTACTATTTACTACCTAATAGGGGGGCCTACCCAGTTACAGTGGCGATTACATGGATGGGGTCCTACTTATTTTTGTTATTTAGTAGTGGGACCTACCCGGTTTTGGTGGTCATTGAATGCGCGCGGTCCTACGTTATTTGACTATCTAAAAGTGGGGCTTACCCCGTTTCAGTGGCGAGTAGATGTGGTCCTACTAGTCCTACCTTGTTTTGCTATCTAGGCACGGGGCGTACCTCGTTTCACAGTGGCAATCGGATGCGGTCCTTAGTATCTATTTATACTGTCCATACCGTTCAGGAGTGGGGCCTACCACGTTTCAGCAGGGATTGGATGCGGTCCTACCTGATTTTATTATCTAGCAG
>JBGSRK010000057.1:0-1955 GCA_041737595.1 Patescibacteria group bacterium
GGTGTCCATTTTGATCTTCACGCCAGTGAGGATATTACTGATGCCGGCAAAACTTTAACAGATGAAATGATCGATACCTTCCTGTTAAAGGTAAAACCCGATTTCATTCAGATAGACTGCAAAGGACATCCCGGGATATCGAGCTATCCTACAAAAGTCGGGTTTCATGTAAAAGGATTTGATAAGGATCCTCTTAAACTGTTCCGTGAAGTAACAGAAAGGAATAATGTGGCACTCTTCATGCATTTTTCTGGTGTATGGGACAATAAAGTTGTTAAAGAACATCCCGACTGGGATATAATAAGAGCTGACGGGAAACCCAGCGGACAGAAAGTATCCTTCTTCAGCCCTTATCTCGATACTTACATGATTCCTCAGCTTAAAGAGCTAAGCGATTATGGTGTTGACGGAGCCTGGATAGACGGAGAATGCTGGGCTGTTGAACCTGATTATGGAAAAGAGTCCGTTAAGATGTTTCGCGAGGAGACAGGCATAACTTCTGTACCTAAGTCCCCGGACGACAGTAATTATCCTGTATTCCTCGAATATACACGCGGACTGTTCAGGAAACATCTTACAAAGTATATCAACGCCATACATAATTATAATCGTGATTTTCAAATAACAAGCAACTGGGCTTACTCGTCAATCATGCCTGAAAAGGTGACTGTCAATGTCGATTATCTTTCAGGCGATGTGACCCCCCTCAACGGAGTATACCGGTCAGCGTTCGAATCCCGCTGTCTGGCACCGCAGGGCAAACCATGGGACCTTATGGCATGGGGATTTTCCTGGGACGGAGGTAAAATGCCGATGAGTGTCAAGTCAGCCGTTCAGCTGGAACAGGAAGCAGCTCAGATCATGGCAATGGGAGGCGGAGTCCAGTTTTACTTCCAGCAAAACAGGGACCTGTCCATCAAGCCATGGCTTGCAGGGATGCTTTCAGAAATAGGTTCGTTCTGCCGCGAAAGGCAACAGTTCTGCCATAAAGCAAAACCGGTTCCTCAGGTAGCTTTGCTATTCCCGACTGCCTCACACCAGAAAAACGGAACAAGACCTTATTCAAATTCTACATGGAAGCTTGAAGGATCATTATACATGATAATGGACGGCCAGTTTCCGGTTGAGATACTTATGGAACACCATCTCAGGGGAAACATGGATAAATATCCTCTTATTGTGATTCCGGAATGCAATTATCTTGAACCATCTTTCCTTGAAGAACTCAAGAATTATCTAAGCAACGGAGGGAATATACTGGTTATCGGTTCAGAAACCGCCGGTTTATTTAAGAATGAACTTGGAATTTTGTCAATGGAAACACAAGAGGCAAAACCTGAATTTATCGCAGCAGGAAAAAGAATTGGAGGAATCAGGTCACCTTATTCCTCGGTAACACTGTCGCCAGATGCAAAAGTATTATCAACCTATTATAAAGGAAGTGACTTTAACCAGAAGGGAGATGTGATCGCTTCATCATCGAAAAAATCCGGTAAAGGGAATATTACTGCTGTTTATTTCAATGCCGGATCGGCCTATACAGAATATAAATCCTTCATATTAAGAGATTACCTCAGAGAGCATATTGAATCGATGCTTACTGATCCTGTTGTTAAAGTCTCAGGATCTTCCCTGGTTCATATAGCTGTAAATAAGCTAAATGATAAGACTTATATAAACCTTATAAACATATCAGGTGATCATAACACAAAAGGCGTAATAGGTTATGATGAGATCCCTTTGCTTAATGATCTGAATGTTGAAATTAAGACAGACAGACAGCCGAAGAAAATAATTCTTCAGCCTGAGGGTAAAGAACTGGCTGTAGATTTCCAGAAAGGTGTATCGAAAGTTGTGGTCACTAACCTTAAAATACACTCGATTCTTGAAGTAATTATGTAAATATTTAATGTTTAAACCACAAAAAGCACTGAGGAATTTCAAAAAGGACACAA
>JBGSRK010000124.1:0-2712 GCA_041737595.1 Patescibacteria group bacterium
GGCTTTCGTTTTATCCTACGCTGCTCTGCCGGTATTCAATGAACTCATTGGCCGGCAATTGGCGTGGAGCAGTCAAAATCTGCCCATTCTGCTGCCTTGGCTGATCTTGATCACGGTTGTTATCGGTGTGGTTTCGGGCAGCTATCCGGCCTTTTACCTGTCCTCTTTTCACCCGGCGGCGATCCTCAAGAGTACGCCTGGCGCCGGGTTTCAGGCTGTAATCCGTAGAGTACTGGTTGTTATTCAATTCGTCATTTCCATCACGCTAATCATCGGGACCTGGATTATCTACCAGCAGATCCATTTTATGAAAAGCACGGACCTGGGCTACAATTCGCGGCAGATGCTGGTCACCACTTTTCGGCGGATGGATCCCGCGACCATAAGCCGGTACGAAACATTCAGAAATGAGTTGCTCAAGCACCCATCGGTTCTGAATGCTTCGATTTCGCGCGATGTGCCAAGCTTTAACAGCAGTTCGAGCGCGATACGGGGTTGGGAAGGCGCTGCAGCCGACGAACAGATGCTGGTCAATCTTAACTATATCGATGAACGCTTTCTCGATTCCTATGAAATCGCACTCTACTCCGGCAGACCTTTCAGTGCGATTGATCGTGCTGATACCACGCGATATTGCCTGATCAATCAGACCGCAGCCAGGCGCTTCGGTTGGACTGATCCTGAAGGCAAGCGAATTGGTCAAAATCTTTATGTACTTGGCGTGGTCAAGGATTTTCATTACGCTTCATTACGCAATGCCATTGAGCCACTCATTCTGTTTCCGATGCCACGCACAGCGCAACCCTCCCGTGCGCCCAATAACCTGTCGGTTAAATTATCCGGCGGGCAGATCAACACCATTGTGGCCTCCATCAAAGAAATGTATGAACGCATTTTCCCTGGCGAGGTGTTCGAGTACCATTTTTATGATGAATCCTTTGACTGGATTTACCAGGATGAGCAGCGAACCGCCAAAACCACGGGCTATCTTGCTTTTCTGGCTGTTTGTATCTCCTGTCTCGGACTGTTGGGCCTTGCTTCTTTTTCAGCGGAACAACGCACCAAAGAGATCGGCATTCGAAAAATCATGGGATCGTCTGTCATTGGCATCGTCGTTTTGTTGAGCCAGGAATTCTCCAAGTTGGTTTTAATTGCCAATGCCATTGCCTGGCCTTTGGGTTATTACTTCATGCGGGAATGGTTGAAGGATTTTACTTATCGGACTGACATTGGCATCGAGATCTTTGTTATAACTGGTCTGCTCGCCCTGGCGCTGGCGCTGGCGACGGTTGCCTATCAATCGGTCAAGGCGGCGCTGGCGAATCCGGTGACTTCGCTGCGGTATGAATAACCAGACACCTTTGTATCGGCTTTAAGCATTAATCAACCTAAAGGGAAACCATGTTAAAAAATTATCTACTCATCGCTTTGCGAAACCTGAAAAAATACAAGGGTTACTCTTTCATCAATGTGATGGGACTGGCCATTGGCTCGGCCAGTTGCATTCTGATTCTGCTCTGGGTGCAGGATGAATTGAGTTATGACCGCTTCCATGTCAATACGGAAAACTTGTACCGGGTTGAGCAAGATCAGTTTTATTCCGGGACGGCCTATCATGTCAATGTCACGCCTTTTCCCATGGGACCAGCCCTGAAGAGCGAAATACCTGAAGTGGCTGATGCCGCACGCATTGTCGGGTCAGCCGGTCTTTTGTTCCGTCATGGCGAAAAAATGTTCTTCGAGAGCAGGGCCATCTTTGTCGATCCTTCCTTTTTGGATATGTTCAGTTACCGGTTTCTGGATGGCGACAAATCGAGTGCTTTCAAGGATCCTTACTCGGTGATCATCTCAAAAGCCATAGCGAAAAAATATTTTGGCGATGAGAACCCGATCAATAAAGTCATCCAGGTTGATAACCGCTACCAACTCACGGTGACCGGCGTACTGGACGCAGCACCGAAAAATTCGGTTATACAGTTTGATATTCTGGTACCTTATGATGTCCTCCGTGCTGCCGGCGGAACGCAGGAGGAAAATTGGGGCAGCAACAACATACTCACTTTCGTCAAGCTGCACCAGGGGAGCAGGCTTGCGGATGTAAACGAAAAAATATCCGATTTGCGCTATCGCCGCGTTCGCGCCAGTATCCTGGATAATCCGGAACAGCTCAAACGGTTCGACAGCGGCAAACGGACGCAGTTTCTGCTCATGCCCTTGACCAGGATTCACCTGCACGGCTATTTTGGCTATGGCCGGCCGGTTGGAGATATTCAGTATGTCTATATTTTTTCTGTCATCGCGCTTTTTGTGCTCTTTATCGCCTGCATCAACTTTATGAATCTGGCCACCGCGCGTTCGAGCAATCGGGCGCAGGAAATCGGCTTGCGCAAAGTGGTCGGCGCTTCAAAAAAGAGCATCGTGCAGCAGTTTTTCGGTGAATCGATCTTGTTGGCCTGTATTGCTCAGGGTGTTGCCATCATCATCGTCGCCCTGTTTTTGCCTGCGTTTAATCAAATGTCAGGCAAGGAAATAACCGTGGGCATATTTTCGCACTGGCAGATATGGCTTGGCATTATTGCCATCGCATTGTTGACAGGGGCGGTTTCCGGAAGTTATCCAGCGTTGTTCCTCTCTTCGTTTCAGCCGGTTCATGTTTTGCGGGGCATGCGGCGCGCAGGGGCTAGTCGTTCGGTATTGCGCAAAGTGCTGGTC
>JBGSRK010000090.1:0-2587 GCA_041737595.1 Patescibacteria group bacterium
TCCGATCCAGAGCTTGCAGAGGCGTTTCACAGCCTTACGCCAGGGTGTCAAAAGAGCTACGTCATCAACTTGAACTCGGCAAAGAGGCCCGAGACCCGCATTGCTCGCATTGTCGCGTTCCGTGATCGAATCCTGGCCGGAAAAGGCGCATTGGAGCGGTAATTCGAAACAGTTGTAAGGGCGAAGCTGCCGGAGGGGATGGGGTCGATTGCAGACGAGGATCATCTGGCTGCTTCGCCCCTACGAGGGATGGGTGATGTTCGATCCAGACGATAAGCCTGCCGCGCGCCGGTAAGGCAAACCATTGGGCAGGCTCCGCCCAAAATGTGGATTTGAAAATCAAAATAAAAACGCTCTTGCTAGCAGTATCGTTTTCTGATATTATACTATCGTGGATGGCAAACACCGTAAAACGCTTGAAGCCATTTTCGAGCAGCCAGAGCGAGCGAATATCCTTTGGCGGGAGGTCGAGGCCTTATTCACCGCTTTGGGTGCTGAAATTTCAGAAGGCAACGGCTCAAGAGTTCGTGTCGCATTGAATGGTGTGCGTGCTGTTTTTCACCGTCCGCATCCACGCAAGGAAACAAACAAAGGAGCAGTTAAGTCTGTTCGTCGTTTTCTCGAAGCGGCAGGAGTAAAGCCATGATGGAATATAAAGGGTATATTGGTAAAGTTGAACTGGATGATGAAGTGGGCATTTTGTATGGGGAAGTTATTAATGTCCGTGATGTAATCACTTTTGAAGGCACTTCCGTTGAAGAAGTTCAACAGGCTTTTCACGAGTCAGTGGATGATTATTTGGTATTTTGTGCAGAGCGTGGCGAATCTCCCGAAAAGCCATTTTCAGGCAAGTTTGTTTTACGTTTGCCTGAAGAGTTACATCGCAAAGCATATATTCAGGCGAAATTGAAAGACAAGAGTCTGAATAGTTGGGTTACAGAAATTCTACAGTCTGTTCTTGAAAACAAGTAGAGTCATGCACAACAAAAAGTCCGCTAACACAGCCTGCGCCCGTCGGGTGGGAGTCTGCTCCCAGGCCGCGTCCACGTCCCGCCCACTTGCGGCTATCGCCAACCGTTGGGCATCCGGACTATCTCACTCGCGCGCGGAGATCCGATGGGGCCGATCATTCCAGTTGTAACCTTCCTGGGCATTGCAATCCTCGCTTGGTGGGTCTTTCGGGTGGTCGCTCGGGACTACCAGGTGAATGGCAGGCTTACCTCCCGCTCCAGCTTCCTCGAAACGGCGATCTTCTTCGTCCACGGTTGCTCTTCCTACGTTTACCTTGACTCCCAACTGAGTGCAATCGAATTCGGCAGCATGTCCTTCATCCTTGCGGCGACACTCATCGTCCTCGGCTTGGTTGGCCTGTACTTCTCTATGTCTCGGCTCGGGTGGGTTGTCTCGATCGGCCAAGATACAGAGGGACTCCACCAAACCGGTCTCTACCGATTCAGCCGCAATCCACAAATCGTGGCGTACTTCTTCGTAGTGGTTGGCTATTCCCTGCTCTGGCCATCGCTCCTTGGCGCCACCTGGGTGGCTCTTTACCTGGTGATAGCCCACATGATGGTGAGGACCGAGGAGCAGCATCTTGCGAGCGTGTTTGTGGATGAATACCGCGAGTACTGCGACAGGACACCCAGGTACGTCTGGCCCACCAAGAAGCCGTGAGAATCACGAATGCCCAACAACTCGCTGATGCTGACCCGGCTGGCGGGCGCGGCGCGCCGGTGAGACAAGCCATTAGCCCGCCTATATCCATCCTATCTGGTATACTTTTCTCAATCCACATCACTTCACTTGCTCCGTTGATTTGTTTTTGGAGAATAATGTGTTTGAACGTATTTTGACAGAAATTCGTGACAAGATTCGGCTTTGCCAATTCATAATGACTGTTCACGCCGAAGAAGAAATGAACGACGATGAGTTGAGCATTTTTGACCTTGAACGGTGCGTTCTCACAGGTGAAATTACTGAACGCCAGAAAGACAAAGAAACTGGCGAATGGAAATATGTGGTTGAAGGTCAGTCTTTAACCAATAAGAAAATCGTGGTTGTTGTAAAAATAAGCCCTACTGGAAAATTGGTTTTCATAACGACCTATCGTTAATAACAAGTAAAGGTGAAAACTATGATTTGCGATATTTGTGGCAAAGAAGGCGCACGCATTCGCCAGGTCACTCGTCACTATGGCAAAGGGGAAAATTTATTAATTATTGAAAATATCCCGATGGTGACATGTCCTCATTGCGGCGAAAGTTACTTTACAGCGGACACATTACATGAAATTGAACGGATTAAACTACATCGGCAAAGTTTTGCCGAAAAACGGGAAGTAGCCATCGCAGAATTTGCGTAACCTCCAATAATCGGCGGACCAACCCAGCCTGCGCCCGTCGCGTGGGATTCTGCGCCTTTTCGGTCATTTTTCTGGCTTCGGGTTTATCCTGCCCCCTGGCCGAGTCCATACCTGCGGCGCGCAGGTAACACAAGTCGTTGGACACGCTCCGCCAAATCAAAATCTTAAAATTAGGTAAGGGAATAATGATGACTGAGACAAAACAAAACACAAAACAGAAACGAA
>JBGSRK010000121.1:0-1801 GCA_041737595.1 Patescibacteria group bacterium
GAAGCCGTGGCCCCCGCGCAGTTCGGCGCGCGCCTCAACGAAGCGGCGCGCTCGCGCAATGCTGAACGCGCCAACGATCTCGCGACCGTCTTCACGGAATCGAAGATCGAATTCTCCGCAGACCAGGCGGCAAGCTACGACGCCGTCTTCCGCGTCATGAACGAGATCGATCAGACAGGCTTCAAGCAGGTGCAGCTCATCGTCGGCGCGGCGTGAGGCGTGGGGCCAGCCTGACCGTCACCAGAGACGGGGGTGTCGCGCTTTATGGATCAAAATTAGGGGGATTCCGGAGTCCTCTATCCCTCGCGATGAGGACCGCCGGCGCCCCACCAGCAAAGCGGTTCGCCTTGGCGCACAAAGATGCCGGCTGGGGCGCCGGCGGTCCGGTGCAGAAAAATCAGCGATTCAATCCGACCGGGTCGAAAGCTGAAGGACACTCCTCCCACGTCGCGTCCGGATGGTCCGGGCGTCACGGAGAGGAGAGCAAAGATGCAGATCGTTCGACCACTACGTCACCGGCGCGCCGCCTACGCGACCGCCGCGCGCGAACTGCATCTTTGGCTGCTTCAGGTGCTGGCCTGGGTCGCGACGCGCGTGCGTCTTCCGCGCATCCTGCGTCTCGATTTCCAGAACGAAGTGCGAAAAGCGCGTCGCGACATCAGGATGCTGATCTTCCTGTCGATGTGTTCGCGCATGACGTTTCGCCGTGATCGCGTGAAATTCACGCGAAGACCGCACGGAATCGCAGGCTATCAACGCCGACACGCACGCCTGCTGCGCATTTACACGCGCGGAATTCCGCTGCGGTCGCTCCGTGATATGCGCGATGCATTGGCGAAGTTCGACAAAGTGGTGAAGTGCGCCATTGCGAATTTGCCGAAGCGCGGAGCCGTACCCGGCGCTGTCGTTGCGGTGCTTGCTGTGACGATTGCCCTGAGCACGACTGCGCTCGCACCTGCCGCCAAAACCTTAGACACGTCATGAGTTTCGAAACCGGACCGCGCAGCTCCTGCTGCGCATACCCATGTTCAGTTCACGCGAGATTCCCCGGAGTCTGGCGGCGCCAGCGCATGCGCAGCATGAGCCGCGCGGTCCGGCACGAATACCGGTGCGAAGTTCAAGGGTGGCGAGGGTTCACAAACCCTGGCGCCATCGCCCCATCTCGCGCGTTTGACAACGGCAAAGCGGCGCGGCCTCATGCGCCATCAGGAGATTTCGCATGGCTTATGTGGATGGTTTTTTGCTCGCGGTGCCGAAGGCCAATGTCGACGCCTATGCCGAGATGTCACGCGCCTGCGCCGATGTCTGGAAGGATTACGGCGCCATCGAATATTGGGAATGCGTCGCCGACGATGTGAAGCCGGGGCAGTGGACGTCGTTCCCGCAGGCGGTGCAGCTCAAGGACGATGAAACCGTCGTCTTCTCGTGGATCGTCTATCCCGACCGCGCCACGCGCGACGCCTGCAACGAAAAGGTGATGAACGACCCGCGCATGCAGGCCTGGCACGGCAAGGAGCCGCTCTTCGACGGCAAGCGCATGATATTTGGCGGCTTCGCGCCGGTGGTGGCCATCGGCGGCTCGGCGCGATAGAAGGAGCGCGCCAGACGGTCGGACGATCGCGCGTGCTGACTCGAAAGGGTGCACGGGAGGAAAGTCCGGGCTCCACGTCGACACGGCGGCGGGTAACGCCCGCCGGGAGTGGTCCTCACGGATCGCTTCTAGGGAAAGCGCCACAGAGAATAGTCTGCCGAATTCACTTCGGTGAATGGCGATGGTGAAACGGTGGGGTAAGAGCCCACC
>JBGSRK010000125.1:0-1500 GCA_041737595.1 Patescibacteria group bacterium
CGGCGTCGGTGCAAAACTGCATGGGACCGTCCAGCCAGTCGCGCTGCCAGCGGAGGTGGATCTGATCGAACAGCCTTTGGTCCAGGGATTCGGCGCTGATCGAAGAGATCAATGGAATCAAAAGAGCTAAAATTAAATATAGGGTGAATGTCTTCTTTAACATGTCGATTTTATAATTTCAGTGTGAATCAGCTCGAATCCGTTAAATTAACCTATCGTTAAAATCCGCTGAGGTCCATGTGGCCCAAGGCTCCCAGCATGGTGATGGCTTTAGTGGGGCAGACTTCGAAGCAAAGCCCGCATCCGATGCACTGGCCGCGCATAACCTTGTGATGCTCGCCCTTTTTGCCGATGATGCAATCGGTGGGGCAGACCGATTTGCACTGCTGGCATCCCTTGCATTGCAAACCGATGAAGGCGGTAGGCCGGATAGGGATGCGGTCCAGGTAGGATCTCTGGGGACATTTAAAGACGCAAACGGAGCAGGAACGGCACTTTTCGTAATCTATCCTGGGCAGGGAGCCTTCCCAGGAGATGGCTCCATAGGGGCAGGCCTGCTGGCATGTGCCGCAGGAGGTGCATCCCTGCTGGCACTGTCCGGATAATCCCTCCGTTTTAGCCTGGCAGATGCAGGCCAGATATATCTGCTGGGTTTTTGGGGCCAGTTTAATGATGTTTTTGGGGCAGGCTGAGACACATCTGCCGCAGCCGACGCATTTGGAATAATCGATCTTGGGAAGCCCCCGAGGGGTAAGGGAGATTGCATCATAGGGGCAGGCTTTTATGCAATCGCCGAAGCGGATGCAGCCGAACAGGCATTCTCGATGCCCTCCGTAAAGCAGCATGGCGCCTTTACAGCTTTCCACTCCCTGGTAATTGAAACGATCGAGGGAGTTTTCAATAAATCCCTGGCAATTGATAAAAGGGGCCGTGGCGGCTTTGGGCATTATCGTTTCTGCCTGCAAGTCGGCTAATTTTGTTTTTAGATTCTCGCCGCCCGGCAGGCAAAGTCCAAGATCTGGTTCTCCCTGAGCCAGCTTTTTGGCATAGCCCCAACAACCCTCTTTCTGAAGGCAGAGGCCGCAGTCGAGGCCCGGCAGCAGCTTAAAAAAATTATCGATTATCATTTGCATACGGTTAAATTAATAAATTCAGAAAAGCAGGGATATGCCGTAATAGGAAAGCCAGAATATCGAGCAAAGTACGAAATATAAAGGCCATCCCCGCATGATATTCGGAAATGCCAAGTTCCCCATTTTTTCCTGGAAGAAAGAGACCAGCATATTTGTCATCACAAAACCAACGGCAATTCCAATCGCCCGGACAAAGGCCAAGATCGGACCGGCCGGGGTTGAATGGATTAATATGAAACCCGAACCAAGGACGGCAATATTTAAAAAGTAAAAGGGAAGATGATCACGGATCATTGAAGATTTCCGCAACGCCAATTTTATCAGGCTGTGCCAGCCCCACATCAGCAACATCATCAGGGGCAATGCC
>JBGSRK010000111.1:0-13364 GCA_041737595.1 Patescibacteria group bacterium
GGGCAGGCTGAGGGCCGGGGGAAGCGGCCGGGGCCGCTCCGGGGCCTGTCTCCAGCGTAACGCCCCCCCACGGGGTCCTCGAACCCGCGCCCGCTCAGTGCCTATCGAGTACAACGACAAGTATTTCCCCGCACACTTGACTCTGGCACACAACTGTGTCACACTCCCCCTGGTGACCCGGGAGCGATGCGTCTGGTACCAGAGCGATCAGAACAGCTCGTATCCGCCGCAAGTCGTCGTAAAAGACCTTGTCAGCGACGAGCCCCGGACATGACTGTGGTTAGCTCAGTCAGGAGAGCCCGCGTTCGTACGCGGAGACGTCGGTGCAAATCCGGCACGCAAGATGTCCCGGGTGCGGAAACGGCAGGGTCACCACATTCAGGAAGGAGGCACGACATGTCGACCCGGAAGGGATCGAGAAGGGCCGATGAGCGGCCTGGTCCCCGGAAGGGATCGACATGGCTGGCGACAAGAAGCATCGCCGGGGCGGGAAGACGAACCGCAAGCACCGCCGCAATGACCGCTGGGGTGGAACGGATCATTCCGTGACGAAGTACCGGATGCGGCACAACATCGACCCCAACAAGAAGCGCCGGAAGGGAACCAGCGAAAAGGACAACGGGTGAAGATTCTCAGCGTCCGGGCATTCCGGGCTCATATCTCAACCGTTCAGGAGCCCGTCACCGTCATCAGGTATTCCAAGGTCATCGGGGTGTGGACACCGAGCCATGAGGCAGATCGAGCAGATGTGGACGCTCAACGTCCAGGACGGGAAGAACTACTTCCTGATGGAGGAGGAGAACGGGCAGATCCGGACGGGGATCTGCCACGCGAGCGTCACGACCCGGGGTAGGGCGTTCATCAATGATACCTGCGTCGACTTCTCCATGACGTCGGGGGACCTGAAGCTCGGGAAGATGGAGCACGTCGTCTACATGGCGGAGATCGACTAGATGGCGATGTGGACCATCGTCCCGGTGGGCAAGGGGATCCTCATGCTCACCGAGGAGACGCCGACCGAGGAGGAGGCCCCCCGGATCAACGAGATGATCAACCGGCTCATCAAGATCACCGGCATCCCCTGGGTCTTCATCGGGAATGCCACGCTCGTATCCGAGGAAGCAGTCAAGGAGATCGCCGAGCGCTTCTACGGGATCAAGCGATGAACATCATCGTCGGCCTCATCTTCATCGGCGTTGCCGTCGGCTCCGCCCTCCTGTTCCTGCCGATGTTCGCGGAAGAGGAGGATCGGGCGTTCAAGGCAGGCATGACCCTGCTCATTGCTCCCTGCATCATCGGGCTCGGGCTCTTCGGTGCCGCGCTCATCTTCTCCCCGGGATCGTTTGACGGTGAGCCTCTCGTCGAGAACGCCTGCTACCGGGCCTACGGCAAGAACACCATCGTGCCCGTCGGCAAGGTGTTCGTTCCCATCCACGACGTCGTCCTCGTCGAGATCCGCTGCCCCTAGGAGATTCCATGCCCGTTGCTCAGCATGAACATCGCATCGAGGACATCTGCTTTCGCGGGCCCTGGTTCATCAGCTGCATCTGCGGATTCCACAGGGAGTGGCTGAGCGAAGAGGTTGCCGCGCTCGAGTTCGGGGGCATCTACGAGGAGATCGAGGCGACATGGCTGATCCATCGTCGAACCTTCGGCCTGACCAAAAAGTAGCCCTCGCCGCGCTCGCGGTGATCCTGTTCGTCACCCTCGTCGTGGCAGGAGCGCTGCTTCTCTGGAAGTGGATGTGGGAGTCGGTATCGTGATCTGGGAGATGTACGCCGCCCCCTGGTGGGCGATGCCCCTTTGGGCATTTACGGTGTATGCCGTCAGCAGATTCACCATCAAATACCTGTGGCGGAAACTCCGATGACCGAGCCCCGTGACCGCCTCGCGGCGGACCTCGCCATGATCCGCACCGGAGAAGGGCTGTCTGCGGCGCTGGTGCTGCCGCGTGACGAACACGACGCCGACCGCCTCATCGCCCTCGGCTGGACGCGGCTGGACAGCGAGTTTAGCCAGAGTTTAGCGGGCGTGCGCGTGCTCGGGCATCCCATCGAGGACGTGATCCGCTATACGGTCAGGACGCCGACTGCCGATGCAAACATTCCCATTACGACAGCTCAATTGGACTGGATGGATCAGCACGGGAGAAAATAGATGACGGAAAATCCATTGCAGCACGACGGAAATGCGATATTGTTGCCGCACACCCGTGCGGTGTCCTCGAATGAGCGAGGTTGCTGATGGAGACGTCGTATCTCTACCAGCGGAAGTTCTCGGCAGGACACGCCCTCGAGCGTTGCAGTAACCGCCCACATGGTCACGATTTCACGGTGACCGTGGCGTTTCGTGCAGAAAGTCTGGCCGGAGAGGCAGCCCTCGACGGCTGTATTGCCGAAATTGATCTCCGGAATCTCGCCGAAATGCTTCCGGCTGTTCCGCCCACCTGTGCGGGAATTGCCAATTGGCTGTTCGGGCGGCTGCGTTCGGAGGGCCCCGTCACCCGGGTCACGGTGTGGCAGTCCATGGAAATCGGAGCGGAGGTTACCGAAACCCCGTTATGAAGGCGTTCACCTGCTCGTGCGGCACCCGAACAACTGCGCCGTTCCTCGTGAACGGCCAGTGGTTGTGCACGCTGTGCGCAGAAGACGCGTATCCCGGCCTGGTGAGCAGTCGGGCGCGAAAGGACTGGAACGACTTTGTCTCGGAAAACCCGAAGCACCGGATCAGGAAAGCTACTCTTGGCGACCGCTGGCGATGACAACAAGGACACGCTGTACCGATTGATTTCAACGTCAACGACATCTCCAGTAACCGATTGGGGAACGTTCACTACATCGGGTACGCCGATCAAAATCCACGAATGGTCGAGTTCAACCGCGTGGACGTTCGAGCCGCACGAGAACCTTGACGATGCGCAGCTGGAGGCACTGATTGGCACGGTCATCGACAGCATCGTCGTCCGGGCGGTTGGTCCCCGTGGCGGAGATCTGCCCGAACCCCTGGAACCCGAATCGCCAGGATTCATTTATCTACGAGAAGGAACTGGCGTCACTCCGACGATTTGGCGTAGTGAGCCCCTTGGTGGTTCGTCGAATACCACCACGTACTGGTCGAGCAGCAGCGAAGGGTGCTTCACCTTTACCAACGATTAGCTATGAGCTGATCGACGGCGAACATCGCTGGAAGGCAGCGCAGGAACTCGGCATTACGGAAGTGCCCGTCTGGGATCTCGGGGACGTCCCTGACGCTGTCGCCAAGCAGCTGACGATCATTCTCAACGAGACGAAGGGCTCGCCCGATCCAGGCAAGCTGGGCGAACTCCTCATGGACCTCCTCGAAACCGAGCTTCCGGCAGACCTGCTGGAAGTTCTGCCATTCCCGGAACAGCGTTTCACCGAGTTGACGAAGCTCGCTGATTTCGACTGGAAGACGCTCGAGGAACCGAAAACGGAAACCGGCTGGGTGGAGCGGACCTACCGGATGCCCAAAGCCGCGGCGGAGGTCATCGATTCCGCCATCGATAAAGTGCGCGATGACTCGGGCCCCACGAAGGAATGGCACGCTCTCGAGTACATCTGCGCTGATTTTCTGGCGAAGTAGGGGTGCATGCGGCCGACGAAGATCGACTACGCGACAATTGAAAAAGAGTACGTAACGGGCGAGGAATCCCTTCGGGAACTCGCCCGTCGTCGTGGTGTGGCCTGGAGTTCACTGGCCAGCAAGTCCCGCCGGGACAACTGGACCGACAAGCGCGATGCATTCCGGGATTCGGTGAATCGTCGCAGCTACGAGCGCGTGGCCGACCGCTACGCCGCCGAGCAGGGCGAGATCCGGTCGGAATCGGTCATGGTCATGCGGGCGACGCTTCGGCGCTACGCCCAGCAGCTCCAGAAGGGGGAAATCTCGGTCAACACAAAGGATGCGGTGGCGGCGGTCCAGACCCTGCAGCTGCTCCTCGGCGAACCCACAGCCCGTTCGGAGAACAAGGTCATTGAATTCTCAACTGGAGGCGTTGCTCCAGATGACCTCCGACGTCTCGTCGAGCTTGCAAGAACTCGAATTGTCGAAGGAAGTCTGGCAGCAGGTCCTGAACGAAGCCCAGAGGCTGCTGGCGAGGGATGACGTCTTCGCCTTCGGCGAGTACGTCTTCGGCTACACCGCTGCCCCCCACCATCGCGAGATGGTGCAGTTCATGCTGGATCGCCTCGAGGACAAGGAAAACGCCGTCATCCTCGAGCCCCGGGGGCACGCCAAGACGACCTGGGGCAACACGATTCTCCTTCCCTGGCTCATTGGCCGGAACCCGAACCTCCGCATCGGCCTGATCTCCAACACGGCCAAGCAGTCCAACGCCTTCTCCCGGGCCATTCGCTGGACGCTCCAGGCCAACGACCGCTATCGCGATGTCTTCGGGGATCTCGTCTCCCCGGCCAAATGGACCGACGTGGAATGGCTGGCCAAGGGCTCGATTCACCACGCCAGCAAGGATGTCACCGTCTACTCCGCTGGTGCCCTCGGCGCCATCATCTCCAAGCGCTTCGACATCATCCTCTGTGACGACATCCTCGACGAGGAGAACTGCGCCAACCCCGAGCAGCGGGAAAAGGTCATCACCTGGTTCTGGAAGACGCTCAAGCCCTGCCTGACGCCGGGCGGTGTCATCCTCGTTCTGGGGACACGCTGGGCTGAGGAGGATCTGTACGAGATCCTCATCGAGCAGAACAAGTGGAGAAGCATCGTCCGGGGTGCGCTCGTCTACGACGAAGCCGAAGACCCTGCCCACAAGCGCCCGACGGCCCTCTGGCCCGAGGTCTGGCCCGTGTCCTCGCTCATGGCCGAGAAGAACGACATGGGCAGTGCGATGTTCTACTGCTCGTACATGAACGACATCGGCGGGCTCATGGCTGGCAATGTCTTCCGCCGAGACTGGTTCAAGTACTTTGATTCGCTCGACCCGAGCAAGAAGTACACCATCACGATGGGCGTCGACCTCGCCTCGTCCGAGCGGGAATCGGCCGACTTTACGGCCCGCGTCGTGATTGCCGAGGACGAAGAGCACAACCACTACGTGTTGTCGGTCTACCGGGATAAACGAGAAACCGGCCACCGCCAGTTCGTCATCGACGGCTGGCAGGCATACCCCTCGATGAGCCGGATCGTCATCGAGAACAACCAGTTCCAGTCGACGCTCGTCCGGGATCTCGTCGATACGACAACGCTGCCCGTCGTGGGCAAGAAGGCCGACGTAGACAAGGTAACGCGGGCCAGGGCGGTGGCTGCTCGGTACGAGTCCCACAAGATGTTCCACCACCGGAGCCTCGCGGGCGGAGCGTTCGAAACGGAACTGCTCCAGTTCCCCAAGGGGCATGACGACATGATCGACGCACTGGGCAACGCCATGGACCTGGGTCGTGGCGGCCTCGTCTTTGGCAGCTTGCGGAGGTGACGATGAACGGTGGGGTGGAAATGGAGTTTCGGGACGGCCTTCGAGTTGTTCCCGACCATGTTGCCGACTACCTGACAGGCATCGATACGCTTCGCCTCACCTTCCTCGAGGCCATGGAAATGGCGAACAAGGCGAGGGTCTCCGAACACCTCAATCGCATGCAGCAAAAGGTGATCACGGAGCATTTCAAGGAATTGAAGGTCTTCTAGATGGGGCTGCTGACGAGTGTCTTTGCCCGCAGTCCGGGGCCGAAAACTACCCCCGACAAGGTCCCGACTTCCTCGGCGACCGTCGCGTTCCGGGATCACGGCAGGGTTGGCAAGACCAACGTCAATGTCTACCGGAACTGGTCCGAGCGCTCGGAATGGGTTCGCACCGCCATCAACCTGCTGAAGCGAGAAGTCGCGACAGCCGAATGGGACATCGTTCCCTTCGATACCGACAAGAGCGCGAATCTCGCGATGGCCTCCGAAATCAAGGCCATCTTCGACCGTCCGAACGCGAAGAACGATTCGTTCCGCGGATTCCTTGAGCCGGTGCTCGAGGATGTCCTTGTGCTCGATGCTGGATGCATCGAGGAGGTGCGCAACCTGCGCGGAATGACCGCCGAGCTGTGGCCCGTCAATGGTGGCGAGATCAAGGTCGACGCCCTGTGGGATGGTTCGAACCCGGATGCGCCTCGCTATTACTGGTATCCGGACCACCAGGAGCGAGCCCGCTTTCGCAATGACGAGATGGTCTACATGATGGCCAACCCGGCGACCTACCGCGTGGTGGGGCTCTCGCCGCTGGAAGTCCTGAAGATGACCATCGACGCCGAGCTGTCCGGCTCGGAGTACAACCGCAAGCAGGTCATCTCGGCCGCCCCGGATGGCATTCTCCACCTCGGCGAGGAAGCTCGACCGGAACAGATCGAAACGTTCCGGAGCTACTGGCAGGCGGAGATTGCAGGCAAGGGAGCCATTGCCATCACGGGCGGAACGAAGAATCCGTCCTTCATCCCCTTCCGGTCGTCGAACCGCGAGATGCAGTTCCTCGAGTGGCAGATCTACCTCGTCCGAAAAATTGCGGCAGTCTTCGGACTTACCCCGCAGGACCTCGGCGTGACGTACGACGTGAACCGAAGCACGTCGGAAGTCCAGCAGGAGCAGACCGAAAACCGTGGCGTCCGACCGTTGATGTCCATGGTCCAGGACTACTTCACGAGGGAGATCGTCCAGGATCCCGCCTTTGGCGGCATCGAGAACAATCTCGCGTTCCGCTTCCTCAGCCTGAACATCAAGGAAAACACGGCCAAGGCGAACATCAACAAGGTCGCCCTGGCCAACGTTCCCTGGAAGACGGTGAACGAAGCGCGCATCGACGATGGGCGGGAGCCCCTTGGCCCGGAATACGACCAGCTGATGATGGTCACGCCCACGGGCGCGGTCATCCTCAGCGACGTTCCGACGGCCCGCGAGTGGTTGACTGCTCGCACGAAACCAGCCCCCCAGGCCCGTCCCGGTGGTTCGCAGCAGTAACCCTGCGACGCGGAACCCCGGCGATTAGGACACCACTGAGGAGAATCCATGGCCGCAAGTCTTTCCCTGCGCGTCTACACCGGCTCTGGCGCCGGTACGCAGTCGAGCGCCGTTACGGGTGTCGACTTCATCTCCGCCGACAACGCGACGAACTCGCTTGCCAACCGGCAGTCGAACCCGATCACGGTTGGCACCGCTTCGTACGAGAAGTGGCTCAAGCTGTACGTCGACACCGCCCCGGCGAACGGTGTGGCGAACTTCAAGATCTGGGGCGATGGCGCGGTGCAGACCTCGACCACGCTCTACTTCACCGGGCAGTACGTCACCGGTGTGACCCCGACGGCCACCACGTCGACCGTCGCCAACGCGGCGTTCACGACGTACACCTCGGGCAACAAGGCCACCTGGGACACCGTGTCCTATTCGGCCACCGGCGCGACGACAAAGTACGTCGTGTTCCAGCTCGCAGTCGATTCGACCTGTGGCCCGGGCAACTGGACGCAGGAAACCATCAACTACAGCTACGACGAGACGTAGGATGTGAAGCGGGGGGCCGGTTAGATGTGCCCGGCCCCCCATCACGCTGGAGAACGGATGAGCCTTCTCGTGTTCTGCCCAACACGCGGGCGTCCAGCTGCGGCCGAAGCGGCCTGGGAATCATTCGTCGCCACGAAGCGGCGTGACGACACGTCCCTCATGTTCGTCGTCGATGACGACGACACGTCCGAATACTCGGCATCGTTGCCCGTGGCTGTTCTGCCATCTGCCGGGTCCATGAACGGGGCACTGCAGCAAGCCGTAGAGCGAAACCCCGAGTACGACGTGTACGGGTTCATCGGCGATGACCACCGGTTTCGAACACCTGGCTGGGATGAGCGCATCGTGTCGCTTCTCGACGACCAGGGTGGCGGATTTGCCTACGGCAATGACACCAATCGAAACGACATTCCGACGCAGGTGTTTGTCAGCTCGAGCATCGTGAAGGCCCTCGGATACTTCGGCCTTCGGGGCTGCCGACACCTGTATCTCGATGATGCATGGCGCGTTCTCGGTGACGGAGCGGACTGCCTGTTCTACTTCCCGGATGTCGTCATCGAGCACATGCATCCCACCTCCAACAAGGGTACGTGGGATGCCAACTACGAACGAGTCAATTCGGCGGAGATGTACAGCCACGACCGTGCGGTGTTTGCAACGTGGCTCGAAACGGAAGCTGAGCGCGACATCCGCATCGTGAGGGACGTTCTTGGGAAACCCTGAGCGCGTTACCCCGAACCACCGGCAGATTGCCAAGAGTTCGGGTATTCGCTATCCGAACAAAACTCCGTACACCCACATCACGGCGACCATCGTTGCCTGGAACGAAGAGGTTCGGCTGCGGCCCCTGCTGCAGCTTCTACGTCCGGTGTTCGCGACCATCGTGGTCGGCGTTCAGCAGTCCAGCGACATGACCGAGGCCATCGCTCAGCAATACGCCGATGTTCTTGTTCTCGATTCCCATCGGGGATATGGCGATGCCACGTTCCCCGCCATCATGGCCAACGTTCGCACCAAGTGGGCGTTCAAGGTCGATGCTGACGAGATCCCGGACGACAAGCTCCTGAAGTCCCTCTCGCATGCCACCTGGACGGCCGAGCAGATGGGCAGGTCGGGCATCTGGATTCCGTTCAAGTCCTGGGTCGATGGCATCGAATACGTCGAGCAGCACCATCATCTGCGCTTGTGGGAAGCCAGGTTCCCCTGGCCCGGAACGCAGCATTCCCGGCCCCCCATCGACGATGGCCATTCGATCATCTGGGACAGCGGCTGTATCCGCCACGAGCGGACGCTCAACGAGATGATCCAGGACTACCTGCGGTATTACGGCATCGGCAAGGACAATCCCGGCTGGGAAAAGCACAACCGGGAAATGATGTACCACGCCTGCAGTGGAACGGCCAATGTGCGTGGTTGGGACTACGTGTTCTCGTTCCCCTGGTGGCCCAGGGTCGAGGCAATCGCATTCACGGAGGACAAACCATGGCAACGTTGACCATCACCCCGGCGTCGGGTGCCATCACCGCGAAGGTGTCGGCTTGCCGCATCGACGTCACGGGCGCTGCGGACAATCGGACGCCGGACGACACGGGCGGCGCGTTCGCGTACTACCTGCTCATCGATTCCCCGGCTGGCACCGACGACGGCAAGAGCTACGCGTTCAACGTCAGCGCCGATGGCGCCCACACGTTCAACAACTACGTCTTCCCGGCAGCTGGAAGCTATACCGTTCGTCTTCGCGATGCTTCCAACGATTCGGATGTGGCCACGCTTTCCGTCACTGTCGCCTGATTTCCATGCGTCAGCGGTATAACCGCGACGGGCAGGTTGACTACACGAACGTCCGACGCCTCAACGAGACGTGGGTCGACCATGTGTTTCGGACCAACGTCACGGCCGGGCTCATCGCCTCGCTCAAACCGACGAGCGCGATGGACCCGGCATGTGGCGATGGATCCATCCTGCTGGCCGCCGCCAAGCTGGTTCACATTCCGGCTTTGTTCTTTGGTGATGTCAGCGTCCCCAACATCGACGCCATTCCGCAAGTTCAGGGAATCGCGACAAACTGTGGTGACATCCTCGATTCGTTCGAAACGTTCCCTCGCGTCAATGTCGTCGTTCTGACCGAGATTCTCGAGCATCTCCCTGACCCTGACCTCATCGTTCGTGAGGCTCGGGCCAAGGGGGATTTTCTTCTTGCCTCGTCCCCGGTGATTGAGGCCAATGAACGAGACGACAATCCGGAGCACCTGTGGGGATTTGATGAGGAGGGCTACGCAGAGCTTTTGAGCGCGAACGGGTGGCAGCCATTCGTTCGTAACCGATTGACGTTCCGGGACTTCCCGTACATCTTCCAGTTCTGGATCGCCCGATGAAGCGCCTGACCGAGATGTCTCACGAACAGGTCATCGCCTACAACCTGCGGGATGGCGGAACGGCGGTTACGTTTTTCGCCGAAGCCCAGACGTATCGTGTCCAGCCGGGCAACATGGAGCCCGGGCATGTCTGGTGCTACGACTACGCTGACTATCTTCATTGGTATGAGCTTGGTGGGCACCGCATGGTCGAGACCCACCTGTTTTCCGGCCCCTTCCCGGAAATGGTGATGGGGCTCGGGGTGAGGGCCTAGACGTGCGTGTTCTCGTCACGGGGGCTGCAGGCTTTTTGGGGCGCCACTTCGTCAAGCATCATGTGGCGATTGGCGACGAGGTCCTCGGCGTCGACGATCTCTCGAATCCGCATTCGTATTGGCCCAAGGTGCTCTCGGCTGACCAATGCGTCGAGGACGACGCCGGGAACTGGTTCGATACGGCCAAATCGCAATACGATCTGGCCTATCACTTCGCAGCTCCGGTCGGCGGCCGGGAAAAGATCGAGTGGGATCCGTTGTTCAATGCCGATAGCCTGCGGCTGGACACGCAGTTCTTCCGCTGGGCTATTGGAAATGTGGCGGTGGCGGTCTACCCCAGCTCATCGGCCGTTTACGGGGTGACCTATCAGAGCGACCGCCCATCGGCGCTGCACGAGGAGATGTTCGACCCGGCGTCGATGATCTGGCCTGCTCCGGACGAGGTGTACGGACTCACGAAGATGGTCGGCGAGGTGCTGGCTTACAAGGCTGCCCGGTATGGCCTCTCAACGCTCTGCATTCGCCCGTTCTCCGGCTACGGCGAGGACCAGTCGCTCGAATACCCGGTTCCCTCCATCTGCCGCCGCGCCCACTTCCGCGAAGATCCGCTGCTCGTCTGGGGCAGCGGCAGGCAGAAGCGGGACTTCGTCCATGTCGATGATCTCGTGGGGGCCACGACCGCTCGGCTGGCCAAAGGCATCGACGGCTACCAGACCATGAACATCGGCAGCGGCAAGGCGACGGATTTCATCACGGTGGCCAGGATTGCTGCCGAGATCCAGGGATATGCTCCACGCATCGTGACCGACATCAACAAGCCCGTCGGCGTCTCTGCCCGATGGGCCGACGTGACGAAGATGCACGAGTACTACAAACCAATCGTCACTCTAAAGACCGGGCTTGCCCGTGTGCTGGAGGGAATGAAGCATGCCAAAAATCGTCGAATCTGACTGGAGCCCCGGCACGGCGCTGCGCGTTTACAGCGCTGATTCGCAGGGGGACTGCTTGGGGACCATCGCCATCCCGGTCCGGGATCACCTGAACGCCGCAACGGTGACCGCACTGCTCGGCACGGATTTTTCGTGGCTTCCGGTCGGAAGATCGGTGAACCGAAAAATCATCCAGGGCGGTATCCTGACGATGCAGCGCAATGAAGCTGTGCAGAGGATGGAAGGAGATTGGCTCCTTTTCATCGACGACGACATGGTCTGGCAGCCGGACGCAGTCCGCCGCCTCGTGGCCGTCCGAGATGAGTTCGACCTGGACATGGTCGGCGCGCTCTGCTTCCGGCGCATTCCGCCGTATCAGCCGACGCTCTACATGCGCGAATCGCCGATGTCTGGTCCGTACAACTTCCTCGAGACGTGGGATTCGGATCTTGTCGAGGTCGATGGGACGGGCATGGCCTTCGTCCTCATCCATCGTCGAGTGTTCGAGCGTATTGCAGGAACGCCCATGCCGCCACTCGATGATCGCGTCAAGCTCGGGCTGCCGGAGTTCTTCACCTGGCATGGGAAATTCGGCGAGGACCTGCGGTTCTGCCAGGACGCCAAGGCTGCCGGGAACAAGATCTTCGTCGATACGAGAATCAAGATCGGCCATATCGGGGAAGTCGAAATCGACGAGAAGCATTACTTCGGGCAGATCGCAACCAGGGGCGCGGATGTCGAGAGCGAGCGTCGCAAGATCAACGATGCGATGGGCTTGCCCACGATGACCGCGGCTGATGCGAAGGAGCGTCTGGGGTGGTAGAGGACCAGTACGGCGGCTGGAAAGGCTCGAACCCGTATTACCTCGTCATCGCAACGCAGGACGAGAACATCGGCATTGACCTCGATGAATCGGGCTGGATGACGACGTATGCCTTCGCCATGCGAATCCCCGGTCAGTGGATCCTCATCCACAAGGTGACGGGGCACCAGTCACTCATCGTCAAGGTGGAGGAGGGGGACCAGCCGTACTACACGGCCCGCCACGTTGGCATCACTGGCGGTGGGGGAAGCAACGAGATCACTGCATACGGCATCGGGAAGAAGTGCCCAGACGGCCACGTAGAGCGATTGTGGGTGCTCCCGGGCGGAACGGTATGCGGAGGTGACGACGTGGACTCGCTCGGCCTCTTGATGGTAAAGCGCCTGGGCCCCAGGTAACGGAGAGCGTCAGCATGCGTACCGACCCGCACGAGCACAAGCACAGCCCGACGATGAAGCCTAGGCTTCATCGTCACAGTCTGGCAGAGGTCGATGCCGCCCTGGCCGAGTTGCGCGGTGAGTACGACGCTGCCATCGACGCGCTCGAGACCCGCGTCGCTGCGCTGGAGGAGCCGGAGCCAGAGCCGGAGCCAGAGCCGGAGCCGCCGACCCTCACCCGCATCGTCGTTCCCAAGGGCGGAAAGGGCGTCACCGTCACCGACCACGGCCAGGTGATCGAGAACCTCGAGATCGTCGGCCCCGGAGCGGCCGCCTATGACGGCAGCACGTTCGGCATCTGGTCCTCGGCCGCTCTCCGCGACGTGGTGATCCGCCACTGCGTCATCCGGGGCATGGGCCACTCGGGCATGTGGCTCGGCAACCTCTCCGACCTCGTCATCGAGGACTGCGTGATCGAGGACGTGGCCTACGCAGGGATCATGCTCCTCGGCGCGACGAGGGCCACCGTCCGCCGCTGCAAGGTGCTCGACGTGACGGCCACCGGACTGCCGGGCCCCGGCAATGCCTATGGCCTCTGCGCCAGCCATATCGGGTCGCAGGCCCGCTGCTCCGATGTCGTGTTCGAGGACAACCTCGTCGATGGCGTGCCGACGTGGCACGGCCTCGACACTCACGGCGGCCTCCGCATCACCTTCCGCCGCAACGTCGTTCGCCGATCACCTCGAGCTGTGTTCATGACGAGCAATGACACAGGCGACAAGGCGACCGACTGCCTCATCGAAGGCAACCTGTTTGCCGACCCGATCCAGGTGTCCGGCGGCACGAACCCCGTGGCGATGACGGCCTACGCGACGGTCGATAACCGCTTCGTCGGCAACGTCATCGACCCGGCCTACGGCGCTCCGACCGTCTACGACTACCAAGGCGCTAGCACTGGTCTCGTCCAGTCCGGCAACGTCAACGGGACGAAGCTGCCGACAACTCCTCCGCCTCCTCCGCCTCCTCCGCCTCCGCCGCCTGACGGCGCGACGATCCGCGTCACCTCCGTCCCCGCCCTCCTCGCGGCGCTGGCCGACGAC
>JBGSRK010000071.1:0-1507 GCA_041737595.1 Patescibacteria group bacterium
CGCAGCGGCGCTGCGGCGACCATCCCCCCGGGACCGTCGGTCGCATCCCCGCGACGCAAGAGTTCCGTCAGCACCGAATCAAGCACGTCGGCGCCCATTGAACTCACAGGGCTCAGGAAGCTTGCGCAACGAGCCCGGAGAGACGCGCGACTGCAGACCCTCCTCGCTGCGAGCTCGGCCCGTAACACCTCGGAGATTCCGCCCAGCTCATCGAGCGGAGCTCCAACTGCCGTCTCAAGCCTCTGCCGAAGCTCGACCGTAGACGTCAGCTTCAACTCCATCGCACCACTTTCGATGCGAACTCGAATAGGAATGCCTCGAACTCCGATTGCCCCCCCGTCTCGAGTATTTCGACGAGATCGCGCGTACTTCCCAACACGTTCCTGGTCGTGTCGTACATCATCCAGCTAACGCCGTCCGTGAGGATCGCATAGTCGGTTGTTCGGAGCGTGCAAAGGCGATCGGCGAACGACCGAAGCTCGTTCAACTCACGCGAGTCATGGCTGGGTATCGTCCCGCACAGAACGAGAACGCACTCCGCCTGCCTTAAGATGTCGTGGCCGACACGAACTACCTTCTCCAACAGCGCCGAGGCGGCAGGTACCGGGATGTCTTCCAGGCTGGCAACGGGTGTCTCTCGGATGACGTAACCGAGCTGGCGAACGATTGGATCGATCCATACGCTGCGCAGCAAAGGCGGCTGGTCTCCGAGTCCGGACAGGGAATTGCCGCGCTCCTCGACGAACCGAACCAGGTAGTGCCGCAACGCAGTCTTCGCCGGACGCGCTTCGTGTCTCAGTCGAACGACTCCCAGCTCGGCGAAGTCGAATTCGAGGTCCGCGAGGCGTTCGCGCTCCATGAAGTCGCGTGCTCCGAGAAGCTCGTCGGTGAGATCCACTTCGCCGTCGCGATCGGCGTGAAGCTGCGCGACCGCTGCCGAACCCGCCCCATGCCAACTGACGTTCACTGGCCACAACGGTGGGCCATAAGCGGCGAGGGGCAGCGAGTCGCCTCCCAATTCTGTGAAGTCCCCGTCGAGAGCGAGCTCCCGTTGGCCGCGGAGAGAGAGATCCTTCCCCATGACGCTCACCCGCGCCTCGGCAACGTCACCACCCACTTCGATCGGCTGAACGGCGAAGGCGAGTCGCAGCGTCGACACGCGCGTTCTTTCGTGGACGATCTCCACGACGTAGCGTCCCGTCTCCAGGTCGTCGAGACTGACCAACCACTCTTCCCCAGCAGGCAGCTCCAAGCAGCTGCTTTGCGTAGCGCCGGCTATGAATACGTAGAGCTCCGCGTTGGAAGAGGTTTGCAGCCCTTGAATGCGCAGCGTCGGTGTCGAACCAACGTCGAAGAAGGGGTAGCTCTCGCCGCGAGGACTCGTCGCGTAATGCCACGGCATGCTGCCCACCCAGGTTACGCGAGGCGCCGTCGGCCCGAGCGCGATACCGAGGACAGCCAGCGCACGCTGGAGAGCGAGTCCAGGCACCAACGGAAGAGACAGCTC
>JBGSRK010000022.1:0-1565 GCA_041737595.1 Patescibacteria group bacterium
TGCAGCCAAGGCAATAAAGGATGAAGCGAAGAAAAAGGCTGAAGAGGAAGGGCTTCTTGATTATCAGGAAGTCATCATCAGGACGATGGCAAAGCGCGGCAGGCAGCCGAACATCAGTTTTTTCGCATTCACTGCAACGCCGAAATACAAAACGATGGAGATATTCGGAGAGGAGGGTCCGGACGGAAAGCCAAGACCTTTCCATCTGTATACGATGCGCCAGGCAATCGAGGAAGGATTCATCCTTGACGTGCTAAAGCATTATACGACGTATGATACTTATTTCAAGCTCGTCAAATCAATTGCTGACGATCCGGAAGTCGAAAAGAAAAAAGCCGCTAAAGCAATGGCGCGATACCTGAGCCTTCATCCTCATAACATCGAGGAGAAGACAAAGATCATGCTTGAGCATTTCCGCTCGTCGGTAAAGCATAAAGTCGGCGGTCGCGCGAAGGCGATGGTCGTGACGTCATCTCGTCTGCATGCAGTCAAATTCAAACGGGCGTTTGACAGTTACATAAGAGAAAAAGCGTATCCCGGCATAAAAACACTCGTTGCCTTCTCCGGTGAAGTGACCGAGCCTTATACCAAGGACAAGAAATACACAGAAGTGGGAATGAATGGCGGTATAAAAGAAAAGGAGCTGCCGGAGAAATTCTCAACAGATGAATTTCAGATCCTTATCGTCGCCGAAAAATACCAGACCGGTTTCGACCAACCGCTTCTTCATACGATGTATGTTGATAAAAGGCTTTCCGGCGTCCAGGCGGTCCAGACGCTGTCCAGATTGAACAGGACGCATCCCGGGAAGGAGGATACCTTTGTCCTGGACTTTGTGAATGAGACAAAGGAAATCCAGGAATCCTTCCAGCCATATTATGAGGAAACTGCGATATCAGAGCGCGTCGAGCCGAGGCAACTGTATGAGCTCCAGGCGAAAATAGAAGGGCGGAATGTCTTTTATAAGCAGGAGATAGAGGAATTCGCCAAGGTGTTCTATGCGCCCAGGACGAGGCAGACTGTGACCGACCATGCCAGGATGAACTCAATCATCGATCCCGGCGTCAAACGGTTTAGGAGTCTTTCGGAAGAGGAACAGGAGGAATTCAGGAAGGTACTTGCTGCCTACCGCAATCTTTACGCGTTCCTGACTCAAATAATTCCCTTCCAGGATGAAGACCTTGAGAAGCTTTATTCCTTCGTCAGGTTCTTCCTCAATAAAATCCCGAAGGATACGAGAGGGCCGATCTATCAGTTTGATGAAGAAATCGCCTTGAAGTATTACAGGCTCGAAAAGATAACCGAAGGGGCAATCGAACTTGAGAAAGGTAAAAAAGGCAAAGTCTCCGGTCCTACGGAGGTCGGGACGGCTTTGGCACAAAAGGAAAAGATACAATTATCAAAGCTGATAGATATTTTGAATGAGAGATTCGGAACTGAATTCAAGCCGGCGGACCAGCTCTTCTTTGATTCCATCAAAGAGGACGCCAAGGCAGATAGCAAGTTGAAACAGGCTGCACTTGTGAACACGATGGATAATTTCGGGCATCTATTCGCAAAGGCAC
>JBGSRK010000018.1:0-2024 GCA_041737595.1 Patescibacteria group bacterium
CGCAGATTGGGAGGTGGCACAGCTTAGACCCGATGGGGCAGTTTTCAAGTGGTTATGTTTATTGTGGGAATAATCCAGTTAGAATGTTTGATCAAACAGGAATGTGGTCAGATGATAATAATCGAAAAATTATTCCTCCAATTAAAAAAGATAGGAATAAAAGTAATACAGATAAGAATTTCGTCTTGTTCAATCTTATTGATTGGTTTGATCTTTTAAATGAAAAACCAAAGGAGCCAATGAAAGAAATTATTGATAATCTTGAAAATCATCGTTTTGTTGCATTTGCCGATAAAAAGAGAAACTCCAAAGATCCCAAAAATCAAAAACCTTCAAAATCTATGAAGAAATTAGCACATTTTCTTTATACAAGTGATTGGATTCCAAACACAAATCTTTTTAAGCCATGGCAGGAAAATCCATTTAAAGGAGCAGTAGCAATTTTTGGTGATTTTGGTGTTGGAATTTTAGGACAACAAGTAAATGGGGGTGGATTTTTTGTTTTAGTAGGAAAAGATGCCGGGAAATTTTATGCTTATAGTGAAAATGCCCATGGTTTTGCATCAGATGGAGGGTTAAATGGGGAAGTAGGTAAAGTTGATTATTCTGGCGATCCGAATGAATTTCGATGGTCGTATCTGTATGGTGAAAGACAAAAATATTTTGGGGGTTTAGGATATCTCGTTATTAGTGTTGGAGGTTCATCTGCAACAAGTTATGTGCATGATAATAATGGAATAAAACGTACAATAAAAGCTACTTCGGCCAGTGTCAGTCTGGGCTTTTCTATTCTTGGTAGTATTACTGTTGGTGGGAATTATGGATCCATAGATTATTAAATATTAAATTAAAAAAAAATCATACTGTACTTCTCATAACTTCATGAAATACATGAAGGAAAAAGCACATTTAAATAATTTGTAGAAAGTAAATCCAATTATTAATTTTCTAAAAAAGGATTTTTATTTGACCAAATAAAATAATATATAAAATACATGAAAAATAGGTTTATTATTAATATTATCTTAGCATTTTTATTTGTATTTATAGCTTTATGGTATAATAAAAACCAAAATAAAAAAGTAAACGAAATTTTTCAAATGTTAGATAATGAGTATCAATCTTTAGATTTTTCTGACAGTATTGATACTAGAGTAATAAATATCTATAGACCACCAATGTTAAGAATTAATCCGAACATAGTCTATATCACAGATACTAATAACAAAAAAATCATAATAATTGCTGACAACAGTGAAAGTATTGATCCAGTTAATATGGATGATTTCATTAAAATAGGCGATAATATTAAAAAGAAATCTGATTCAGATATACTACTCATTAGAGGAATTATTAAAATTAAACTGCATATAAAAAAATGACCCCCCATATGTTCCAAGTATAAAGCCAGTATCATGGTTCAAGTTTCCCGCTCAGCCAGACCGTTTGAAACAATAATCTTCCGGAACGCTAGCGCTGGCATGCTGCCCGTGCTTTTAACCATGAAACAGAGAAGCAAAGTAAGCCAACAGGTTAGAACACCAGGCAAGGCAAAAAAATGAATTTTTAAATTTACAGACTTCCTATTGTGCCCCCTAATGTTCCAAGTTTGAAGAGAGAATTATGGTTCAAGTTTTCAGAACTTGGACCAGCGAAGCAAAGATAAAGAACCAGTAAAAATAGAAAAACCGGAACAGTTCCGGTTTTCTTATAACAGCCCGGCCAGTTTAAGCAAGGTATCAAGTTCTTTATCAGAAATACTATCTTTGTCAGATTTACCCAGCTCGGCCAGACCGTTTGAAACAATAAACTACCGGAACGCTACCCCAGCTTGTCCTGACAGTTTGAAACAATAATCTACCGGAACGATAGCGCGGGCATGCTGCCCGTGCTTTTAACCATGAAACAGAGAATCAAAGTAAGCCCGCAGGCTAGAACACCAGGCAAGGCAAAAAATGAATTTTTAAATTTACAGACTTCCTATTGTGCTTTGTAACCGGGCTTGAGTTCTTTGAGGTCCTGCA
>JBGSRK010000104.1:0-1594 GCA_041737595.1 Patescibacteria group bacterium
GGTGCGGGTCATGGCGGCCATTTCTTCCAGTGCGCTGCTGGTTTCCTCCAGCGAGGAGGCCTGCTCACTGGCGCCCTCGGCCAGGCTTTGCGAAGCGCTGGAGACCTGCCCGGCCGCGTCGTTCACCTGGTCGGCGCCTTCGTTCAGGCCGAGGATGATGCGGTTGAGCGGGCCGGTGATGGCGCGCGTGATGAATACCGCCATGAGTACGCCCACCACCAACGCCACCGCCAGGCCCGTGATCATGACGGTCGAGGCGGTCGCCAGTGAAGACTGCGCCCCGTCCGCGATTTCGAGGGTCTGCTCGATACCCGCCGAGGCCGTCGCCTGGGCCTGGGCCAACACGTCGTCCGCTACCACCCCACGCTGCTTACCGATTTCCTGCAACGCCAGCCAGTTGCTTAGCAGGTCATTCATGGCTTTCTGATACGCGGTCGCGGCGGCCTTTGTCTCCGCGATCTGCTTGAGGTTGGCCTCCTGGTGGGTCACCGCCCGGAGGTCCTCGAACTTCTTGTTCATTTCGTCGAACCTGGGCATGGCGTCCCGAATCACCGCAGGATCGCGCTGGGCCTGGGACCTCCAGACCGCCAAGCGCACGGCATTGCCCAGGTCGACGATGTCATTGACCCAGGTGATCTTGATGAGGCGTTCTTTGAGCTTGTCGGCCGAGGCGCCTTCGTCCATTTCCTTGACCATCGCCTCATTCTGGGTGGTGAGGAAGGCGGTGCAGTTCTCCATGAACTTGGCGGCGTTGTTGTTGAGTTCCACCCGGTTTTGGGCAATCGCCTCGTTTTTTGCCACCGTTTGCTCCACGAGTTGTTCGTACTCGTGGACCTTGGCCAGGGCCTGCGGGACCGCCTCTTTCAGCTTCGCCAGATGCTCCGACTTGTCCGCGAGCGTCTGGGCTTCCTTCAATTTCTCCGTCACTGCCGCAAGCTGCTCCCGTCCCAGTTTGAGGTATTGGTCCTCCTCGGCGAGGGCGTAGCCACGGATGTTGTACATGGTCAGCAGCGCGTTCCGCTCGACCTCGTTGGCGACTTGCACTTCCGGCGCGTACTCCCTGGCCAGCATGGTTGACTGGCCCTCGACGCCCTTCATGCTCCAGACCGACATGCCTCCCAAGGCGAGGGCAATGATGATCAGAGCTGCAAAGCCCGTGGCGATCTTGGTTCCCAGTTTCATGTTCTTGAACATAAGTTCGCTCCCGTTGCGTTATGCGCGCGCCCATCGCTGAAGTGTTTCAGACGATCCTCAGTACTCGTGTTTCCCGGCGGTACCCGGCAGGTCCGGGTGCAGAAGGGGCCCAATGGCGGCCCGAATTCCTCTTGCGTTGTCGTCAGGCCGCGCGGCAAGAAGGCCGCGGGCGGATACAGTTACGTGCCGGCAGAACCCGAGACTTCGACTGGTTCCGCGGGTGTATCGGCAGCGTCGCGGGCGGGCTTAGTGTGGTCAACTCGCAAGTTGCGACTTGGCGGGCCCGTTCTGCGGGGTGTCGGGGCGGTCTGCGGGGTGGAAGTCGCAATCTGCGAGAATGGGGCGTGTTCGAGTGTTCATGGTGTGAGGTACGGCCCATCAGCGCATGGAGCAACTCGCG
>JBGSRK010000002.1:0-4703 GCA_041737595.1 Patescibacteria group bacterium
GCAATTTTAAGATATGGGCCATTTGGTAGACACACAAAACCTGCGGCTATAGCCAAAAATAGAATAACTATTAATTTGAAATAAATACGTTTTCCTTTTAACATAACGATACAATCATAGCGCAGAGCACCTTAAATATCAATTATAAATTTTATCATATTAAGACATTACTCAGTAATTTGGCCGTTTATATAATCAAGATAATCTGCCGAGTGAGCTTCAATCACATAAGCTGGCATCTTTCCGCTCTCAAATTCAACTAACATACTCTTTGCCTCTGGAGGAGAAAGATTTATTCTTTTTATTTGACCCTCTGCGACTAAATTCAAATATTTTTTAGCATTATTTTGTTTTTCAATTGAAACATCAGGATATTTATCCTGGTGTTCACCTCTATCAAAAAAAGAATGTAAATCCATATATTTATTATATCATTATTTTTTATTCCCAACGGAATAAACGTATAGCAAGAATAAACATAATTACTGACCAAACCAAAAGACCGATTACACTACCCTGAATATCATGAAGAGTTGCCCCTTTTACCATAACTTCACGCATTGCATCAGAAAAATATGTCAGCGGAAAATAATTTGTTACTTTTACCATCCACTCAGGGAATGAATCTCTTGGGAAAAATATCCCAGAAAGCATCATCTGTGGGAATACAAATAAATTTGCTAATGCCGCAACTACATTTTGGCTTGAAGCAAGACCTGATAGTGCAAACCCCATAGAAAGAAATATTAATCCTCCGCCTACAATTAAAGCAATAACAAGCCCAATATTCCCAACTACTTGTAAGTCAAAGAGTACCATCCCAAGCAGAATTAAAAGCGATGCTTGCAAAAATGTAATAATAACTCGTGATACTATTTGAGAAAAAATTATAACACCAGGGTTGATTGGTGTTGCGAGTAATCTTTTTAATATACCCCTTTCTCGCCAAGAAACTATTGCCCCAGTTACTGCAAAAATAGAAAGCTGCATAACACTCATCGCAACTATTCCTGGAACCATAAAATCTATATATCTAAGATCATTACCACCAATCGAAACCTGATTAATCTCAAAATATTTTGGAACTCTCGCAATTTGATGTGTCATGCCATCAAAAATTTTGTCAAAAATAGTAAAGCCAACTTGAACCGTGGAAGCATTTTGACTTTGGTCATAATAAATATCAACTTTTTGAGGTGCAATTTCTGGCGTAACTCCTGTTGGCACTTTTTGAATTTGCGTTGTATCCCCCATATTTTTACCAAAATTATCTGGCAAAACTAAAACATATGATTGAGTCGCATCCTCAAGACTCTTTACCATTTCATCTTTAGAGCCTTCTGTAACAATAAATGCATCTACTTTTTTGATAACATCTACAACTTGTTTTGATTGAGCATTATTTGCTTGGTCAACAACACCTACTTTAAATTTAATTCCATCTCCCATGTTTAAAAAGCCAAAAATCAACATAATCATAACTGGGAAAAATAGTGAAAAGAAAATTGCTGTTTTTTCTCTAAAAAACATTACGATAGAATATTTTGTAATTGTTAATATTTCTTTAATAGATTTTTTAAGTTTTTCTGTTTTCATTATTCTCTAAGTCCTTTTCCGGTTAAATTTAAAAATACATCTTCAAGGTTAGCTTCTTGAATAATTTTTTTCTTTTTAAAGCCTTTTGCAAGTAATTTTTTTATTAAATTATGAGGGGTATCAATATCGATAATTTTTCCAGAATCAATAATTGCTATTCGGTCACAAAGCTCTTCAGCTTCGTCCATATAATGAGTAGTTATAACAACAGTCATCCCTTTCCCTCGAATTTCTTTAATTAATTCCCAAAGATGTCTTCTTGCTTGTGGGTCAAGACCAGTAGTTGGTTCGTCAAGAAAAAGAATTTTTGGGCGGTTAACCAGTGCTGAGGCAATTGAAAATCGCTGTTTTTGACCCCCAGAAAGATTTTTGACGGGCTCATTCGCTTTTTCTGTTAAGCCAACCTCTGCAAGAACTCTTTTTGGATCAACTTTAGTATGATAAAGAGCTGAAAAAAACCTAATTAATTCAGTAAGTGATAGATTATCAAAAAAAGCAGATGATTGGAGTTGAACACCAATAAGAGATTTTACTTTTTGTCGCTCTTTAGTAACATCAATCCCGGCAACATTTATTAAGCCACTTTCATGTACTCGTAATCCTTCAAGCATTTCAAGAGTAGTTGTTTTGCCAGCACCATTAGGGCCAAGAATTCCAAATATTTCACCTTCGAGGACATCAAATGAAATACCTCTAACGGCCTTAATTTTACCAAAAGATTTTTTTAAATTCTTAACTACTATGATTTTATTATTTTTCTTCATGTTTTTTTAAATCCTCTATTTTATCTAACCATTCCTTTAAAAGACCTGTCATGTCTTGTTCTCTAATTAACCCAATAAATTTATCCTTTGTCATAACAACAAATTGATCACCTTTATCTATAGAAAGTTCTTCTCTTAACTTTGAAGGAATAACAATTTGGCCTTTTTCTCCGATAGTGGTCACTCCCCACATTTTTGGTTTTTTATGAAACATTTTATTTGCCTTTCTTATTGTTTACTCATAAATTAAGAGTAATATTTTTGACAATTTAAAGCATTTTATATAGTATGCCATATCTTACTTTTCCTACTTTATTTAATTTTTAAATAAAAGTCAAGTAATTTTATATACTTTTAATTAGATATGTACCACTATTTTTATAACCAAATTTTCTATAGTACTCTTTAGCGCCAATACCAGAAATAACTGCTATTTTTTTAAAACTATTCTCTATAGCAATTTTTTCTGCCTCTTGTATTAACCTTTTACCAAAACCAAAGTGTTGAACCTTTTCGGCGCCACCAATCGCTATTTCCTGACCATATGTATGAACTTCGCGGATTAGTGCACAATCTTTAATCTCTTCTATAAATTGGTTATTTGTAAGTCTTAATCTTAATAAAGAATATAATATTTCTCTGTTTTTCGATTCATAGCTCAAGAAATATTCTATACCTTCACTAGCGTTGTATTCTTCTATAAATAATTTAGCCTCTAGTTTTTTTACATTTTCATCAAGAGCAAAGCCAACTTCACGACAACGAATACACTTACAAGTAGTTCCTTCGGCAATCAGCCTTTCAAGTACAATTTGTCTCATATTTGACACTTTTGAACCAGAAATAATGCTCTCTGCTGGGATATCGCGTATTGTTCTCATAATACGTATCCAGTATGGAACATTTTTCTTGGCTTCACATAAAAGATCTTGAAGTTTTTTATTTGAATAACTTTTGTACTCACCCTTCTTCCATAATCTAAAAAGTTCAGTACCACTCGTTACAGCTGTTGGGTAAATCTTTATATAATCTGGTTTATAATCTGAATTCTCGAATATCTCTTTAAACATCTTTATATCTTTAGTATACGTACTGCCATATAAATTTGGCATCAAATGGTAACAAATTTTAAACCCAGCATCTTTTAAAAGCTTTGTAGCTTTGATTGTTTCTGCGACTTTATGACCCCTCTTATTAAGCTCTAAAATGTCATCATATACGGTTTGTACCCCAAGTTCGACTCTTGTAGCCCCTAATTCACGGAAATAGGCTACTTCCTTCTCAGTAATATAATCTGGACGCGTTTCTAATGTAAGACCAACACATCTATGTTTTGCCTTTTCGTTCATTTTTTGAGCACTTTCAAGGGTTTTTGAATCTTTTTCATTTAAGGCATTGAAAATATCTTTAATAAATTCTTTTTGGTATTTACTTGGGTGTGCTGAAAATGTACCACCTATTACAATTATTTCAACTTTTTCAGTAGGATGACCCTGGAGTGATAATGATTCTAATCTTGTCCTAACTTGAGATTTGGCATCGTATTCGTTTAATATTGCTCTCATTACGGCTGGTTCATTAGAAAGATAGCTCTGTGGCACATCTTTTTCTGTTGGACAATAGATACATTTTCCGGGGCATGGCCAAGGCTTTGTTAGCACTGTGATAACAGAAACTCCAGAAGTCGAACGTACTTTTTTAGTAATAAGTAGTTTTTCAACCCGTAGAAATCTTTTGATTTCCTTATTTTTTAACATTTCATTATACTTACTCATGAGATCAACATTTTTCTGATAACCTAAAGAGCCGTGGGTAGAATAAACACCGGCCATTACCTTACGCAAATCAGAACGCGTTTGCGCTTCGGACTCAATTAGTTTTATAATGATTTCACCAGAAATATCTGCAGACATAAAAATCCTAACTATAAATAAATTATAAAATGAATAAACAAAAAGCCGAACAATTAATTAATAAGACTAAGGATGATTATAACAGAATTGCCCCTCAATTTGATAGTACAAGAAAATATAATTGGCGAGATATCGGAAAAGTAATTGAGAGTCTTAACATAAAAGATGGCTCTAGTGTACTCGATCTTGGTTGTGGAGGCGGGAGATTATATGAAATTTTAGAAAAATATAATGTTTCGTATTTAGGGATAGATAACAGTGAAGATTTGATAAAAATAGCTAGAGAAAAATATATAAATACAAAATTCGAAGTTTTTGATATAACAAAAATCAATTTAAAGGAAAAATATGATTATGTTTTTTCTATTGCTGTTTTACATCACATCCCTTCAAAAAAACTTCGAAGAAAAACAATTTTTGATATAAAAAA
>JBGSRK010000126.1:0-1757 GCA_041737595.1 Patescibacteria group bacterium
CTTTTTACGCGCACAACGGTCAGCTTTCAGCCATCGCTGCCGTTCGATGAGTTGATCATCAACGGGCATGAAGTGACCGGCAAAGGCTTGAGTCGCATTTCGCACATCCTTGACCTGGCGCGCGAGATGGCGGGAATCAAAATGAACGCCGAGGTGATGAGCGAGAACAACTTCCCTGCCGGGGCTGGGATCGCCTCTTCGGCGGCGGCGTTTGCGGCGTTGGCACTCTCGGCAAGCAAAGCGGCTGGACTTGACCTGAGCGAAGCCGAATTATCGCGGCTGGCAAGGCGCGGATCGGGTTCCGCGTCCCGTTCGATTCCCGCCGGGTTCGTCGAGTGGCAGATGGGAACCGGCGACGATGATTGTGTGGCGGTTTCGATTGCTCCTCCCGAGCATTGGGCGCTTGTGGATTGTGTGGCAATTGTCAGTTCCCAACACAAAAAGACCGGTTCGACGGAAGGTCACGCGCTGGCATGGACAAGTCCTCTGCAATCTGCGCGCGTGGCAGATGCCCCACGTCGGCTGGATATCTGCCGCAGCGCAATCCTCAACCGGGACTTTGAATCCCTAGCAAACATCATCGAACATGACTCAGACATGATGCATTCCGTGATGATGACTTCGAATCCGCCGCTCATGTACTGGCAGTCGGCAACGCTGGAGGTATTCCATCAGGTGCGCGAGTGGCGGGCGGGCGGACTCCCCGCCGCTTACACGGTGGACGCGGGCGCGAATGTCCATGTGATTTGTTTGAAGGAGTATGTAAAGGAAGTAGAGAAACGTCTGCGCGAAATACCAGGTGTGAGCGATGTGTTGGTAGCGGGAGTGGGTGGTGGGGCAAAGGCCTTGTAGCCCGCTTTATGGGCTTTGCATGCGCTTCGCGTAGCGTGGGGCAACGGGAGGATAATTTCAATCGAAACAGAATCAGCTATCGGCGGGACATGGCAGGATTACTTGTCTAATAAATCTCTAACTCTGTCAAATCCGTTTGAAGATATAATCCGCCTTGTCGTCAAATTAGTGTAAGGATAAAAAATGGTATCTGGATTTGTAACTTTAATCGTTTTCGTGCTCGCTCTGGGCGGGATGATCTTTTTGCATGAACTGGGGCACTTTATTGCCGCGCGCTGGGCGGGGATCGAGGTGGAAGAGTTCGGTTTTGGTCTGCCTTCCAAAAAACTCGTGACGCTTTTTAAATGGCAGGGAACTGAATTCACGATTCACGCATTGCCGCTTGGCGGCTTTGTGCGTCCTAAAGGTGAGAACGATCCCAATGTGCCCGGCGGGCTGGCCGCCGCCAACCCATGGAAGCGGTTGGTCGTTTTATTTGCCGGTCCGTTGATGAACCTGTTCACCGCCATTGTGGTGTTTTCCTTACTGATCTCGTTCGAAGGCGTGCCGCTGCCGGGTAAAATCAAGATCGATTCAGTGGCTGGCAATTCACCCGCGGAACAGGCGGGCATGCAGGCTGGAGATATTCTGCTTGCCATCAACGGGCAAAGCGTGACCGAAATAAGTTCCGCAATTACGATCATCAAGGCAAATCTCGACAAGCCGGTTGAGATGCTGATCGATCGCAACGGCGAACAGGTCACGATCACAGCCACGCCGCTCTCCAGCCGCAAGGCAAGCGAAGGCGCTCTGGGCGTTGGGCTGGGATATCCCACCCGCCCGGCAACGTTCGTCGAGAGTGTTTCAGGCGGGGCGTTGGTCACAGGGCTTCAAGCCGCATCCATCGTTTACCTGCCTGTCGCGCT
>JBGSRK010000081.1:0-1626 GCA_041737595.1 Patescibacteria group bacterium
CCAGAAACACTACTAACACTACTTCCACCCGGGGGGCCCCCCTGGCTCACTCAATAGCTGGCTTACTCTAAGGCAAATATTGTATCTCATACCAGAGTTAAAGCAACCAGGCGACAACTGCAGTTCGTTCTTTAGTTTGCCTGAATGGATGTCTTCAATATAGCCGTTTCCGCTAGTTGCAATCAACTGAAAAACCTAGGAAAGAAAGGTTCTGTAATCCTGCCCACTTGTGATCATTTAGATAGCCTTGCTTGAGAAACCGCACAATTCTTCATATATTTACATATCTCTATGAAGACTTGCCCTCCCACCACCAAAGTATGCCACATGTTTTACCAAAGTTCTAGTTGGGATTGCTAATTGTGCTATTTAATTTAAGTTAGATAAGCCAGAGTTGTACCTCTAGACAATTTTACGAATTACAAATCAGCAGAAGAGCCAGACATACCCTCCTTTGAGGGCATACATACATAAATATATGGCCCTAGATAAAAGTAAGTAAGAAAGAGAGTTACACTGATACAGCCTGAGTAAAGCACAGAAGAATCTAGATAAAAGTATAAAAGACCCTAGCTATATGGGCCTTACTATGATGAGTCCCCTGTAACACCGACTATGCATACTACACTTTCTCAAACTCCAGCCTAGGTGTAAAATTCTTGACTGAAAGTAGTGTCGGAAAAATTCTTAATGGCTGTAACTGTAGTAGTAAATACGAGAAGCACGCCGCCAATAGCCGCCATAGTTCATACTACAGCACTACGTAAACGCTCGGCGACCTGAATACTAATCCTGTCCGTTCTGTTTAGTACTAGGCCACAGAATAAGATCGAAGCCATAAGTGCTTATTAAACGTTTTTGCCATACACTCCCACGAAGGCTTTCCAGATACGTTCGTCTTAGTACGCCTTGTGTCGTTGGCAACTTAGGTTTTACTAGCTCGTAACCCCGCTGTATATGATGGAGGTACAGACAAGATATTGCTAAAGTGACAAGTGCGTAACCCTTACCTTAGTTTGTCGCCAAACTTTATGGACACGTCTTTTAGATTTAATTTTGGCAGCAGTGTGCCTAACTTGGATACCTAGACCAGAACCGCACAAACTAACAAACAGCAGCTGAAGCCCGTGGTGGAGTTGGAGTTGCCAACTACTGAGGTGTGTAGGAATATTTAAATAGGAATTAGATGGGCTACAGGCTGTGACACCTCACAGCTCCAGACAGGTTAAATTCTCTGTACTTTTTAACATGACAATAGCAGACAAATTAATATTGTTCACGGTTCAGCCTACACAAGACATTTTACTACTTTTGAGAAATGTTTAAGATTTTTTTTACCTCAAACTAGGCTCTAGTTAAGTACAGGTGAAAGTGTTTACCCACCATAATAACAAACTTTTGGGAACGCTTGTTCTGTAAATTGTTTGTCTATAAATCTTGTTTGTTGGCATGTAGGCTGTATGTGAAGTGCAATTTGACTTAGTTGAGCTAGAGAATGGCATGAATCTAAAGAAGGTAAGCCAAACTGGAGCTCAGTTGACTTGAGAAGTTTGTGAGAAATGAGAAGGCAGGTTCATCTGACTAGCAGATTAATTGCCTCAGTACAGGGCAGGTTAAGAACAGAAC
>JBGSRK010000076.1:0-1975 GCA_041737595.1 Patescibacteria group bacterium
GAGCGGAAAGTTGTCGAGGGGCAACAGACATACACGAAACTCCCAACGTTCAGATGTACTGGCATATACTATATACACTGGGACTCCTAGCCTAATTAACACATGCAACAGATAACTAAACTAACTAACCAAACATACTAACTTAGCTGTACAGCGCTCTGCAAACTCCATAAAAATATCTCAAAGCTTCCATCCACAAAGATCTAAAATATAAAATATATAGGAAATCTGATAAAAATGTGTCTAAAATCATGATTCAAACATTCAATACTATCGTTAATACTATGTTGTGTAAACTACAAAGTAGAGTAACACGACACACAACGTTGTCAACTGAAAGGCATGATGTTCATAACAACAGGTACAAAGACATGGTTAATAACTGGCTCTCACACGATACTGACAAGGCAACCCTTACCGTCAATAGCAACCAATGATTTGCCCCTTCAGTTCACAATCGAATATCCAGAACACTGTGCACCTCCAGAACTTAAAGTCATATACCCAGCCAAACTTATTCTGCTGGGTGCAACTTAGTCTAACGACACGTTAGCTTCATTTCCCTACCACCAAAAGTACTTGAGACCTCGAGCTGCAGCCCTTGGCAACCCCTACAGACAATAGCAACCAACCATTTGCCACTTAAGTTCACATTATAATATCCAGAAACTTGTGCAACTCTAGACCTTACCATCGAATCCTCTGTCACACTTGTGCTGTTGTTTCCTATTTGTTTCAAAACCAGGTCATTTTACAAAAGCAATCTCTTGTCACTTCAGTTCACCTTCCATTTTCAGACCACTAGAGACACCACAACGGCCAGTCCCTGACTTTGAATCTCCTCCACTCCCAAGCTGATATTGCTGTATCCAACTTTGCCTAAGGCAAAGATTTTGTTGCCCCGCAGACCTGCCACAAAAGTTAGTCACTGCCTCAGTAAAACAATATGGCTAGCAATACATAATACCACGTAACGTTTACCTACTGACCTATAAATCCCTCACCAGGTCAATATCTGTTCCCACTGAAAAAATACTGCTGCTATAATCAACCTAGCCCAATGGTCCTCTTTATGTCCGACTACCTTTCCCTAAGGCGCTTTACGACGGAACAGCTTCACACAGCTGCTACTGCCTCTGACAATACAGGCAACATACAGCCCAATATCTTTATCACTTTCTTGCTCCTAGCCCGCTGCCAGAATCCACCATCTAGACCACTACCAAAGCGATATTGGTGTAGCCAACACACCCCACAACATATTTACAACCTCCAACCATTTTCTTACATTTACACCCACATAAGCCCTTTTGCCTTAACTCCTAACCTCTTCTTCCTTATCAAGTGCTACAGCAAATTGCCCGAAACAGTTCCACCAGCAGGTCTCAACTTGTCCTCGAGCACATATCTTCAACCCCAGACCTTGCCCAAAACACCAGCACATCCGGAGACCCCTGCTGTGGCTTACATGCTCCACTCCCTACACACCGCTTGTCACCCTAAAGGCTTAGAAAGGAGTGAGCACTTCAGTATCAACCCCACCATGAGGACTGTTAACTGTGTGCCAAAAAGGTTCTGTCCCAAAAGGGCCGTAGACTTCAGTGTCCACCCCACCATGGCGTTGCTGTGGCTTGTGCGCACCACTGCCCTTCCCTGCTGGACCAGCTGCACGAAATGGTGTTAGAACTTCAGTGTCCACCCCACCACGGCGTTGCTGTGCCGTGTGCAACCCACTGCCAACGCCAGTGTCCTTCTGCCCCATACCATCAAATCCAGACCTTGGCCCCAATCCCCCTCCACTAGAAACACTACCGTAGCTGACATGCTCCACGCGCTGCACAGAGCTGGAGTGATAAGTGGAAGACTGCTCAACATGAGCATAGTGTGTGACCTCATACTGTGCACTGGCATCACTAGAAGCTTGCAGACGACTGAAATCAAACTTTCCACCAGAGCGAGTGAAGCCTCCCATGTG
>JBGSRK010000094.1:0-3037 GCA_041737595.1 Patescibacteria group bacterium
CAGGCCGACGGCACGTGCTAGACGACGCAACCCGTCCTCATCGTCTGGGAGAAGATGGGTACGTCGCAGCCGGAACATCTGCACGCGATGCTCCATAACGCGCTCTAACCGGTATGCCTCCTTAAGGCGTTCAGCCGCGCCTCGCGAGATATACCCGCCCGCAGCAAGGGCACGCAGGGCCGGCAAGGTGGCGCGTACCCTCAGCGACTCGTCCTGACGCCCGTGTACCAACTGCAACAGTTGTGCGGTGAATTCGACGTCCCTCAGCCCCCCGGCACCAAGCTTGATTTCGCGGCCTTTGTTCTTAGCAGCAATAAGAGAGACCACTCTGGTGCGCATTGCGCGAGTTTCTGGTACGAATCCTTCGGCCTCTCCCACCTGCCACACCATCGGGGAGACCATCTCAACAAATCGCTGACCCAAGTCCAGATCGCCGGCCATCGGACGGGCCTTGAGCAAGGCTTGGAACTCCCAGTTCTTCGCCCATTTCTCGTAATACGTGCGCATTGAATCCATGGTGCGCACCAACGGCCCGGCATTGCCCTCTGGACGCAGAGCAGCGTCTACCTGCCAGATTGACCCAGCCCCCGAGTGGGCCGAGCACATTCTCGCCACTGAGGCTGCCAGTTTGGTCGCGATAGTCACCGCGCTGGCGCCTGAAACATCGTCATTGGCCGGTTCAGCGACATACATGACGTCGACGTCAGAAATGTAGTTAAGTTCCTGAGCCCCGCACTTTCCCATCGCGATAATGGCTAGCCGAGCATCGGCATGATCAGGGCAGTCGGCTCGGGCTAAGGCCAGGGCCGCAGTGACAATACCGTCAGCCAGATCGGCTAGTTCAGCTGCGACATCCTCAATAATCTCGGTTGGGTCGTCAGCGCTGACATCTCGCGACGCAATCCGCACTAAATGGCGCCGGTTCGCCAATCTCAGCCGATCTGATGCCGGGCCAGTCGGCGTCCCGGCAACCGTAAACTCACCTTCTTTATGCGCACCTACGACCTCAAGCAGATCGTCACAGATCTCGTCGTGACCAAGGCGAACCGGATCGCGGATGACCTCCGCGAGGTCGTCAGGGTGGGCAATAAGGTGGCGGCCCAATTCACTGGATGCGCCCAAGAGACGAACCAACCGGCAGGCGGAAGCGTCATGATCGAGCACTTCGCCGAGGCACTGCGCGGAGTCCTGTGCAAGTTCAGCAAGGACGTTGAGGGCTAGGTCCGGGTCACAGCACGTCTCAAGGTGATGCTCCCAATCCGCCAGTCGATTGGGGTCGGCCCCTATGTTCTCCGCGATTCGGTGATGGTTGGCTGAGGCCGCATCAGTGTCCATCACTCCCAGACGCAGTAGGTCTATCGTGACACTCGACTTGCGATCCACCGCGACCACCTCCTCGGTGGCACATTAGCCGACGAGGGGCACCGACGTGTTGCCCAGTCGTCACGTCAGCGTCGAGTGGGTGTACGGTCCGTGCAACCCGATGCCCCTAGTCTTGTTGAGGTGACGATCATGGCAGCACGCGCAGAGCGCAGCGTGAAGCGGTTGGCAACCACATGGGTAGCGACCGCCCGCTGTTTGCTGCCTCAGCCCAACACTGACCCTCTTGACCCCGGTGAAGCTCAGCTGTGGGGTCGCCACCACATTGCCCATCTCATGGTGATTTTCACCGACACCCTGCAAACGGTGACGACGCCGACGACCATCAGACCGATGACCTTGGCACGGGTGATCGACGAACGTCGCAAAGCCACCAATACCCTGGCAGCCATCGGCCATGAAGTGATTGCCGACGACACCGCTAGCCGTCTTGCCAGTCAGGCCCAACGTCTTCTGGATAACGTAGAGTCGGTATTGCTCGCCACCCCCGGGCCGCCTGCGACAGTGGATTCTCTTGTGGGACCAGTGCGCGTGACGGACCAACTGCGAGCCACCCTGCTCGCCATGGCTGCTATGGGGTTGCACGACGGCATCGATATTCCGTCTGGGGCGATTATTGAAAGCTGCCGTACCTTATCAGCCGTTCTCGATGAAACCCACGGTGGTCGCACGATCGAGCTTCGGGTACCACCTGCGTGCGCGGTTCAACTGGCGGCTATTGAGTCGGGCCCCAACCACCACCGGGGCACTCCACCCAATGTGGCCGAGACCGCTCCTGTCACCTTCCTGCAGTTGGCAACTGGCTTCTCACACTGGCCAGAAATGCGCTCAGCAGGACGAGTTCAGGCGTCTGGGTCCCACGTCGACGACGTTGCTGGCGTGTTCCCAGTCGTTGATATGGCCGGAGTTTTCCGCGACATTTTTGCCGACGACTAGACGCCAGTTCCAACCTGTTTAGAGGTGTGGCAGGTAGCGATCAAGCTCGAACTGGCTGACCTGCCGGTTGTACTCCTCAAATTCCGCCCTCTTATTGCGTAAGAAATAATCGTAGACGTGTTCGCCGAGGGTCTCAGCCACGAGCTCGGACTCCTCCATGCAGCGGATCGCAGCACCCAGACTTTGCGGCAGCTGCTTGATCCCCAGTGCGTGACGCTCGCGAGCTGACAACTGCCACACGTCGTCGGATGCCTCCTCTGGAAGCGGTAGCTCCTTCTCGATGCCGTCCAAACCAGCAGCAAGTACCAAGGAATACGCCAGATATGGGTTGGCAGCAGAATCGATAGAACGCAACTCCACCCGAGCCGAGGAAGCCTTGTCGGGCTTATACATCGGAATACGAACCAGTGCTGAACGATTATTGCGACCCCAGCAAATGTAGTTAGGTGCCTCTCCCCCACCGGAAAGCCGACGGTAGGAGTTAACCCACTGGTTCGTCACGGCGATGATCTCCGGAGCATGGTGCAAAAGACCGGCGACGAAATACTTCGCAACCGGCGACATGCGAGCCTCGTCAGCCGCGTCATAGAAGGCATTGGTGTCCCCCTCAAAGAGGGAGACGTGAGAATGCATACCTGACCCGGCGTGATCGGTAAAAGGCTTAGGCATGAAGGTGGCCTTGATCCCCTTGAGGGAAGCGATCTCCCGAATGACTACCCGG
>JBGSRK010000007.1:0-4771 GCA_041737595.1 Patescibacteria group bacterium
AAGCTAACCGTCGCTATAAAGCAGCAGACAGATATACCTTAAAACTAATAAGAACTATTTCAGATAAATTAAAATCTGAAAATATAGATGGAAAAATTGAAGGTCGAGCAAAACATATTTATAGTTTATATAAAAAAATTACCCGGCCTGAAATAAACTGGGATTTTGATAAAATATATGACCTTGTTGCTTTGAGAATAATTACAGGGAGTATTGAAAATTGCTATAAAATTTTAGGGACAATTCACTCTCTTTATAGACCTTTACCAAATTATATCCGTGATTATATCGCCGCTCCAAAGCCAAATGGTTATCGTTCTATTCACACCTCTGTTTTTGGGCCAGAAGGTAGGATATTTGAAATTCAAATTAGGACAGAAGAAATGCACGAAGAAGCTGAGTACGGGGTTGCTTCTCATTTGCATTACTCAATAGAAAAATCTTCTGGTAAAACAGATAAGGATCTCGAAAAAGGAACTTTTGCAAAAAGCTCGCAAACTGATTTTTTAAAAAGAATTAAAGAATGGCAAAAGCAAGTTGGTTCAACTGATGAATTTATTGAAGGTCTAAAAATAGAGTTTCTAGATGATCGAATTTATGTCTTTTCACCTAGAGGCGATATATATGATTTACCAGTTGGTGCGACTCCCGTTGATTTTGCTTATGAAGTTCATTCAAAGATTGGAGATACTTGTAGAGGAGCAAAAGTAAACAGTAAAATTGTTCCATTAAACTATAAATTATCAACTCGAGATGTGGTTGAAATTATTTCAGGTAAGGAACCTTCTCCAAATCGTGCCTGGCTAGATTTTATAAAAACTTCAAAAGCTAAACAGCATATACGTTCGTTTTTTAGAAAATTTGAATTTAGCAAAAATCATGCGGAGGGTAAAAAGATTGTTGAAGAAGAACTTTCACTTCTTAATTTAAAAATCTCTGATATCACCGAACATAATTTAAAATCAGCACTTTCTGATACTTCATTTAAAAATATAGAGAGTGTTTTTGCATCTGTTGGGGAGGGCCTTACAACCCCTAGACAAGCGCTTAAAATAATACTTGGAAGATCATATATCCCCGAAGAAGATAAAAAACCAATCAAGACAACTCCAGAAAATAAAGAAAATATTCCAAAAGGGATGAAAATACAACTTGCCCCCTGCTGTAATCCAAAAAAATCAGATAGAGTTGTCTGTTATATTACCAGAGGTAGAGGGTTTACAGTCCATAAAAGGAGTTGTAAAAATATAAAAAGTTTGGAAAAAGATAGAATATTAGAATACAATCCATGGAAGAAAACTATATTTTCTGAAATTGAAATTAGAGCAGCTAATCGAGTTGGGTTGTTATTTGATATTTCACAAATTGTTTCTAAATTAGAAATAAACATTGATACTATAAAAAATCGACATATAAAAGAGGGGAGCCAGTCTAAAATAAATATAAGTGTACAAGTTGATGATGTATCAGAATTGGCTGAATTAATCCAGAATATTAATAATGTAAAGGATGTTTTCCAGGTAAAGATTATTAAATAAGGGTTATTTAATAATAAATTGTTATTGCACTTGATTTTTATTGTGGTAAATTAAGAAAAGTAATAGGTGGGTGGGGAGAATTGTTAGAGTATATTTAAATGTTTCTAATAGTACTGTCATTCCGAGCGACCAGCCTCGCCGAGTCTAGGCGGGAGTCGAGGAATCTAGCTAATATTTAAAATAGATCTTTCGACTCATTTTATTCACTCAAGATGACAATAAGAAAAAAGGAGAATATAAGTTTGAGTAACAAAATTGTACAAAAAGTTCGAGGCATGCGAGACATTTTGCCAGAAGAGCAAAAATATTTTAATTACCTTAGAGATATATTCGAAAATGCATGTGAACATAGTGGTTTCGAAAAAATTTACACTCCAACTATCGAATCTATAAATTTATTTACTAAAACCGTCGGTAAAAGCACTGATATTGTTGAAAAGGAAATGTATACATTTAAAGATAAATCGGGTAATTCTGTAGCGTTAAGACCAGAGGGGACCGCCTCAATTGCTCGTGCATATCTGGAAAATGGCATGACTGGAAGGCCACAACCCGTAAAACTTTATTATCAATTACCTATGTTTAGATATGATCGCCCTCAAGCTGGCAGATATCGTGAACATTGGCAGTTTGGTGTTGAGGCCCTAGGAGAAAAATCACCTCTACTTGATGTTACTGTAATAGGGCTTGCGCTGCGTATAATTAATTCTGCAGGTCTTCCGAATATATCACTTCAAATTAATTCTATTGGATGCCCAACTTGTCGTCCGAAATACCAAAAAGCACTAGTTGAATACATTAAAAATAATCAAACAAAACTTTGTGTTGATTGCAAGCGTCGTTTAAAAACAAACCCTTTAAGAATACTTGATTGTAAGGTGAATGCTTGCAATGAAATTGCTGCTGATGCGCCGCAATCTGTTAATCATCTTTGTTCTCCCTGCCACGAACATTTAAGAGTAATACTTGAATATCTTGATGAACTTGATATTAATTATTCATTAAACTCACGTTTAGTGCGAGGTCTTGATTATTATACGCGAACGGTATTTGAAATTTGGGCCGAAGGTGACGATGGTAAATTAACCCTTGGTGGCGGTGGGAGATATGATGGTCTTACGGCTCTTGTAGGAGGTAAATCAGTTTCAGGTATTGGATTTGGTCTTGGGGCAGATAGAATAGTATCAGAACTTAAAAAACATGATGTTGAACTTCCAACTGCACATTCTGTTGAGGTTTATGTTGCACAATTAGGGGAAGAAGCTAAAAAGAAATCATTTAGATTATTATTTGATCTCCAACAAGCAGGTATTGGTGCGGAGGGTTCACTAGAAAAGGGCTCAATTTCAGATCAGCTCAAGTCTGCAAATCGATTTAAAGTTCCATTTACCCTAATAATAGGTCAAAAAGAAGCTTTTTCTGATACGGTTATTATAAAAGATATGCATTCTGGGGCTCAAGAAACTTATCCTCGAGATAAGGTTGTCAAAGAAATCACAAGACGACTAAATAAGATTAAATAGTTCTAATTTTTAATTTCTAAGTTTTAAAACAATTAAAATTTCTAATTTTTGATTGACATTTCTAAAAAGCTTATGTAAATTTTATATATGGATTACCCGCTTGAAGAGAGAACTTATGAATTTAGTAAAAAAGTTGTTTTATTGTGTAGAGAAATCCCGAATAATCAAATAAACTCACCTATAATAAATCAGCTTATTAGATCGGGGACATCAATAGCAGCTAATTATTGTGAAGCTAATGGTGCTTCTTCGCGTAAAGATTTTAAGAATAAAATTCATATTTGTAAAAAAGAATCACAAGAGACAAAGTATTGGTTGCGATTATTGGGAGATCTAAATATCGAGATGAAACAAAAAATTAGCCCATATGAGCAAGAATCTAAAGAACTATCGATGATTTTTGGTAAAATTGTTTCAACGCTTAATAAATAATAATTTAGAAATGATTTAGAACTTAGAAATTAAAAATTAGAAATAAAGTATTGTATAAAATATGTATTCAAAATATTTATATACATTTTTAAAGTAAATACTATTGACTCAATAATGCAAAAAAGAGATAATTTTAACAGATATTATTGGGGGAAACACTTGAGTATTAAGAGAGGGAATAAAAAAGCTCAGTTTAAGAATAAATTGACTATAAAAAAGTCAAAAAATTTTGATTTTTTAAAGTTGAGAGTATTTTGGGCTCTTTTTCGTGCTCGAATGTTTGAATTTTATTATGGAATACACGTTAAAATTCGTTTATTACATGACAATACCTATGCCAAAGGTGGAAATTATAAAAAATGGAGTGATAGACCAATTTCTAAAACTGTTCATCGTTCTATTTTTTATTCATATATCACAGCTACTTTAGGTTTTATGCTTCTTCAAGCAATCGCACCTTATGGGATAAATATATTTAAACCCCGTGAAGCTTTTGCTGCAACATTAACTCATTCTCAACCTCAATTTGCGACTGGAACTCCGACAAATGTAAACACTGCAGTTAGCCCAATTGTACTAACCAGCCCCGCTTCAGTTGGTAATCTAATTTCTCCAACAATAGATAGAGGCGTCGGAACGGTTGCAAAATATTCAGCACTTTCTTGGTATACATCTGGTTCTGGGGTGACAACTCAACCCGCTGGAACATCCCTTCAAATACAAATAGCAGTCAATGATAACAATACTACATGGAATTATGTTGGTCCGGATGGCCTTGCAACTTCATATTTCACAACTGCCACAGGGCATACAGCCACAGCCATTCTCGCTGGTAGATATGTTCGTTATAAAGTTATTTTTAACCCATCAGCAGGAGTTTCCCCTGCTCTTTATTCTTTAACACTCACATACACCGATGTAGTTACTGGTGATATGGCAGGTGGAGATATGATTGTTACTAGTGGTTACAGCCATACTGTTACTGGGGATAGACAAACTACAAATGGGTATAAATCAATAACAGTTAATTCAGCCTCAGCTTTATATATACAGCCAAACGACGGGGTAGATGGTTCAGTTATTGATGTAAATTATACCGGCGGAACGGGAAAGGTTTTATTGACTGGTTCTTCTACTCTCATCCCTCTTGGCTATACAGGCACAACTAACGGTGTAGGTGTAACTATCAATGCTACTGATATTCAAATTGATTCAGGCTCTTCTATTAATGGGGCAGGGAGAGGTTTTGCAGCTTCTACTGGTCCAGGCAAAGGCGCA
>JBGSRK010000063.1:0-2727 GCA_041737595.1 Patescibacteria group bacterium
TCAAACCTTTATCAAAGGCATCACACTCGTGACTTGTAAATTGCTAAAAGCAGCATCTTACGTAGGTCCCAGCACCCAAGGCAAGCCTTGTATTTTGCTGAGAACTTCCTCAAAACGCTGCAGCTGGAGATCTCTGTGAGCCGATTCTGTCCCTGTGTGTATAGATTATATTGCCTTTTTTTATAATTAAGTTTAAATAAAAGTAACATTCGCAGTCTTGGCCCTACAAATCTCCACCCCTCCACCAGTGGGTGAGCCAAGGGCTCGACCGTCCACAGGCTGTTGGCCAAAGATGTTGGCAGCACGAGGACTCGCACCAGTCACTGGCTTAGCTCCAGAAGCACAGCCCCTCCACATATATTTTCAATAAACCCAAGCACCTCTGTCACAGTTAGGAATTACTAGAGCAGCACCTTACCTAAGTCCCAGCACCAGACGCAAGCCTCAAACTCGGCTGAGAAGGTCCCACAAAAGCTGCAGCTGGAGAGCTATGCGAGCCAGATCTCTTCACGTTTGTCCTCGTAGTCTTGAGCCCAGTCATCTACACCCCACTTGCCCTGGGTGTGCCAGGGGCTCGACCGACCACAGTCTGCTGGCCAAAGATGTTGTTGGCGTGCGGACTCGCCCTAAAGAGTGACCTAGGTCCAAGGGCTGCTGAAGAAGAGCGCCCACTAGAAGGAGAAGGAGTCCCTCTAACGGAGGCTTTCTGCAACAGAACAGTCACACTTTGGACAACCAGTAGTAAGATGCAGTTGGTTTTGACACCACTACATGCAAACCAGTCTGTAAGTAGCATACTCAGGAGAAGAAGCTTTCCTTTGGTTGCTGCAGCAGTAGGGTATACACCCATATGCACTCTCCTTACTTTGCTCAGATAGCCCCCCAAAGTAGTGGGCTACCGTATATCTTTGGCACTTACCTAAAAGCCATGGCCTTCCAAACAACCCTGACATAAATGAGTTTAGCGAGTACACTCCGGCGAGGAAGCGAAGCTTGTACACTTTTCAACCAGCAGACTAAGCAAAACTAAATGTATGGGAACTGAACCCCCTATCTTATATGCCCTGCTAGATATGATGAGTCACCATGCACTCCACATACACACACGAATATATATATTAGCAAAGAAACGCACTTGTTTTCCTGTTTATACATTGGCATTTTTTATATGTCAGTAATATATCAGTGTCTGAACCAATAGTGACCAATTAGATTAACTGGTTTAACATTGTTAAATATCTCTGGGAAGAATGTGTGCAGTTGTTTAAAACTAAACGACACAGGAGGTTGATCCACAGATTTCTACCTGAATAACCTGAGAGGTTTATCTAACAGGTTTTACCTAACACTGGTAATCCACACAACAGTGCTGTACAAGGTGCAGTTGTGCTTTGCAGCCCTTTAGCGACTCTCTTGCAAAGCTTTAAATAAAGAGCTATATGTTAAGCTCTGCTTCAGCTTTTAAAGAAATAAGTGCTGACCAAGGGAGATAATGACAAAAAAACTGTCTTTTGGGCGTAAAACCATAAGTAGTTGTTTTGTCCTAATATCCACACACTAGTATGTTGAAACACCGAATGCTTTCACCTTAAAACACTCAAAGCCTGTCAAAGCTCCATATTTCTAGAGTGAACCTTGTTCTAGTCATAACACTGACAATATACCCACCTGCGGTGCTATTGCCACATCGGGAATCACCTTTTCGACATCTTGAATCACCTTTTCATCTGTCCAGTCACAAAGCTGTACACACAACAATATTATGTTTTGAACTAGTGCTTACAATAGCTGTTAAACCACTAACTTGTGACCAGCTGAAATAACTGTTGTAAAACCCGACTGACTATAAAGTCAGGCATAGCCTAATATTACCCTCTTGTGGAAGAACACTACTTTGAGATCTCAAGACCGGGAAAACTGTGTACAACAATAGCATATACATACTGCATGTCTGGCTTGTACTACCAATACTGGGATATATTGCCATCAGGGACTGTAAATCTATAGAAGTAACAAACCGCTGAAGTTGTGGCTGGTGGAGTCTTCTGTACTACTTTAGCTGCTCAATATATTTGGTCCAACTCATCTATCTCAAGAGCTGGAGATGTTTGGAATATGATTTCGCAGAGGTCTACCAATCCTCTTAGCCTTTACACACAGCATCCTTTCCTTGACATCGACACAATACTATAAATGTGAGTGAAAATAAAAACCACACAACACTTGCCCAGCAGTATGTTTCTAAATACACATAAGTCCACAGTCACTTCCAGCGCGGTGCAGTCTACATTAATCCCATGTGAAGAAAGTCTAGCTATCTTGTTAATCCCAGCGAAGAAACAATACCTGGCTGGCTGTGGCAGTCACGGGCTTAAACTGTGCTTTGCACTACACGAATACAACAAATTGCTAAACAGGAGTAAGAAGCGTAGGGTACAGACAGACTCTGATTGGCACCACCCTAACTCGACCGTTGATTGCTCGTTGAAGTACAAAGTGTAGATATATACTGCCTTAAGATCTATTCATATGCCATTGTAGGCTTTATTTGTAAAGGAAATAGTGGTACTAATTGTTTCAGTACTAGACTAAAACACCTTGGGGCCATATAGACGGTTACTGATACCAAAGCTTTCAACACCAAGGTATACTGCAAAATTGATATGAATTGTATGACACGATGCCCAACTGTTGTTGTAGGATTACAGAACTAGACTAGCAGAATCA
>JBGSRK010000033.1:0-1698 GCA_041737595.1 Patescibacteria group bacterium
GGAATGAGAAATGTATAGCACATGGAACGTGGGTGCGACTAACTTTTATGGCTTAGGAGGGGCAGGAAGGGATCCGGTAGCTAATCCCCGTATGGGTGCGCACGTGGGTGTCAAAAAATGCAAACCTAACTCAAGGCTTCACGGATTAAAATCCGATCAGCAATTTTAAATCTACCCACAGCTCACCATTAAGCCAACTCAAGTGGGTAAATCATAAGCTGTTTCAATAAATGTCCAGGTCGAATTGCCCCATACGTTGTTTGTTTGACTCAGCATACTTAAGTTGCGTTTAGTGCCAAGTCTTCTACACAATCCTACTTAAGAAAGCTGTCGGTACTCTGTATTAGTCGCTAATCAAATTTATTTGTATGTTTTCCTTCACAGTCATTTGTTTACACATAAGATGCAAACGGCATCGGCAAGAATAAGTGGCTGGGGTTTATATATGTAGATGTTACAAAAGCAGGATGTTGTGTTATGTAGCTAGTTCGCAGAGAGCCAGTTTTATACACGATAAGTGCTAAAATCATGCCTTTAAACAGAATATTATCAGAACTTGATAAATATTCTGAAAGAAAGCTGTCTAAAGACAGGACGTTAACAATATATTGCTAATATACCCCACCTGTAGTAAACTGCACAAACAGCTAAGCTGCCCTACACAGCCCCTTCAGTACCCACAACAACCCTAACTATCACTCAGTGACGTGTAGCTAGATAAAATTTACTTGTCTACCCAAACAAGGTGACTTTTCCGTAACAAATTTATACCTTTCTGCCCAATATTTTGCACCTGCAATCAGCCCCCGTAATACTCCCAGTCTCCTATCCATCATAGTGGCTCCTTAAACGTCTCTCAATTTGTCATTTCTACCTAGCTACGCACCCAAACTGGCCTCTTTTTTGTTTATTAACACAGTTTCTGTACCACCTCAAGGTATACCTTGTTTCCTTGCAATGATATTTTATTAAACACCAGCTTGGGTTCAGTGAGAGCATCTACCAGCCATTGACCAATTGGCCTTTCAGCAGTGCCAACAGCCCAGGAGCACAAAAGAGGGCAAGCACCCCGCATTTGCAGTACTGGCCTCTAAGTATTATAAACAACATTAACTATGTCTCTAACACCACAACATTTCTTCCCAGAAATACCCCACAACACCTTGGTTCGTCTTCCTTGTTTCTACTCCTATGGATTTACACCTGATGGGTGAGAACATCTTTCAGCTCTTGAGTGTTGAAATCAACACTTCTAACTTCTTAACTTTTTAACTTCCTTCCGTGTAAGTTTATTCTATATTTGGACTCCATTAATTTAGTACCTGTGCTTCAGTGAGAGCCTCTTCCAGCTTTGCAGCACTTGGTCTAACTGCGGCATCAGCATCCCAGGAGCGGATGATAAGACTACCAAGAAGCCGTGGGACCTACTCTGGCAGCACTGGCCTCTGATTATTAACAGCCACATTGGACATAATCTCAAAAGGGTTCTTTGCTTCAGGCCAAGGTGACTGCCCAGTCACACACTGGTACATTATCACAGCCCAGGCATAAATATCACACTTTTCGGTTACCTCTCCCGCTTGCCACTGCTCTGGTGCCATGTACTCAGGAGTCCCTTTGACTCCGGACATAGTCCCTTGGCTTCGACCGGTCACTCTGGAGAGGCCAAAGTCTGTTATCTTCAGAACCTTCTGTGTT
>JBGSRK010000029.1:0-2581 GCA_041737595.1 Patescibacteria group bacterium
GCCAGCAGCGCGCCGACGGCAACGATTAGCACGACGAGGGGGACCCTGGACCGCCGCGGGGCGACCGGTGCGGGGTCAGGTGCCTGCTGGGGATGGGGTGCCGAGAATGGCGGCGGGTGCTAAGGAAGTGGACTCTAATGGGGCGGTGGACTCTAATGTGGCGGTGGACTCTAATATGGTGTCGAGGCCGGCGTCGGCCGTGGAGGCCGTGGAGGCGGGGGAGGCGGGGGCCTGGTAAAGCCCGGCGGGACCCTCCAGCCCGGCATTAGATATGGGGCCGGAGACGTGACCGACCAGGCGGCATCCTCCTTACTCACCACCTCTATAACCACTGGGATGTCCTCGTCGTTTATAAGTATAGCGACATGGTCTATGGTCTATAACGGCGAGCTTTTCTTGTCATACTTTGCGTGTAGGGTGGCAGCGATGTTGTCGAGATAACTATCGTGCACGCGAGGAATCACCTGTAATGAGCGGCCCCACATTCCGAAATCCTGTACTTCTACATCGAACACCTTTCCGAAATTGAGCCGGTACATATCGCCCGAGAACGACGGGAACGCCCGGGCCGACCGCGCGGCTTGCAGAATGATTGCCTCCGTGGCGATGAGCGACTCGACTTGATACACCACGAAATCTACCTGCGAATATTCCTGCAAGATATCGACGGTGTATTTGTACTTCCCAGGCGGCAATGTTACCGTTACCACGCCCCGCGCGTTCTTCGCACCCTAGAGTATGCCCGGGGGGTAGTCCATCGAAAAGACGAGGGAGGTGCCCGGCGCGGCGTTGGCGTCCGCCTCCGCGACCTTTCTACTTAACACCCAGTTTGTAGGACCAGTGGTCGTATCGGTGCACTCGAACTGGGTCTTCTATATTTTCGTGTACCCACCGGCCAGGATGGATCGCATCTCGCGCGCCGACGCGAAGTCGAGGACGAAGGGACGGTTCAGACGCAGACGATCAGCCATACCCCCTGCGCGATTTTTGTAGCGGGGCGAGTGGAAGGCAAATTGAGAGCACACAGCCGTTTTTGTTACAAGGTCAACAGTTACTATCCAACTTTACATGGGTCCACTCTACCCGTCCCAAACCAGCGCATTCCCAAAGATCTCATACGCTTCCCTTGCGTCAATAAACCTAAGCGAATCAATCACGGAGTCGTCTTTGGAGACATCCCCTAATCGCCCCGTGGCATCCACGATACCAAGCACGACGGTGCAGTTGGGGTAGTGCACCGCCTAGCCAGTTGCATCGCGCACAATTGACCGCCGTCGGTCCTCCGACGTACCATAAACGATGCGCTCGTTCTTCTTGAAGCAAGCCATGTACCTTCGCCCCGCGTGCTCGAACACCTCAGCGTCAGAGTCCGCCAGCGTGAACGGATGCGATAAGTGCCTGAAGGCCGCCAGATTCCACGACTCCCCCACGACGCGCCCATTCAGGAGCGTGAGGTCCTCCGTCACGTACACGTCACGATAAGGGTCGAGGAACAGGGCGCTGATGACTTCGTACGAGCAGTCGTCCGGTCCGCCCACGTCCATGCCCAACGGGTCACCCCCCTTCTCTCGGCGCGGCCCCTCCTCCTCCCCCCGCTTCTGCTTGCGTTTCCGCCCGCCCCGTGTGCATTTGGACTCCATGAACCGCACAGGGATGTAACTCCCGCAATATTGGTTGAGCTGGGACCGGTGATAACTGCACGCCATACCCGTCCACTCCTGATATCCGCAACTCGCACTCGGTATACAGGCGCACCTCTTCCCGGGCACAATCCCTCTCCCTGTACACCTACAACTCACATTCGCGCGGTACCTCACTAATCCGCTTCTCTGACAAGTACGAGTCGAGCGCGAATGACCTAGTCCAACCCATACCATCACAACTCAACTGTGGGTAAGCCCCGTCTCCGATGGCTAGAGCTCTTACAAATAGGGATACACGGGGGCCGTGCCCAACTCGTGCGCGCCACGCTTCTTAAGTAGTGTTCCTGACGGATGAAGCGCAAACGGCGCGTCGAGGATGGTGATCATAAACGACCATTCAAATATCGGATGCATCGATGAGTAACACCAAGGTTGTCCAGTTAAAGGGAGGGAAACTCGAGGGGCAGGTATTGGGGGTGTTTTGTTACAAGATCCTTTAACAGTTACCAGCCCATTTGACAATCACATTACGTGCTTCATAGGCCAGGGCGGCAAGGGTTCAACAAACAAGTCAAAATTTGAACTTCACTTTCAAGCTCTCTCTAGGCGGGCGCGCTTCCCGCTCTATACCTTCGCCAAAACACCGCTTCTTAGGCACCGGTCCAGTGGGCTGCTCCCTAGCGCTCGGCGGCTCTCCGGGGGACTTATGCGCGTACTTGTCGGCGCGATAGAGGATCTCTCTCATAGCGGCGTCCTTGTCAACTTGCACCTTGTTAACATCGAGGACGCAGTCCCAAAGTCCACTGAGCCGTTTCTCCAGGTCACAAACCTTCCGGTTGGACGCATCCAAGTCGCTAGACAGGGAGTTGCACTGCTCCCGTAGCCCAGCCTCCTTTGCGCGCAGCTCCTTGGCTTCGTCCTTGTACCTCACCATATGC
>JBGSRK010000023.1:0-1725 GCA_041737595.1 Patescibacteria group bacterium
CCCCGTGCGAATATTATTGTCCAAGTGAATCGCTCTTAGGCATCCTTCCCTTTTGCCGCGTTATTCTTCGATCCTAGTAAGCAACTGAAGGCCTACCAGTCGAATCGCTCTCTAGAGACGATAGTTACGGAACGGCCCCTCAAGAGACGCAGCAGCTCTCTAGAGATACAGGCAACCGAGAAGAAAAAACGAGCCGATCAGCACGTGACAACATCTTGGAGCCTATTATATTAATGCCTTAAAACAAAACAGTATTAGACTTTTCTACATAAAACGGTGTACAGGTACAACTCATCTAGAAATGCTGAAAGACACCTGTCTAAAATATCCTAAAGGCATGATTTTAAGAGTAATACTAGTGTTGGGTTTTAACCCTAGAAAGACCAAATAAGACTCGACCAAAGCTCCATAAAAGGCACTAGTACATGTACAGCATTCTCAGCTTTCACAGTAACAGCCAATTCCCTAGACTATGTGTTCAGTATTGCCTCCACCAGCACAAGCTATTTGCTAGGAAGCACTTACTCCACCATAGAAATGAAAGCTGAAGAGATTCCCTGCCCCTCAGTTTGCCATACAGTGCAGGTGTGACCGAGCTATGTGGGGTAAGCTATACTTCTTCCGCTGTAATACTTTTATAAAGAAGTATTCTCAGGCCTAAGAAGAATCTCAGCCCTAGAAAGACTGTATAAGACTTGACCACAGCTCCATAAATGCTTCCACATGTGCAGAATTCTCAGCCTTCACCGTAATAGCTAGCTCTCTAGACAAAGTGTTCAGTATTGCCTCAACCAAGACTAGTGATTTACTAGGAAGCACTCCTCCGTAGAAATAAAACCTGAAGAGATTCCCCGCGCCTCCATGTGCCATACAGTGCAGCTGTGAGCCTGCCATGTGGGCCGTAAAGGCGGCCTGGTCGCCTTGGGTGGCGGCTGCAATGGCGGCTGGAGAAAGTGTGATAGATTGCTGGCGGCCAACTGGAAGCTATGTCCACTTGCTTTGGTAGCTACCAGGGTCTAAACGAACCTACAATTGTTCAACATTCAATTTTGAGACTCGTGAACAGAATTTTGAACTGAACACTTCAAAGATACAAGCTTCACACCTAACATGCTGACTTTGCATATTAAAGCAGATTCATATGTATAAAACAGGGCTGGCTGCAATAAGGAATTTTCTGGCCACATTCATATGCCACACAGTGCAGGTGTGACCATGCCATATGGGCTGCAATAAAGGATGGCGGCTGGAGAAAGTGTGACATATTGCAGGCGGTCCACCGGAAGCTACGTCCATTAATTTGGTAGCTGCCAGGGTCTAGACACATAACATAACATCCACCAAATCAAATTCCACAGTAGCTTACAGTATGCTAGAACAACAAAACACCAAGTATCAACTATGGAACAGAAAGTGTATATTCATAAACCTTGAAAGGAACTCACTTCTGTCACAATATGATACAGTTTCACACTACTCCCTGTCCCTCCGGGTGACGACCGTGCCAGGAACAGCTCCACTGCTCCCCTACTACACGCAAGAACCATGAAAACGTGGCCGCGGGTGGCCGGCGGCCGCGGGTCGAATTCCACAGTTCGTGGGTCAAAACTCGCAAGCATCGGCTGCAGGATTGTCGCTCTTGGAACCAACCGGCAAATGATGGTCAAGTCTCAGAGAAAGTGGCTTTTTGGGCAGGGAGAATATGGAATGGTGGGAGTATGGTAT
>JBGSRK010000110.1:0-2578 GCA_041737595.1 Patescibacteria group bacterium
GCTCGCCGCGGAGGTCGAGCGCGACTACGCCGGGCGCGACCTGCTGCTCGTCGGGGTGCTCAAGGGCGCCACGATCCTCATGGCCGACTTCTCCCGCGCGCTGCACGGCCACATGGAGCTCGACTGGATGGCGGTCTCGTCCTACGGCTCGGGCACGAAGAGCTCGGGCGTGGTGCGCATCCTCAAGGATCTCGACACCGACGTGGCCGGTCGGGACGTGCTCGTGGTCGAGGACATCCTCGACTCCGGGCTCACGCTGTCGTGGCTGCTGCGCAACCTGCGCAGCCGCAACCCCGCCTCGGTCGAGGTCATCACCCTGCTGCGCAAGCCCGACGCGGTGAAGGTCGACGTGCCGGTGAAGTACGTCGGCTTCGACATCCCCAACGAGTTCGTCGTCGGCTACGGCCTCGACTACGGCGAGCGCTACCGCAACCTCAAGGTCGTGGGCACGCTCGCCCCGCACGTGTACGGGGGCTGAGGCCGGAACAATCCGGACGCCGTGTGGCGTTCTGCCCTCAGCGGAGCGCCGGAGCGACCCTCGCTGAGCCGGTGTACCGTCGTCGTACCGAGTGCTCACCCGCTCGGCCTTCGTCGTCCCCGGCGCCTCCCCGGTGCCATGCCGACCAGGCGTCCTCGACGCCGTGATCCACCTCTTGAGGAGGACGGGGCCCTCGCCCCGAGTGCGATGAAAGCCTCGTCGTTCATCCGCGGGCCGCTGTTCTGGATCCTCATGGCGGTGGCGCTTGTGCTGCTCGGCAGCGCGCTGCTCGGCAGCGTCGGCGGACCCAAGTCCGTCGACACCTACCAGGTCATCGACGCCATCGACGGCAACCAGGTCACCCAGGCGCTCATCGTCGACCCCGACCAGACGATCACCATCACCCTGGCCGACGGGTCCAAGCAGAAGGCCCAGTACGTCCAGGGCCAGGGGATCAAGCTGCAGGAGCTGCTGCAGACCAAGGTCGACGCCGGGCAGATCAAGGACGGCTACAACGTCGAGGTGCCCCAGCAGGGGCTGCTCGTCTCGCTGCTCATCTCGCTCATCCCCGTGGTGCTCATCCTGGTGCTGCTGTTCTTCTTCATGAGCCAGATGCAAGGTGGCGGCTCGCGGATCATGAGCTTCGGCAAGTCCAAGGCCAAGGCCGTCAACAAGGACATGCCCAAGACGACCTTCGCCGACGTGGCCGGCGCGCAGGAGGCGGTGGAGGAGCTCGAGGAGATCAAGGAGTTCCTCCAGGAGCCCGCGAAGTTCCAGGCAGTCGGGGCCAAGATCCCCAAGGGCGTACTGCTCTACGGCCCGCCCGGTACCGGCAAGACGCTGCTCGCGCGCGCCGTGGCCGGCGAGGCGGGTGTGCCGTTCTTCAGCATGAGCGGTTCGGACTTCGTCGAGATGTTCGTCGGCGTGGGCGCCAGCCGCGTGCGCGACCTGTTCGAACAGGGCAAGAAGAACGCGCCCTGCATCATCTTCATCGACGAGATCGACGCCGTGGGCCGGCATCGCGGCGCCGGGTTGGGCGGCGGTCACGACGAGCGCGAGCAGACGCTCAACCAGTTGCTGGTGGAGATGGACGGCTTCGAGACGAACGAAGGCGTGATCCTGCTGGCGGCCACGAACCGGCCCGACGTGCTGGATCCCGCGCTGCTGAGGCCGGGCCGCTTCGACCGGCAGATCGTCGTCGACATGCCGGATCTGGTCGGACGCGAGGCCATTCTCAAGGTGCACATCCGCAAGGTCAAGATCGGGCCGGACGTCTCGGCCGCGAAGATCGCCGCCGGCACGCCGGGCATGGCGGGCGCCGACCTGGAGAATCTGGTCAACGAGGCGGCGCTGCTGGCCGCGCGCAAGAACCACGACCAGGTCAACATGGACGACTTCGAGGACGCCAAGGAGAAGGTCATGCTGGGGCCCGAGCGCCGCAGCCGGGTCGTCACCGACGCGGTCAAACGCGAGGTCGCCTACCACGAGGCCGGGCACGCGGTGGTGGCCTGGGCCTGCGCCGATTCCGATCCCGTGCACAAGGTGACCATCATCCCGCGCGGCCAGGCGCTGGGTCTGACGGCCATGTTGCCGGTGGAGGACCAGTACACGATCACCGAGCAGAAGTACCTGGACCAGATCTGCGTCGCGCTGGGCGGGCGCGTCGCCGAGGATATGTTCCTCGGCAAGATCGGCTCGGGCGCGTACGGCGACATCAAGGCCGTCACCAGCTACGCGCGCACCATGGTCACGCGCCTGGGCATGAGCCGCAAGCTGGGCCCCATCGCCTACGAGGAGGCCGCCGAACAGGTGTTCCTGGGCCGCGACTTCGGGCGGACGCACGTGTTCAGCGAGAAGACGCTGCAGGAGATCGATGCCGAGATCAAACGCATCGTCGACGAGCAGTTCGCGCGCGCGCGCACGATCCTCGAAGCCAACCGCGAGAAGGTGGAGACGTTGAAGGACGCGCTCCTGGAGCGCGAATCGATCGACGCCGAGGAGTTCAAGCTGCTGATGAAGGGCCTGTCGCTTCCCGAGCGCGAACTGGCGGTCGACCATTCGGTCGACGGGGTGGCGGCGGAACCTGCGGCGGCGACGGCC
>JBGSRK010000098.1:0-3677 GCA_041737595.1 Patescibacteria group bacterium
GCCTCGATAAGACTAGCAGATCATTCCCCAGAGCCTAATTAGGCAACAGTCAGTTGACTGTTGTGCAGGTTTTGCGCCTGAGGTGTTGCGGATTGAAGGCATCTTTGGATCTGGTGAATTTTCCGGGCAGACAATACACGAGCATACGATGCAAGATCTTGTATCAGGATCGGCATGCGTTGCACATGGACAGTATGTGCCAGATACTATGATGCAACTGACTTGTAAGGATTTGGTAAGACTGGCAGATCAGTCACCAGAGCCATATTAGGCCACTGCAGCTTAGTTCCTGGTGGATGGATTCCGATATCAATTCTTTGCACTTGTCTGTTTCGCAAAAAAGTACTGACTTAGTAATGTTTGGCGTGCAGGTTTTGCGCCTGAAGTAATGCGAATAGAGTCTATCTTTGGATCTAAGGAGTTGAGGGACAATACAGTACAAGAAAATGCAATGCAAATTCTTGTATCAGGATCGGCATGCGTCGCCCATGGACAGTATGCGCCAGATCCTGTGATGCAATTGACTTGCAAAGCCGTGATAAGACTGGCAGATCACTCACCAGAGCCTTATTAGGCAACTGCAGCTTAGATGCTGGCGGAAGGATTATTAGGGCCGGATGCACTTAGATGGAAGGTGTGCTTAGGTGGCGATCTGATGGATATGATCACATCTGTGTTGGCGATGCATGAACGGATCTTATTGCTTCGTGCAACCCAAGGGCGGACTCAACAGGCGGTTGCTGGATAGAGTGAGAGTCAGGGAGGGAGTGGAAGCCATGCGCGCGGGTTGCATCGGCACCATGACCCGCAGTCACGCCTTTTTGAGGAAGGTGGATCGGGCAAAAGTGTGAAAGAAGTAGATCTGCTTTTATAGTTGCGATCTGGAGAGAGGAAATTGGAATCTATAAAATCTGATGCAACGGTGGTGTTGGAGTTGTAGGACTAGCTCGAGCCACAAATATCAGGGCAACAAACTGGCGGAACATTCTCACTTCTAAGATCTAAGATCACATCTGCAGCTAATGTTGTTATATCGACGCTGAATGGCGCAATTGATGCAGATACTTTGATCAGCAACCCCGAAAGTGTGACCACTACAGAAGGTTACACTTTGGAGTACATAGATAAGTGTAAGGTAGCTGCTGAACGGCTTCTTCAAGGGTTAGCATCTGCGGATCTTAGATTATTCCTTCACCTAGTAGATACTATGATCTCTGGCGGTGTACGACAAAGCTCTTTAACACACAACTAGGCTTTTGTAAGCATCGTACAGCTTTTGCATTCATAGAGAACTGGGTATGACATAGCCTTGAAGGAAATTCCGTTACTGGCCACGATTTTGATGAAGACACTACAGCCTTTGAATTCTACACTTTTGAGAGGTTGCCATTCAACAGTAAATACTTTGCTTAGGGAACTTTCTGAGAATTTCCCGATGGCGTCACTTAATCGAGGTTCTCTTCAACTCGCTGTGGGGTGTCCTGAAGTTATAATGGGAGTTCAATTACGCAAAGATTCTCTCGGAAATATAAATTCAGACTTTGTTTGGGATGAATATTGGCGTAGATATGCAGAGATCATACCCCTTGAGTGGGCTGCGCAGTCGATCTCTGTATTTGATCTTTCAAATGGAAGTTTGAAAAGAGTTCTAATTCCTGCCAGTGGAAGCGTACGACGCAGTCCGGAAGGAAAGTACGAGGCTCAGAAGGTTCTATTTGGACGAGATGCGAATGGGCGGAAGTATCCTCTGGCTGGATTTTCCGCAGTGGCCTTTAAGCCAGATGGAGTTGCTGTCGCAGGGTACTCTCACACTTTACAGCAACTGTGTATCTGGAATCTCACACTTTCGTTCACACAAAAGTTAGTGGCTAAGGGAGCTGGGATGGGTGTAGGGGCCGAGGTTACACTTTATCCATCTCAGCAGATTATGGTTGAGACTGAAAGTTTACCTCATCCGCCGGCGGGAATAATCAGTAGAGCTCATAGTGGTAGTTTTGTCTTGGCGGAGTTTAATTTGGAGTGGGGTAGACAGAATGTTATCACACTTTATCATCAGGGCCACGTCTTAAAGAGTTTTAGTCCATAGCATTGAGGAACTTGAAAAGCGTAATCAATGTTGTAGATGTTACACTTTATTCATCTCAGCAAATCATGGTTGAGACTGAGAATTTACTGCAGCCGGTGCCACCGGGTAGGAATATTTAATAGAGCTCATAGTGGTTGTTTTGTCTTGGAATGGAGCGGCCAGAACGTTATTACACATTATCGTCAGAGTCACATTTTGAAGAGTTTTAGTCCGTAGCTCTGAAGCTATGATGCAATTGATATAGATAGATGTGTTATACCAGATGCTGTGGGTGCATTGTCTCTGTAGCATTGAACTGGAGTAGTTTCTGTCAAGATAGTTTTAGTTTCTGTCAAACTGGATGTAGTTTATATTAAGCCGGACTAAAGTTGCTGGCGCTGTCTGTATGTCTGTCGGGGTTTCTCACACTTTACTGAATCTGGAACATCGCACTTACTTTTATACAAAGGTGAGTCGCTACGGGCGCATGTGTGATTGTGGGGGCTGAGGTTACACTTTATCCACGTCAGCAAAGGATGGGTGAGACTGAGAGTTGACACAATAGGACTGACACTTTCAATGTGATGAGATGGGTAGGGTTTCGGAACTTTGGCTTTTTTATTATTAGCTATTGTTACTCTCGTTGATACATAGGTCTGGGATACTTTGTGTCTACTTACACGTCAGCTTTGTTTTTTGCATTTTTTTGTTAGTTTGACACACTGTGGTATCAAGACTGGTGTTGCTGTTAAATCCATGCCTCTACACATTATACCTTCATAGTTCTACATAGGTCTGGCTCTAGCATTGATGTTAATATCATCCTTTTATACAGATTCTTATCTGAATTTCTACATATGTCTGAGTCTCGAAAGGCAACTGGATCTGAGTTTTCAATTATGATACCACTAAATGTGCACGTTGTTGCAAGAGACATCTTTTGGCGAGTTTTACCCCTTAACATGGAAGCTAAGTAGGTGAAAATAGGAGATGCTTGCTAATGTGTAGACAATTGAGTGTAAAAGACACCCAACACACAGAAACTATGATAGTGGATACTGTACAGCTTATCAGTAATATGTAGCGAAAACAGTATTAGAAGGCACCTTAGGCTTTGTCAAAGCAAAGAGCCTAGGCTTTTCTTGCTAGTACACCGTTTGATGTTACAAGGATGATTTACTCTGCAAAAACATACAGCAATAATTTAAAAACGTTGACATCGGCAAAGGCTTGGGTCAACAGTCATAGTACCCTTTTCACAGCAACGATTTGTAATGCATGCATTCACCTCGCCAACGATTTGTAATGCATGCATTCACCTCGGCAACGGCTTGGGTCTACAGTCTTCTTAGCCACATCGCATCAACAGTGTGTATAAACGGCGATGGTTCCTTGTTTGTTATCTTACACAAAGCTTGTGCAGAGATTTGTTGCTAAGTATACAGGCGCTCCATTATCTAGTCCTATAGTAGTATAAAATGTGTATTAAAATATAATATTTGTTTCCAATTTTTAGTAGCATTTGAGACACTTCTGGTACCTTTGCCACACCACAAAAGCTCTTAGCTTCGAAACCCAGCTGTACAATCGGTTCTTCAGCTCGCTCCACGGC